>NZ_JBWJOX010000009.1:0-194184 GCF_056393195.1 Stenotrophomonas sp. Steno-C18 | reverse complement strand
CTGGCCGGCATTGATATCGGACTGGAGCACCGTGTACGAACCAGTCAGGGTGCAGCTCACGCCCGGTGCCAGCGTCGCGCAGGTGGTGCTCGACGGTGACAGCTTGGTATCGGTGACCACGACGTTGGCCAAGGTCATGTTGCCGCTGTTGGTCGCAACGACGGCATACGTAATCGCATCGCCCACGCCATACGGGCCGGTCGAGGTCACCGTCTTGGTCGAAGTCAGCTTCGGCGTCTGCGTGATCGGCGTGGTCACCGTCGGCGCACAATCCGCCGCCACGGCGCAGGCACCGGGCGTATCGGTCGTGATCGCGGCGGTGTTGATGACCTGGCCGGCGTCCACGTCGGTCTGGAGTACGGTGTAAGAACCGCTCAGCGTGCAGCTCGCGCCCGGTGCCAGCGTCGCGCAGGTGATGCTCGACGGCGACAGCTTGGTGTCGGTGACCACGACGTTGGCCAGCGTCATGTTGCCGCTGTTGGTGGCGACCACCGAATAGCTGATCGCATCGCCCACGCCATACGGGCCGGTCGAGGTCACCGTCTTGGTCGAGGTCAGCTTCGGTGTCTGCGTGATCGGCGTGGTCACCGTCGGTGCACAGTCGCCGGCGGTGGCGCAGGCACCGGGCGTATCGGTGGTGATCGCGGCGGTGTTGATGACCTTGCCCGCATCGGCATCGGCCTGCAGCACGGTGTACGAACCGGTCAGGGTGCAGCTCGCGCCCGGTGCCAGCGTTGCGCAGGTGGTGCTCGACGGCGACAGCTTGGTGTCGGTGACCACCACGTTGGCCAGCGTCATGTTGCCGCTGTTGGTGGCGACCACCGAATAGCTGATCGCATCGCCCAGGCCATACGGACCGGTCGAGGTGACCGTCTTGGTCGAGGTCAACTTCGGCGTCTGCGTGATCGGCGTGGTCACCGTCGGCGCACAATCCGCCGCCACGGCACAGGCACCGGGCGTATCGGTGGTGATCGCGGCGGTGTTGATCACCTTGCCCGCATCAGCATCGGCCTGCAACACGGTGTACGAACCGGTCAGGGTGCAGCTTGCGCCCGGTGCCAGCGTCGCGCAGGTGGTGCTCGACGGCGACAGCCGGCTGTCGCTGACCACCACGTTGGTCAGCGTGGCGTTGCCGCTGTTGGTCGCGACCACCGAATAACTGATCACATCACCCAAGCCATATGGGCCGGTCGAGGTCACCGTCTTGGTCGAGGTCAGCTTCGGATTCGGGATGTCGACGATGGCGGTGCCTTGGCAGCGCTCGTCCGACGGGCAACTCGCATCACCGCCGCCGGTCACATTCGCCACGTTGGTCACACGGGAGGCCGCCGCAGCGGTGGGCGTCACCGGGATGACGAAGCTCACCGCATTGCCGGCGCCGATTGCCATGCCTGCGGCAACCGTACACGTCACCGTCTGCCCGCTGGCAACGCAGCCCGGCGGCAGGGTACCGATACTGAGGCCCGCAGGCACCGAATCGGTGATGACCGCCGGCGCCGTGGTCGCGCCGCTGCCGACGTTGGTCAACGTCAACGTGTAGCTGGCCGGTGTTCCAATCGCGAAGGTGGTGGAACTGGCGGACTTTTCCAGGCTCAGTTGCGGCGAGGTGATGATCGTCGTCACCGCGCTGCTGTTGTTGCCCGGGGTCGGGTCGGAGGTGCCGGCCGGCGCGGTGACCGTGCCGGTGTTGACCACGCCCACGCCGGACGTCCCGGTCGTCGCGGTGGCCTGCAGGATCACCGTGCAGGTCGCATCCTTGGCACCGGTGAAGGTGCCGCTGACCGTGTTGGCCGATGCGCCGGCCGAACACGCAGCCGCCGGGACGGCACTCAGCACGCTCACCGAGGTGAAGTTGCCCGGCACCACGTCGGCGAAACTCGCCGACGTCACCGCGCTCGGCCCGATGTTGCGGATTTCCAGGCGGAAGCGGACCACCGCGCCCTGGTTCACCGTCGCCGTGCTGGAAACGAACGTCGCACCGCCATCGGTGCTCTGGGTCTTGATGATGGACAGGTCCGACTCGCGCGTGAGCGGGTCGGTATCGGCGGCCGTGCACACGCCGTTGTTGAAGGCCACGGAGTTGGCCGGCGTCGATTGGCCGGCGAGCGTGGTGCAGGTGGTGCCGACGTTGGTCACGCCACTGGGCGGGGCCACCGTGGCTTCATTGCGGACGTTCTGCGCGTGCACTCCCAGGGGAGCGAGCAACAGCCCGACGAGTGCGAACACCCCCGGACGCATGACGCGACCGATGCTGGAAACAACTGGCTTGGCAAACACACGCAGCTCCAATGGGCCCGCCAGGCCCATGCATTAAACGCGCTCCCCCCGTGCACGCTGGAGCGGCGATCCGAAAGCAGAAAAAGCCCCACTTCCCCCGACGCGGCGTTGCCCGACCCATGCCTGACGGCTCCCCTGGCACGGATCCGGGGCGGCGCAAGCCTTTGCGCCGCAATCACATCCGAATATCAGATGCAATGTCTTGAAACGCTACACGTCACAATTTATGACGAACCTACGTCACAGTTTCGAACGAAATATTAGCGAAGCCCCCTCATCGCCAGATGAAGGAAATTTCACGACGTAGCGAGAACGCGGCTTTTCCCGAGCTGGAGCGCCCTGTGCGCTGCGGTGGCGATGCCCACACCGGCAGCTTTTTCCTTGTGCTGGCGCTGTTTCGAGTGTCTTGGCGCCCAGCGGAGGCGCATGCTGCCGTCAGCGGTGTGGTCGCGCCGTGATCAGCGCCGGCGCCCGGCCCCTGCGCTGCACCGGATGTCGCGGCGGACAGTCGAACGCCTGGATGCAGCCGGCCGCGGTTGCCCGGGGCCGGCCGGATGCGCAGCAACCCTGTGCAGCACGGCCGGGACACCAACTCAAATCATTGATTCTAAACATGAAGTTACCGGGACGGAGACTGCCCGGGCGCGCATCACGGCAGCATGTCAGGCCTGAACATCGCGCGCCGGCTGATGACCTTGCCGGCCACCATGAATGCGCCGTCGCCGGTGTAGTGCAGCGTCCGCGGATGCCGCGGGGAAGGCGCCACATGCGCCTTGATGACTTCGAAGATGAAGAAGTTGTAGCGCTCCACCAGCGCGTCATCGCGCAGCCGGCACTCGAAGTGCGCGTGGCATGCCGCGACCAGCGGAGCGCGAACGATACTGGCCTGCGCCGTCGCTAGGCCATACGCGGCGAACTTGTCGACCTGCGCGCCGCTGCTGTTGCCCACGCGTACCACGCTGTCCACCAACGCCTCGGTCGGCACATTGATCACGCACTCGCGGCTGCGGCGGATCATCTCGAAACTGTGGTTGCCGCGGGAGATCATCAACCCGACCAGTGAAGGCGAGAACTCCAGCACCGTGTGCCAGCCCAGCGTCATGACGTTGGAACGCCCCTGCCAGTGCGAGGAGACCAGCACGATGGGGCCGGGCTCCAGGTAGCGGCGCACGTTCTGGACCGGGAAATCCTGCTTCTGGCGAGGCGATGGCATCAGCGCGCTCCTGTGGTGGCCCCATCATGCCGCCACGCACGCCGCCCTGCCAACGCGCCGACCACCATCGACACGCGACGGCCGGGCGCGAACGATCAGGCGGGCTGCAGGCCCGGACGGCCGTGGGCGATGGCATAGCGCCGCCAGCTTTCCAGCTTACCGCCGGGCTGCATCACCTGGTCCAGCGTCTTCATGTCGCCGATCCAATGGTCACGGGTGACATCACACAGCACGTAGCCGCGTTTGTCGGTGGTCGCCTTCAGGTGCGGGCTGTGCTGCAGCAGGTTGCGCGCCAGCGCATCCTCGCCCTGGCCGTCGGCACCGGAGGTGATCGAGGTGGCCAGGAACTCGCTGGAGATCACCCCGCTGTCGGCGTTGTCCTGCACCAGGTCGCTGGCGTAGTGGCGGTGCGCATCGCCACAGGCGGTGACGACATTGCCGAACCCCACCCGCTGGATGTGATCAAGCAGGCGCCGGCGGCTGTCCAGGTAGCCGGACCACTGGTCGTCGGAAGACACCAGCACCCCGTCCTTCTCGCGCAGGTAATTGCCCAGCGACACCTGGTGGGCAATCGTGTGCCAACGCGGCGTGGCGTCGGACAGGCCATCGAACAGCCAGCGTTCCTGCGCCGCGCCCACGATGCTGCGTTCCGGCGACTCCACCAGGGCGCGCTGCGTCATGTCGACCTGGCGGCTGCGGTACTGGCGGGTATCGAGCAGGTGCAGGTCCATCAGCGTGCCGTAGCGTGCGCGCCGGTACATCTGCATGTGGCCATCCCGCGGGAAGGCACTGCGTCGCAACGGCATGTTCTCGTAATAGGCCTGGAAGGCCTGTGCACGGCGCAGCAGGAACAGTTCGCTTGGCGTCCCGTCCTGATCCTCCGCGCCGGCCCAGTTGTTGTCCACCTCGTGGTCATCGAAGGTGACGAACCACGGCGCGGCCGCATGCGCCGCCTGCAGGTCGGCATCGCTGTGGTATTGCGCGTAGCGGCGCCGGTAATCATCCAGCGTGTAGGTCTGCGGGCCCACGTGGTTGCGCAGGTTGGTGAATGGCTGCCCGTTCATGCGGCGCACGCCGGGCTGGCTCTCGCCTTCGTAGATGTAGTCGCCGTAGTGGAAGACGAAGTCCAGCGGCTCCTCGGCGATGCAGCGCCAGGCGGTGTAGTGGCCCTCTTCGTAGTGCTGGCAACCGGCCACCGCGAAGCGGACCCGGTCCACCTCGGCCGTGGGTGACGGCAGCGTGCGGGTGCAGCCGGTCGCACTGGCGTGGCCCGCAGTACTGAAGCGGTACCAGTACGGCCGTCCCGGTGCGAGCCCTTCCAGCTCCACGTGCACCGAGTGGCCCAGTTCCGGATGCGCCAGCGCCGAACCGCTGCGCAGCACCCGGCGCATGCCCGCGTCATCGGCCAGCTGCCAGTCCACGATCAACGGCCGCGCCGGCATGCCCCCGCCGTACTGCAGCGGCTCGGTGGCCAGCCGCGTCCACAGCACCATGCCATCCGGCGCGGGGTCGCCCGAAGCCACGCCCAGGGTGAACGGCGTGCCGGCAAAGCGTGGCATGGCCAGCAGGTTGCGCGGGTTCAAGGCCTTGGCATCGAGCTCGGCGGCCAGGGCGGCGGCGGTACCCATCCATGCGCCGGCCGTGGCCAGCCCGGACAGCGCCAGGAAGCGCCTGCGGTTGATCTTGTCCATGGCGTGCCTGCTCAGTTGTAGATGATGTGGAAGTAGTAGAAGCGGCCGTAGTCGTCGATCTCGGTACGGAAGCGCCCGTCCGGCCCGGTGCTGTAGGTCGGCTGCGTGTTGAACAGGTTCTTGGCTTCGTACTTGAGCGTGAAGTGCTTGCTGACCTTGTGGCTGAAGGCCAGGTTGAAGGTCATGTACGAGTCGTAGTACGAGTCCAGCCATTGCGTGTCGCCGAAGTCCACCAGCATGCGCGTGCGGTAGGTGCCGGAGACGCGCAGCTGCGCCTTCTGCCAGGGCATGCGCCAGATCACCGAGCCGTTGAGCGACCAGTCCGGCTGGTACAGCAGGCGGTCCAGGCGGCGTTCGGTGCCGTCGCTGATCTTGTAGTTGGTCTGCCCGTCCAGGCGGGTGGCATTGAAGAACATGTCCAAGCGCTGACGGCCCCAGCGCAGGTTACGGTTGGCCACGGCGAACTCCACGCCGCGCAACTTCGATTCATCGGTGTTCATCGGCTGGGTCACCCGGTAGGTGGTGTCACCGATGTCCTGGAAGGTGGTCAGGGTGTAGATGTCGTCCTTGATCACCTTGTCGAACAACGCCACCGAGACGATGCCGTTGTTGCCGTTGAAGTACATGTCCCAGGCCAGGTCGATGTTGGTGGCCCGGCGCGGGTCCAGCCCGGCATTGCCCTGCTTGATGGTGCAGAAGCCACGCCCGTCCTCGTCGTCGCTGCAGCTGCTGCTGGTGGCCTGGGCGATGTTGCTCGGCGTCGGCCGGCCCAGCGTCTGGCTGGCCGAGAAGCGCAGCCGCTGGTCCTCGCCCAGGCTGAAGGTGGCGTTGAGCGACGGCAGCAGGTTGCTGTAGCCGCCGCTGCTCCTGCGGAAATCCGCGGTGTACGTGGTGCCGCCGTTGGCGCTGTACGGGCTGTAGGCGTCGAACGAGGTGTCGTCGTAGCGCAGGCCGCCGATCAGCAGCAGCCGGTCCCAGGCGTAATGCGCCGAGACATAGGCATTGGCGATGTCCTCCACGTACTTGTAGTCACTGGTGAAGTCGGCGTTCGGGTAGGCCGCGTCGTTGTTGCCCAGCGTCGGCAGCAGTTCCTCGGTCCACTTGGGGTTGTCGATCAACGGGAAGCCCGGCACCGTGCCCAGCAGCGTCGCGCCCGGGTACAGGTAGTCGTTGAGCGTGGCGCTGGTCTTGTAGTAGTCGAAGTCGATGTCCTGCCAGATGTTCAGGTGCCGGTACTCGGCGCCGGCGGCCAGCCCGAAGCCACGCGCATCGGCACCGATGTTGTGGGTGAAGTCGACGCGCAGGTTGTCGATCGTCTCCTTGGCATCGCGCGGCGAGATGTACGCCTGCGCCGGGTTGAGCTTGAACGCCGAGCTAGTCAGCAGGCTGGGGTCGGACACGCCCACTGCATTGGGGAAGCCATGCCTGTCGTTGGCATAGTCCACGAACAGGTTGCTGGGATAGGCACGCACGCCCCAGTAGGTCTGGGTGTTGTTGAAGGTTTCCTCGGTGTGGCCGCCGCGCAGGGTCAGCCGGGTGTCCTGGCCCAGGTCCCAGCTGAAGTTGGCGATCGCACCACGGTTGCTGCGGTCCCAGCGGTCGTGCCGGTTCTTGATGTAGATGCTGTTGATCTGCGTGGTGCCGCCCTCGGCGGTCTGGTCCCGGATCGGGAACTTGGCGTTGGAGTACAGGTCGGTCTTGTTCATCGTCGAGTTCTCGTAGAACCGGTACGAGTACAGCAGCAACGAGGCGTAGAACGGGTCCTGCGAGGGCTTCCACTCCAGCTTGGCCGAGCCACCGAAGTTGGTGATGAAGTTGGTGTAGGTGCCGGTGCTGAAGTTGCCGGGCGCGCGCAACCCGTTCCAGCCCTTGAGTTCGGTCGGGTCGGTGCTGCCGTCGGTCAGGTACTTGCCCGCGTCGTTGAAGTAGTAGTTCGACTCCACCCAGCGCTTGGTGCTGTTGCGCGAGCGCTGCTCGTAGCGTGCCACCGCGACGATGCCGAACTGGTCATCGGCGCCGAACTGGTCGGAGAACACCAGCTTGGCGCTCTTGCCGAAGTGACCGAGCGTCTTGTGGTCACCGCCGGCACTGCGGTCGACATGGGTCTGGGCAGTGGAGTAGATGCCAGCAACGTCGGCGAACACATACTTGCCGGAGCGATCGAACGCACTGCGGCTGATGATGTCGATGACGCCGCCGATCGCGTCCGGCGCCTGCTCGGCGCTGAAGCTCTTGTAGATGTCGGTGCGGGTGCCGATGTCGCTGGGGATCAGCTGCAGGTTGTTCATGCGCTCGCCCGAGCCGCTGCCGCCGACGCTGGCAATGGCGATGCCGTCGATGGTGGTGTAGTTGAGGTTGGCCTGCACGCCGCGCACGGTGACGTAGCGCGGCTCGCCGGCGTCCTCCACCGCACTCAGCCCCGGTGCCGCCATCAGGCTTTCGGCGAGCGTCTCGTCGCCGTAGCTGTCCATCTCGTCGTAGATCACCGAATCCTTGATCACCGGCGAGTGCTTCTTCTGGTCGATGACCTCGTGGGCGGCGATCACCTTGACCGTGCCCAGCGTCGCTGCGGCGGCCGGGATGCTCTCGCGCGGCCTGGGCGGCGGCGCGGCTGGTGCTCGCGGGGCCGGCGCCGGTGCCGGGTCGATGGCGATGACGTTGCCTTCCATCACCGTGTAGCCCAGCCCGGTGCCCTGCAGCAGCGTGTCCAGTGCCTGCCTGACCGTCGCGCCCGGTGCCACCGCACCGGCCATGCGTGGCGTGCCGGCGGCCGCGTACAGGAACTGCACCCCGGAGCTGCGCGAGAGCTGCTCCAGCGCGCGGTTCAGTGGCTGTGCCGCGATCGGTGCGGCCAGGCGCGCCTCCAGCCCCTGCGCAGCGGGCGCAGCGGCATGGCTGGCAAAGCAGGGGGAGAGTGCGAGGACAACCGAGAGGTAGAGCTTGTTGCGCATCACGATTCCTGGGAGGAGGTAGGCAGTTGCGCCGTCGTCGAGAACGAAGACGGCCTATTCCAGGAATGAGCGGGAAAGCGCGGGAATGGAGAACGCGGATTCGATGTTTTTTTTTTGACAGCCATCGATCAGCGGCTGGATACGCGCACCGTGTCACCGTCACGTTCGACCACGAAGCGCGGGTCACGCGCCAGGAACGCCTGCAGCGCACCGATGCGGTGGGCTTCCAGGCTGCCGGACAGGCGCATCGCCGCGGCGCGCGTATCGATGACCTGCACCTGCACCTGGTTGTGCCGGTTGAAGGCGGCGGCCACCTCGTCCAGGCGCTCGTCCAGGAAGGAGACCTTGCGCTGCTGCCAATCCAGCAGCATCGACGCCGGCATGTCGAGCGGCTGCACCGCCTGGCTGGCGTGCTCGACCAGCACCACGCGCCCGGCATCCAGCTGCGCCAGCCGCCGTGTGTCCCTGCCCCCGCTCCATATCTCCACTTCACCCGACACCACGCCGACGCGGGTGCCCTGCAGGCGGCGCGCCACGTCGAACACCGTGCCGATGTCGCGGATGCGCAGCCCCGCCACGTTCACCTCGAACGGCCGGCGGTCGGCGGCGACATCGAAACTGGCTTCGCCGTGCAGCAGTTCGACCTGCCGCCCGAACCAACCCATGCGCACCTGCACGGTGCTGTCCGCGTTGAGCCGCAGCTTGCTGCCATCGGCCAGCACGATGTCGCGCAACTGGCCGTGCCCGGCGCTGAAGCGCGTCGGCTGCGGCCAGAGGTGCGGGGCCAACCCGCCCACTGCCAGCAGCAGGCAGGCAGCGCCGGCCAGCGCGCGCCAATGCCACCGGCGCGGTGAGCGCTGCGGCTGGCGATGCCGCGGCGCGACGGTGAACAAGGGCACGACATTGCCCTGCGCGCGGCCAGTTCCCGCACGTGCCGGTGTCGGCGCCATCGCCGCGCCCACCTGGCGGTGCAGGTTCAGCGCGCGCAGGTAGGCGCGCACGTGTTCGGGCGAATGCTGCAGCCAGCCCAGGAAGGCGGCTTCCTGGGCGGCATCCAGCTCCCCCTGGCGATGGCGCAGGAACCAGTCCAGCGCCTGCTGGCCAGGATCTTCGGCATCGGCCCGCGATGACGCCTGGCTCATGCTTCCTCCGTGATGCACAAGGCTTTCCTGCAGGCCTCCAGGCCCTTGCCGATGTGTTTGCGCACCATGTGCACGGACACGCCCAGCTCGGTGCCGATCCGGCTGCATTCCAGGCCTTCGCGGTAATGCAGCTCCATGACCTGGCGGGTGACCTCGGGCAACTGCGCGATGGTGCTGCGCACGTCGCTCCAGCGCTGCATGCGCTCGAAGTCGCCTTCCAGATCCTCTTCGCTCTTCAGTACCTCGGCCAGCAGGTCCACGTCCTCCAGGGCCGGCTGCAGGCTGCGCGAACGCGCCTGCTCGCGCGCCAGGTTGGCCGCGACGGTGTACAGGTAGGCTTCCGGGTTGGCGATGGCCTCGGCGTTGTCACCGGTGCTGCGCAGCAGCCGCAGGTAGACCTCCTGTGCCAGGTCCTCGGCATCGGCGGCGTGCGAGCCCCGGCGGAGGAAGAAGCCACGCAGCAGCCTGCGGCGCAGCGCATAGCTCTTCTCCCAGATCCGTACGCTGCTCACGACCGCCCACCGAGGCACAGAAGCGGCGCATCATCGCGGCCGATGATGACAGCGGCATTGCACGCGACCGGGCGCGCCTGCCCTGCCCATCGCTGGGCTGCATCGGCCGGACCGACTGCACCGGCACGGCGCGGAAAAGCAGAAACCCCGGATCGCTCCGGGGTTCCTGGGCATTCCGGGAGGTTCCCGGAAGTGAATCTGGCGCGCCCGGAGGGATTCGAACCCCCGACCAATGGCTTCGGAAGCCACTACTCTATCCGGCTGAGCTACGGGCGCAGAGTAGACCCGACCCGGATCGCCGGGCGGAGGCGCATTCTAACGACAAAGTCGCCGCAGGTCTTCCCCCACTCAGCTTCGTCATCGCGCTGGGGCCCGCCCGGGCCCAACTGGTACCCTTTACGCATGAGCCGTCTCCCCCGAAATCCGCCCGCCGCCGGCACCCCGTCGCGGTTCGGGCACTACTGGAAGCTGATGCGCGCCGATCGCCCGATCGGCACCCTGCTGCTGCTGTGGCCCACCTGGTGGGCGCTGTGGCTGGCCGCCGACGGCCTGCCCCCGCTGTGGACGTTGTTCGTGTTCACCGCCGGCGTCTGGCTGACCCGCTCGGCCGGCTGCGTGATCAACGACTACGCCGACCGCTGGCTGGACCCGCACGTCAAGCGCACCAAGGAGCGGCCGCTGGCCACCGGGGCGGTCTCCGGCCGCGAGGCGCTGGCCCTATTCGCCGGTCTGATGCTGGTGGCGTTCGCGCTGGTGCTGACGATGAATGCGCTGACCATCGGCCTGAGCTTCATCGGCGTGTTCCTGGCCGCCAGCTATCCCTACCTGAAGCGCTACACCCACCTGCCGCAGGTCTACCTGGGCATGGCCTTCGGCTGGGGCATCCCGATGGCGTTCGCCGCGGTGCAGGGTGAGGTGCCGCCGCTGGGCTGGGTGCTGTACGGCGCCAACATCCTCTGGTCCACCGCCTACGACACCTGGTACGCCATGGTCGACCGCGACGACGACCTGAAGGTCGGCTCGCGCTCCACGGCCATCCTGTTCGGCGAGCTGGACCTGGTCATCCAGGGCATCCTGTACGCCCTGTTCCTCGGTGCGATGGCCCTGGTCGGGCAGCGCGCGGCGCTCGGCAGCGCGTACTGGGCCGCCCTGGTGGTGGCCCTGGCAATGGTGGTCTACGAGTTCTGGCTGTGCCGCAACCGCGAGCGCGAGCCCTGCTTCAAGGCCTTCCTGCACAACAACTGGGTCGGCGCGGTGTTGTTCGCCGGCATCGTCGCCAGCCAGTACCTCAACCGATAGCAGAAGGCCCGCAATGCGGGCCTTCTTTCCATCTACGCAGGAGCGCCTCCAGGCGCGAGGCCGACACCCTGCAACGGGTTCCGGCTCTTCCCGCCCCGGCACCATCGCCGGCTTCGCGGCCCAGGTCTCACCTGCGCCGCTCAGGCTTTCAGCGCGCGCAGCCGGAACGCCGCGATCACCTGCAGCACCCCGTACACTAGGGCCAGCGCACCGATCCACAACGAGGTCACCATCAGCCCCGACAAGGGGTTGAGCGCGAACATCACGCCCAGCGCGACCGCCAGCAGGCCACTGAGGACCAACATCCACTCGCCGCGGATGTGCTTGCGCACGCGGATGGCGAACACGATGCGATAGATGCCACCGACGATCAGCCAGCCGGCCAGGAACAGCAGCAACACGCTGGCCGTGGCCAACGGGTTGAGGATGGCCAGCACGCCGAAGGCGATCGATACCAGGGCATAGAACACCGCCCAGCCCCGGGACACCGGCGCCGCGCCGCTGGCCAGGCCGACCAGCACCACCACGCCCTCGACCACCGCCATCACGCCCAGCCACCACGCCAGCAGGGCCGCCGTGCGCACCGGCGACATCAGCGTCAGCACGCCGAACACCACCGCCAGCAGCCCGAACAGCAGCACCACCCACCAGTTGCGCGTCAGCGCACTGAACAACGAACCTGCGGGAAACACCGGGGAACCGCCCATAGCCATCTCCTCATGTGATGCACGAAAGTTGATACCCCCTCGGCACTGACTTTATGCCACCGGCGCTGTCATGGCGCGATCACGGCACCCGCGCGCAGACCCAGGCGTCCACCCGGGTCACGCCGGCACGGCGCAGGGCAAGCGCCGCCGCCTGCAGCGTGGTGCCGGTGGTCATCACGTCATCCAGCAATGCCACATGCGCCGGCAAGCCCGGCTTGGCAAGGAAAGCCGCGCGCAGGTTGCGCCGCCGCTGGTCGGCATCCAGCTCCGACTGCGGCATGGTCGCGCGCGTCCGGCGCAGGCCATCGCAGAGCGGGATGCCCAGCGCCCGGGCCAAGGGCCGGGCCAGCTCGCGTGCCTGGTCATAGCCGCGCTGGCGCAGCCGCGCACGGTGCAGCGGTACCGGCAGCAGCGCCTGTGGCAGCGCCACGCCGGACAAGCGCTCGGCCATCAACCCGGCCAGCAGGCGGCCGGCCGGCAGGTCGCGATGGAACTTGAAGCGCCGCAGCAGCCCATCGACCGGGCTGGCATACAGGAATGCCGCGTGCACCTGCTCCAGCACCGGCCGCTGCTGCCGGCAGAACCCGCAGACCTGCCCCGCATCACCGGCCGACAGGGGCAGCGCGCAACGCAGGCAGGCCGCGCCCTGCCACGGCAGGTCCCCGGCGCAGGCGCGGCACAGGTCGCGCCCGCCGGCACCGGCCTCGCCGCACACCAGGCACTGCGGCGGGAACACCCCGCGGGACAGCCCTCCGGCCATCCTGTAAACCATCGATATCATGTTCAGGTTGACAGCTTCGCGCATGCTCACCAGACTGCGCCGCTTCCGTAGTCACCACCGTCAGGTAACACCGATGTCCGCTGTCATCCGCCACGACTGGAAACGCGAAGAGCTGCTGGCCCTGTTCGAGCTGCCGTTCCCCGAACTGCTGCACCGGGCCGCCAGCGTGCACCGCGAGCACTTCGATCCGGCCGAAGTGCAGGTCTCCACGCTGCTGTCGGTCAAGACCGGCGGCTGCCCGGAAGACTGCGCCTACTGCCCGCAGGCGCAGCGCTACGACACCGGCGTGGACGCGCAGAAGCTGATGGACACCGACAGCGTGGTCGCCCGCGCCCGCGCCGCCAAGCAGGCCGGCGCCTCGCGCTTCTGCATGGGTGCGGCCTGGCGCTCGCCCAAGGACCGCGACATCCCCAAGGTCGCGGCGATGATCCAGGAAGTGAAGGCGCTCGGCCTGGAGACCTGCGCCACCCTGGGCATGCTGGAAGGCCACCAGGCGCAGGCACTGAAGGACGCCGGGCTGGACTACTACAACCACAACCTGGACACCGCGCCGGACTACTACGACTCGATCATCCACACCCGCCAGTACCAGGACCGCCTGGACACGCTGGAGCACGTGCGCAATGCCGGGCTGAAGACCTGCTGCGGCGGCATCGTCGGCATGGGCGAGACCCGCGAGCACCGCGCCGGCCTGCTGCTGGCGCTGGCCAACCTGCCGGCGCACCCGGACTCGGTGCCGATCAACCGGCTGGTGCAGGTGGCCGGCACCCCGCTGCACGGCAGTGCCGAGCTGGACCCGTTCGAGTTCGTGCGCATGATCGCCGTGGCCCGCATCGCCATGCCGCGCTCGATGGTGCGCCTGTCGGCCGGCCGCGAGAGCATGAGTGATGAACTGCAGGCGCTGTGCTTCCTGGCTGGTGCCAACTCCATCTTCTACGGCGAGAAGCTGCTGACCACCGGCAACCCGGACACCGAGCGCGACCAGGCCCTGTTCGCCCGCCTCGGCATCCGGCCGATGCAGGTGAGCGTGGACGCGGACGAGCACGACCACCCCGGCACGGTGCACCTGGACATCGCCCCGGCCTGCGCCCACGGCGCCTGAGCCCCGGCTGGCGACCGC
Source organism: Stenotrophomonas sp. Steno-C18 (assembly GCF_056393195.1). Lineage (NCBI taxonomy): Bacteria > Pseudomonadati > Pseudomonadota > Gammaproteobacteria > Lysobacterales > Lysobacteraceae > Stenotrophomonas > Stenotrophomonas sp. Steno-C18. The sequence continues at coordinate 180,491 of NZ_JBWJOX010000009.1, read as the reverse complement.
CTCCGGGAATTCTCGCGGGCAACCGGTTACGCTAACCGGCCGTCCGACCATGAACCGATGCCATGGCCCGTCCCGACATCCACGACCGCATTCAGGACCAGCGCAAGCTGCGTCTCGCGCAGAGCCGCATCCGCACCCGCCGCACCGTCGGCCGGCGTGATGGCGTGCGCCTGGAGGTCGATGGCCGCTGGCTGACCGGCTTCTGCAGCAACGATTACCTCGGCCTGGCCCAACAGTTCGAGGTCATCGCCGCGCTGCAGGACGCGGCCTCGCGCGAGGGCGTGGGCAGCACCGCCTCGCACCTGGTCTGCGGCCACCACAGCCTGCACCAGCAGCTGGAACGGGAAATGGCCGACTGGCTCGGCTACCCGCGTGCGCTGCTGTTCGACAGCGGCTTCATGGCCAACCTGGCCGTGCAGCAGGCGCTGTTGAGCGAGGAGACCGACGTCTGCGTGCAGGACCGGCTCAACCACGCCAGCCTGCTCGACGCCACCCGCCTGGCCGGTTGCCGGCTGCGCCGTTACCCGCACCTGGACAGCGAAGGCGCGATGCGCCAGCTCAAGAACGCCGCCGACGGCGCCGCCATGCTGATCAGCGACGGCGTCTTCAGCATGGATGGCGACATCGCCCCGCTGCGCTCGCTGGCGCTGGTGGCACGCATGCAGGAAGCCCTGTTCTACGTCGACGACGCACATGGCATCGGCGTGGTCGGCGAGCACGGCCGCGGCTGCGTGGCCGACGCCGGGCTGGGCGTGAACGAAGTGCCGCTGCAGCTGGCCACGCTGGGCAAGGCGCTCGGCGGCCACGGTGCGGTGGTGCTGGGCGAGGATGCGCTGATCCAGCACCTGGCCGAGACCGCGCGCCCGTACATCTACACCACCGCGCTGCCACCGGCGCAGGCCGCCGCCTCGCTGGCGGCGGTCAAGCTGGCGCGCCGCGACCATTGGCGCCGCGACAAGCTCACCGAGCTGATCACCACCTTCCGTGAGGGCGCGCGCCGCCACGGACTGGAGCTGATGCCGTCGGAAACCCCGATCCAGCCGCTGCTGTGCGGCGACGAGGCCACGGTGATGGCGCTGTCGGCGACGCTGGAACAATCCGGCTTCCTGGTCAGCGCGATCCGCCCGCCGACCGTGCCCGAAGGCAAGGCGCGGCTGCGCGTGACGCTGTCGGCACTGCACACCGTGGACCAGGTCAAGGCGCTGCTGGAAGCCATCGCCAAGGCCCGTGACCTGGTGCTGTACCAGAAATCATTGAACACCGTCGGCGCCTGAGCAGGTTGTACGCCCCATGCATATCGAAGTCACCGGCAGCGGACCGGCACTGGTCCTGATCCACGGCTGGGCGTTGCATGGCGGCATCTTCGCACCGCTGGTCGAGCGGCTGGCGCCGCATTTCCAGCTGCACCTGGTCGACCTGCCCGGCCACGGCCACAGCCGTGACGACGCCACGCCGCTGCGCCTGCCTTACCTGGTCAACGCCATCGCCGCCGCCACCCCGCCCGCGGTGTGGTGCGGCTGGTCGCTGGGCGGGCTGGTGGCCCTGCATGCCGCCGCCACCCTGCCGCAGGTGCGCGGCCTGGCCATGCTGGCCGCCACGCCACGCTTCGTGCGCGGCGACGACTGGCCCGATGCGGTCCAGGCCAGCGTGTTCGAGCAGTTCGGCCGTGACCTGGAACAGGACTACCGTGGCACGCTGGAGCGCTTCCTCGCGCTGGACGTGATGGGTTCCCAGCACGGCCGCAGCGAGCTGCGCACCCTGCGCGAGGCCCTGGTCGCCCGCGGCGAGCCGGCGCCACGCGCCCTGCACGAAGGCTTGGCCCTGCTCGAGCGCAGCGACCTGCGCGGGGCGCTCCCCAGCCTGCACAAGCCCGGCCTGTGGATCGGCGGCCAGCGCGACCGGTTGGTGCCGGCCCGCGCGATGCACGCCGCCGCTGCGTTGGCGCCGGCCGGCCTGCACCTCGCGCACACCATCGCAGGCGGTGGCCACGCGCCATTCCTGGGCCACGCCGACCAGGTCGCCGGGCTGCTGCAACACTTCGTTGCAGGCTGCGCGTGAGCATTTGTCCGATCATGTCGCTCCCCGCGTCGCACGAGGAATAAGCATGGATCTTGGAATCGCCGGCCGCTGGGCCCTGGTCTGTGGCGCCAGCAAAGGCCTTGGCCTGGGTTGCGCACGCGCATTGGCGGCCGAAGGCGTCAACGTGGTCATCGTTGCGCGCGGTGCCGACGCACTGGAAGTGGCTGCAGCGGACCTGTGCGCCCTGTCCGGTGCCGCGCAGGTGGTCACCGTCGCCACCGACATCACCACCGCGCAGGGCCGTGCCACGGCGCTGGCGGCGTGCCCGCAGGTCGACATCCTGGTCACCAACGCCGGCGGCCCACCCGCCGGGGATTTCCGTGACTGGGACCGGGACACCTGGCTGGCCGCGCTGGACGCCAACATGCTCACCCCGATCGAACTGATCCGCGCCACCGTCGATGCGATGGCCGCGCGCGGCTACGGGCGCGTGGTCAACATCACCTCCAGCTCGGTGAAGGCCCCCATCGACGTGCTCGGCCTGTCCAACGGCGCACGCTCGGGCCTGACCGGTTTCATCGCCGGCATCGCCCGCACCCACCTGGCGCGCAATGTCACCGTCAACAACCTGCTGCCCGGCGCCTTCGACACCGACCGCCTGCGCGGCATCCTGCAGGCCAGCGCGGACAAGCAAGGGCAGCCGCTGGCGGACGTATCCGCGCGCCGCCAGGGCAGCATCCCCGCCGGCCGCTTCGGCACTGCCGACGAATTCGGTGCCACCTGCGCGTTCCTGTGCAGCGTGCATGCCGGCTACATCACCGGGCAGAACCTGCTGATCGACGGCGGCGCCTACCCCGGCACTTTCTGACTCCCGACCTTACCGACGTACCCGCCATGTCTTCCCTGTTCGATCCCAAGCACGTCCGCCGCGCCTTCTCGCGCGCCGCCTCCAGCTACCACGCCGCGGCGGCACTGCAGCAGGAGGTGGCCAAGCGGCTGCTGGAATCGCTGGACTACCTGGCCGACAAGCAACCGCAGGTGGTGCTGGACGTGGGCAGCGGCCCGGCCCACGCCACCGCGGTGATGAAGAAGCGCTGGCCCAAGGCGCAGGTGATCGCGCTGGACCTGGCCCTGCCGATGCTGGTCGAGGCAAAGCAGCAGGCCGGCTGGTGGCGCCCGTTCTCGCGGGTGTGTGCCGACGCGCGCGCCCTGCCGCTGGCCGACAACAGCGTGGATGTGATCTTCAGCAACCTGTGCCTGCAGTGGGTGGAAGACCTGCCGGCGGTGTTCGCCGGCTTCCGACGCGTGCTCAAGCCCGGCGGCCTGCTGGTGTGCTCCACCTTCGGCCCGGACACGCTGGTGGAACTGCGCGAAGCCTTCGCACAGGCCGACGACACCGCGCACGTCAGCCGCTTCGTGCAGATCGCCCAGTTCGGTGATGCGCTGATGATGGCCGGCTTCCGCGACCCGGTGCTGGACCGCGACCTGTTCACCCTGACCTACGACGACCTGCCGGCGCTGATGCGCGAGCTCAAGGCGATCGGCGCGACCAACGCGATGAGCAACCGCCGCCACACGCTGACCGGCCGCAGCCGCTTCGCCGCCGCCAGCCAGGCCTACGAGCCGCTGCGCGGCGCCGACGGCAAGCTGCCCAGCAGCTGGGAAGTCATCTACGCCCATGCCTGGGCACCGGAACCGGGCGCCCCCATCCGCGAACACGGCCACGACGTCGCCGCCGTGCCGGTCTCGGCCATCCCGATCCGCCGCAAACAGTAGGCGCGGCCCCGCGCGCAAGGCGGCATCGCGCAGGAGCGGCCCCGGCCGCGAAGCCGATACCGCCTCAGCGCCGGATCAGGCGCTGACCTGCGTGATCCAGTCCTGCAGGTTGTAGTAATTGCTCACGCGGCTGATCCGCCCATCACGCACGTCGAAGAACGCACCACCCGGCAGCACATAGCGCTGCCCCTGCGCCGGCGGCAGGCCGTCGTCGGTGTGGTGGTACTGGCCATGCACCACGTACTCGGCCGCCACCCGCAGGCCATCCTCGCTCGCCATCACCACCACATCGCGCAGCTGCTCGCGGTAGCTGGCTTCCATGCGTTGCAGGAACACGGCAAATGCCTGGCGGCCGACCTCGCGCGCGCCCTGGTTCAGGTCATGCGCCACGTCGTCGGACAGCCGTTCCAGCATGCCGGCCCAATCGCCGCGGTTGAAGGCATCGTAGTAGCCGCGCACCAGCGCGATCGCCTGCTGGCGGGAAGTATCGTCGTTGCTCATGCAGAACCCCTGCGTGTCGTGCGCCGCCGTCGCGCCTCAGGCGCCCTTGACGAACAGGTCGCGGTGGAAGAAATAGATTTCCTGCGCCAGGAAGCGCCAGCTGGTATGGAAGCTGCGGAAGCGCGTGCTCGGCGTGGAGGAGGCCAACGCGTCGATGCCCAGTTCGTGCGACAGGCGCAGCGCGCGCGCCATGTGCAGCGGGTCGCTGACCACGATCACCCGGTGCATGTCGTTCTGCGCCATCACCCGGCGCGCCTCGACCAGGTTCTGCCGGGTGGTCCGCGAGCGGGTCTCGATCAGGATGTCCTCGGCCGGGATCTTCTGCTTGAGCGCGTAGCGGCGCGCCACCTGCGATTCGGAGAAGCGCGCGCGTGAGCCGCCAAACCCGCCGGTGAAGATCAGCTTGGGCGCATAGCCCTGCCGGTACAGGTCCAGCCCGTGGCGGATGCGCTCCTCGAACACCGGCGAAGGCTTGGCGTCATACGCCGCCGCGCCCAGCACGATGATCGCGTCGGCCGGCGCGGCCTGGTCGCGGTCACCCACCCAGATGATCCATGCCGCCACGCCCAGCAACCACAACGCCAGCAACACCCCGAACCGCCACAACCAACCCACCAGGCCGGTGCGTCCCTTGCTGCTCATTCCTTCCCCCACGGCAACGCATCCAGATCCACGTTGCCGCCGCTGAAGATCAACCCCACGTTGCGCCCGGCGAAACGCTCCGGGTGTGCCAGCACCGCGGCCAGGGTGATCGCCGATGACGGCTCGACCACCTGCTTCATCACCTGCCAGACCCGCCGCATCGCGGTCACGGTGTCCACGTCATCGACGGTGATCACCTCGGCGCGCTGGTTGAGCAGTTCGAAATTCGGTGCGCCCAGCGCGCCGCGCAGGCCATCGCAGACCGTGTCCGGCACGAAGTCCAGCAGTCGTTCGCCGGCGGCCAGAGAACGCGCGGTATCGGCGGCACCGGCCGGCTCGGCCAGCACCAGCTCGCAGTCGGGCAGCAGTTGCTGCAGGGCCAACAACGTCCCCGCGGCCAGCCCGCCGCCGCCCACCGGCACCACCAGCACGTCCAGCGTCGCCCCGGCCTGCCGCACCAGCTCCAACGCCGCCGTGCCCTGCCCGGCGATCACCTTGGCATCGGCATACGGGTGCACCAACGTCGCCCCGGTCTCGCGCTGCACGCGCGCGCATTCGACCTCGCGCGCGGCCTGGTTCGGCGCGCAGCGCCACAACGTGGCGCCATTGCGCACGATGTTGGCCAGCTTGGTCGCCACCGCGCCCTCGGGCACCACCACGTGGCAGGGGATGCCACGCGAACGTGCCGCCAGTGCCAGCGCGGCCCCGTGGTTGCCGGAAGAATGGGTGACCACGCCACGCTGCGCCTGCTCGGCATCCAGCGACCACACCGCATTGCAGGCGCCGCGGAACTTGAATGCGCCCCCGCGCTGCAGGTGCTCGCCCTTGAAGTGCAGGCTTGCACCGGCCAGCCCGTCCAGTTCGCGCGAACGCAGTACCGGCGTGACCGTCGCGTGCGACGCGATACGCGCCGCGGCGGCCAGTACGTCAGCGAACCCGGGCAAGGAATGTTCGTTCATGGTGGAAGGTTAGCGTAGGCTCGCTGCCTTGGACCATCTCATTCGCGCATGGAATGTGTTCAGCCAAATCGGTACCGATTAAGGGCCGATTCAATCCACCAGCACGAAGCTGGCGCCATACCCATTGGGGGGGACGACACATGATCAAGCGCCTGATTGTTTCCACCGGCCTGTTGCTGGCCCTGTCCGGCTGCGCCACGTATGACTACGTCGGCGGCAGCGGTGGCGGCTACTACCATGGCTCGCCGTCGGTGCAGTACAGCTATCCGTATGGCTACCCTTACGGTGCCTACGGCGGCTATGGCTCCGGCTATTACGGGTACGGCAGCGGCTACTACGGGGGTGGCTACCCGGTCCATCGCCCGTACTACCGCCCGTACCCGCAGCGTCCGCCGCACGGCCACCGGCCGCCCCCGCCGGGCAACGGCCATGGCCATGGCGACAACCGTCCGCGTCCGCCGCGTCCGGGTGACAACCGCCCCAACCCGCCGACCCGTCCGATGCCGCCGGCCAACGGCGGCGGCAGCAAGTCGCCCTGGCGGGACATGGACCGCCTGCAGCGTCCGCAGCCCCGCGCGATGACCGAGCCACGCGCGGTTCCGCGTGCCCAGGCCATGCCGTCCCGGCCGGCCATGCAGTCCCGGCCAATGCCGGCCCGACAGCCGTCACAGAACCGCCTTCCGCGCGAAGTCAGGAATGTGGAGAGATAAAAAGGTTGCATTTGCGGAAAATGCAGGCATCCTTTGTCCCACGGGTGACCGGTTGCGTCGCAAACTGACCTAAACCGGTCCCGCCCAACCGCTTCAATGTCGATGTCCGCCAGGAAATCTGGATCCCCCCTGTTCCGGCCCTGTCGGGCATCGGCGCCTAAAAAAGACGAAGCCCCGGCCTAGGCCGGGGCTTCGTCTTTACTGCCTTGCTGCTTTCAATGCCTTGCAAAGCATTGTCGGATACCAGAGCCGGTAGTCCCCCGACTACCGGCCCCTGCTACCCCAACGTGCGCTTCGGTCGGCCCCTGTTCCAATTCCGACCTTGTTGCGCCTGTGTCGCATGCCACGTTGGGTGCAATGTATTAGCTGCAGGTTGCGTGCCAACTTTAGGCCTTCGTCTCAAGAATTTTCGTTGGCGGTAAAATCAGCAACCGGGCCGCCCTGGCACCGGAGGCATGCCCGGCAACGGACTTCACACTTCTCGACCAATCTCACGCCCATGAGCGACTCCTTCTACCGTTACGACGTCATCGTCATCGGCGGCGGCCACGCCGGCACCGAGGCCGCACTGGCCGCGGCCCGCGGCGGCGCCCGCACCCTGCTGCTGACCCACAACGTCGAGACCGTCGGCGCGATGAGCTGCAACCCGGCCATCGGCGGCATCGGCAAGGGCCACCTGGTCAAGGAGATCGACGCCCTGGGCGGCGCCATGGCGCATGCCGCCGACCGCGCCGGCATCCAGTGGCGTACCCTCAATGCCTCCAAGGGCCCGGCCGTGCGCGCCACCCGCTGCCAGGCCGACCGCAACCTGTACCGCATGGCGATCCGCGGCATCGTCGAGTCGCAGCCCAACCTGACCGTGTTCCAGGCGGCGGTGGACGACCTGGTGATCGAAGGCGACGCCGTGCGCGGCGCCATCACCCAGACCGGGCTGACCTTCCATGCCGCCGCCGTGGTGCTGACCGCCGGCACCTTCCTGGCCGGCAAGATCCACATCGGCGAGACCCAGTACACCGCCGGCCGCATGGGCGACCCGCCGGCCACCACGCTGGCCGCGCGCCTGCGCGAGCGTCCGTTCGCCATCGACCGCCTGAAGACCGGCACGCCGCCGCGCATCGACGGTCGCTCGCTGGATTACAGCGTGATGGAGGAACAGCCCGGCGATGACCCGCTGCCGGTGATGTCCTACCTGGGCGACGTGCGCGAGCATCCGCGCCAGGTCAGCTGCTGGATCACCCACACCAGCGAGCGCACCCACGAGATCATCCGCAACGCGCTGCACCGCTCACCGCTGTACAGCGGCCAGATCGAGGGCATCGGCCCGCGCTACTGCCCCTCCATCGAGGACAAGGTGGTGCGCTTCGCCGAGAAGGACAGCCACCAGATCTTCGTCGAGCCCGAGGGGCTGGACGTGGTGGAGATCTACCCCAACGGCATCTCCACCTCGCTGCCGTTCGACGTGCAGCTGGAGCTGGTGCGCAGCATCCGTGGCTTCGAGAACGCGCACATCACCCGCCCCGGCTACGCCATCGAGTACGACTTCTTCGACCCGCGCGGGCTGAAGAACACGCTGGAGACCCGCCAGGTCGCCGGCCTGTTCTTCGCCGGGCAGATCAACGGCACCACCGGCTACGAGGAAGCCGGCGCGCAGGGCCTGCTGGCCGGCGTCAACGCCGCGCTGTTCGTGCAGGGCCGCGACGGCTGGTGCCCGCGCCGCGACGAGGCTTATATCGGTGTGCTGGTCGATGACCTGATCACCCACGGCACCAGCGAGCCGTACCGCATGTTCACCAGCCGCGCCGAGTACCGGTTGCAGTTGCGCGAGGACAATGCCGACGTGCGCCTGACCCCGACCGGTCGCGAGCTGGGCCTGGTCGATGAGCGCCGCTGGTCGGCATTCCAGGCCAAGCAGGAAGCCGTGGCCAACGAAAGCGCGCGCCTGCGCGGCCTGTGGGCGACGCCGGCCAATGCGCTGGGTCGTGAAGTGGCGCAGGCCACCGGCGTGGCAGTGAGCCGCGAAACCAATGTGCTGGACCTGATCAAGCGCCCGGAACTGGACTACGCCAAGCTGATGCAGGTGGCTTCGCTCGGCCCTGGCGTGGCAGACGCACGCGTCGCCGAGCAGGTGGAGATCAGCGTCAAGTACGCCGGCTATCTGGACCGCCAGCGCGAGGAGATCGAGCGCCAGCAGCGCCACGAGAACACCGTGATCACCGAAGGCTTCGACTTCGCCTCCGTGCGCGGCCTGTCCGCCGAAGCATTGCAGAAGCTCGAACGCGTGCGCCCGCAGACCATCGGCCAGGCACAGCGCATCCCGGGCATGACCCCGGCGGCGATCTCGCTGCTGCTGGTGCACCTGGAACGGGCACGGCGCGGCAAGGTGGCTTGAGGGGCGTTGCGTCTCCCCAACCGTCCCCGCCGGCTTCGGCGCAAGGGACGGAGCCAGAAGCAGAATCCGCCTACACTCATCACCCCACGACGATGAGCACTGCAGGATATGGATATCCATCCGATCGACCCCGACAAGCGTGAAGCGGTTCTCGCCGCTCTGGAGCAGATCGAACGCCAGCATGACGTCCGCGTGCTGATGGCCTGTGAGTCCGGCAGCCGGGGCTGGGGCTTTTCCTCTCCGGACAGTGACTACGACGCACGCTTCATCTACGTGCATCGGCAACCGTGGTACCTGAGCGTCAACGAACGCACCGGCCCCGGCGAACCGCAGCGCGACGTCATCGAGCTGCCGATCGACGACGAACTCGATATCAGCGGCTGGGACCTGCGCAAGGCACTGCGCCTGGTCTCCAAGTCCAATCCGACACTCTCCGAGTGGCTGCGCTCGCCCATCCTGTACCGCGGCGACATGCAGGCCATCGCGTCGTTGCGCGAAGCGGTGGAAACCTTCCACTCACCGCTCGGCAGCTGGTGGCACTACTTCAACATGGCCACCACCAACCATCGCGGCTACCTGAAGGGCGAGCGGGTACGCACCAAGAAGTACCTGTACGTGCTGCGCCCGCTGCTCGCCTGCCAATGGATCGAGAGCGATCCCTCGCCGCCGCCAATGGCCTTCGAAACCCTGCTTGATCGGCTGCTGCCCAATGGCCCGGTGCGAACCGCCATCGACCAGCTGCTGCAGGTGAAGCGTCGCAGCACCGAGGTCTCGGACGGGCCGCGCATCGCCGCCATCAGCGACTACATCGACGAGCAGTTGCAGCGACGCAGCGGCAGTGCTCCGTCATTGCCGGCAGGACAAGGGGATGGCGAAGCACTCGATGCCTTGTTCCGAGGCATGCTGGAACGCCACGCACCACGCTGATGCCATGCCGCCGCGTGCTGCGGGAGCGCGCGGTATCATGCATGTCACGCTTTTCAGAACCGGATACCACGCATGACTGCCCTGCGCCCCTTCCTGGACAAGATGCCCGTCGTCGGCGAGCGCGTTTACGTGGACCCGGCGTGCACGATCATCGGTGACGTGGAAATCGGCGATGACGCCTCGGTCTGGCCGGGCACGGTGATCCGTGGCGACGTGAACCACATCCGCATCGGTGCGCGCACCAACGTGCAGGACGGCACGATCATCCACGTCAGTCATGACAGCTCCTACAACAAGGGCGGCTACCCGACCCTGATCGGCGAAGGCGTCACCGTGGGCCATGGCTGCATCATCCATGCCTGCACCATCGGCGATTACTGCCTGATCGGCATGGGCGCGTGCATCCTCGATGGCGCGGTGATCGAGGCCAACGCCTTCATCGCCGCCGGTGCGGTGGTCGGCCCGGGCAAGGTGGTGCGCAGCGGCGAGCTGTGGGCGGGCAACCCGGCACGGTTGATGCGCCAGCTCAGCGAGAAGGACATCGAGGGCCTGCGCTACTCGGCCGACCACTACGTCAAGGTCAAGGACCAGTACCGCGGCATGCAGGGCTGACCAACGGCCCATTGCCGTCAGTTGCGATGGCGCGCAAACTGCGCGCCCTGGGCGTGGGGACGCCCCCTTGAAGGATCAAGAAATGAAGTCGATCAAATCCGTCGCGCTCGGCCTGCTGGCCGCAGCGTCGCTGTTGTGCCTGCTGCCCGCCACCGCCGCCGCCCAGGAAGAGCAGGGCATGAGCGCCGAGCAGTTCGTGAAGTCGCTGGACTTCCATACCGGCCCGATCGCGGTGCCGGCGGCCAAGGCGCATTTCAACCTCGGCGACGAGTTCCAGTACCTGGAAAAGGCCGATGCCCGCCGCGTGCTGGAAGACATGTGGGGCAACCCGCCCGATGACAGCGTGCTCGGCCTGATCGTGCCGCGCAGCCCCGGCCTGCTCGAGGACGGCAGCTGGGCGGTGGTGGTCACCTACTCCGATGACGGCTACGTGTCCGATGGCGACGCCAAGGACATCGACTACAGCGAACTGCTGGAGACCATGCAGACCAGCATCCGCGAGGCCAACCCGGAGCGGGTGAAGGCCGGCTATGGCTCGCTGGACCTGATTGGCTGGGCCGTGCCGCCGCGCTACGACGCCGACAGCAAGAAGCTGTACTGGGCACGTGAGCTGGCCTTCAACAACGAGCCCGCGCACTCGCTGAACTACGACATCCGCGTGCTCGGCCGCTATGGCTACCTGAGCCTCAACGCGGTGTCGGCGATGTCGGACCTGTCCGCGGTGCGCACCGGCATGGACCGCCTGCTGCCGATGACCGAGTTCAACGAAGGCGCGCGCTACGCCGACCACAACGCCAGCACCGACAAGGTGGCCGCCTACGGCGTGGCCACGCTGATCGGTGGTGGCCTGGCCGCCAAGGCCGGCCTGTTCGCCAAGGTGGGCCTGCTGCTGGCCAAGTTCTGGAAGCTGCTGCTGATCGGCGTGATCGCGCTGGGTGCCGGCGTCCGCAAGCTGTTCAGCGGCAAGCGCGAAGGCGGCACGGTCCGCTGAGCCGCCCCCGCCCAGCCTGCCGCCACGGGCAGCAGGCTGGGCTTTCACATGGGCGCCAGTTAAAGTCTGCACCCTGACAGGACGCAGTCGAGACACGAATGCCACAGGCATCCGTCCGGGCCGGAAACCGGACTTCCCGCCAGCCCGGGCCAACGCAGCACGCTGCGCAGGCGGTGCCGTGATGCCCGCGGGCGCGCCCATGCTCGATACCTATCGCGAAGTGATCACGCCCGAAGGCGTGCCGCTGCAGTTGCCCGCCGCCGGCCCGGTGCCGCGTGCACTGGCCTGGCTGATCGACCTGCTGGTCCGCTTCGGCGTGTTGATGGTGATGAGCCCGGTGCTGCTGGCCCTGGGCGACTTCGGCCAGGGCCTGTACCTGGGCCTGATGTTCCTGATGTTCTGGGCCTACCCGATCGTGCTGGAAGTCTGGTTCGGCCAGACCCTGGGCAAGCGCGTGCTCGGCCTGCGCGTGGTCGCCAATGACGGTGCGCCGCTGGGCTGGATGCCGGCCATCGTGCGCAACCTGCTGCGCACCGTGGACGCACTGCCGTTCGGCTACGCGGTGGGCCTGATCAGCTGCCTGTGCGACCCCTATGGCCGGCGCCTGGGTGACCTGGTCGCCGGCTCGCTGGTGGTGCATGCCCCGCCCCGCGCGGCTGAACCGCCGGCGCGGATCGAGACCGTGCTTGCCCCGCCGGTGCCGCTGCAACCCGGTGAACAGATCGCCCTGATCGCCTTCGCCGACCGCGCACCGGCCCTGTCCGGGCCGCGCCAGAACGAACTGGCCGACATCGCCTCGGGCCTGAGCCAGGCCAGCGGCGCGGCCGGCGTGCTGCGCCTGTATGCCATGGCCAACTGGTTGTTGGGGCGGCGATGAAGCAGGAGCAGTTCGTCACCCGTTACCAGCATGAGTGGCAGCAGTTCGAGCAATGGCTGCAGCGGCGCGGGGGCCATGCCCGCAGCGTGCGCGGCACCGTGGACGCCGACCTGCCCGGCGATGAGACCATCCCGCAGCGCTACCGGCGGTTGTGCCAGCAGCTGGCGCTGGCCCGCCACCGCGGTTACAGCCCGCAGCTGGTCGAACGCCTGCAGCAGCTCTCGCAGAACGGCCACAACCTGCTCTACCGCACCCCGCCGCCGCGCTGGTCGCGCGCGGTGGAGTTCCTGTTCGCCGATTTCCCATTGGCCGTGCGCAGCCAGGCCGGCGCGATGTGGACCGCGCTGGCGCTGTTCGCGGTGCCGCTGGTGGGCATCTTCGTGCTGCTGCAGCTCAAGCCGGACCTGGTCCACATGCTGTTGAGCACCACCCAGATCGCGCAGATGGAAAAGATGTACGACCCGGCCGCCGACCACCTGGGCCGCGACAGCGGCACCGACTGGGCGATGTTCGGCCACTACATCATGAACAACATCAGCATCGGCCTGCGCACCTTTGCCAGTGGCCTGTTGGCGGGGATCGGCACGGTCCTGGTGCTGCTGTTCAACGGCATCACCATCGGCGCGGTGGCCGGCCACCTGCAGCAGGCCGGCTTCGGCGAACCCTTCTGGCGCTTCGTGGTCGGGCATGCGCCGTTCGAGCTGACCGCCATCGTGATCGCCGGCGGCGCCGGCCTGCAGCTGGGCCTGCGCCTGCTGGCACCGGGTCGCATGCGCCGCATCGATGCCCTGATCGAAGGTGGCCGGGTCGGCGCCAGGCTGTGCCTGGGCGTGGCCTTCATGCTGCTGGTGGCCGCGTTCATCGAGGCGTTCTGGTCATCGATCGCGTGGGTGCCGATGTGGGGCAAGCTGACCGTCTCCGGCGTCCTGTGGACGCTGGTGATCCTCTGGCTGTGGCGCGGTGGACGCGGGAGCGCACATGCGCATTGACCAGCTCGACGTGGTGCTGCGCGCCCGCTCGCAGTGGGAGGCGATGGAGCTGGGCACGGCGCTGGTGCGCCGGCATGCCTGGGCCATCTGGAAACCGTGGCTGCTGGTCACCCTGCCGGTGTTCGCGCTGCTCAACCTGCTCGGCCTGTGGCTGGACAACTTCTGGTTGCCGGCGTTGGTGATGTGGTGGCTGAAGCCGGCATTCGAGCGGATCCCGCTGTACGTGATCTCGCGCGGTGCCTTCGGCGCGGTGCCGACCACCGCTGAGACACTGCGCGCGCAGCTGCGCTGGGGCTGGCGCGGCATCGGCGCCTACCTGGGCTGGCGCCGGCTCAGCCCGGCACGCTCGCTGCTGATGCCAGTGGACCTGCTGGAAGGTGGCGATGGCCCGCAACGCGGCATGCGCCGGCGTGCACTGGGCGGTGCCAGCTATGGCCACGCCACGCTGCTGACCTCGGTGTGCTGGCACTTCGAGGCCATGCTGCAGCTGGCCGGCATCGCCCTGATCTTCATGTTCATGCCGGTGGAAGACCTGCCCGAATCGCTGCGTGCCTCCTGGTCGCTGATCGGCGACGAAACGCCCGCGTGGGCGTGGATCGGCTTCAACCTGCTGGCCTGGGGCGCGATGACCCTGATCGGCCCGTTCTACAGCGGTGCCGGCTTCGGCCTGTACCTCAACCGCCGCACCCAGCTGGAAGCCTGGGACGTGGAGATCGCTTTCCGCCGCCTGCGCGAGCGCCTGGCCCGGCTGGCGCCATTGATGGTGCTGTTCCTGCTGGTCGGCATCGCGCCGCTGCGCGCGCAGCAGAGCAACGCCCTGCCCGACTCGGTGCTGAGCAACCACAAGGAAACCGCCGCGCCGTCGAACGCGATCATCCCGGCCACGCCGCATGCGGTGTTCGGCCAGGGCGACGCCGACACCGACGGCTTCCGCCAGGCCGCCGCACGCGCCTACGAGGATCCGCAGCTGGGCGCCAAGCGCACGGTGGACAAGTGGGTGTTCAAGGAACGGGACAAGCCCACGCAGGACAACAGCGACCAGACGCGTGACCCGTCGTTCATGACGTTCGTCTCGCAGGTGCTCGCGCTGATCGGCGAAAGCATCCTGTGGATCGTGCTGGCCGCACTGCTGATCGTGCTGGCGCTCACCGCCCGCTGGTGGTTGCCGTGGCTGCGTGGCAGTGGCCGGCGCACGCGCGAAGCACAGACCCCGGTGCAGCACGACGCGCTGCTGGTGCCCGAAGTGCTGCCGCCGGACATCCTGGGCAGCGCGCGCCGCCTGTGGCGCGAAGGCAAGCCGCGTCATGCACTGGCCTTGCTGTACCGCGCGTCGGTGGAGGTGCTGGGTCAGCGTGCCGACATCGTGTTGCCACCCGGCGCCACCGAGGCGCAGTGCCTGCGCGCCTCGCGGCGCATGCCGCAGGAAGCCGACCGCACCCTGTTCGCGCGCATGGTGCGCACCTGGCAGTACGCCGCCTATGCCGGCCGCCTGCCCAGCGAGGACGAGTTCGAGGCATTGATGGGTGAACTGCACCGGCAGTACGGGTGGCGCACGTGAGCGCGCGTCTGCGCTACGGGCTGATCGCGGGCATCGGCGTGCTGGTCAGCGCGCTGGTGGTGGCATGGGTGTTCTCCGCCGTCGAACGGCGCAAGGAGGAGATCACCCTGCCCGCCTACGGCGAGCCCACCTACAACCCACTGTATGCCCTGCGCGAGACCCTGCGCCGCGACGGGCAGAAGGCCGAGTCGCGGCGCCAGCTCGACCTGGCCGACATGAAGCTGCAGCCCGGCGACACCGTGGTGATGCTGGACGACCCGCGCCTGCTCTCGCCGCCGCAGGTCAGCGGCCTGCTCGACTGGGTGCAGTTCGGCGGGCACCTGGTCCTGCAGATGCCCGGGGCCGATGAGGAGCTCGATGGCGACGACGCGGGCCTGCTGGAGCAGCTGGGCGTGGAGACCAGCGAGGTCCCGGCACGCTGCCTGCCATGGCGCGTGAACGGCCAGGAGGAGCACCAGGAGTTCTGCTCCGGCAACCGCTTCACCGTGGATGGCAGCACCCGGGTCGAGCGCCGCTGGGGGGACGGCACGGATGCCACGCTGGCCTGGGCGCGGCTGCGCTACGGCACCGGCCGCATCGACGTGCTGGGCAGCACCGACTTCCTGCGCAACGGGCGCGGCGAATATGAAACCGGCCTGCGCGACATCCCGCACCGCGACCTGGCCCGGCTGGTGCTGGCGCCCAACTACGGCAAGGGCACCACGCACCTGGTCTACGAGATGCAGATGCCGTCGCTGTGGCGGACCCTGCTCAAGCAGGGCTGGCCGGTCTGGCTGCCGCTGCTGCTCGCCCTGCTGGCGTGGCTGTGGGCGCGCAGCCAGCGTTTCGGCGCGCTGCAGCCGTCCCCGCGCGGCGACCGCCGCTCGCTGCTGGAGCACGTGCGCGCCTCCGGCGAACACCTGCATCGCTACGGCAAATCACCGCTGCTGTACGACGCGGTGCGCCAGTCCTTCCTGGCCCGCCTGCGCCGCCGCGCACCGGTGGCCGCGGCCCTGGTTGGCGACGCCCAGGCCCAGGCCATCGCCGATCACCTGCAATGGCCGCTCGCCCGCGTGCAGAGCGCCCTCCAGGTTCCCCCGTCGCGGGACGACAACGCCCTGCGTGAACGCATCCGCCTGCTCATCCAGATGAGAAACCAGCTATGAACGAGACGCCGTTTCCGCCCGCCCTCCCCGGCGAGGCTCCCGCCGCCGCGCCCGCACCTGCCGCGGCACCCGCGCCTGCACCGGGCAACGCCGAGGTGATCGAACGCGTCGAGCGCATCCGCGAAGCCGTCGGGCAGGCCTTCATCGGCCAGGCCGATGTGCTCGAGCAGATCCTGATCGCGCTGTTGGCCGGTGGCCATGTATTGATCGAAGGCGTGCCCGGCCTGGGCAAGACACTGCTGGTGCGCGCCCTGGCCCAGGCATTGGAGCTGGACTACGCGCGCGTGCAGTTCACCCCGGACCTGATGCCCAGCGACGTCAGCGGCCACGCGGTGTACGACCCCAAGACCGAGAGCTTCAAGATCCGCCGCGGCCCGGTGTTCACCAACCTGCTGCTGGCCGATGAAATCAACCGCGCCCCGGCCAAGACCCAGTCGGCGCTGCTGGAAGTGATGCAGGAAGGCCAGGTCACGATCGAGGGCAAGGCCTTCCCGCTGAACCCGCCGTTCCTCACCTTGGCCACGCAGAACCCGGTCGAGCAGGAGGGCACCTACCCGTTGCCCGAGGCGCAGTTGGACCGCTTCCTGCTGAAGGTGCTGATCGACTACCCGCAGCTGGAAGACGAGAAGCGCATGGTCCAGGCCATCACCGTCGGCCGCACCGCCGGCGACTTCGACCTGTCGCAGGTGCCGCGCGTGCTCAGCGGCAGCGACGTGGTCGCGCTGCAGAAGGCCGTGGCCGAGATCACCGTCGACCCGCAGGTGATCGACTACGCGGTGCGCATCGTCGCGGCCACCCGCAAGTGGCCGGGCATCGCGCTGGGCGCTGGCCCGCGTGGCAGCATCGCGCTGGTACGCGCCGCACGCGCCCAGGCGGTGCTGTCCGGCCGCGATTTCGTCACCCCCGACGACGTGCGCGAGATCGCCAAGCCGGCCCTGCGCCACCGCATCACGCTGGCCCCGGAACTGCAGATCGAAGGCCAGTCCGCCGACGACGCGCTCACCGCCCTGCTCGCCAAGGTCGAGGCCCCGCGCAAGTGAGCCCACGCACGGCCAGCGCGCACGCCTTTGCCCCCTGCCTTGCGCACGCAGTGCGTAGGGGAGGCAGGGGGAGCGCTGCCGATGCTCCCGCTGCTTCCACCCCCTGCACCACCACGGAACCCCATCAGTGAGACCGTCACCGCTGCTGATCACATTGCTGGTGCTGTGGGGCCTGCTGGGTGTGCCGGTGGCCCTGCATTACCTGCCGCTGCAGGCATGGACGCTGACGGCCGCGGCGATCGCGGTGCTGGCGCTGCTCGATGCGTTGCTGCTGTGGCGCCGCCCCACCCCGCAGGTGAGGCGTGAACTGCCCGACTCGCTCGCCTTGGGCGTCGAACGCGAAACCTGGCTGCAGATCGATGCATTCGGGCGGCAACGCGTGGACGTGTACGACCTGGTCCCGGATGGCTGGGAAACGCCGGGCCTGCCGCGTCGCCTGACCCTGCCACGCGCCAGCGAAACCCGTTTCAGCTACCACCTCACCCCGGCCAACCGCGGCACGTTCGTGTTCGACGGCGTGCAATTGCGCCTGCATTCGCTGCTGCGCCTGTGGCGTCAATCGCGCATCGCCGGGCCGCCGCAGACCGTGCGCGTCTACCCCAACTTCGCCCCGCTCACCCGGCTGGCCCTGCTCAGCGCGGAAATGGCCTCGCGCCTGGTCGGCGCGCACCTCAAGCGCCGCCGTGGTGAAGGCACCGACTTCCACCAGATGCGCGAGTACCGCGTCGGCGACAGCCTGCGCCAGATCGACTGGAAGGCCACCTCGCGCGCGCGCAAGCTGATCTCGCGCGAGTACCAGGACGAGAAGAACCAGCAGCTGGTGATGATGATCGACACCGGTCGCCGGATGATGGCGCACGAAGGTGGCCTGTCGCATTTCGACCATGTGCTCAACGCCGCGCTGGTGGTGTCCTACCTGGCGTTGCGCCAGGGCGACGGCGTGGGCCTGTTCGCCACCGGCGGCGACAGCCGCTGGGTAGCGCCGCAACGCGGGCTGGGGGCGATCGACACGCTGCTGCGCGCCAGCTACGACCTGCAGGCGCGGCCGGTCGCCACCGACTACCTGGCCGCCGCCACCGAACTGAGCCTGCGCCATTCGCGGCGCACCCTGGTAATGCTGGTGACCAACGTCCGCGACGAGGACATCGAGGACCTGCTCGCCGCCGTGCGCCTGCTGCAGAAGCGCCACCTGGTCTGCGTGGCCAGCCTGCGCGAAAGCGAGCTGGACGACGCGCTGGCCCGCGACGTGGAGACGGTGTCCGATGCCATCCAGGCCGGTGCCATCACCCGCTACCTGCAACAACGTGCCGACGCCCACGAAGCCCTGCGCAGCCACCGCGTGATGGTGCTGGACGTCACCGCCGAGGAGCTGCCCGCCGCGCTGGTCGAGCGCTACCTGGCGGTCAAGCGCGACGGCCTGCTGTAGCCGGTAGGGGCGGCCCCGGCCGCGAAGCGGGTGTCGTCACCGGCACGGAAAAGCACCCCTCCCCAACCCTCCCCAACCCTCCCCAACCCTCCCCTTGGCTGCGCCAAAGGGAGGGGGCAAGAGCGGCACAACTCGCATGCTGAAAGGCCATGCATGACCGCCCCCTCCCTTTGGCGCAGGTTGGGAGGGGTCGCTCCTTCGCCTATGCCGACAACGCTTCCACCGTCGAGAACAACCGCACGCAGAAGCCCCCCGGCTTCGCGGCCAAGGCTGCTCCTACCCAGGGCATCGTCAGACGTAGATCCGCGTGCTCCCCTGCGGCGCGTCATCGATGATGGCGTGCGGCAGGAAACGGGCGCTGTCGCGGGTGATGCGGCTGTTGTCCTCGCGCACGCCGATGCCACAGGCGCGGTCACCCACCACCCAGCTGCCGACCAGCGGATAGTTGCCCTCGAACATGGGCAGCGCGTGGAACGCCTGGCGGATGTTCGGCCCCGCGTACGGGCCCTCACTCTCCTGCCAACTACCGTCGCTCAGGTGCATGGCCACGTTCGCGCCCTCGCGCGAATGCAGCGGCTTGCGTACCCAGCCGGCCGGCAGGGCACTGCCATCGTCGAAGTACGATTCCAGCAGGTTGGGATGGCCGCGATGGCGTTCCCACAACAGCGGCAGGATGCCCTTGTTGCTCAACACCGCCTTCCACGCCGGCTCCAGCAGCTGCACGCCGGAACGGGGCAATGCCGCGCCGAACTCCTCCTGCATCAGGTCTTCGAGCGGGTACAGCTTGAACAGGCTGCCGATCACCACGTCGTCCAGGTCGGTGAAGCGGCCGTCGGCCGACAGGCCGATGTCCTCGATGGCGATGGCCGCGCCATGCAGGCCGGCCTGCGCCGCGCAGTCGCGCAGGTAGGCCACCGTGCCCTGGTCTTCCTCGGACTCACGCACCGCGCTGAAGTACAGCGGCGGCGGCAGGCGCGCCGACAGTTCGGCAAAGCGCTCCACCAGCGTCTCGTGGAGGGAGTTGAACTGATCGGCCTGCGGCGGCAGGACGCCACGGTTGCGCTGGTCTTCCAGCCATTGCCACTGGAAGAACGACGCCTCGTACAGCGAGGTCGGCGTGTCGTAGTTCAGCTCGTACAGCTTGGCCGGGCCCTTGCCGTCATAGGCGAAGTCCAGCCGGCCGTACAGGTGCGGGTCGCGGCGGCGCCAGCTCTCGGCGATCCAGTCGCGGAACGGCTCGGGAATGGCCAGCTGCGCCATCAGCGCCTCGCTGGCCACCACCTCGCCGACCAGGTCCAGCGCCATCGCATGTAGCTCGGCGCTGGGGTCTTCCAGGTCGTTCTCGATCTGCCGCAGGGTGAAGGCGTAATACGCGCTTTCGTCCCAGTACGGCGCACCGTCGATGGTGTGGAACCGGAAACCTGCCTCGGCGGCACGTGCTCGCCAGTTGTCGCGCTCGGCGATTGCTACACGCCGCACCTGATCAACCGCCGACGCTGTTGCTGCGGCCGCCGCTGCGTGCACCAAAGCCGCCACGGCTGGCGGTCACGGCACGGTTCGGCTCGCTGGTGACCGGGGCCAGGCCGGCCTTGCCGGCACCGATGCCGCTGCCGGTGTTCAGGCCACCGGTACCGGCCGGCTTGGCCCACCCATTGGCGTTGTCCTTGAAGGCCGGCTGTGCGGCCGGCGGTGCCGCCACGGCACCACGGCCGCTGTTGAGCATCTGCGACATGAAGAAGCCCATCATCATCGGGCCGATGAACGAGGTGCCGGCGCTGGTGTGCTGCTGCACGCACTGCTCGGCCGGGTACTCCTTGGCGCACTCTTCCTTGCTGGCGTACTTGGGCGCCGCATCGGCCGACTGCTGCTGCGCGGTGGCGAACGCCGTGCGGCAAGCGGACGGGTCACCGGTGGCCTCGCTGCAGGCCTCCACCGAGGTGTACAGCCCTTCCTTGACCTGCACCGTTTCTTCCTTCTGGCAGGCGGTGAACAGCAGCGGCGCGGCGCTCATCAGCAGCAGCGCGGTGGTCCTTGATCGCTTCATGGTCGATTCCCCGTGAAAGTTGTTTCCGAATGATGCCTGATCCGGCCTGGGAGGCGTAAATCGGCACAGTCCCAAAGCTGAACCGGTTTTCAGGTGCGCCCGGCTAGGAGCGGCCTCGGCCGCGAAGCTGGTGAAGGTACCGGTCGAAGGCATGACTGCAATTGCAGGCGTCAGGTATACGGAAGGGCTCCTGGCTTCGCGGCTGAAGCCGCTCCTGCGCGCCTGCGCCGCCTCGGTATCGTCCAACCATTCCACCCCGCCGGATGGTTGCAACAGCAACCGGGATCTTGATGCAGAATCGCCCACACACGCTTCTGCCAGCCCTTACCTGCTCGCCCCCATGCCTGAATACCGCTCGAAAACCTCCACCGCCGGCCGCAACATGGCCGGCGCCCGCGCCCTGTGGCGCGCCACCGGCATGACCGATGGCGATTTCCACAAGCCCATCATCGCGGTGGTCAATTCCTTCACCCAGTTCGTGCCCGGTCACGTGCACCTGAAGGACCTTGGCCAACTCGTGGCGCGCGAGATCGAGGCGGCCGGCGGCGTGGCCAAGGAGTTCAACACCATTGCCGTGGACGACGGCATCGCGATGGGCCACGACGGCATGCTGTACTCGCTGCCCAGCCGCGAGATCATCGCCGACTCGGTGGAGTACATGGCCAACGCGCACTGCGCCGATGCGCTGGTGTGCATTTCCAACTGCGACAAGATCACCCCCGGCATGCTGATGGCCGCCCTGCGCCTGAACATCCCGGTGGTGTTCGTGTCCGGCGGCCCGATGGAGGCCGGCAAGACCAAGCTGGCCGACCACAAGCTCGACCTGATCGACGCGATGGTGGCCGCCGGCAACGAGGCCATCAGCGACGAACAGGTGGCCGTGATCGAACGCAGCGCGTGCCCCACCTGTGGCTCGTGCTCGGGCATGTTCACCGCCAACTCGATGAACTGCCTGACCGAGGCGCTGGGCCTGTCGCTGCCGGGCAACGGCACCGTGGTGGCCACGCACAGCGACCGCGAGGCGCTGTTCAAGCGCGCCGGCCGCCTGATCGTGGAGCTGTGCCACCGCTGGTACGGCGGCGAGGAGGCCAACGTGCTGCCGCGCGGCATCGCGACGTTTGAGGCGTTTGAGAACGCGATGACGCTGGACATCGCCATGGGCGGTTCCACCAACACCATCCTGCACCTGCTGGCCGCCGCGCAGGAGGCCGAGGTGGCCTTCGACCAGCGCGACATCGACCGCCTGTCACGGCGCGTGCCGCAGTTGTGCAAGGTGGCGCCGAACACGCAGAAGTACCACATCGAGGACGTGCACCGTGCCGGCGGCATCATGGCCATCCTCGGCGAGCTGGCACGCGGCGGCCTGCTGCATACCGACGTGCCCACCGTGCACAGCCGCACGCTGGGCGCGGCCATCGCCGACTGGGACGTCACCCAGACCCAGGACGCGGCGGTGCACCAGTTCTACAAGGCCGGCCCGGCCGGCATCCCGACCCAGGTGGCCTTCAGCCAGTCCACCCGCTGGCCCTCGCTGGATACCGACCGCGCCGAGGGCTGCATCCGCGACGTCGCGCATGCCTTCTCCAGCGAAGGCGGGCTGGCCGTGCTGTACGGCAACCTCGCCGCCGATGGCTGCGTGGTCAAGACCGCCGGCGTGGACGAATCCATCCACGTGTTCGAAGGCAACGCCCGCGTCTATGAAAGCCAGGACGCCGCGGTCAAGGGCATCCTCGGCAACGAAGTGCAGGCCGGCGACGTGGTGGTGATCCGCTACGAAGGGCCGAAGGGCGGCCCGGGCATGCAGGAGATGCTGTACCCGACCAGCTACCTGAAATCCAAGGGGCTGGGCAAGGCCTGCGCGCTGCTCACCGACGGCCGCTTCTCCGGCGGTACCTCGGGCCTGAGCATCGGCCATTGCTCGCCGGAAGCAGCCGGCGGCGGCACGATTGGCCTGGTCCGCGACGGCGACCGCATCCTGATCGACATCCCGCAGCGCGGCATCAATCTGCTGGTGGACGAGGCTGAGCTGGCCCGTCGCCGCACCGAGCAGGAGGCCAAGGGCTGGAGGCCGGCGCAGGCCCGCCCACGCAAGGTCAGCACCGCACTGAAGGCCTATGCCCTGCTCGCCACCAGCGCCGACAAGGGCGCCGTGCGTGACAAGGCCCTGCTCGACGGTTGACGCCCCGCGCGGGGGCGGCAGACTGGTGCGATGGACACCGCCCCGACCCCGCTGATGCCCCGCGCGATCTGCCACTGGAACGACCAGCCCTACCGGCTGACGGAGGCGCAGCTGGGTGCATTCGTCAACGAGCACATCCCTGCCCTGATCTGGGACTTCGACATCCAGGCCGAACGCATCGACCCCGATGACGTGCTGCTGGACGAAGACGACCTGCCACCGGACAGCCTGCACCTGCGCATCCACGACTGCCCCGCCTTCCACAGCGGCCCGGGCGAAGTGACGCGCTGGAATGACATCGCGGGCAAACACATTGCGCTGACCGGCGAGGATGAACCGGAAGTGCTGGTCTACACCGGCGAGCATCTCGGCCTGACCGACGGCGCCTTCGAGCTGCGCGAGATCGACGGCCGGCTGTGGATCCACCTGCACGGACACTGCGATGGCATGCACGGCCCGGCGCGCATCGTGCTGGATGCACCGCTGGACTTCGGCACGATCGCCTGCGGCCGCAGCGACGAAGCCCATGCACGCGCGCGCATCGCCAGCGTAGTGGACCCGGCGCACTACACCTTTGAAAGCGACCGCTATGGCGTGGCCCGCTTCAGGCCGATCGGGGGCCGCTGAGCGTCGGCCGCCATCCCCTCCGCCTGCGATGGCGGCACGGGCAGCAGGTCCAGCGGGCTGCAGGCACCGCCGGCGCCTCGCCCCAACACATGCGTATACAACTGCGTGGTCGTCACGTCCTTGTGCCCCAGCAGTTCCTGCAAGGTACGGATATCGCATCCCGCATCGAGCAGGTGCGTGGCGAACGAATGGCGCAGCGTGTGGCAGGTCGCCGGCTTGAGGATGCCCACCTGCAGCCGCGCACGCTTCACCGCCCGCTGCAGTACCTCCTCGCTGAGGTGATGCCGGCCGCGACGCCCCGTGCGCGGGTCGCGCGAATGCATCCGCGAAGGGAACAGATACTGCCAACCCGGCGCCGCATCCGCGTTCGGGTACTTGCGTGCAAGTGCATGCGGCAGATGCACCTGCCCCCTTCCATCGGCAAGATCGGACGCATGCAGTGACACCGCCCAGCACCGTTGCCGCAACAAGGCGGCCTTCAAGGACATCGGCAGCGGCACACGCCGGTCCTTGTTGCCCTTGCCGCTACGCACGCAGATTTCAGCGCGGGCGAAGTCGACGTCCTTGATCCGCAGCCGCAGGCATTCCATCAACCGCATGCCGGTTCCGTACAGCAGGCGCGCCATCATCGCGGGGGTACCGTCCGGCATCGCGCCGAGAAGCTGCCTCACCTCCTCCTTGGAGAGCACCACTGGTAGACGCCTGGGCCGCTTGGCCCGGACCACATTGTCCATCCACGGCAACGTCACACCCAGCACGTGCCGATACAGGAACAACAACGCGGACAAGGCCTGGTTCTGTGTCGCCGCGGCCATGTTGCCGTCCATCGCCAATGCGGTCAGGAAGGCGACGACCTCATCCGCCCCCATCTCACGAGGATGCCGCTTGCCGTTGGCCAGAATGAAGCGCCTGATCCATCCGACATAGGCCTGCTCGGTACGCCGGCTGTAGTGCAGGACCCGGATCTGGCGGCGCACCTGCTCCAACAACCTCGGGGGCCGACCTTGCGTTATGCCGGATGAAACAGGGGTGTAATCAATATCACGGCTCCAAAGCGGTAGTTTTCCGCGAGCTTGGGGCCGTCAAGGCGCCGCTGGAATGGATTAATTGATTGATTCCCCGTGGGAATTTATTGGTTTGAAACCCGACAGGAACAGGCGATACTCGCGCTACACCGCTGTTCGGCGGTCTACTTAGAGTTAGGGCGCTCATTTCAATTTCAGGGGGGCATGTGGCAACTAAGAAGAAGCGAGGCCGGCCGCATTTCGGCTATTTTATTTTCGATTGTCCTTCTGATCATGAGATAGATGGCTCTCTTGTGACTGAGAGTGACGCCATCCGTTCCGTTTTGTGGAACAAGAGTCTAGGTGGACGACTGAAGGGGCTTCGACTCACTACGGCGGACTCGTTTAAGGATGCAAAGGAGCGCAAGTACACGGGAGTGCGCTACGTTCATCTGGGCGGACATGCGTCAAAAAACGGCATTGCCTTCATCGGGGGATCAGTCAAATGGCAGGACGTCGCGACAAAGCTGACGAAGTTCTTCCCGAAGCTAGCCGAGGGTGAGCAACGTGTTCTTACGTTGTCCTGCTGCCATTCCACCGACGGCGTGAAGGCGATGCGCCCCATACTCAAAGGTCATTTCACCGCGATCTATCACTTTAAGTCGGAGACGATCGGATTTTCGCAGGCAATGACGATTTGGAGCATGTTTTACCTCAAGAAGAAGCTGTCACGGCCTCACGGCGCAATCATGAAAGACATCAATACTTTCATGGGAGATGAGGTGCTTGGCGGAGTCACGCCCTAACAATTCGTCCAAGCCGACGCCACTTCGTGGCGCGGCTTAACTCAGGCGTTAGCCCTCATGAGAAATTGAATCGATGCGAGACCTAAAAGCTGGCCGTGACATCAACGTCGATGGCGACTTCATCATCAACGACAACTCCCAGAACCACAAATTGCTGATGCACTGCTCAAACGACGAGCTTCTGGCAGAGGAGCCACTGCGGCGTCAGCGCCTTTCGGAGGAGCGGGCGGTGAAGTTCAATCGATTCTTGTCGTTCATAGCCGTTGCAGCCTCATTGCTCTTTGTAGCGGGCGTCTGGGGTTGGTTTCACGGCAAGATGGACTTTTTCTCGCTTACCGTTGGCGGTGCAGGCTTCATGGTTGGGGTGGCCTCGTTGAAGATCTATGAGCGTCCTACCGTCTTTGAGCAACGGCAGTTGGCCGCCCTGGCGGAGATCAACATGCTCCTGCGTGAACGCGGCGTTCGATAAAAGAGGGCTAACCCGTCATTCCAGCGGACCGCCTACGGCGGCCGCTGAATTCAAATGTTAGGGCACATATGAAGCGTTTTGGATATCTTTTGGCATTACTACTAAATGCTCCGGCGCTCGCTGCCGGCCCGCCTCCGGTGGAGTATCCACAAGCGTGCGCTCCAACCTACTGCGTTCAAATAACTGCCACTACCCCTGATCAGCCGAAAGAATTTGTCATCCAACATGATGCCAGGACGGGCGCCGCCACGATGACTGTAGACATGGGTCGAGGGTTCTTCGTTGCCTTTAGCTCCAAGTACGTCGAATCGCGCTTAAGTCATACGAGCAGTGAGAATCGGTGGATACAACGTGATGACAGCGCATCAACATGGAGATGCCTGAAGTGCGGCACCATAAGGGGAAAGGACGAGGTTCTCGGAGTCGTACTGCGAGGCATTCCTCCAAGTTATGACTTCAGTAATTTGGGCTTGTCTGTTTGCGTTTGGCCGCTAGACATGGCAGCCGCTGGCTACGGGGACGGCAGATCAATGCGGCTTGACGAAAAGATCTGCATCTCCGCAAATGCACCCTAACAATTCATTCAAGCCGACCCCGCTTCGCGGGTCGGCTTAACTCAGGCGTTAGCCTTCCGAGACAAATCATGCGCAAGCTCCCAGCAACTGCGGTATTGCTTCCGGCTCTTGCGGCGGCATCTCCACCGCCAGATAGCATCAATGACCTTTTCGCTGGTACATGCATGAAGCACTTCTACTCGCAGGACAACCTTCGGAAGGCAATGAGCGATACCCCGGAGGCTCCCCCCGAGAAAGCAGAGTTCTTTCTTGGTGGTAATCCTGGCAAAGCATGGTTCGTGATAGCACCGTCCACTGCATACGTGGTCGCACTCCGCGATGATGCGGTTTGCGCTGTTTTTGCGCAGCGCGCCAACCCCGATCAAGTTCGTATCGGTTTCTCGGCCTTAGTGGGCACGGCTCCGGAACCACTCGTGGCTGCGGTACAGGAAGCAACTGGGTTAGGCCCCAACGACGTTCACACTCGCACCACGGCGTACTCTTGGTCACGGCCCGAGGACAAAGATGAGCTTCTTTTTGTCCTTACTACTTCCACCAGTAACCATGCCACTGCTCAAGCCATGGCTTCAATGTCACTAGTCGGCAAGGCTAACAATTCGTCCAAGGCGATGCCGCTTCGCGGCACGCCTTAACTCCAGCGCTAGGGGAAATTGTGGTTTTTCATAGTTCTCCAATACTAAGAGCCTCAATAATATTCGGATCGCTCGGGCCACTACTTGGACTATTGGCCTTACTAGCCATCTCTATCATTAAAAAGCAACGGAAAACTTTCTTATGCCGCAGATGGGTTCGTCTCCGCGGCGCGATTGCTATTGTTCCTTGCATATCTTTTCGGCCTAATTCCTTCCCTTTTCAGCGGCATCATCTTTGGGCTCATCTGTCGCATTTTCTTCCAAAGCAGGTGTACCAACTTCTGGATGGCTTCAATCCTAGGCACAGTCATTGGATTCTCTACCACCTTCTTATGGTTACTCATCGTCACGCTCTCGACGTCTGACCTTATCGGAGCAATCCCATTCTCTTCGATCGGAGCATTTGCAGGCTGCGGATGCGCTCTCGTATTTAGATGGCGCAACATAGCCTCTAACAATTCATTCAAGCCGAAGCCACTTCGCGGCGGCTTAATCCCAGAGTTAGGCCGCTTATGCAAGCTTCAAGCGAACCCACACATAGGCACTCCAGCACTCCGTTGAGTCAGTGGATTGTGCAGGTACCTGCGGAACTTCCCTTCGACGCCGTTGGCCTTTGGCAGATTGTGCCCGTTTTTCGGCAGGATTTTGGACTGGCTGGAGATGCATTGGTTCAAGCTGTCCGTGCAGCCATCAGAGCGCTAATTGAGGCGGGTGCAATCCCCGTCCAAGGGACGGACCTCCCTATGCGCTGGGTACCACGGCAAGATTTGGCGGCTTCTGGTGAGCGCGGGGTGGAACTCATCGTAGAGTATTGGCAAGCACTGGGACGCGATCCTCATGTTGGGGATGTTTGGCTCACCCTCCCGCCGGACGCGGCCTAACAGTTCATTCAAGCCAACGCCGCTTCGCGGTGCGGCTTAATTCCGGAGTTAGACCTTATGTTCGTTCTCTCGGCGCAGTTGGATGCAGATGGCGAGCAGAACGCGCCGTTTCGGCGCTACACGGAATACCTAGAGCAGAATCGCTCGCTGTTTCCTGCGGCTGCGTACGATCTCGCTTCCTCGGGCCTCCTCCTCAATGCATCTGATCCCAGTTGCCCGCATGACGCTTGGCTTGAGTGGGCCACGTTCGAGGAACCTTCGCAAGGAGAGCGCCGTGAGATTAGGTCGCTGAGCCTTAGGGTTCGCCTGCTAGGGGCGTACCACGACCGTTACATTGAGCTCTTCTATCCAGAGGTGTTCTCCTACACCATGAGCGATGCTCGCTCTGCAGCCGGTCACTTCGATTGGCGCTACAGCGAGATTCGCCTGAGCGCCAGCGGCAACGTGATCCACGAGATCGAGTGGGCCGGCGCGCCAGGTTTGGAGGCACGCTGGGTTATCGAGGCATCGGATGTGCAACTACGGACCTACCCACTGGATAGTATCCAACAATTCATTCAAGCCGAAGCCGATTCGCGGCTCGGCTTAATCCTGGCGTTAGGGCTCACATGGAAGTAATCATGCAACCTGTAGCCAATTATCTTGGCGACCGCATCATCAAGGTCAATCACGCCGGCGAGCATGGCGCCATAGGCATCTACACCGGTCAGATCCTCATGGCCAGACTGACCGCGCCAAAGATGGTCGCTGAGCTTCGCGAATTCCGCTCACATGAGCAACGGCATCGGGCCATCTTTGGCGATGAGCTGCAGCGGCGTGGCCGTCATCGCTGCCGTAGCTACTGGCTTTGTGGCATGGGCGGCTTCCTACTCGGGGCCATAACTGGCTTGCTCGGTAGCAGCGCTATTGCAGCAACTACCACTGCCGTTGAGAGTGTCGTGCTTCGCCACCTTGAGTATCAACTCGTTGTGCTGCAGGGCCATGACCCTTTCGCCGTATCAGCAATCTCATCCATTGTCGCTGAGGAGCAACAGCACCACGACCAGTCTTTGGGGCACGTCCAAGCTGGTACATTCTGGCCCAGGGTTCTCACGCCCATTGTGTCCGCCTCGACCGAGGCAGTTATTTGGCTGGGCTTGCGGCTGTGAGCCCTAACAATTCATTCAAGCCGACGTCTCTTCGCGGCGCGATTTGACTCCGGAGTTGGGTGGCATGGAAGGTTCTATGCGACTTTTGACGAAAGCTCTGGTCATTGCGGCCACGCTCTCACTCATTACTGGCTGTGCGCACACTACGGGGCCACGGATGGAGCCGTCTCACGTCGCAGATGAGGTTGGCTTTCCCAAGTTCCGAGTTTCGGTTCCGCTTAGCCAAGATGAAGTATTGGCAAATGCCCGGTTCACCGGAGTATCAGCTCCGGAAACTCAAGTTGACTGGACCAGAATGAAGGCGACGTACCGCCTAGGCGATCGATTTCGGTTCGTGTCCTGCGTATCGGGCAAGCACCTCGGAGCACCTGGTTACTCCTTCTTCGGCCTGTTCCGCGGCAACAGCGTCGCCCTCCAGATGTTCCAAATCATTGACAACTAGAGATGCGTCGCGTGCCGCCTAACAATTCATTCAAGCCGAACCCGCTGCGCGGGTCGGCTTAATTCCGGAGTTAGGGCCCGCATGTCAAAGCTTCCGGCGGTTGCAATCGCGTTGATCTTTCTGACAAGCGGGTGCACTGAGGCGCCGCAGCCTCAAGAACGTTCTGCGGCTGATCGGACCTACATCCCGGTCACCTCTCTTCGCACGAGCCACTACATTCTTCATTCGTCGGCGAGTGAGACAGAGACCAAGTCAGTATCGATAGCCGTTGAGTCTCTCTATAACGCATACGTTCGTCTGTTCCCACCCAAGTCGCCCGCGGCTGAGCTCAACCTAGTACTGTACAAAGACCAGGTCGAGTTCAAGCGGCACAGTCGAAGCTCACCGTGGGCAGAGGCTTACTACAAGCGGCCCTACTCATACGCCTACCCAGGAACTGGCGAGAATCCGCATCACTGGATGCTACATGAGGCCACGCACCAACTTCTTGCAGAGGCTGGTGGCTACAGGCCGCGTCGCTGGCTCAATGAGGGCATCGCCAGCTATTTCGGAGCCAGCGCCCTTCTGGATGGTTCTTTGGATCTCGGCCGACCAGACCCGGCCGCGTACCCCATCTGGTGGCTCAAGGACGTGCGTATAAATCCCAATGCTCCGCCAACTTTTCAGGAGAGGCGCCTGCCTTCGCTGGAGCAGTTGGTCGAGGACACTGGCCCGCCTATTGGAGAGAACGTCAACCACTACTACATTGCCTATTGGAGCCTCGTTCACTACCTTTTTCACGGCGACAACGGAGCTCATCGGGTGGCAGTCCAAGCCCTGCTTGAGCAGCGCGGCTCTCCACAAGCATTCAAACAGCTGGTTGGTGCTTATGACGTCGTCGAACCTCGCTGGCATGCTCACCTTGCCGACTTGGCTAGTGGCCAAGCAGGCATCGGGCGTGGACCCTAACAATTCATTCAAGCCGAATTCGCTTCGCGGCTCGGCTTAACTCAGGCGTTAGGCGCTATACGGATGCTTGGCCAACTTCTAGATTCTTGGCAATTCAATTTTTGGCGAGGCCTCGTCAGCCTTTGTGCTGGCTTGCTGGCCATTTCGCCCTGCCTGTTGGTCCCAAACTTGCGGCGCAAGATCCTCAAGGTCGCCCCAGACATTGAGGCTATTGGATTGATCGCACTGGTAGTGGCCATCGTTGCCATTGGGTGTTACAACCACTTCGGCAGCGCTAGTGGCGCCTAACAGTTCATTCAAGCCGAACCCGCTTCGCGGGTTGGCCTAATTCCAGAGTTTTGCATCGCATAAGCGTTCCCGCGACACAACAGACCAACTTACCGTCAGCCTATATGACCCATTTGTATCGCTACATACCAATCTGGCGTCGCGTACAGAGCGGCGCAGTTCTTTATCGTGTCTTTGAGGTCATCGGCAGTGGATTCACTGTTCAAAGCAAGGACTTCTTCCACGCAGACGCACCGACTGGTGCCGCGGCATCGCTGGAAGCACAATTCTTGGAACTGTTGATAGAGCAGGATCCACATCACCGGTTCGGAGCTTCATCTACGATTGAAGCGGCTGTTCTGGCATTCGACCAGCACTTTGAGTCTGCGGCCGATGCCTAGCAGTTCATTCAAGCCGATGCCGCTTCGCGGGTCGGCTTAACTCCAGAGTTAGGCATGAAGGACAGATCTGTGCGCGTTGACTTAGCCCTCTTTGACGGCGACGAACTAATGAACCGTAGCAGCTTCCGCGTCGGTGTCGCCGAGCTCGCAAGCTATTCCCCGCTGTTCAAAATCACTCACAAGCTGGGGCAGGAGGCGGCGGATGTTGTTCTTTCAGAGTTCCCGACACATGTTGACCTCAAAACAATCGTTCTTAAGATGCCAATCCATGAGTCCTCTGATTGGGAATCAATCGACATGGGTAGGTACTCACTGGCATTCTGGTGTCGGCTTGATGCCTAACAGTTCATTCAAGTCGATCCCACTCCGCGCGCCAGCTTAATCCCGGAGTTAGACCCACTATGAAGCCACTAGTAATCCCACCTGCAGCGCAACGTGACGACAAAGCGATCCAGATGCTCAGTGCTTGGATTGCTGAGTAAGGCCAGCACTGCACGATCAAGGTGGGGCTTTGGCAGGACAGCGGCCGTGATGAGGCCCCTGCATGGGGTATTTTCCTTGCAGACACCATTCGACACATAGCTAATGCGCTTCAAGAGCAGTATGGGCAGCCTGCATCTGACACCATTTCCGCAATCATGGAATCGCTCCATGATGAGCTGAGCGATGCAACTTCTGATGCCAAAGGCTCCTTTAGTCATGGCCATGGGTAACCGGCCTGACAGGTCATTCAAACCGACGCCGCTTCGCGGCGCGGCTCAATTCAGGCGTTAGGCGGCTATGAACTTCCACTGGTTGCTCCTTTCACTGGCAACGGCGGGCGCTACCACGCCCCACAACTCATGCATGTCGTCAGACCCAGAGCTCATCTATTGCCCGGCGCCAGAAGCACCTCGTATTGCAGAGCTGCGTGGTCGCACAGTTACACGGGAGCTGCAGATCGATCCGGACGGTTCAGTTCGTTCCTCCACGGTACTTTCATCATCTGGCCACTCAGCTTGGCCTAGCGCCGCACAATCCGCGGTGGCAAAGTGGCGCTATTCGGCGGATTCGGCTTCTCGTACACGAAAGGTTCCTTTCGACTTCCAGGTTGGCAGTCCTTAGCCGCCTAACAGTTCATTCAAACCGAATCCGCTTCGCGGGTCGGCTTAATTCCAGAGTTAGACTTTCATGGATATGTCAAAACAACCGCTGATGAATCAAACAGCGCGATTTCTTATCTGCGCTGTTGTCGTACCCATATTTGTGCTTATAGGCCTGCTTCTAAACGGCATGATTGCACCAAACGTCAACGTAACCGGCGAGTTCGCCGGATGGATGGTCATTTTTGTAATGACCATCGTCCTTCCTATGCATTTGGTCACCCTGGTTGTTACTTACCTGCTGGCGAAGAACAGGTTTTCATTCAGGCGGCCCCTCACAACAATTTTCATGTCGTGCATCTTGATAGCCTTGGCGATCATGCTTTCCAAGTCTTCCAATCCATTCTCTCTTGTGTTCTCGGTGACAACAGTACCTCTATCTCTCGTCTCTTACGTCGCCACTGCTGGGCGCATGGACACCAAGCCTGAAAATTCATCCAAGCCGACGTCGCTCCACGACGCGCCTTAACTCTGGCGTTAGACAAAAATAGTCATCCCCATGAGCGATCCAGTCTTTACATTCCAACCCCGCTGGAAAGAGGAGCTGCTATGTTCCTGCTCCGAAGGTTCGTTCGTCCTGGAGATGCCGATGGGAATTGTCTCGGTTTATCTGCCATCACAGGATCAATGGCCCGTCAAAGCACCGTCCTGGACGAAAGGGTACTGGACCGCACTCCAGACACAACTCAGCCAATGGTGCGCAGAGAATGACCTCCCGCTTTACATAGAGGACTCGGCCCATGTTTGGTAGTTGTCACGGGCAGCGGCCTGACAGCTCATTCAAGCCGAGCCGCTTCACGGTGCCGGCAGGCTCTGTACCTGGGCATCACACGTGCTGTCGCCTTGTTGAAATATGCTTCTCATGGACCAAGGCTTGGCAGTTCAGTCGGGCCGAAGCTGCTTCATGGCCGGGCATGGTTCCGGCAACTCGCAACTCGCAACTCGCAATCGGACACATCACATGACAGACGCGCCCCCCATCCCTCTCTCTTCCCTCAGGGACATCTTCGATCACCTGGACCGTACGAGCATGACCGGCTACGAGTGTGATCATACTTTTGCGCTCACAAGTACCTTCCTGCAGAAGAATAATCTGCCCGTCGAGGCGACGCTCGAATGGCTGGGGGAGAACGGCGCGGGCTGCGATTGTGAAGTGATCTTCAATGTTTGCCCGGAATGGGAGGACGCCGTTGGCTACACCCCACCAGACGAGGACGACGCCTGACGGATCAGTCAGGTCGACGCCACTCCGCGGCGCAGCGTGATACCAGAGCCAGGCCGAGGAAAAGCATGAAACGCATACTTTTTGTTCTGCTTGCCGTGTTGATTCCATCCACCTCCTTCGCCGGGCTTCCCTTCGAGGCTACGCTTGAGGAGATGGCTGAGGGCGCGGATCACATTCTGATTGGTCGCATCATCGGCGTTGACATGATCAACAGCAGAGGCGAGGCCGTCCTGGACAGAGAGGCAGCGACTGGCCCCGGGCTCGATAACACCATCAGGCTCCTCATTGCGGTGGATGAGGTTCTTGTCACAAATGTCGCCACTGTGCCGAACGTTCTGCCGGTGCCACTGGCAAGCCATCTGCATTACCGGCTCGGACAGATCGCTGACGCACATGACGGCGATACGGCTGCCCGGCTCGTGCTCCTTGAAGGCAACGACTTTGTCGGTGTGAAGCCCGGTGTTTTCATGCGTCCATTGAGTGACAAAGATGAAGCCCTGCGCATCCATCATGCAGCACATCCATAGGCCTTGGCCTAGCAATTCATTCAGGCCGATCCCGCAGCGCGGATAGGCTGAGGCCTTGGTACTTACAGCGACATGGACGAATCATTCGCAAGGGAACTCGAAGGCATCCGTTGGTTCCAGTCCTGCGGGCAACCACTCCCGCTGTCACTGCCCTTTCCCGTCGCGCAGGTCTCGGGCTGGTCACAGGCCCTCAGCCTGTGCAGTGACCAAGCGTGGGAGGACGTCACCCTCGAGGCCAGGAACCGGCTGACGCAGTTCCTGCACACGCGTCATCGTGATGCGTACCAGCAATGGAACCATATCGCCGCCGCTGCGAAGTCACGCATCGATGCGCCGGTGTGCGATCTGATCTGGCGCCCGTTCGCAGAGCAACAGGGGCTTGGCAAGGCGTTCACGGACGCCGTCTCCTGGGATGTCCTGGCCGCCGTGATGGAACACGCGTATCGGGACTGCTCCGGGCGCCCGACGTTCTTCCTCCAGCTGCTCCAGGTGTATCGCGCCGGGCATTTCCCGTGCGGCTGGTCCGGGGACTGGCCCGACGGCATGCTACTGGTCTGGTAGCGTGGGCAAAGACGATTCATCCAACCGGAACGACACCAGCGAGGGCACGCGCAGATCGCCCGATAGCTGGGGCCGGCATCCACCTCGGCATCAATGGCCTCCTCACCCCGAGGGTGGCCGCTCCCCGGCCGCAGGCTTTGGTACCGTCTCCCAGCGACATCACTCCAACCCAACGATGGACCCTGCAGTGGCATGAACGGGATTGACCAGGACAAGGCTCACCGGATGCTCGGCAGGATCGTTCTGGCCGGGATCACTTCGCATGACCGCGAGGGAAACATCCTCAACCAGACGCAGGTCTTCGGCAGGGTCCTGCGCATCAACGCGCAGGAAGGCGTGGTCCTGGCCAACGGCATCGACGGCACCGAAATCGCCCTCCCGCCCGACCTGGCGCAGTACTCTGCCGCCGAGCCCGGCACCTACACTCTCAGGTCGACGAACACGGTGGTTCATGACCCCGACTACCTCTCCAGCTGGGACATCCATCCACCATCCGGTGGCAAGGATGATGCAGGCTGATCGCTCACTGCCCACCCCGTGCGCCCGATGAAACTGCTGGTTCTCGATCTCGATGAAACACTCATCCACGCCACCGAGGCCGGCCTGGGGCACACACCCGATTTCGAAGTCGGGCCGTACGCGGTGTACAAGCGGCCGGGGCTGGATGCATTCCTGTCCACCATGGGAGCCTGTTTCACACTGGCGGTATGGACCTCTTCCACACGCCCCTATGCCTTACCGGTGGTTGCGAACATCTTCCCGGCCGGGATCGAACTCGCGTTCGTGTGGGCCAGGGAGCGCTGCACGCCGCGCTTCGATCCGGACCAGCAGGACCATGAGTGGACGAAGAACCTCGGGAAGCTGAAGCGGCGCGGCCATCGGCTCGAGCAGGTCCTGATGGTGGATGACACGCCGGCGAAGCTCGCCCGGCATTACGGCAACCTGGTCCGGATCAAGCCCTTTTTCGGCGACCCTGCGGACCGTGAGCTTTTCCAGCTCGGCGAGTACTTACCCACCCTGGCCGGTGCGGCGAATGTCAGGACGATCGAGAAGCGCTTCTGGCGCAGGCGAATCGCCGATGATCGCTGAGCGATCCTTCCCTCCGAACCTGATTGGCGGTACTGACTCCCGCCTTGGCGGTGCGCGACGATCCACCTGCCTGGCCTGCAACGTCGACGCTCCCGCGCCGAATCCGTCTTGAGTCCGGCACCACACCGACACCAGCCCGGCATGAACGACTCCGAAAACCCGTACCGCTCCCCGCGTGCAGCCACAGCCGCCGCCCCCCGGCGCAGGCTGTGGCTGTCGAGCCTGCTGGCCTCCTCACCTGCGGCACTCCTTGCGATTGCCCTGTTGTTCTGCGCCGCCGAGCGCAGGTATTTCCGTACCTCGCAGAATGATCCCGCCCTGCTGTTGGCCGTGCTTCCACAGCTGTTGTGCGTGGCCCTGGTGGCCGGCCTGGTCTGCTCGGTCTCCCGCCACCCCCGTCCGCTGCGAGCCCTGCTTGCCGGCTTGGTAACCGGGCCCATGCTCGCGCTTCTGGCCTATCGCCTGTATCCGCTCCTGAAGCAGTGGGCCTGATGCAGCGTCGCTGCGGGAGCCCTCGTCGCTCACGTATCGGTCGTCTTGAAACCTGTTTGGCACCTGACCCGCATGCACATCCGGCCACCTGATGAACACAAGGACGCTCGAACCCATGTCACCGACGCATATCCAGCTGCTTGCCTTCGCGGTCCATGAGATCCGCCTGCTGCTTGGCCATCACCTCGGCAGCGGCGATGCACCAGACCCCGCCGCACGCGCGGCGGCACACCTGGCCTATGCACTCCACAATCAGGCAGATGCGGTGCTGCAGGGAGGCACCTTCGACGTGCAGCAGGCATTGGGCACCATTGATGCCGTGGACCGGATGCTGGGCACCCGGTTCCAGGAGCGGCTGTTCCAGGTCACCGCGCTGTCCCCTCCAACACCCGAACCCAGAGGATGAGCAGCGCGGTCACAGCCCTTTGCCGTGGCACGGTGCAGGCACAAAGAACGGTCGATCACCTGCTCACCTGCCAGCTACGGACATGCACCCCTATCGTTATGATGCAGAAACACCACACCCCGCACGCTCGCGACCGGGCCCACTTGCCGGCCAGGCTTCATCGGTGCCCATGATGACCTCGTCACTCATTCCACCGGAGGTGCCATGCGTATCCAGCCCGCCGTCATGATGTCTTTTGTGCTCACCGCAGGGCCGACAGATGCCGTCGACCCGCAGGCGCTTGCGCGGGTGCAGGAGTACGTCGGCGCGGGCTGCCTGGTCGACGTGCTTCAAGCCAAGGCGGTCCTGTGGGGGAACAACGGTTTCCGCATCGAACACTGGAATGTCAGGACGCGCGATGGCATCGCGCGCTTCGAGGTGAGTTACCACTCCCCTGCCATACTGCCTTCCAGTGCCAACCCGTACTCGGTTCGAGGCACCGATGCCACCGGGGAAACCCAGCCGCAAGGTCGCCCATGCCTTCCATCCTCAACCCTTGGCAGTAACAACCCCGGTTGATCGCCCTACTCCTGGAGATCGGAAACGACATGCGCAATGAACGGTACTGGTTCGAGGCCAAGCAACATGGCTGGGGATGGCCACTGAGATGGCAGGGCTGGCTGGCGTACGGCATCACCTTCGCCTCGTTGGCGGCACTGTTCTTCGTGGTGCCGCCGACCCGGGCCCCGGGCCCGTTCATGGGAGCGACGGGGGGCATTATCCTGCTGTTGCTCGTGGTGTGCTGGCTGAAGGGGGAGCCGCTGCGGTGACGCAGGGATGGCCCCCGATGGAGTGGCGCCGAGCGTGGC
This sequence comes from Stenotrophomonas sp. Steno-C18, assembly GCF_056393195.1. NCBI lineage: Bacteria > Pseudomonadati > Pseudomonadota > Gammaproteobacteria > Lysobacterales > Lysobacteraceae > Stenotrophomonas > Stenotrophomonas sp. Steno-C18. The sequence goes on along the minus strand of NZ_JBWJOX010000009.1, from coordinate 143,217 downwards.
CCGGCACTACCGGGTGTGGCATGATCGGCTCGCTTTGCGCAACACAGACCGGGCGGCTTCGGCTTGGAATTCGGTGGTTGGCCATGGCTCGCCTGACCCTTCACTCACGTCGGCTCCCCCGGGGCACGGCGCTGTTCGGGCGGCGGTGTGCATGGAATGGATCAACGAGCTTGAGAACGAAGCCTGGAACACGGTGATCGACGAGCTGGTCTGGCACCTCCGGCATGGCAGGGTGCCCACCATCATCACGCGCCGGTTCGCCCCCGCGCGTGGCATCGAGTTCCGCTTCGGCGACGCGCCGGCGGTGTTCGCGCCCATCGACGATGCATCGCTGGAAGACCACTGGGACGAAGCCAGCCGCATCATCGGCCGCTTCCCGCAACTGAATGCGACGCGCCTGCGCAGTGATCGCAGCAGCATCCCGGCGGTCATGCGCGCACCCGGATTCGCATGACACGCGCCCATCACCGCGCGCATGCTCTGCTTTCCCTTTCCATGAAGCACCCAGGCGGCCCATGAAGCGCGTGACCGGTATTGGCGGCATCTTCTTCCAGGCGCGCGACCCCGCCGTGCTGCGTGCGTGGTACCAGCGCCACCTGGGCATCGAGGTGCAGCCCTGGGGCGGCGCTGCATTCACCTGGACCGACACCGATGGCCAGCCCTTCGCCGGCACCACGGTCTGGTCGATCAACGCGGCTGGCAGCGAGGCGCTCGCCCCCGGCAGTGCACCGTTCGTCATCAACTACCGGGTGCATGACCTGCATGCCCTGTTGGCGGCATTGCGCGAGGAAGGCTGCCAGGTGCTCGAGCGCAGCGAGGATTCGGAGTATGGGAAGTTCGGTTGGGTGATCGACCCGGAAGGCAACAAGGTCGAACTGTGGCAACCGCCGCAGGGCCAGTGAGCGCACGCTGTCGCCCGATGACGGACGTCTCGCCCTCACCTGCCGCCGCCCGCCCGCCGCGCGGTACGTTCCTCAAGCGCAGCCTTGCCTGGCTGCTGACCGCCATTGCGCTGATAGGCATTCCGCTGTGGGTCGGCAGCCAGAGCCGCGCCGATACCGCGGCCCAGGTAGCCGAGCGAGGCTGGGCCTGCGGCATGTCGGTGCTGGGGCTGTTCCTGTTCGGGCTGATGCTGGCGGCACTGCTGTCGTTGGCGTCACTGCTGCTGGGCGGGCTGGCGTACCGGGCGGCGCCACGCCCGCGCTCGGGGTGGCGGCTGGCCGAACTGCTGGTGTTCTCGCTGCCATTGCTGGCTGGCCTCGCGGTAGTGGTGGTGATGTTTGCCGGCGGATGAAAACGCAGCTCCCTGCCCTCGACGCGAGACCCACATGCCCGGCCCCCTCCCCCCGCCACTGACCCGTCCGCAGCCGCCTGCACCCAATGGACGGGTGTGGCTGCTGATCGGCCTGGCCGGCAGCGTCTCCGCGGCGCTGGTGGTGAGCTATATCGGGCTGGCGGTCGCGCCGCAGTTCGAGTCGGTCTACCGCAGCTTCGGCGCGCAGATGCCCGCGACCTCCCAGCTGTTCATGCGTTTTTTCGGTCTGGTCTGGCTGCTGCCGGCGGGCGTGCTCGCCATCGGCCGCTGCTGGCCGCGCCCCAATGCCCCGGTCATTGCCGGCGTGCTGGGGTTGGTCGCTCCCTTCGTTGCCGTTCCTGTCGCCCTGTTGCTCATCTACCTGCCATTGTTCCGGCTTGCCGACGTCTAGCCGCGGAGAACCGGATGCCGTACTTCCCCGTGACCGCGCCCCGTCTTGGCTTCGTCGTGCTCTACCGCCGTACGTCATTCACGAATCAACTCAACGTGTTCGCGATCTCCTGGCGCAGGCATGGGCAGCAGCTCGGCCGGATGCCAGCCCCGCGTCCCTCACGGATTCAAGCTGCCAGTGCTCTCCGTCGTGTAGTGCCTCATTCACGAGCGGTTGAATGGCGCCGCCGGGAAGTGGGTGCCGGCGGCCGGACCGGTACACTTCCGGTCATCTCCGTTGATGTGTACGACAGCATGGCCAACATCGAATTCAACAAGGACGAGAAAGCCATCCTCGTCCGCAAACTGCAGGGATATTTTTCCGAAGAGCTGCAGCAGAATATCGGGCAGTTTGACGCTGAGTTCCTGCTGGACTTCATCGGCAAGGAGATCGGCGCGTACTACTACAACCATGGCCTGTACGATGCACAGGCCGCATTGAGCGCGCGCATGGAAGACCTGCAGGATGCGATCTACCAGCTGGAGCAGCGCACGGAGTTCCGGCGATGAAACGGGCTTCGGGAATGAGCGCGCGCCCCATGCTCCTGGCCGTGCTGCTGGCGATGATGCTGGCCGCCTGCGGCATGCCGGTGCCCGCGGCCAAGCGCGACTACGTCGGTAGCTGGGCATCGGACACCACCTTGCTGGTCATCGAGCCGAGTGGCCGCGTGCGCTACAAGCACCAGCCCACGCCCAACGTCAGCAAGTCGCTGGATGCGCCGATCAAGTCCTTCGAGGGCGATGACCTGGTGGTCGGCGTCGGGCCGCTGACCACGCGGTTCGTGGTCTCGACGCCGCCGCATGAGGATGGCGGCGTATGGAAGATGACCGTCGATGGCCAGGAGCTGCGCCGGCGCTGAGTTGCGCTGTGCAGCGTGCGTTCCCGCCGGCAGGCGCTAGGCTGGGCAGCATTCAACGTCGTGGAGAGGCCCATGGTCAACGGCAGCTGTCATTGTGGTGCGGTGCGCTTCGAGTGCGATGGCGTGCCGACCGAAGGCTACGAGTGCAACTGCTCGCACTGCAGCCGCAAGGGGTTCGTGCTGTGGTTCGTGCCGCGGCAGGCCTTGCGGGTCACCGCCGGCGAAAGTGCACTCACGACGTACCTGTTCAACCGGCACGTGATTGCACATCAGTTCTGCCCAACCTGCGGATGCCAGCCGTTCGGGCTGGGCAAGCAACCGGACGGGACCGAGACGGCGGCGATCAACCTGCGCTGCCTGGAAGGGTTTGATCTGGAAACGGTGAAACGGATCGCCGTGGACGGACGGGCCTTCTGAGGACCTGTCGGGGGAGCGCGGGCATCGCCATCCTCTCCCGCGTACAGCCCGCCGCTTGCGCATACCCGATGCACGGGAAACGTATGGTCGGCCTGCCGGCCAGCGCCGCTTCGTCGCGCAACTGAATGCCTCCCGCGCATTCCGGGCGAGCCGACGCAACCTTCGTCCGGCTCCCGCCGACCGCCCGATCCCTGCCCGCCGGCAAACCGGGAACGGGCCCGAAACGTGGCAAAGGCCGGCCTGGCGTGGTTTGCGCGTGGCGGCAACGACACCTTGCGCGCGCTTTCCCGCCCGCCGACGGCCCCTTGATCGCCCCGCCGTTGCCACCGGCATTGGAAGATCGCGTCATCGTCGGCGAAAATCCACGGGCCGAGGCCGAGCATGCGCGTCCGAGGGTCAATGCCCGCGAGTTCCCAGCGGAGGAAACGCGGCGCAGTTGACCCGGTCGCCTGCTCGCGCCCACCGCCCCGCGTGGGTGATGGGCCAGCGACACCGCATCAGCCACCTGGAACGCAGGTCCGCCCAGCAGGGCAACCGCGCCGGGCCGATCTGGAATACTGCGCCCTCGGAGATCGTCGCCGCCTCGTGTCGAGGTGGCGGTTCCAGGCAACCGTCGTCGCCCCGTGCGCCGGCCTTTACCCAAGAGCCCCTGCATGAACATTGAAGCCACTTCCGCCCTGCCGCCGCGCGAAGCGATGGAGTTCGACGTCGTCATCGTCGGTGCCGGCCCCGCCGGCCTGGCCACGGCCATCCGCCTGCGCCAGCTGGCCGTGGAGAAGGGCCAGGAGCTGTCGGTCTGCGTGCTGGAGAAGGGCTCCGAGCCGGGCGCGCACATCCTGTCCGGCGCGATCATGGACCCGCGTGCGCTCAACGAGCTGTTCCCGGACTGGGCAGAGCGCGGTGCGCCGCTGAAGCAGGCCGTCACCCGCGATGAGTTCCTGTTCCTGGACGAGACCGGCGCCAAGGCCACCCCGCACGCGCTGCTGCCGGAGTGCTTCCACAACGACGGCAACTACATCATCAGCCTGGGCGAAGTGACCCGCTGGCTGGCGCAGCAGGCCGAGGCGCTGGAAGTGGCGATCTTCCCGGGCTTCGCCGCCGCCGAGGTGCTGTACGACGACAACGGCGCGGTGATGGGCGTGGCCACCGGCGACATGGGCATCCACAAGGACGGCACCCCGGGCCCGAACTTCGAGCGCGGCATGGAGCTGCACGCCAAGTACACGATCTTCGCCGAAGGCTCGCGCGGCCACCTCGGCCGCCAGCTGATCAGCAGGTTCAAGCTCGACGCCGGCAAGGACCCGCAGTCCTACGGCATCGGCATCAAGGAGCTGTGGCAGATCGACCCGGCCAAGCACGAGCCGGGCCTGGTGGTGCACGCCGCCGGCTGGCCGCTGGACAACGACACCTACGGTGGCGCGTTCCTGTACCACGCCGAGGGCGGCAAGGTGTCGATCGGCTACGTGGTCGGCCTGGACTACAAGAACCCGTGGCTGAGCCCGTTCGAGGAGTTCCAGCGCTTCAAGACCCACCCGGCCATCCGCAAGCACCTGGAAGGCGGCAAGCGCATCGCCTACGGCGCACGCGCGATCACCGCCGGCGGCATCCTGTCGCTGCCCAAGACGGTGTTCCCGGGCGGCGCGCTGGTCGGCTGCGAGGCCGGCTACCTCAACGTCAGCCGCATCAAGGGCAGCCACGCCGCGATCAAGACCGGCATGCTCGCCGCCGAGGCCGCGTTCGACGCGCTGGTCGCCGGCCGTTCGCGCGATGAACTGAGCGCGTATCCGGAGGCGTTCGAGAACAGCTGGCTCAAGACCGAGCTGCTGCAGTCCAAGAACTTCAAGCAGTGGTTCAAGAAGGGCCGCACCCTGGCCACGCTGATGACCGGCATCGAACAGTGGCTGCTGCCCAAGCTGGGCATCCGCAATGCGCCGTGGACCATCCACCGTACCAAGGCCGACCACGAGTGCCTGGAGCCGGCCGCCACCCAGCCGAAGATCAACTACCCCAAGCCGGACAACGTGCTGACCTTCGACCGCCTGAGCTCGGTGTTCCTGTCCTCGACCAACCACGAGGAAGACCAGCCCAGCCATCTGACGCTGAAGGACCCGTCCATCCCGGTGACGGTCAACCTGGCCACCTACGCCGGCCCGGAAGCGCGTTACTGCCCGGCCGGCGTGTACGAATTTGTCGGAGAAGGCAGCGACACGCGCCTGCAGATCAACGCGCAGAACTGCGTGCACTGCAAGACCTGCGACATCAAGGACCCCACCCAGAACATCGTGTGGGTGACCCCGCAGGGCGGCGGCGGCCCGAACTACCCGGCGATGTAAGCAGCCCCTGCTGCAGGGCTTCGCCGTGCCGGGCAGCACCTGGCATGGGCGGGGCACCTGCGGCAGTGCCTGCCGCCCCCTGGACGACCCCATGTTGATGCTCCGCCCGCTGTCGTTGTCGTGCCTCGGCCTGCTGCTGGCAGCCTGTGGCCAGCGCGACGCCTTCAACCACACCGCCAACGCCGACCCGCACCAGCAGCAGCTCGAGCGCGCCTTCGCGATCTGCGCCGGCTGCCATGACACCCGCGCCGACCTGGGCCACCGCGTCGGGCCCAACCTGCAGGGCGTGATCGGCCGCAGGGCCGGCACCGCGCCGGGCTATCACTATTCCGATGCGATGAAGGCCAGCGACATCACCTGGGATGCGCAGACGCTGGATGCCTTCCTGAAATCCCCGACCCGGCAGGTGCCGGGTACGCGCATGCTCAATGCCACCTCCGACCCCGCCCGTCGCCAGGCGGTGATCGAATACCTGTCGCAGCAGAAGTAGGGCCAGCGGCACCGGCCGCTGGCCCAGCCATCGGCGCCTACTGGCCGATGTTCTCCTGCAGGAACGTCTCCAGCGCACGGTAGAAGGCGATGCTGTTGTTGTCGTTGTAGAAACCGTGCCCCTCACCGGCCACCGCCATCCACTGCGGCGGCCTGCCCGCCGCGGTCAACGCGCTGCGCATGGCGTTGGCCTGGGCGATCGGCGTGCGCTCGTCGCGCTCGCCGTGGGCCAGGAACACCGGCACGGTGATGCGCGCGGCCACGCCGGTCGGCGAGTTGGCCGCCAGTTCCTCGTCACTGCGCCCGATCACCCGGCCCAGGTAATTGCGGCCGTAGGCGCTGTCCTTGATGTCGCCCTTCTTGTACATCATCTTCAGGTCGTACAGGCCGGCCAGTCCCACCGCGCAACGGATCAGCTGCGGCTCGCGCGCGGCCAGCATCATCGCCGAGTACGCACCGAAGCTGGCGCCATAGCTGCAGACCCGCGAGGTGTCGGCCAGGCCCTGCTTCTCCGCTTCGCGCAGCCCCTCGACCAGGTCCTGCTGCACGCGCGTGCCCCATTGCAGGTAGCCCCGTTCCTCGAACGCCTGGCCGCGTCCGCCGCTGCCGCGGTAGTTGACCTGCACCACCAGGTAGCCACGGTTGGCCAGGAACTGTGCATCGGTGTCGTAGAACCAGTCGTCCCGGACCCCATGCGGGCCACCGTGCGGCAGGATCACCGTCGGCAGCGGGCCCTGGGCGTTCTTCGGCACGGTGAAGACCGCTTCCAGCTCGAGGCCATCACTGGCCTTGAAACGCACCGGACGGCGTTCGGCCATCTGCGTCGGATCAATGCCCTCGCGCGGGGACAGCACCTTCTCCAGCTTGTTGGTGCCGCGCCGGAAGGTGTACCAGCTGCCCGGGTCACGGTCACTGGCCAGGTGTACCAGCACGGTCTGGCCGTCACGACTGACATCGTCGAAGGTGACGTGCTGCTGCGGCAGCAGGTCGGCCAGGGCCTTGTGCAGCTCGGCTTCCGGCCGGCCCGGATCGAAGTACCGGAGCTGCGGCCGCCCGGCCAACGGCGCGGCCGCGAACGGCGTGGCGGGCGTGCGCGTCCACTGGCTCAGCCCGATGCTGCCGAACCCATCCTCGACCAGCACCTCGCGCTGCCCACCGTCCGGGTTGCTGAGCACCAGCGCCGAAGGTCCATCGGCACGGCTGAAGCGCCCGTAGACGCGCTGGTTGTCGCCGCTGAAGGCCATCGGCGTCCACACGCCGCCCACCTGTTCCTGCGCGATGGGCTGCCAGTGCTGTCCATCGCCGGAGGCGAACAGTTGATAGTTGTCCTGGTCATCGCGCCCCCACGCATAACGCGCCACGCCGTTGCGATCGATCACGAACTCCAGGTTCGGCACGTTGACGCTGGCGACCAGCTTGAACGAAGGACGCAGCCCCGCATCCACCAGGTACAACATCGAGTTGGTGGGACTGCGCTTGAGCTGGCGCATGTAGAAGCGCCCATCGTTGCCCTGGCCGATGCCCTCGATGAAACCGAAGCCACGGTCAAGGCCTGCCGCAGCGTTCTGCTGCTCGTACCCATAGATGTAGCGCTGGTTCTCGCCATCGAAGTCGCTGGCGATGATCTCGCCGGTCGGAATCGGCTTCTCGAGCGAGCCGTACCGACGACCCTTGGCGACCACCAGGCGACGGTCGCCCACCCAGATGATCTGGTACGGGCTTTCGTAGCGCGGCAGGCGCAACACCGCGGTGCGGTGCATGTCCGACAGTCGCACCACCTGCAGTGCATGGTTGCCTTCGCCGAAATCGGTGGCGAATGCCAGGTACTGCCCATCGGGCGAGAGCCGCGGCATCGAGAACGGACTGGCCTTGGCGAAGGCTTCCACTGGAACGGTTTGTGCCATGACCGGCAACGGTGCCGTGCTTCCCAACACGGCCAACAACAGGAACATCGTGCTCCTGATCCCCATCACAACCCCCAAGCTAATGATCGGACGCACAGCCTATGCGATCAGCCGGCGGCGCAGAAGTGCCCGGTTTCGCCGCGTTCGGCGGGAGGCGGGCGCGGTGGCCCGTGGCGTGTCCGGGGCGGCGATCGACCGCCTCGCCCGCCGCCGCATCACGCCAGCGTGCGGGGTTGCCCAGCGTCGGTTGGGTGCCTGCGTGCCCGGGCGCCGCAACGCATGGCCGGCATTTCCATGGCAGGATGCTCGCCAACCACGACTTTGCGGGAACCTGGCGTTGCGACACCTGCGTTGCCTACCCATCACCTTGCTGGTCATCAGCTTGTCCTGGCCGGGCCTGGCTTGGGCAATGCGGCAATGCCCACCGGAGTTCGGCGAGAAATCGACCGGCTTCTGGCTGCTGGGCTGGATGGTCTTCGCGCTGTTCGTGATCGCCGGCATCCTGCTGCCGATCCTGATGTTCCGCGCCACCCGACAGGCACCGCTGGTGATGCGCTGGTGGCTACGCGCGGCCAGCTTCCCGGCGATGCTTGCGTTGTGGATCCTCGGCTTCGGGCTCTTCCTCGGCCGGTTCGTGCTGGTCTGCTGAGCAGGCCGTCGGTCACGACGCCGGCTTCGCGGCCAAGGCCGCTCCCATGGCAGGTGCGCCTTCAGCCGCGAAGCCGGTGGCCACGCACCTGCATCACGCGTCGCGATAGCCCTTGCCCAGTTTCTCGGCAACCAGCTTGTCCATCTCGCGACGCGCACGCGCGGGGCTGTCGAACTGCTTCACGTTGCGCTGCCCGGCGCTGCCGATGCGCCCGTAGGTCACCACCAGTTCGCCGCCGCTGACCGCTACGCGCCAGAACTTGTTGGAGGTGCCCTGTTCGAACACCAGTTCGCGGCTGAGCACATCCTCGGCCAGCGCCGCCGGCACCTCGGGCGCGGCCTCCACCACCGCCGTCTCCATCGCCGGCAATGACTCCAGTGCATCCAGCGCCGTCTGCGCATCGACCTCCCGGCCCTGCAACGCCGCATCGATACGCGCCAGCACCGCCTCGGGCGCGCGCAGCCAATCGCGGCCGGGCACGTCGATCACCTGCCAGCCGAAGCCGCGCAGCACGCCGGGACGGAACACGTAGCGTTCGCGGGTATCGGCCACTGCCTGGTCCGGCCCATCGAGCAGGATCGCCAGCTGGTAGTCGCCGCCGGCCGGGTCCACGATCGCCAGGTCGCAGCGGAACTGGGAACGCCCCACCTGCTCGTGCACGATGTGCCCACGCTGGCGCAACGCCTCCGCCATGGCCTGGCGGATGGCATCGGCCGACGGCGGTGCGGCGAACGCCTCCCGTGCGCCGGCATTGAGCGACCCCAGCACCAGCTGCGCGCGGTCGAAATCCCCGCGCGCACTGGCCTGGGCGAACTGCAGGAACGCACGCAACGCCGCCGCGCCGTCGTTGTGGGTATTGGTGATGGCCTCGGCATGGATGCTGGACACCACCGCCATGCGCAGCCGGGCACGGCTGAAGATCACGTTGAGGCGCTTCTCGCCGCCACGCTGGTTGATCGGGCCGAAGTTCATCAGCATCCGGCCGTCCGCACCGGGTGCGTAGCAGATGCTCAGGATGATCACGTCACGCTCGTCGCCCTGCACGTTCTCCAGGTTCTTCACGAACAGGCCGTTGAACTGGTCCTCGTCCTCGCGCACGTACTCGCGTTCAAGCTGCAGCGCGAACTCGGCATCCTCGCCGGCCAGCGTTTCCAGCGCGGTCTCGATTTCGCCCTGCTGTGCCTCGGAGAAGGCGACGATGCCGATGCTCTGGCCGCCGCCCCGGCGCAGCAGCTCGCGCACCATCTGCGCGATGTAGCGCGCCTCGGCGGCATTGCGACGCGCACCGTACACACCGTCGGCGATGTGGTGGAAGCTGACCGCACGCTCCTGCAGGACATCGGCGCCGATCACGCCGGCATCGTCCTGGGTGGACGGCACCGATGCCGGCGCGTCGGCCGAAGGCTCGATGCGACGGTCGGGGATGGTGACCAGGCGGCCGTCGTAGAAGGCGGCGTTGGAGAAGCTGATCAGCGTCTCGTGGCGGCTGCGGTAGTGCCAGGCCAACAGGGTCGCCGGCAGGTTGCGCGCGGCCTGGTTGAGCAGGCTGTCCGACTCCATGTTGATGGCGATGCGCTCGCCATCCTCCTCCACCACGACCTCCTCGTTGTCCTCGCCGTTGGCGGCGAAGAAGCTGGTCGGAGGCAGCTGCATCTCATCGCCCACCACCACGATCTGCCGCGCCCGGCTCAGCGCCGGCACCGCTTCCTCGGTGGGAATCTGGCTGGCCTCGTCGAAGATCACCACGTCGAACAGGTCCGGCGACAGCGGCAACGTGTCGGACACCGACAACGGGCTCATCAGCCAGATCGGCTTGAGGTCGTTGACCACCAGCCCGGTCTCATCGTCGGACAGGTCGCGGATCGAGCGGTGGCGCATGCTCTTGCCGAACTCATGCTCCAGCTCCCGGCGCCCGGTGGAATAGAGCTTCTTGAATGCCTTGCCTTCGGCGTCCAGCTGGGTCGCCGACAGCGACGTGGTCTGCACGTGGTCGGCGAACAGCCGATGCAGCGTGGCCTGCACCACCTTGGCGTTCAGGCCCAGCAGCTCGCGCTGGCCCTCGCCGATGCGCCGTGCGGCCACCGCCAGTGCCGCGCCATCGAAGCGGGCCAGCTCCGGATGCGCACGCTCCAGGCGACGCAACGCTTCATCGGCAACCACCGCCTCGATCTGCAGCGCCGGCAAGGGCAGCTGCCGCAACGCGGCGCTGACGGCGGCATCACCGGCGTGCACGGCACGCAGCAGCGGCAACAGGTCCGGCAGTTCTTCCAGCCCTTCGCGCAGGTCGCGCAGCAGCTCGCCGACCTGCGCCAGGCTCAATGCCGGTTCGCCCTCCACGTTCTCGTCCAGGCGCTGGCCGAGCTTGCGCAGCGGTTCGGCGGCCACGGCTTCGTTGCGGGCGGCGGTCACCGGGTCCAGCGCAGCGCGGAGGTGGTCGAGCATCGCCCGCATCGGTCCGCTGCTTGCCTGGCGTTCGCGCAGCTGGGTCACCGCATCCAGCAGCCCGCGCATGCTCTGCACGCCGAACTGCCTACAGCTGCTGGCATCGGCTTCGGCCAGCGCCACGCTGGCGGCCTGATCGGCCGCCAGCGACTGCAGCACCCGCGCATACCCCGGATGCACCGCGTGCTTGCCGAAGTCGTAGCGACGGCGCAGCTCGCCGCGCAACCGCCACCAGGCCGGCTGCAGCCAGCGCATGAGCGAGCCTTCCAGCTGCTGGGCCAAGGCAAGCGCGGCCTGGGTGTCGCCCGCATCGAGCTTGTCGCGCCAGTGCGTCGTGGCCTGCGCGGCCTGCTGCGCTGCTGCCTGCTGCTGTTCAAGCCTCTCGCGCGCGCGTCGCAGTTCCAGCGCCTGCGAGGAGTCCTCTTCCAGCAACGACAACTGCCCGGCCATGCCATTGTCCAGCAACCAGCGGGCCTGCTCGGCCAGCTGCAGGGCCTGTGCCGGCGTGAGCCCGGCCTTGATCAGGCCCGCGCTGTCATCCAGCACCGGGTCCAGTTGCTCCAGCAATGCCTCACCATCGTCGATCAGGTGCTGCACGCGGCCATAGGCGCGCTCGTCACCGACCAGTGCCGCGGACAGGCGCGCAAAGGGATGCACGGCCAGGCTGTCGATGCCGAAGCGTTCGCGCAGGTTGCGCTCCACGCGCAACGCCAGTTCACGCTGCGCATCCCACGCGGCCAGGGTGGGCAGGGTTTCGCGGCGCGCGGCATCCAGCTCCGGCACGCCGGGCAGCTCGGCCATGCGCCGTACCAGTTGGCGCACGCTGGTGCCCAGCGGTTCGGGGACGACGGACATCGACTGCTCGAACGCATCGACGCGCGCCTGCAGGCGCTGCAGGGTATCCAGCACCGCATCGCGCTGCTGGGCCAGCCGCTCGCTGTTGTGCGGCTGCGCGATCCAGTTCTCGTAGCAGCTGCGCAGGTCGGCGATGAAGGCCTTCTTGTCGGCCTGCGAATCGTGGATCAGGCAGCACAATGCATCCAGGCCGGCCTGCTTGAGCCGGTGGAACACCACGTCCAGCGCGGCGCGTTTCTCGCATACGAACAGGATGCGCTTGCCGCGCCCGGCGTAGTCGGCGATCAGGTTGGTGATCGTCTGCGACTTGCCTGTGCCCGGTGGCCCCTGGATGATGAAACTGCGCTGGCTGCGGGCCAGGCCCACCGCCGCGCCCTGGGTGGCATCGGAGGCGATCACGTTCCACTGCTCGCGCAGCGGCAACGGCGCCGGCGGCGCGGCGTCCACGGCGCGCGGCTCGATGGAGAACACGCGGTCGAAGGCGGGGTTGTCGGTGTTGTCGTCCAGCAGCTGCGTGTAGTCACGCACCAGCGACATCTTCTTGTAGTTGAAGTTGGCCAGCGTGACCTGGGTCAGGTCCAGGTCCCATGCGTAGCGATGGCCTTCGGCCTCCTGCAGCGCATAGCCCACGCGCTCGGCATCGGCCACCTCCTCCACCATCCACGCATGGCGCGGCCCGGCCACCGGCGCGGCACCGGCCTCGAACCGCTGCGGCAGCGCACTGGGGCGCACCCAGCGCTCGAACAATGCCTGGCCCAGTGGCCGGTAATCCTCGCGCTCGTAGCTGTAATCGGGCAGGCGCCCGGCCACGGCACGCGTGCCACGCCCGGCCGGACGGCGACGCTGGTACTGCTGCAGGCGTTGCAGGGCCTTCTGCCGGACCAGCCGCACCTGCGGCTTCTCGATCAGGCGCAGCTCGACCGACGGTTCGGTACGGCGGATCTGCGCCAACAGGTCGGCATGCACCTGCGCGATGGAAGTCTTCTGCAGGTCCACCGTTTCCGGCAGCTGGATGTCGTAGAGCTGGCGCAGCTGGTGGCGCAGCACCGGGTTGAACTCGGCCTCGCCTTCCTCGGCCTGCAGCACGTACTGGTCGCGCACGCCCTTGCGCCGGACCAGCTCCACCGGCAACCACAGCAACGGCGTGGTGATGCGTTCTTCCGGGAATTCCTTGAGGTTGTGCCAACGCAGGAACGCGACCACCAGACGCAGGTGGCTGAAACCATACTCGGCGCGATCACGACGGGTTTCCTGGATCAGCTTGTCCAGCGCGGCCGGCAGGAACGGCTGGTCGTCGAAGCGCAGCCAGCGCTGCAGGTCGACCGCCTTGCCGGCGGTCATGTCCGCCGCGAACGGCCCGCCCCAGGTGCAGATGTGCTCCGGCCGGATGCTCTCCACCTGCAGCATCAGCGGCACGCTGGACACGGTGAGGTTGACCGAGCCGGCGGTGGGCCGGAAGAACAGCAGGCGGTTGCGGCGCGACAGGTCGAACAGGCGGTCGCGCAGGTAGGACAGCACCGCGCCACGGCGCGAGGCCAGGCCGCTGACGCCGGACAGCGCGCGTGCCACGTCCAGCACGTCCGGCTGGTCACGCCAGGTGCGCAGGCGCGTGGCCAGGCTGTCCAGCTCGGTGCTGCGGTCATGCCGGTTGAGCGCGGTCATCTCCACGATCACGCTGGCCAGCACCGGATGCAGGCGGGGGGCCAGCTGGAACAGGTTCTCGCGGTTGCCGGCGAAGCTGCGCAGGTCGTCGACGTCGTCGAAGTCCAGGCCGCAGGCCAACGCCGCCAGCACCATGCCCAGCTGGAAGATGTCGGTCAGCTCGTCATGGTGGCCCAACGCCAGTTCCCAGCTGCGATAGCCCGGCAGGTACACCGGATGCTCGATCGCCGCCTCCAGGTCGGCCTGCACCGCCAGGTCGTCCAGCCGCTCGTAGCCCTGCGCGTCATGCGCGACCCGCAGGGTGCCGACGATGTTGAGCGTGGACGCCGAGCCGGGCTGCACGCGGCTGATCGCGGCCAGCGCCATCGCCGGCGCCTGGCCGGCCGCGTTGCGCAGGGCCAGCCCGCCCGCCGCATCCAGCACGATCGCTTCGGGCGACAGCGCGGCGACGCGGCCACCGGCATGCAGCGACGCCACCTGCGCGAACAGCGGCAACACCAGTACCAGCACGTCATCGGTGGACAGCGCCGCGCCGGCCTGGGCATCGACCAGCGCGGCGAAGTTGCCCGCCGGCACCGGGGTTTCAGTCATCTCGCTCATGCACTCAGGGCCCGTTCGGTGTTCTTCTTCAGCTTGTCCAGCTCACGCTTGCCCAGCCGTGCATCGCGCTTGAGGTTGGCCTGCAGTGCCTGCGCGCTGCCCAGCGCGTGGGCCAGCGCGCTGGCGCGCAGCAGCGCGGCATCCTGCACGTCGGGGTCAACCAGCGCCAGGTCCAGCATCAAGGCGTTGAGGTAGCCACGCACGCTGTCATCGATGTTGCGTTCGACGATGGCCTGGGGCGCAACCGTGGCCTCGCCCGGGTTCCAGTCCGGGAACAGCTGCCGCACCTGGTTGAGCACCAGCGCGCTGCGCAGCGGCACCTCGTCGAGGAAGTGACCGAGGAAGCCGCGCGTGATCTGCTGCAGGGCCTGCTGGTCGAGCAGGTCCAGTGCCTCCAGCGACAACCCGCCGCACAGCTTGTCGCGGATCCAGCCGTCCAGCCGGTCGGTGCGCTGCCACCACTGCTCCAGCGCACGCGCGCGGATGAAGGTCTCCGGGTGGGTGCGCATGGTGCTGCCCTGCTTCTCGTTGGCATCCACCTCCGCGGCCTGGCGCAGGTAGGCCACCGGGTCCGGGTTGGCCACGCCGGTCTGCACCTTCAGCAGCGTGCTGACCGCCGGCCCGGGGGCGGCGGCTGCCACCGCGCCGCCGCGGTCGGCGAACAGCTCGGTATGCAAGGCATACCGGCGCAGGGTTTCGGCCTGGCTGGGGCTGGCCTGCGGCGAGGCCAGGGCGTCATTGAGGATGCGGTCGGCGACGTGGAAGTCGCCGCCGTCCAGCGACCACAGCACGTAATGCGCCAATTCATGCCCGAACAGCGCCAGCCGCTCGTCATCGCTCAGGCGTTCGAGCAGCGGCCCCTGCAGCACCATGTGCACTTCGCCGGGCACGAACACCAGCGCGGCATTCATGTCCTGGCTGCCGGCCTGGTACAGCGTCGCCGGGGCCTGCATGCCCAGCCGTTGCATGGCCAACTGCAGGCTCGCATGCACCTCCGGGTGGGCCTCGGCCTCCAGCCGGTAGGTATCGCGCAGCAGGTCGCTGCGTACCTGCGCGATGTGTTCATCGCGGATCCGCTGCGAGGCCGCCCAGCGCCATACCTCCGGCTCGTGCTGCTTCAGATACGCCACCAACTGGCGGTGGTAGTGGAGCGGTTCCAGTGCCGGCCTATCGCTGGGCATGACATCCATTTACTGATTTTCCCGTGTTTACCCCACCCGAAGTTTAGGAGATTCGCCGCTGCACCCGCGACCGCCAGCTGCGCGTGCAGCATCGGCGCGGGAGCGGCACCGGGCATGGATGGCCCGGCGCCCAGCAGATGTTCTGGAACACCGACAGCGCCCGCTACGTCCTGCAGGCCCCGCCGCATGCGATGAACTGGAGCGTGGGCCAGATCGGCGAGCGCGTACCGGGCAAGTTCCCTCCGGAGGAACCGGCCGGCATCGTGCAGTCGCCGCATGCGGTGGTAACGCCGCGCAGCCTGTACCTGCAGCAGCTGCATGATCGCCTGGGCGAACAGGCAGTCATCAACGTCACCACCCCGGCCCAGCGACAGGGCCGCCTCTGGGATGAACTGGCCGCGCGACGCGGCGAGTAAGCGCAGGACCCCATCCCCGCCGCCACATGCCTTCCGGTCTCTTGGGCGGACCGGGGACGTGGCGTTGTTCCGGCACGGAAGTTCCCCGATTCGCCGCCTAATTTATGTACTGGTCAGTTTGATATTCAGGGTCAGTTCCATTGGCTAACGGATAATTCACAACCATCGAACGGCCCGAAGCATCACGCCGCATCGATCAAACCAATAAAAAAGGTAATGCCGAAATGAAGACTTCCCTGATCGCACTGGGCCTGATGGCCGCCCTGCCGTTCGCTGCCTCGGCTGCCGATGGCCTGTCCTACAACTATGTGGAAGGCGGTTACGTGAACACCGACACCCGCGGCGGCGACGCCGATGGTTGGGCTCTGAAGGGCTCGGTTGCCGTGCACCCGAACTTCCATGTTTTCGGTGAATACAACGCCCAGGAAACCGACAAGGGCAAGGTTGACGTGGACCAGTGGCGCCTGGGTGTTGGCTACAACTACACCGTGGCCCCGAACACCGACCTGCTGGCCCGCGCCGCGTACCAGAAGTTCGACCCGGACTACGGCCCGACCTTCAACGGCTACAG
The DNA here is from genome assembly GCF_056393195.1 of Stenotrophomonas sp. Steno-C18. Lineage (NCBI taxonomy): Bacteria > Pseudomonadati > Pseudomonadota > Gammaproteobacteria > Lysobacterales > Lysobacteraceae > Stenotrophomonas > Stenotrophomonas sp. Steno-C18. The sequence continues at coordinate 127,094 of NZ_JBWJOX010000009.1, read as the reverse complement.
CGCTGAAGTCGGCGTGCGTACCGCCTTCACCCCGAACTTCGAGGCGTATGCCCTGGCCGGTTACGAGGACTACAGCAAGAAGAACGGCTACAACCCGGATGGCGAGTTCTACGGCCGCGTCGGCGCGACCGGCAAGTTCAACGCCAACTGGGGCCTGACCGGCGAAGTGAAGCTGGCCAAGGCTGGCGACAAGGAATGGTTCGTCGGCCCGCGCTTCACCTGGTAAGCCGTTACGGCAACAACGTGTTGTAAAGGCGCGTGCTCTCTCTCCCCCGCGCCTGAAGCCCGGTTCTCCCCGACCGGGCTTCACCTTTTTCGGGGCCTGCGAAATGCTTCCCCTGTCCACCCGTTGGGGCAGGAGCAGGTTCCACTGGCCCAACAAAAAAGCCCGGCAATCGCCGGGCTTTTTGTTTCAACGTCGGTCAACTTACTTGAACAGCGTGTCCGGATACTCCGGCTTCTGCTCGCGTGCCAGCAGCTGCTGCAGGCCCTCGGTCGGGCTCAGCTCACCGTGCAGTACCGATTGCACCGCCTTGGAGATGGGCAGGTCGATGCCATGGCGCTCGGCCTGGCGCATCACCTCGTCGGCGGTCTGCACCGATTCCACCACCTGGCCGATTTCCTTCACCGCGTCGGGCAGGCTCTGCCCACGCCCCAGGGCAAGGCCCAGGCGGCGATTGCGCGAGAGGTCACCGGTGCTGGTCAGCACCAGGTCGCCCAGGCCGGCCAGGCCCATCAGGGTTTCCGGCTTGCCGCCGATGGCGGCGGCCAGACGCAGCATCTCGTTGAGGCCGCGGGTGATCAGGCCGGCACGGGCGTTCAGGCCCAGCTGCATGCCATCGGCCACGCCAGTGGCCACGGCCAGCACGTTCTTCATCGCCCCCCCCAGCTCGGCGCCGACCATGTCGTCACCGGTGTAGGCACGGAAGGCCGGGCCATGCATCGCATCGGCCACCTGCTGGGCGAACGCGTCGTCATCACCGTGGACGGTGATCGCCGTGGGCAGGCCCAGGGTCACTTCCTTGGCGAAGGACGGGCCGGTGACGACGGCCAGCGGCACGTCCGGGCCCAGCACTTCACGGGCCACTTCATGCAGGAAACGCCCCGAGCCGGGCTCGAAGCCCTTGGTGGCCCAGGCCACGCCGGCCCCGGCCGGCCGCAGCGGCGCCAGCGCGCGCACGGTCTCGGCGAAGGCATGCGAAGGCACCACCACCAGGATCCAGCTGGCACCGGCAACGGTGGCAGCCAGGTCGGTGCTGGCGCGCAGGGAATCAGGCAAGGGAATCCCCGGCAGGTACCGGGGATTCTCATGACGCTGGTCGATCGCCTCGATGACGGCGGCATCGCGTCCCCACAGCACGGTCGGGTGACCGTGCCGGGCCAGCAGGGTGGCCAGCGCGGTGCCCCAGGAGCCCGCGCCGAGGACGGCGATCTTGTTCGCGTCGGTCGTACTCATCCGATGTCGCGGACGCCGATCAGGCGTTGCCGGCCGGCTCGGAATCGGCCAGCGAGGCTTCGCCCTGGGCCTGGCGCTGGCGCAGGGTTTCGGCGTACAGGCCTTCGAAGTTGATCGGCTGCAGGTAGAACGGCGGGAAGCCGCCGGCCTGGATCAGGTCCGACACCATCGAACGCACGTACGGGAACAGGATGTTCGGGCACTGGGTGCCGAGCAGCACGTCGATCGCCTGCGGCTCCAGGCCGATCAGGCCGAACACGCCGGCCTGCTGCACTTCGGCAACGTAGGCGGTCTTGTCACCGGCCTTGCAGGTCAGGGTCACGCCCAGCACCACTTCGAAGGCGGTGTCGGACAGGCGCTGCACCTTCTGGTTCAGGTTCAGCTGCAGGTCCGGCTGCACGTTCTCATTGAAGATGACCGGCGAGTTCGGGGATTCGAAAGAAACGTCCTTGACGTAGATCTTCTCGATGGTGAAAGCCGGGCCGTTGGCAGCTTCGTCAGCCGGGACTACGCCGTTGGTGTTCTCTTCGGACATTTCTCAAGACTCCAGAACAGATTGTTCAATGATTGGGATTGTTACCAGACCAGCGATGGGGGCGGTCCACGCCGTCCACAAGGCCTTAACGCAAATTAACTGATCAGCCGCGGCCCTTGACCAGCGGCAGGTCCGCCGCCTGCCAGGCCGGCAGGCCGCCGTCGAGCACGTACACCTGCTCGAAACCGGCCTTCTTCAGCACCTTGGCGGCGGTGGCGGAGGCGTTGCCGGTGCGGCACAGCAGCACCACCGGCGACTGCTTGGCCGGGGCCAGCAGCTTGTGGGTCGGGCTCACCTGGGCCGGCTGCAGGTTGCGGCTGCCGACGATATGGCCCTTCTCGAAATCGCTGGCGGCCGACAGGTCGATCACCACTGCCCCACCGGCATTGATCAGGTGGGTCAGCTCGGACGGCTTGAGCGACTTGTAGCCGCGGAACAGGCGCGCGACCTCGGTGGCGATGATGGCCACGGTGAGGCCGACCAGGGCCAGCGACAGCATCGGATTTCGGCCAGCGAAGGCCAGCAACTCTTCGTAATTCACTCAGGTCACGGGTCGATTAAGCGGGCGGGGATTGTCGCATATGCCGGCAACGGGGCGCCCAGCGGGCTCATTGGCCCTGCCACAGGTCCGGCAGGCCGCCCGCCTGCCACCAGCGCTTGCCCTCCGTGTCCCAGCGCCAGCGTTCGGTGACCACCACGGTGCGCTCGGCCTGGGTGTTGCGGTTGATCACGCTGATTTCCATGCGCCGCTCGACGTTGCCGTCGGCGGCGACGCTGCTGCCGCGTTCGCGGTAACCGGACACCTGCACCTGCTGGTAACGCTGGCGCTGCAGGTCACCGAGCGGGTGGGCCTGCAGGTAGACCGGGTCGAGGAAGCCCTCGGCGGCCTCGAAATCGCTCCAGCGCACCGCGGCCGTGTAGGCAGCCTGCGTCGGCACCAGCTTGGCGCGCTGGCTGCGGCTGGGGCCGTCACCGGCGCTGGCGCCGGCCGCGACCAGCAACGACAGGACAAGGGCGGCTTGGAACAGGCGTCTGAGCATCATGGAATCCCCGGGTAACGGCGCCCATCCTAGCCTTTGCCGAGGGCCACGAAGCGCCCTTCCAGCTCGGCGGCACCGCCCTCGATCTCGGCCCGTACGGTCACCCGTGCCCGGCCACGCTTGTTGAACAGGGCCAGGAAATCGTCCCAATCCTGGTCCGGCGCGGCCCGCGCGACCGCCAGCAGGTCGCCGTAGACGGGCGCGCGATAACGGATGTTGCTGTCGGCGACGTAGACCTCGGCCTGCTTGCCGGCCAATGCCAGGCGCAGGCTGACCAGCGCCCAGCCGGCCAGGGTCATCACCGAGGCCAGGCTGCCGCCGAAGGCATTGCCCTTGTCATTGACGTTGGCGGCCAGCGGTGCCTGCATGCGCAGCACGCCATTTTCATAACCCGCGATGCGGATGTTCATCGCGGCCACCGGCGGCATGGCATCCAGGGTGGCCTGCACCTGCGCGAGCAGTGCAGCGGAATCGGAAGCGTCGGACATGGAAGAAGTAAGCAACACACGGACAGGAAAGCGCCCGCATAATGCATGGAATGAACCGCCGCGCCTATGTGCCAGCCGACACGGCCTGGCACCTGATCTCCCTGCGCCCTCAGGGGCAGCACGACACCCTGCGCAGCGCCGCTGCCCGGCTGGGAGGACATACGCTGGCACTTTCGCCCTGGCGCGTGGCCCTGCGTACCGACACCCTGACCCGTGCGCAGCTGGCCCATGCGGCGACCGCCGACCGCCTAGTGTTCACCAGCCCGACCGCCGCCGAGGCCGCCGCGCGCCTGCTGGCACTACCCGAACTGGGCGAAGGCCGCGTGGTCGCGGTCGGCGAAGGCACCGCGCGGGTGCTGCGCCGCCATGGCGCGCGCGACGTGCAGGCACCGCAGCGCATGGACAGCGAGGGCCTGCTGGCGCTGCCGCGCATGCAGGAGCTGCAGGGCCTGCGCGTGGCGCTGGTCACCGCCCCCGGTGGCCGCGGCATGATCGCCGCGCAGATCGTCGAGCGCGGCGCCACGCTGCAACGGGTGGATGTGTACGAGCGCGTCGGCCTGCCGCTCAGTACCGCCGTCATCGAGCGGCTTGAAGCCCTGCAGGGCCCGGCCGTGCTTGCGCTCAGCAGTGGCGAGGCGCTGGAGACGGTGTTGCCGCAGCTGCCGGCGGCGGTGCTGCGGCGCTGGCAACGGATGCCGGTGGTCGCCGCCAGCGAACGCCTGGCCGCCCTGGCGCGCACGCATGGCTTCACGCATGCCAGCGTGGCGGCCGGCCCCTTGCCGGCACAGCTGGCCAGCGCCGCGCAGCGCGCGATCACGGCGATGGCGGCAGGTCACGCCAGCGCCTGAGCCTGTACGGCGCGTGGCTTGCAGGCATCCACCCGCGCCGCCATCCTGTTGCAGCATGACCCGGTGCCGCGCCGTCCGTGGCCCCGGTGAGCCCGCCAAGGATGCTGTGCCCCGATGAATGATGTTTCCCCCGCTCCCACGCCCCGGCGCCCGCTGCGCTGGTTGATCCCACTGGCCGTGGTCGGCGTGCTCGCCGCCGCCGGCTGGTTCGGCTATCGCGGCTGGCAGGCCCAGCAGCAACAGGCCCACCAAGCGCGCGATGACGCCGCGCGCCAGCTGACCGCCCTGCAGGACAGCATGGAAGCCCTGCGCCGCGACCAGCGCGCCAATGCCCGCAGCATCCAGGACGCGGCCGCCACCAACCGCGTGCTGCGCGACGAAGTGCTGGGCCTGAGCCAGCGCAATGCGCTGCTGGAGGAGAACCTGGCACGCCTGGCCGACAGCTCGCGCCAGGGTGCGCAGGCGCTGCGCCGCGAGGAGGCCGAGCTGCTGCTCAGCCAGGCCGCGCAGCGGATGAACCATGCCGATGACCTGGACGGTGCGCGCCGCCTGTATGCCTTGGCCGCCGGCGTGCTGGAGAGCATCGACGACCCGGCCTACCTCAACCTGCGCCAGGCCCTGATCCAGGAGCGCAACGCGGTCGATGCGCTGGGGCCGGGCGTCCGCACCACCACCGCCAACCGGCTCACCCAGTGGGCGGCCAGCCTGGAGCAGTTGCCCGAACAGGCACGCGCGGCGACCGATGCCGAGCAGCCGTGGTGGCAGCAGCTGCTTTCCCCGTTGGTGGAGATCCGCCCGGCCGATGCCTCGGTGCTGGTCGCCCGCTCCGAGCGGCTGGCCGCCACCGACTCGCTGCAGATCGAGTTGAGCCTGGCCCGTGCCGCCCTTGAACGCGGTGACGACACCGCCTGGCAGCAGGCGCTGGACCGCATCGATGGCTGGTTGCAGCGGCTGTGGCCGGATTCGCCGCAACGCCAGCAGCATCGCGCCGAGCTCAAGGCCCTGCGCGCGGTGGAACTGCGCCCCGCCCTTCCCGAGCTGGGCAGCACCCTGCAGCAGCTGCGCAGCATGCGCGCGGCCAAGGAGTCGCCATGAAAGCCTTCCGTTCCCTGCTGATCGTCCTGCTGGTCGCCGCGCTGGGCATCTTCGGTGCGCAATGGATGGGCCAGGCGTCCGTGCGTGCGCTGGGCGAGGTGATCGTCCGTGCGGGCAACCACGACTACATCGCCACGCTGCCGCAGGCGGTGCTTGCGCTGCTGATCGTCCTGTTGCTGCTGTGGCTGCTGTGGACCCTGGTGAGCACGCCGTTCCGCGTCTGGGCACGGCATCGCCGCGGCAAGGGACGCGCCCGCCTGATCGATGGCCTGCAGGCGCTCGATGGCGGGCAGTGGCAGCGTGCCGAAAAGCTGCTGCAGAGCGCGGCCACCGAGAAGGAGGTGCGACCGATCGCACTGGTCGCGGCGATGCGTGCGGCCGAAGCCCGCGATGATGCCGCCAGTGCCGGCCAGCACCTGCAGCAGCTGGGCGCGGTCGACCCCACCCTGCACGCACTGCACAGCGCCGAGCGCTGGCTGGAACTGGACAAGCCACTGGAAGCGATCACTGCGCTGGACCTGCCCGGCATCCAGCCGTTGCCGCCACGCGGGCTGTCGCTGCGCACCGAGGCGCTGGCCCGCGCCGGTCGCGCCGAGGAGGCCTACGGGCAACTTGGCGCGCTGCGCCAGCAACAGGCCCTGCCACCGCCGGCGGTGGCCGCGCTGGAAACCCGGCTGGCCCTGCAGATGCTGGACGAAGCCGTTGACGTGAACGCACTGGCCGCGCGCTGGGAAGTGCTGCCCAAGACCCTGCGCGTGTCGCCGCAGGCGGTGGCGCGCTATGCCAGCCGCGCGGTGGCGTTGAACTGGAACGACGTGGCGCTGCGCGTGATCGAACAGACGCTGGACAGCAGCTGGGACGAGGCGCTGGTCACGCTGTACGGCACCCTGCCGGTGGACAAGCTGGACTCGCGTCGCGCCAGTGCACAGCGCTGGCTGCAGTCGCACCCTTCCAGCCCGGCACTGTTGCTGACCCTGGCCCGTCTGGCACGCGGCCAGGGGCAATGGACGCAGGCCGAGGAATTCCTGCACCGCGCGATCGCGCAGGGCGCCGGCCCCGATGCCTGGGAAGCCCTGGGCGAGGGTTTCGCTGCGCAGGGCGAGGACGCGCTGGCGCGGCAATGCCTGCTCAACGCCCTGCACCAACGCCGTGGCGATACCCCGCTGCCACTGGAACGCCGTGACCTGCGCCAGCAGATCCAGGACCAGGCCGTGGCCGAGGAGCGCGACGAACATGGCTTCCCGCGCCTGCCCGGCTGAGCCCATGGAATCCAGTCCCCACGCCTTCTTCCCGACGCCATGAACATTCCTCCGGACATGCACGCGCATGTCGTGGCACTGACCGATGCCATCATCGACGCCGGCCAGGCCGGCGACGACGAGGCGGTCCGGGTGCATTACGCCGAACTGGCCCGCTACTGCGAAGCCACCGCCCGCAGTGGCCGTGACCACCCGTTCCTGTGGGAGACGCTGGCCGATTTCACCGGTGATGACCCCACCGCGATCGGCTTCTACCTGCGCGCCCTGCCACTGGCGACGGCGGCCAATGCCGCCGGCTACGCGGCCTCGATCTGCCTGGCGCTGGCCGAGCGCTACTCCAACCTGGAGGAGCTCGACGCCGCACGCGATCACGCGCTGCAGGCCGACGCCTACGCGCGCGCCACCGACGACCTGCCGCTGCGCCGCGAAATCAGCCAGTTCCTGCTCGACCACGCGCCCACCACGGGCGGCGGCTGAGATCCGGCCTGCATCGCCCGGCAACGCGGCCGGGCGCACCTGCGGTCAATCGCGGCGGTGGGGATAGCGGGGCAGCGAGGCCAGCAACCGGGGCGAGACGCCGGCATAGACCGCCAGTTCCGGGGTGATCTTCTTCGGCTTGAGCACACGCATGCCGAGCAGGCCCCAGAACAGCATCACCAGGAACAGCAGCACGCCGAGCAGGATCATGCCGCCGCGCTCGAACATGAAGCCACCGACCAGCGGTACCAGCGACAACCACGCCATCAGGATGAAATTGCGACGCTGGCCCTGGTGCCTGGCGCACAGGCCCACCTGGTGGCTGGCCGGCTTGCGCACGATCAGCGCCACGATCAGGTAGACCACCATGTGCAGCAGGATCAGCAGGTACAGCCACGGCGAATGCCAATAGAAGGTACGGCTGCGATATTCGCTGGCCGGGTCGCCACATTTCACGCACGAACGCGGCAGGTCCGCGCCGGGGCGCACCAGCAGTTCCGCGCCGTCGCGCCAGCAGCGGTCGTCGCCATGCGCGTGCTGCAGTGGTGGCGGCTGCGGCGAACTCCGTGGCGCGGCATACGGGTTGTCGTCATTCACTGCGGGTTTTCCCCTGTGTCATGGCCAATGAAAGGCGCCCCCGCGCCCGTGCGTCCCGCTCAATCCCTGCGGCCACCTGCGGCGGCGGCCGCATCGGCCGCCTGGGCCGCCGCCTGGGCCGCGGCGGCGCTTTCCTGCGTGGCGGCCTCAGCACTCCTGTGCGCCGGTGCGTTGGCATCGACCGCCACCGTGTCGGCGTTGTCGCCTTGCTCGATCAGCTGCAGCTGCTGGGCGATCTCGGCGCGGAACTGCCGGGCACTCCGCTCGCTGTCCTCGCCCACCACCAGCGCTTCCACCTGCGGCTGCAGGCCGGTGAAGCGTGCACGGGCCGCATCGAAGCGCGACAGGCGGCGCTCCCATTCGCCCAGGATCATCTGGCAATGCAGCCAGCGCTGGTCACGCCGGGCGGCGGGGCGTTGGTCCGGGCACTGTTCGGCGAAGGCCGCCGCGGCCGCGGCCACGTAGCGCGGATACTGCGCCGGCGAGGCCTGCCAGGTGGCACGCTGCAGCACGCCGGCCTGTTCGTCCGCCGGGGCATCAATCGCCTGCATCAGACGTGAAACCAGCCAGTAACTGGTTTCGCTCTCGCGCATGCGCCGGTACTCCTCACCCTGCACGTAGGCGTCCAGCGCCCGGACCTCATCGGCGCTGAATGTCTCCCGGAATATCACGAAGCCATTGCCCGGGCATTGCACCAGCGGCCATGGCGACTTGATCGCGCCATAGGCGCGGCCATCGAGGAAGTGTCCGAAAGAGGTGCCCGAGCCCATCGTGCGGGCGCTGAAACGTTCGCCACCGATCGGGCAGACGTAGTCCACCTTCATGAACGTCATCGCCGCTGCCGGGGCAGCCAACACCGACACCATCATCCCCAACCCGATCGCGATGCGCCTCATCCATGTTCCCTCGTCCTTGGTGCGGCGAAGATACAGGCTTGTCAGGCAGCCAGGAAAGGCCTTGGCCGCGAAGTCGGGATGTATCTCGAAGGCGCAAAGACACCCCTCCCCAGTCCTCCCCTCTGCTGCGCAGCAGGGAGGGAGCAGATCCGCCGCGGCTCAAAGGATGCATGCCTGCACCCGGCGCAGGAGCGGCCTTGGCCGCGAAGTCGGGATATATCTCGAAGGCGCCAAGACACCCCTCCCCGGCCCTCCCCTTTGCGGCGCAGAAGGGAGGGGGCAGATCCACCGTGCCTACCGGTTGGGGTGCGCCGGATCAGCGCTCGACGATGGCTACCACGCCCATGCCGCCGGCGGTGCAGATCGACACCAGCGCGCGGCCACCGCCGCGTTCGGCCAGTTCCTTGGCCACGGTGCCGATGATGCGTGCACCGGTGGCGGCGAACGGATGGCCGGTGGCCAGCGACGAACCCAGCGGGTTGATCTTCTCCGGGTCGATGCGGCCCAGCGGTGCGTCCAGGCCCAGGCGGTTGCGGCAGTAGTCCTCGCTCTCCCACGCACGCAGCGTGCACAGCACCTGCGCGGCGAAGGCTTCATGGATTTCGTAGATGTCGAAATCCTGCAGGGTCAGGCCATTGCGCTTGAGCATTTCCGGCACGGCCACGGTCGGGGCCATCAGCAGGCCCTCGCCATGCACGAAATCCACCGCCGCCACCTGCGCGTCGCGCAGATACGCCAGCGGTGCATGCCCGTGCGCGCGTGCCCATTCCTCGCTGGCCAGCAGCACCGCGGCGGCGCCGTCGGTCAGCGGGGTGGAATTGGCGGCGGTCAGGGTGCCGCGGCCGGAGGTCCTGTCGAAGGCCGGCTTGAGCGTGGCCAGCTTTTCCAGCGAGGTGTCCGGGCGCAGGATGTTGTCGCGCTCCACGCCACGGAACGGTGCGATCAGGTCGTTGAAGAAGCCGCGCTCGTAGGCGGCGGCCAGCTTCTTGTGCGAGGACACCGCCCACTCGTCCTGCGAGTCACGCGAGATGTTCCACTCCTTGGCCATGTCCTCGCAGTGGTCACCCATGCTCTTGCCGGTACGCGGCTCGGCCACGCCGGGGAACTCGGGCTTGAGCTCGGAAAACTTGAAGCCCTTGGTCAGTGCGCGGAGCTTGTCGCCGGTGCTCTTGGCGCGGTTGGCCGCCAGCAGGCGTGCGCGCAGCTTCTTGCCATAGACGATCGGCACGTCGGAGGTGGTGTCCGAGCCGCCGCCGATGCCCGACTCGATCTGGCCCAGCGCGATCTTGTTGGCGACGGTGATGATGGTGTCCAGCGAGGTGCCGCAGGCACGCTGCAGGGTGATGCCCGGGGTCAGCGGCGACAGCCCGGAGGACAGCGCGGCCTCGCGGCCCAGGTTCCAGTCGCTGGGATGCTTGATCACCGCGCCCATCGCCACTTCGCCCAGCTGCTGGCCGTGCAGGCCGAACCGTTCAACCAGGGCGCCCAGCGTACGGACCGACATGCCAAGGTTGCCGACATCCGAATAGGCGGTGTTCTGGCGGCAGAACGGAATGCGGACACCACCGAGGATGGCTACGGGACGAGCGCTGGTCATGCGGGTACCTGATGACTGGAATGTGAGTGCAACGTGGCCTGCACGCGATAGCAGGCATAATGGCGTTGAGTGTAGCTTCGAGCCCGTGACGGGCCAACCGCGAACCATGAGCAATTCCAACCCCGACATGAACGCACTGGGCGTACTGGCACTGGAACTGGCCGGTGGCCAGCAGCCGCGCAAGGCCGCGCTGTCCTCGGACCAGGCCGGCGAACTGGCCGCGCTGGTCGGCCGTGACCTGGCCAAGCTGGTGCCGCAGGTCAGCGGCCTGGACCTGGTGTTCGCTGCGGCGCATTTCGACCCGGCCGAGGTGTTGCGCCCGGGCCTGCCGATCCATCGCCGCCTGGAAGAGCTGCAGGCGCGTGCGCCCGGCCGCAACGAGGGGCCGCGCCTGCTGGCCTTCGGTGCCGATGCCAACGGTGAGGTGCCGCTGCCGCTGCAGGCCGATCCGGGCCTGGTCGGCGGTGGGCTGCGGGTGGTGCCGTTCGTGTTGACCGGCACCGATACCGGGCTGCTGCAGGAAGCGCGTGATGCGCTGGAAGAGGTGCTGCTGGCCAACGGCATGGCGCAGCCGGACACCGCGCTGCTGGCGCAGACCGGGTTTGCCGCGCAGATCGAGCACGCACGCTATTTCACCTTCAACGACCTGGCCGCGATGATGGCCATGCAGTACGACAACCAGGGCCTGGCCGACTTGTGGCCGCTGCTGGAGACGGCGATGTTCGCGCCCGGCGAGGAACAGTGGCTGGAAGCCCCGCCGGAACCGCTGCTGCGTTATGTCGGTGGCGAAGTGCGCATGGCCTTGTTCGACCCGGCCGGCTGGTGCGCGCACTACGGCCATGAACGCAATGCCTGCGATCGCCTGCAGCGGGTGTACGAGCAGTACCTGATGCGCCAGCGGCAGATGGCCGCGGTGCTGGAGGCGCATGGCATCGACGTGCTGTACGTGCACGTGCATGCCGGCCAGGACGCCAAGGCGATGCTGGCGCACTGAGCGCGCTGGCGGAGGGATGCAGAAGGGCCGCGCAAGCGGCCCTTTTGTTTGGAGCGGTTCGGCCCGGAGGCGAACCCCTCCCCGCCCTCCCCTGCTGCGCAAGGGAGGGGGTTTGGAGCAGCGCGCCCGCTTACGGTGCCTTGTTGATCACCGCGCAAGCCAGGCGTGCGCCGGCATTGCCGGTCGGCTGGGTCTTGTAGTCGTCCGGGTCGGCATGGACGATCAGGCCGCGGCCGATGATGTCGAACGCATCGCCCTTGCCGGCATTGACGTTGCTGGCCACCGGGCCGTCGATGTGGGCGTTGCCCTGGGCATCGGCCTTGATGTTGGGCATGTCGCCGCCGTGGTGGGCGGTGGCGTCGATGCTGCCGTGTTCGCTGCTGCCCGGGTTGAAGTGGCCACCGGCACTGGTGCCGTCCGGCGCACTGCAATCGCCCTTCTCGTGGATGTGGAAACCGTGCTCGCTGTCCGGCTGCAAGCCGCTGATGTCGCCGCTGGCGCGCAGCTGGCCGTCAACCACGGTGAAGCTGATGCTGCCCTTGACCGTGCTGTCCTTGGTCGGCTCCAGCTGGGCGACGGCGACCGGCGCGGCCATGGCCATGGCCGGCGGAGCGGCCGGATCAGCGGCCGGGGCCGCGGCGGCAGGTGCGTCGGCGGCCGGTTCGGCCGGGGCGGCATCGGGTTCTGCGCCCTGGTTGCAGGCGGTCAGCGCGAGCGCGCCGGCGAGGAACAACGTGGTGTGGATCAAACGCATGGTCTTGCTCCCTATGAATGGGTGGATCAGAGCGACAGGCGCATTCAGCGTACGACGCGGATCACCGCGCAGGCGACACGGGCACCTGCATTGCCGGCAGGCTGGCTACGGTAGTCGTCGGGTGCAGCGTGCACCACGAGGGCGCGACCGGCAATGTCGTTGACTGCGCCACCGCCGAGGGTGACGCCGCGCAGGTGAACGTCGACATTGGCCACGCCTTCGGCATTGGCCAGCAGGTTGTCCATGTCCCCGGCATGGTGCGCGCCGGCGCCGGCGCGGCCATGCGCCTGCGCGGTGGGGTTGAAGTGGCCGCCGGCACTGCTGGCGTCCACCGCGCTGCAATCGCCCTTCTCGTGCACGTGGAAGGCAGACGGCCGGCCGCGCGGCAGGCCACCCACCACGCCGGTGATATGCACGCCGCCGGCTTCGGGCACCAAGGCCAAGCGGCCACTGACCAGGCTGGCCGAGGCCGGCGCGAGGTTGGCTTCGGCCATGCGTGCGGTGCTGACCGACGGTGGTGGCTGCGGCACCTGCGGCCGGGGCGCGGGGCCGGAGCCACAGGCGGCCAGCACCGCGGTGGCGGCCAGGGCAGTCAGGGGAAGATGGATGCGCATTGGAATCTCCTTGCTACGAACGTTTGCCCGGTGTCGTGCGCTCAGCTGCCGCGGCGACGGCCCGGGCCCAGTTTGCGGGTGACGGTGTTACGGCCCAGTCCCAGCCGGGCGGCGGCATCGGCGCGGTGGCCATCGGTGAATGCCAGCGCGGCCTCCAGCAGCACCGTGTCCAGGCGCTCGCGGGCCTCGGCGTGCAGGCCCATGGCACCTTCGGCCAGGCGCTGGCGCGCCCAGGCTTCCAGCGCACGGTCCCAGTGTTCCGGCGACAACGCGGGACCACCGCGCGGGCTGCGTCCGCCGCGGGCCAGCGCGGCGCGGACATCCTCGGCCGACACGGTGTCGGCCACCGCCAGCGCGGCCAGGCGCCAGCACACGTTCTCCAGCTCGCGCACGTTGCCCGGCCAGGCGTACTCGCGCAGCACCTGCACGGCGGGCGCGGACAGGCGCTTGGGCGGCATGTCCAGCCGTCGTGCGGCATTGGCCAGGAAGGTCTCGGCCAACTGCGGCACATCGGCCAGGCGCTCGCGCAGCGGGGGCAGCAGCAGGCGCACCATGTCCAGCCGGTGCAGCAGGTCGGCACGGAAGCGGCCCTGCTCGACCAGTGCCTCCAGGTCCTGGTGGGTGGCGGCGACCACGCGCACATCGACATGGATCAGCTCGCGCCCGCCGACGCGGAAGAACTCGCCCTCGGCCAGCACGCGCAACAGGCGGGTCTGCAGCGGCAGCGGCATGTCGCCGATCTCGTCCAGGAACAGCGTGCCGCCATCGGCCTGCTCGAAGCGGCCGATATGGCGCTTGTGCGCGCCGGTGAACGCGCCGGCCTCATGGCCGAACAGTTCGCTTTCCAGCAGTTCGGCCGGGATGGCGGCGGTGTTCAGCGCCACGAACGGCCCCTTCGCGCGCGGCGACTCGCGGTGCAGCGCGTTGGCCACCAGTTCCTTGCCGGTGCCGGTTTCGCCATTGATCAACACCGACAACGGCGCCTGCGCCAGCTTGCCGATGGCGCGGAACAACGCACGCATGGCCGGGGTGTCGCCGATCAGCTGCGGCGCGCCCTGGCCGGCCACGGCGGCCGGCGGTGGCGCCGCCGGCGGGTCTTCCACCAACGGCTCGGGCAGCGCGCGCCGGGCCAGTTCCACCGCATCGTCCAGGTCGAACGGCTTGGACAGGAACTCGTGCGCACCGCCGCGGAACGCTCCGGCGGTGCTGGCCACGTCGGTGTAGGCGCTCATCACGATGACCGGCAGCTGCGGATGCGCGGCCTTGAGTTTCTCCAGCAGTGCCAGGCCGTTGTCGCCGGGCATGCGCACGTCGGTGAACAGCAGGTCGGGCACCGGCCGGGTTTCCAGCGCGGCCAGGGCCGCCGCCGCATGCTCGAAGCCTTCGACGGTGTAGCCGGCCTCGCGCAGCGCGGTGGTCAGCACGAAACGTACCGACCGGTCGTCATCGACCACCCAGACGGTGGCGGTGGTGGGGTCAGGCATCACGGGCCTCCTGTGTGCCCAGCGGCAGCAGCACGGTGAACACCGTGTGGCCGGGGCGCGAACGGTAACCGAGGGTGCCGCGGTGTTCGCGCGCCACCTGCTGGGCCAGCGCCAGGCCCAGGCCGGTGCCCTCGGCGCGGCCACTGACCAGCGGCAGGAACAGGTGCTCGGCCATGTCCTCGGGCACGCCGCGGCCGTCGTCGGCCACTTCCAGGCGCAGCGCCAACGGCTGGATCTGGTCGCCGATGCGCAGGCCGTGCTCGACCCGGGTGCGCAGCGTCACCACGGTGGCGCCGGCCTGGATGGCGTTGCGCACCAGGTTCCAGGCGGCCTGGGTCAGGCGGTCGGGGTCACCGTCGAACTCGGGGATGCTGGGGTCGTAATCGCGCTGGATACGCACCGACCAGCCCGCCTCGCTCTCGGCCAGGCGCAGCACCCGCTCCAGCGCGGCGTGGATGTTCATGGCCGCGTGCGGTCGTGCCGGGGCCGGTGACAGCAGTTGTTCGAGCAGGCCGTTGAGGCGTTCGATCTCCGCGCCGATCAGGTCGATCAACTCACGCTCGCCGGCGTCGCGGCCCTGGGCCCGGCGGGCCAGCAGCTGCGCGGCGCCCTTGAGCCCGGCCAACGGGTTGCGCAGCTCGTGGGCCAGGCCCTTGAGGGCGGCCGACAGTGCGCCGGGCAGCACCTGCGCCGGGTCGGGCGCGACGAACTCGTCCACCGGGTAGGCCTCCAGCAGCCAGCCGCCTTCCTCCAGCCGGCTCAACCAGCCCTCGGCGAAACGCGGGCTCTCGCCCGGCAGGGCCAGGATCAACCGATGCAGGCGCAGCACGTCGCGCTCGTCGCGGGCCAGGAAGTTGGCCAAGGCCTCGCCCTGCGCCTCCAGCGAGACCAGCGGCTGGCCGACCAGGCGGCGCACGCTCACGCCCATCCAGCGCGCGAAGGCCGGGTTGGTGCCAAGGATGCGGCCATCGGCGCTGGCCCAGGCCACGGGGGTACCCAGCACGTCCAGCGCGGGGCGGTCATCAGGCATCGTCATTGCACCAATGTAGTGCAAAGGCGACCGGCTGGGCAGCATCGTCACGGCGGCTTGGCACCGCCAAGGCCACTATCCGCGCCATTGCGGCAAGTGACACTTCAGGGGATGACATGCCAACGCTTCACGCTCGAACCACGCTTTCCGGCCTCTGGCGCGCCGGTGGCGCCGGCATCGCCGGCCTGCTGCTGGCCATGACCGCGTTCCAGGCGGCCGCGCAGAACGTGCTGTGGGAGGATTACCGTGGCACCACCAGCATCGCATCCGATGCCAATTACATCGGTCCGCAAGGCGCCCCGCGGTTCGTCAACAACCCCGCCACCATCGCCAACCTCTCCGCGCTGGCCAACAACCCGGCCAATGCGGTCCGCACCGGCACCTCGGCGCTGGTGGACTACGGCAGCAATCCGTTCGCGTTGTGCGATAGCCGCACCGCCGCCAACCTGCAGACCGATCCCTGCCGCTACCAGGCCATGGGCCGGGTGATGTACACGCTGGTGCGGTTCCCGGTTGCCGGCACCTACACGCTTTCCGTGGCGCATGACGACTCGGTGCAGGTCAGCATGTCCTCCAGTTACACCAGCACCGCCTACCGCACCGCCAACTACGACATCCCGGTCGGCGCACTGAGCAGTTACACCAGCGGCGAAACCGACTTCCGGGCCATCGGCAGCTTCAACGCCGACGTCGCCAACAGTTGTGCCCTGATGCGCATCTACTGGGTGAACGCCGGCGGCCTGAACTTCAACCGGCTGCGCTGGCAGCATCCCTCGATCAACGGCGGCGCGGCGCAGATCATTCCCGCCACCCAGTTCAGCAACCCCTCGCAGGCGAGCAGTTCCAGCGGCTGCGCCGGCAGCATCGTCTACCCGGTGCCGGCGATCATGGTCAACAAGGTGGTGAACCTGGGCCGCATCGCGCCCAACGACCAGTTCACCGTCTCCATCCGCCAGGGCAGCAACACGTTGCGCGCGGCCTCCACCAGCGGCGCCGGGACGGGGCAGCAGGCCAGCACCGGCGCGCTGCAGGTCAGCACCGGCAACCACGTCGTGCGCGATGACATGGCGGCCAACAGCGTCCAGGCCATCGGTGACTACGACAAGAGCATCAGCTGCACGTCCTACCAGCTCAACGGCCAGCAGCAGGCCTACACGCCCAGCGGGACCGGCCCCGACTGGACCATCGCGGTGGCGGCCAACACGCAGTACACCTGCACCATCACCAATACGCCCCGGCCGGTGGTGACCGCGCGCAAGATCAGCGAACGCGCGGTGGGCGCCTTCACCTTCACCGGCACCAATGGCCTGCCCTCGCAGACGCTGACCACGACCAGCGCCGGCCAGGCCGTGGCCGGCAGCGCGCGTGCGCTGACGGCGGTGAACACGGCCACCACGCTGACCGAGGCACAGACGCCGGGCTTCGCCCTCAGCGCGGTCCAGTGCACCGGCCTGCCTGCCGGCGTGAACGGTACCGTGGACCTGCCCAACCGCAGCGTCACGCTGCCGGCCGCGGCCATCGTCCAGGGCGCGAACATCGTCTGCACCTTCACCAATGCGGCCGGCGTCGACCTCTCCGTGACCAAGACCAATGCCGTGGCCAGCGTGCCGTCCGGGAGCAGTACGACCTACTCGCTGCAGTTCCGCAACGGCGGCCCGGGCGATGCCAGTGGCGCGGTCCTGAAGGACACGCCGGCGAGCGGGCTGTCCAACTGCCAGGTGCTCTCCTGCACGCCCACCAACAACGCGACCTGCCCGCAGGCGCCGGCGGACCTGCTGACCGCCAACGGGGCGACGGTGACGGCGTTCCCGGCCAACAGCCAGATCAACGTGCAGGTCCAGTGCAGCGTCAACTGAGCACGCGCCCGGCGACCATGCCACCGGGCGCGGTCGCTCACTTCACCTGTTGCAGCAGCGAGTGGAGGATGCGGGCATCTTCGGCATCCAGCTCGGCGGGCAACGTGTCGCTGCCACGGAAGCGCCGGTGGAAGGCGCGCGCGGCCGCGGCACGGTCGTCCATCGGGTAACCCAGCGCCTGCAGCGCCAGCCAGCGGTCGAAGCCTTCCGGGGCCGCGCCGTCGCTGGCCTTGGGCCAGATACCGAAGCCGGCCTCGGCCAGCTGCTGCCAGGGGAAGAAGCGGCTGGGGTCGGCCTTGCGCGACGGGGCCAGATCGGCATGGCCGATGATCTGGCTGCGCGGGATGTTGTAGCGGGTGCACAGGTCATCGAGCAGGCGCAGCAGCGTGGCGATCTGCGGTGCGCTGAACGGGCTCTCGCCGTCGTTGTCGATCTCGATGCCGATCGAGGTGGAGTTGAGGTCGGTGATCGATCCCCAGCGCCCGCCACCGGCATGCCAGGCACGTTCGCTGTCGGCGACCAGCTGGTACAGGTCACCCTTGCGCCCGACCAGGTAGTGCGAGCTCACCTTGCCGCCGCTGTTGGCGCTGCGCAGCGTGTCCAGGCTCTGCTGCACCGAATCCTGGTCGGTGTGGTGCAGCACGATGATCACCGGCTGGCGTGCGTTGTGGTTCGCCGAGGGAACCCATTGCGCCAGGGGATTGCGCTGCGGCGCGGTGGTGCAGGCGGCGAGTGCGGCGACCAGCGCCAGCGGCAACAGGAGTTTGTGGTTCATGCCGGGCATTGCACGTTGCCACGGATGGGAAAGCAAGTGACCTACGGCAGGATGCTGGCGCGGCCCTCACCCCAACCCCTCTCCCGCACGCGGGAGAGGGGCTTTGAGTACACAGTCTTAGACCTCGTAGGCGGATTCGCCGTGGGTGGTGACGTCCAGGCCGGTGCGTTCGGCTTCCTCGCTCACGCGCAGGCCGACCAGCGCGCGCACCACCAGCAGGATCACCGCGGTGACCACCGCGCTCCACAGCACCGTGAAGCCGACGCTGACCACCTGCACCCAGAGCTGGTGGCCGATATCCAGGTCGGCCTTGGTGCCGCCGAGCGATTGTGCGCTGAACACGCCGGTGAGGATCGCACCGACGATGCCACCCACACCGTGCACGCCGAACACGTCGGCGGTGTCATCGGCCTTCAACAGGCGCTTGAGCCCGGTCACGCCCCACACGCAGATCATGCCGGTGACGAAGCCAATCACGATCGCACCGAGCGGGCCCACCGTACCGCAGGCCGGGGTCACGCCCACCAGGCCGGCGACCGCGCCGGAAGCCGCACCCAGCGCCGAGGGATGGCCCTTGGTCACCGCCTCCACCAGCGTCCAGCCCAGCACCGCGGCAGCGGTGGCCAGCACGGTGTTGATGAAGGCCAGCGAGGCGACCGTGTCGGCGGCTGCGGCCGAGCCGGCGTTGAAGCCAAACCAGCCCACCCACAACAGCATCGCGCCGATCCAGGTCAGCGGCAGGTTGTGTGGCTTCAATGCGGTCTGGCCATAGCCCAGGCGCTTGCCGACGAACCACGCCGCCACCAGGCCGGCGACACCGGCGTTGATGTGCACCACCGTGCCGCCGGCAAAGTCGATCGCGCCCATCTCACCGAGATAGCCGCCGCCCCAGACGATGTGCGCCATCGGGATGTAGCTCAGGGTGAACCACAACGCCGAGAACAACAGCACCGCGCGGAACTTGATGCGCTCGGCGAACGCGCCGACGATCAGCGCGGTGGTGATGCCGGCGAAGGTGGACTGGAAGGCCACGAACAGGAAGTCCGGCAACCCGGCGATCGGTGTGTTGCCCACCGATTCGGGGGTGAAGCCCTTGAGGAAGGCGAATTCGGTGAAGGAACCGAAGAACGGGTTGCCCGCACTGAACACCGCGCTGTAGCCATAGGCCACCCACAGCATCAGCACCAGCGAGAACACCACCAGCACCTGGCTCAGCACCGAGAGCACGTTCTTGGCGCGCACCAGGCCGCCATAGAACAGCGCCAGGCCCGGCACCACCATCATCAGCACCAGCAAGGTGGCGGTGAGCATCCACGCCACATCCCCGCGATCGAAGCTGGGCGCCGCCTCGGCGGCGGCTTCGGCCGGGGCCTCGGCGGCAACCGCCGGTGCCGCGCCTTGCGTTGCCTCCGGCTGCGGCGGCGTGGCCTGCTGGGCCAACGCGTGTGAGGGAAGCATGCCCACCGCCATGACGGCGAGCATGAACGACAGGCACAGGCCACCGAACCGGGCCTTGAGCCCGGTGAAAAATTCCGTTCGCATTGTCGACTCCGGCTGTGGGGGTTAGAGCGCGTCAGCGCCTGTTTCACCGGTGCGGATACGCACCACCTGCTCGAGCGGGGTGACGAAGATCTTGCCGTCACCGATCTTGCCGGTGCCGGCCGCGCCCTGCAGGGTTTCGATCACCGCATCCACGCGGTCGTCGGTGACGGCGGTCTCGATGCGGATCTTGGGAAGGAAGTCGACGACGTACTCGGCACCGCGATACAGCTCGGTGTGCCCCTTCTGCCGGCCAAAGCCCTTGACCTCGGTGACGGTGATGCCCGAAACGCCGACGGCGCCCAGTGCCTCGCGTACCTCGTCAAGCTTGAATGGCCGGATGATGGCGGAGATCAATTTCATGCGCATGTCCCGTAGTGGAGGAGACCGGCCCGCGCCTGCGGGCCGGTTTCGTGTCTTCCACCGGCCGCGATGCGGCCGCTGGCTGTTGCGCCGAACGTGTCATGGGCCTCGCTGACGGCAGCACTTTTCCAGCCGCTGACGGCAGTGACGCGGGAGGGAGGAATGGCCCATGGCGCGCGTCCGGATTCTCTTGCCCCTGGTGCTTCCGTGCGTCCTGCTTCAGACCGCCTGCAAGGCTCCCCAGCCTTGAAAGCGGCGGCGATGACGAAGGTGGGAGGGGTGCCCTTCGTCATCGCCACCTGAAAGGATCAGCTTGCGTAGTACAGCTGGTACTCCAGCGGGTGGGTGGCCGCGCGGAACGCGGTCACTTCCTTCATCTTCAGCGCGATGTAGGCATCGATGAAGTCGTCGCTCATCACGCCACCGGCCTTGAGGAACTCGCGGTCCTTGTCCAGCGCTTCCAGCGCCTGGTCCAGCGAGGAGCAGACCTGCGGGATCAGCTTCTCTTCTTCCGGCGGCAGGTCGTACAGGTCCTTGTCGCTCGGCGCGCCCGGGTCGATCTGGTTCTTGATGCCGTCCAGGCCGGCCATCATCAGCGCGGTGAAGGTCAGGTAGCCGGACTGGATCGGGTCCGGGAAACGCATCTCGATGCGGCGTGCCTTCGGGTTGGACACCCACGGGATGCGGCACGAGGCCGAGCGGTTGCGGGCCGAGTAGGCCAGCATCACCGGTGCCTCGAAGCCCGGGACCAGGCGCTTGTAGCTGTTGGTGCCGGAGTTGGCGAAGGCGTTGATGGCGCGGGCGTGCTTGAAGATGCCGCCGATGTACCACAGCGCCATCTGGCTCAGGCCACCGTAGCCGTCACCGGAGAACAGGTTCTTGCCTTCCTTGGCCAGCGACTGGTGCACGTGCATGCCGCTGCCGTTGTCGCCGACCAGCGGCTTGGGCATGAAGGTGACGGTCTTGCCGTTGCGATGGGCCACGTTCTTGATGACGTGCTTCATGCGCTGCAGTTCGTCGGCCTTGGTGACCAGGGTGTTGAACTTGGCGCCGATCTCGCACTGGCCGGCGTTGGCCACTTCGTGGTGGTGCACTTCGACTTCGATGCCGACCTTTTCCAGCACCTTGCACATCTCGGCGCGGATATCGTGCAGCGAGTCGGTCGGCGGCACCGGGAAGTAGCCGCCCTTCACGGTCGGGCGGTAGCCGCTGTTGGTGCCTTCGTAGCTCTTGCCGGTGTTCCAGGAACCTTCCTCGGAGTTGATCTTGAAGAAGGTGTGGCCCATGTCATTGGCGAACTGGACCGAGTCGAAGATGAAGAACTCCGGTTCCGGGCCGAAGAAGGCCAGGTCGGCGATGCCGGAGGACTTCAGGTAGGCCTCGGCGCGCTTGGCGATGCCGCGCGGGCAGCGGCCGTAGCCCTGCATGGTGGCCGGGTCGAGCACGTCGCAGGTCAGCACCAGGGTCGGATCGGCGTAGAACGGGTCCAGGTAGGCGCTGTCCGGGTCCGGCAGCAGCACCATGTCCGATTCGGCGATGCCCTTCCAGCCGGCGATCGAGCTGCCATCGAACATCTTGCCTTCCTCGAACAGCGACGGCTCGATGATCGAGACCGGGAAGGTCACGTGCTGCTCGATACCGCGCATGTCGACGAAACGCAGGTCGACGAACTCGACCTGGTTGTCCTTGATCAGCTTCTCAACGTTTTCCAGGGACATCGGGTGCAACCTCGGATGGGTGATGACGTATGGGGTGAATGAGCAAATAGCGTGCCAACCCCGAAATCATCGCAAGTGATTGTTTTTGTTTGGTGAAAGTTGCAATTGCATCGACCGGCTTGCACCACGGAGGTGCAAACGGCGTGCACGGCACCATGCAGGTGCAACACATCACTTGGACTATGCTGTACCGGCCTTTTTTCCCACCGATCTCCATGTCCGACCTGCTCTCCGCCCTCCTGCTGGGCATTCTCGAAGGCCTCACCGAATTCCTCCCCATCTCCAGCACCGGCCACCTGCTGATCGCCCAGCACTGGCTGGGTAGCCGCTCGGACTTCTTCAACATCGTGATCCAGGCCGGTGCCATCCTGGCGGTGACGCTGGCGTTGCGGCAGCGGCTGTGGACGCTGGCCACCGGCCTGGGCCAGCACGAGAACCGCGACTACGTCATGAAGCTGGGCGTGGCCTTCCTGGTCACCGCCGTGGTCGGCCTGCCGGTACGCCTGGCCGGCTGGGAGCTGCCGGAAACGGTGACCCCGGTGGCGTGGGCGCTGGTCATCGGTGGCGTCTGGATGCTGGCCGCCGAACGCTTCGCCGCACGCCTGCCCGACCGCGAGACGGTCACCTGGACGGTGGCCATCGGCGTCGGCCTGGCACAGGTGGTGGCCGGCGTGTTCCCCGGCACCTCGCGCTCGGCGGCGGCCATCTTCCTGGCCATGCTGCTGGGCCTGACGCGCCGCGCCGCCGCGGCCGAGTTCGTCTTTCTGGTAGGTATTCCCACCATGTTCGCCGCCAGTGGCTACGCGTTCCTGGAACTTGCCAAGGACGGGCAGCTCGGCAGCGAGAACTGGACCGACGTCGGCGTGGCCTTCACCGCCGCCGTCATCACCGGTTTCGTGGTGGTGAAGTGGCTGCTGGACTACATCAAGCGCCGGCCCTTCACGGGCTTCGCGCTATACCGCATCGCACTGGGCATTGGCTTGCTGCTGTTCTTGCCTGCTGGAAACTGAACGCGCCCCGGCGCCTTCAACCCCGGCCGGCAGCTTCATCCGTTTGTCGTCCCGAATCCTTTCCATAACCCAAGGAGTTGTCCATGAAGCGCATCCTCATGCTGGCCCTGCCGCTGGCCCTGATGGCCGCCTGCAGCAACCCGTCGCAGACGACCACCAAGAGTGAAGCCACCCCCGCCGCCAACACCGCCACCCCGGCCGCGGCGGCCTCGATCGACGCCACCCAGCTTGGCGCCAACCACTGGCTGCTCGACACCGCCGTGGATTCGGCCGGCAAGCGCGTGGACGCGCTGTTCGTGCGCGCCGACAAGCCGGTCACGCTGGACTTCAAGGACGGCCGCCTGAGCGTGAGCAATGCCTGCAACGGCATGGGCGGTGGCTACACGCTGGAAGGCGACGCACTCAGCGTCGGCAACATGATGTCCACCAACATGGCCTGCGGCGAGCCGGGCGTGATGGCGCTGGACGGCCTGGTCAGCGAGCGCCTGCAGGGCAAGCTGACGATCCGTTCGCTGGATGCGTCGCAGCTGGTGCTGGCCGCCGCCAATGGCGACGTGCTGACCTTCCGCGCCGAGCCGACCGCCGAAGCCCGCTACGGCGGCGAGGGCGAGCGCGTGTTCCTGGAAGTCGATGCACAGACCAAGCCCTGCACCCATGGCGTGATGCGTGATGCACAGTGCCTGCAGGTGCGCGAGGTGAAGTACAACGAGCAGGGCCTGGAGCAGGGCAAGCGCGGTGAGTGGGAGAACTTCTACGGCAACATCGAGGGTTACACCCACCAGCCGGGCGTGCGCAACGTGCTGCGCCTGAAGCGTTTCCAGGTGAAGAACCCGCCGGCCGACGCGTCTTCGCTGGCCTACGTGCTGGACATGGTGGTCAGCTCGGAGCAGGTGGGCAAGTAAGCCACCGCTGCGAAGCAGACGACGAGGGCGCCGCAAGGCGCCCTCGTCATTTCGGTTCCCTGCCGCCGTGTGGCGGCAGCGCGCCCGGCAGTACCGGTCAGAGGTGCGGGTTCAGCGTGTAGGTGCCGTGCAACGCGGCTTCGGCCAGCACATGGCCCTGCATCGCGCTGAACACATCGGCGGCGGTGAAGGCGCCTTCCACCGGCAGCGACGCCACGTCCAGCGCGAACACGCGGAAGAAATAGCGGTGCGGGCGCTCGTCGTTGAACGGCGGGTACGGGCCGTCATAGCCGAAATAGGTGCCGGCCATGTCGAGGTCACCGGCGAACCAGCCGGTGTAGTCGTTGATGCCCTGGCGCGCGCCGGCCGGGCCTGCCGGTTGCTGCTTGCCATGCGCGGTGAAGCCGTCGCTGCAGCTGCCGGCGGCAATCTCCTGCACGTCGGCGGGGATATCCACCATCACCCAGTGCACGAAATCAGCGCGTGGCTGGTCCAGCGGGATGCCGACATCGTCGCGACCGACCAGCTCGGCCACGGTCGGCGCGTCCGGGTCCACGCACAGCAGGGCGAACGAGCGCGTGCCTTCGGGCACGTCGTGCCAGGACAGCTGCGGGTTGCGGTTGCCGGCAACGCCGGACGGCTGGCCGGCGGCGAACTCGGCCGGGATCGGCTGGCCGTTGCTGAAACTCTGGCTGTCCAGTTTCATCGGGGGTCCTCGGGTCAGGCTTCGGGGTAGCCCAGTCGCACCGCGACCGGGGTGAGATACAGGAATTCCGCCGCCAGCACCTGGGCGTAGCGGCGCCAGTGGCCGGCCTCGACGGTGCCCGGGCCGAGGCTGCGCACCTGCGGGAAGCGCACGCCGAAGGCCTGCTCCAGCAGCGCGCCCATCGCCGCCGGGTCGTTCACCGCCTCGTCGGTGCGGAGGATCAGGTGCGGGTACAGGTCGCCCTCGTGCAGCTCGGCCACCTGCTCCACGGAACGTGCCAGCCACTGCGCCGCGTCCATCGACGAGGTCAGCGCCAGCGGCGCGGGTGCGCCCAGCGCCAGCCATTCGATGAACATGTCGCGCGGATCGCGCACCGCCACCACCAGACGGCCTTCCGGCAACTGCGGGCGCAGCGCCCACAACAGCGCGTTGTCCCACCACAGCAGCCAGTCGATGACGTTGCCATCGGCAATGCCGCGCGCCGGCAGCTGCTCGCGCCACTGCTGCACCAGCTGCTCGGGCGTCAGCGCATCGGTGGCCAGCCGCTGCAGGGTCAGGTAGTTCTGGAAACCATCGGTCGGCGGGGTGGCACCGAAACGGTCGGCGCGCAGCACCCGGCTGCCGGCCGCCATCACCGTCACCACGCGCTCCACGCCCGAGCCCGGCGCGCCCCAGACGAACAGCGGGCGCATCGCGTTGTCGTCGGCCACCTCACCCAGCGCCGGCCATTCCACCGGGGCCTTGGCCTGCGGCGGCAGCGGCAGGCGCGTGGCGGCCTGCTCGGCATGCAGCTGCAGCCAGGTGGCCACCGCGCCGGCCGGGTTGCCGCCACGGTCCTGCACGGTGCCCAGCCAGCTGCGCAGGTTCGGCCGCGCGGCTTCCGGGGCGCTGTCGATCAGTGCCTGGACATGCGCCGCTGCCGCGGGCGCATCGCGCAGCAGCAGGGCTTCGACGATGCGCTGCTCGGCGCTGACGCGGCCCGGCTCCAGCGCGGCGATGCGGCGGGCGATGGCCTCGGCCGCGTCGCTTTCCTCGTTCATGTCATGCAGCCGCATGCGGGCTTCCAGCGCCGGCACATGGTCGGGCATGGCCGCCAGCCAGCGCTCGACCACGGCCACCGCTTCCGGGCTGCCCACCGCCGGGATCGCCAGGCGGGCCAGCCACAGGTCGTGCAGCTGCGGGTGGGCTTCCAGTGCCGCATCCAGCGCGGCGCTGGCTTCCTCCTCGCGCCCCAGTCGCTGCCAGGCCACCAGCAGCATCTGCAGCGTGCCGCGGTCACCGGGCAACTGCGACAGCAGCGGGCGCAGGTGTTCCAGCGCCTGCAGCGGCTGGCCGGAGGCCAGCTCCAGTTCGCCGGCCAGGCGACGCAGGCCGGGGGTGTCGCCCCCCTTGCTGGCCAGCACCTCGCGCATCACTTCGGCCGCGTTGTCGACATGGCCCTGGCGCAGCGCCAGCTGCACCAGCAGGCCGCGCAGCGCCTGGTTGTCCGGGACCAGTTCGAGCACGCGGCGGAAGGCCTGCTCGGCGAACGCCGGCATGTCCTTGCCCAGATAGGCGAAGCCCAGTGCGTAGAGCAGGCGCGGATCGCGCGGTAGGCGCTCGACCGCGGCCGACAGCACGCCCAGCGCGCGGTCCAGCTCGCCGCGGCGCAACGCGACCATGCCCTGCACCGCACCCAGCTCCGGGCTGTCCGGGTCCACGCGTTCGGCCAGGCGGATCAGGCGGTCGGCTTCGTCGATGTCCTCGCGGCCCAGCGCCAGGTGCGCCTGCATCAGGTAGGCGGAGAATTCATTGGGGTTGAGCGCGGTGCTGCGGTCCAGCGCCTGGTCGGCGGCCTCGAGCTGGCGCAGGGCCAGCAGCAGGCCGGCGTGCTGCAGGTGCAGGGCGGCCTCTTCCGGTGCCAGCGCCAGTGCCTGGTCCAGGCTGGCCTGGGCCTGTTCCAGCTGGTTGTCCTGCTGCAGGGCCAGCGCCAGCCAGCGATGGGCCTGCGCCTGCTGCGGTTCGGCCGCCACCCATTCGCGGGCCAGGGACACCGCGTCGTCGTTGGCGTTGCGGCGCAGGGCTTCGATGATCTTGTCTTGCATGGCGGTCCAGCGTGAGCGCAAAAAACCCATTGTAGCGGGCGCGCCCGCCGCGCCACGGTTCAGCCTGGCAACGCCGCCAGCAGTTGCCGGGTGACCCAGCGCTCGGAGAAGCCATCGCCGCGCAGGTTCTCGATGAACCCGCAATGCCCGCCCCAGCGCGCGATCTGCAGGCGTGCGTGGTTCGGCAGCTGCCAATGGTCGAAGGTGGCGAAGGGGATGACCGGGTCGTCCTGCGCCATCAGGATCTCGGCCGGCACCTGCAGCCCGGCCAGCTTGTGGCCGGCGATCGAGTAGCCCTCGAAGTAGTCCTGCAGCGTGGGGAAGTCGGTATGCCGGTTCACCAGCCAGCCGGTCAGCGCGCGGATGTCCAGCTTGAGCACGTCGTCGTCGCAGTCGGCCAGCTCGGGGAACAGCGCGCGCTTGCGCCGCAGCGAGCCGGTCCACTTGCGGCGGAAGTACCAGTCGTACATCGCCGGCCCGTGCTCGATGCTCTCCATCGTCACCGCCGGGTCCAGCACCGGGCAGACCGAGGCCACGTGCCGCAGGGGCACGCCCGCGGCCGGTGCATGCAGGGCCAGGCGCAGCACGAAGTTGCCGCCCAGCGAGTAGCCGGCGGCCACCATCGGCAGGTCCGGGAAACGGCGTGCCACGTCGCCGGCGGCCTGCACCACTTCATCGATGCGGCAGGAGTGGAAGATGCCCGGGTTCAGGTGGTGGGTGTTGCCGTGGTCGCGGAAGTTCAGCCGCACCACGTCGAAGCCGGCCTCCAGCATGCGCGCGGCGGTCATGCGCATGTAGCTCGACTCGGTGCTGCCTTCCCAGCCATGCAGCAGCAGCGCCAGCCCGATCGGGGCACGGCCCGGCACGCTGCTGTGCCAGCCCTGCAGGCGCACGCCGTCACCGCCGTCCAGGATCAGTTCGCGGTTGACCGCGCCGGTGGCGGCCAGCAGCTGCAGGCCGCGGCGCAGGCGCAGCCGGCTCGAAGCCAGCATCGATTGCAGGTGGGGATTGCGCAGCCAGCGCGGCGGCAGGTAGTCGGCGGCGTTCAGCGCGTCCGGCTGGCGGCTTTCCGACGACGGCAGGCGCACGACCGACATCGCCTCACGGCCCTTCCATCACCGCCACGATGCGCGCACGCGAGGTTTCGGCGATGCGGCGGCGACCTTCCAGGTCCTGGCTGCCGATCGGCGCGAGGAAGTGCACCTGCGCCGCACGCGCCGGCTCGCCGAGCAGGCGCAGGAAGTTGCCGAAGAAGCTCTCGCTCGGCCCGAACGCCACCATGGTCTGCGCGTCACCGCGCACGCCGTAGCGCAAGGCCACCGGCTGCACCGGCACGTTGGCCTCCACCGCCGCCTGGAAGATGCGGGCGTGGAACGGGCCCACTTCGTGGCCACCGCGGGTGCGGCCTTCGGGGAACACCGCCACCGGCCGCTGTTCGTTCAGGCGCTTGACCATTTCCTCCATCACCCCACCCAGCGACTCGGTGTTGCCGCGCTGGTGGTAGATGGTATGCCCACGGCTGGCCAGCCAGCCGACCAGCGGCCAGCCGGCGATCTCGCGCTTGGCGACGAAACCGACCATCTTCTGGCTGTGGATCATGCAGATGTCGACCCAGCCCACGTGGTTGGCCACGAACAGCACCGGCCCCGGCAGCGGCTGGCCGAAGCGCTTGAGCCGGAAGCCGAAGATCCACATCAGCACGCCCGACCACCAGCGCACCACGCGGTGCTCCAGGGGATCGGCAGGCCCGCCGATGCGGCCGAATGGCGGGGCCATCAGCAACAGGATCAGCGGCAGGAACAGGACGATGTGCACCAGCAGCAGCGGGACGCGGTACAGGTAACGGAACACGCGAGCCACACCGCCCTGGCGGGCGGGACGGGGGGAGATCATCCGCGCACGATACCGGATGCGGTCCGGCTTGTGCCAGCGACTGTTACGGCGGCAGGGTATTGCTGCCAGGACACGGAAAGGTGCGTTGCGGCACAGTATCCAGACATCACGCGGGCCAAGGGGCCCGGCTGGACCTTCAGCGTTACCCTTCCCGCGCCGTAAGTGTGTAAAACGGTTCCAACGTTCAGGGGAGCGTGGTGATGCACCGGCAGCTGCTGTCATCGACAGAGGACATGCTGCATTTCTTTTCTGCCGCGCTGGAGCGCATTGGCAGCGGCGTGATCCTGTTCGACGAACAGAACACCATCCTGTACCTCAACCGCGCCATGGAGACCATCTCCGGCTGGCCGCGCGAGGAAATGCTGGGCAGGAACCTGGGCCAGCTGGCCCCGCCCTCCATGCGCGAGCGCTATGACACCCGCCTGTACCCGGGGGCCAGCAACCGCGTGCAGGAACTGGCCCTGGCGCCGCATGACATCCAGCTGGTGCGCAAGGACGGCAGCCACTGCTGGATCAGCGTGACCCTGTCGCACGTGTCCAGCGGCGGCCGCGACATCCACATGGCGCTGATCAGCGACGTCACCGCGCGGCGCCAGGCGCAGGAGCGCGAGCGGCTGCTGTCGCTGGGGTTCGACGAGACCCAGAGCGCGGTGCTGATCACCGATGCCCAGGCCCACGTGGTCTACCCGAACAAGGGTTTCCGTCGCCTGTTCGGCTTCCTGGACAGCGAGCTGCTCGGCCGCTACGTCCCCACCCTGCTGGCGCCGGACGATCATTCCGGCGAACAGATGGCCGCCTACATGACGCGGCTGATGTCCGGGCAGTCGATCCGCGCCGACGAGCGCCTGTACCGCAAGGACGGCCAGCCGCTGTGGTGCTCGGTCACCATCAACCCGATCTTCGACGACTACGGCAAGCTGGTGAACATGGTCGTGGTGCTGACCGACATCACCCGCACCAAGGTGCATGAGGTCCTGCAGCACCGCATGCTCGATGCGATGGTGCGCGAGGTACCCACCGCCGAGATCATGCAGATGATGTGCGAGGAGGTGGAGAAGATCGCCCCGCAGGTCACCTGCTCGGTGCTGCGCGTGGAGGACGGCCGGCTGCGCACGCTGGCCGCGCCCAGCCTGCCGGAGGCCTACAGCAAGCTGGTCGATGGCACGCCGGTCGGCCCGCATTCGGGCAGCTGCGGCACCGCGGCCCATTGCGGTGAAACCGTGGTCGCGCGCGACATCGCCAGCGACCCCAACTGGGAGGGCGTCAGCCACCTGGCCCTGCAGTACGGCCTGGCGGCGTGCTGGTCCACGCCGATCAAGTCCAGCGACGGCCGCGTGCTGGGCACCTTCGCGTTCTATTACCGGCAGCCGATGGAGCCGGACAGCTTCCACCGGCGCCTGGTCGAGGTGATCGTGCACCTGTGCGCGCTGGCGCTGGAACGCGAGGAAGCGCGCAACCGCATCCGCCGGCTGGCCTTCTACGACGACCTCACCGGCCTGCCCAACCGCAGCCTGCTGCATGCCCGTGCCGACCAGGCGATCAGCGCCGCCGGCCACACCCACCAGTCGCTGGCGGTGCTGTTCATCGACCTGGACCGCTTCAAGCAGGTCAACGATTCCTTCGGCCACCCCGGCGGCGATGAACTGCTGCGGGTGGTCGCGCGCCGCCTGCAGGAGCAGACCGGGCCGATGGACATCGTCGGCCGCCTGTCCGGCGACGAGTTCGTGGTGGTGCTCAACGGCTGCGACGCGCAGGGCGCCGACGAACACAGCGAACGCCTGCTGCGCGCGTTGGGCGAGCCGCTGCAGCTGGGGGAGATGGAGATCCGGCCCTCGGCCAGCATCGGCATCAGCGTGTTCCCGCACGACGGCACGAGCATGGAAACCCTGCTGCACCGCGCCGACATGGCGATGTACCAGGCCAAGCACAGCGGCCGCAACCTGGCCCGTTTCTACAGCTGCGAGATGGATCAGAGCGCGCAGGAGCGGCTGGCGCTGGAGAATGCCCTGCGCGAAGCCCTCGCGCTGGGCCAGCTGCAACTGCACTACCAGCCGCAGATCGACCTGCACGATGGCCGCCTGCACAGCGTCGAGGCCCTGGCCCGCTGGCACCACCCGCGGCTGGGCAACGTGCCGCCGGTCCGCTTCATCCCGCTGGCCGAGGAAACCGGCCTGATCGGCGACCTTGGCCAATGGGCGCTGCACGAGGCCTGCCACCAGCTGGCCGACTGGCGCGAGGATGGGCTGGAGGTGCCCTCGGTCTCGGTCAACCTGTCACCGACCAACTTCCACAGCCCGGCGCTGGCCGAGATGATCAGCCGGATCCTGCACGAGCACGGCCTGTCGGCGTCGGACCTGATCCTGGAAATCACCGAGGACGTGCTGCTCGACGCCGACCCGGTCACCCTGCAGACCCTGCGCAAGGTGCATGCGCTGGGCGTGCGCCTGTCGATGGACGACTTCGGCACCGGCTATTCCAGCCTGAGCTACCTGCGCCAGCTGCCGATCAGCGAGCTCAAGCTGGACCGCAGCTTCGTCAACGGGATCGAGCGTGACAGCGTGGCCAGCGCGCTGACCCAGGCCATCGCCCACATCGGCCAGAGCCTGCACCTGAAGGTGGTGGCCGAAGGCGTGGAAAGCAGCGAGCAGCTGCGCCTGCTCGGCGAGCAGGGCTATCACATCGCGCAGGGCTTCCACTTCACCCCTGCCCTGCCCGCGCCGGCATTGGCGCAATGGGTACGCGAGCATCTGCCGGCGATGGTCGAGGGCTGAGCGACGGCTACGGCGGCGGGGCAGTACCCCTCCCCTGGGCTTCGCCAAAGGGAGGGAGTGGTTCGGCGGGGTCGGACCGATCACGGTAAAGCCGTATGGCCCCCTCCCTTGCACAGCAGGGGAAGGTTGGGGAGGGGTAAGCCGCAGGTATCGCGCGTCAATGCCCGCTCAGCGGGCCACCACCGCCAGCGTCAGCCGCGAAATGCACACCGGCTTGCCGTCTTCGTTCTCGATGCGGATCTCCCACACCTGGGTGGTGCGGCCCACGTGCAGCGCACGCGCGGTGCCGGTGACCACGCCGGTGCGCGCCGCGCGCAGGTGGTTGGCGTTGATCTCCAGCCCCACGCAGACCTGCTCGGCCGGGTCCACGCACAGGTTGCCGGCGCTGCTGCCCAGGGTTTCGGCCAGCACCACCGAGGCGCCGCCGTGCAGCAGGCCATACGGCTGGCGGGTGCGTTCGTCGACCGGCATGGTGGCCTGCAGCCAATCCTCGCCGGCGGCGGTGAACACGATGCCGAGGTGGTCGATCAGGGTGTTGCGGCTCAGGGCATTGACCTGTTCCAGGTCGACGGGAGCGCGGAATACTCGGGACATGGCTTGAACCTTTGCGGGGACGCAGTCAGAGGATGGGCACCAGCCCGGCGCCGAAGGCAGTGAGCATGCGCACCAGCAGCCATTTCGGGCCGACGTCCACTTCCGGGAAATCGCCGATGGCGGTGTAGCAGGCGCGGAAGCCGGGGTCCTGCCGCGGCAGCGGCCGCGGGCAGTCCGGGCCGGGCTTGAACTCATAGATGGTGGCGTAGCGCCATGGCCAGAAATCGAGCACCGGCAGCGCTTCGGACGCCTTGCCGATGCTGTAGTTCAGGCCGGAGAACACCGGTGCCTTCTCGCGCGGCGCCACCACCCAGGAGTTGTCCGGGGCGATGTCGCGCTCGATGCTGCGCGCCAACTGCTCGGCGAAGGCGGCATCTTCGATGATCACCGCGCCCTCGGTGTTGTAGTTCTCGCTGCGCGGGTCGAAGTTGTGGGTGCCGATCACGCCGATGCGGCGGTCCACCACCAGCGACTTGGCATGCAGGCCCATGCGCGCGCCGCTGCGGGTCACCGGCAGCGGCCGGTTGGCCGCGCGCCGGCTCAGGAACGAGGGGCGCGTCTCGGTGCGCAGCACCTCGCGTTCGACGTCGCTGCCTCCGGGCGTGTTGCGCCGGCCCGAGCCGCTGCCGCGCACGTTGCTGCCGGCCGCGCTGCCGCCGATCACCCGGTTGCGGCCGGACGGCACCGATTCGACGTCCACCGGCTCGGGCAGCAGCCCGGGGTAGTTGACCGGCGCATCGAGCGGGAACGGCTTGTATTCGTAGATGTTGAAGCCCAGTTCGCGCAGGTTGCGGCGCTTGTACTTGTACGACAGCGCGTAGACGATCGGGTTGTCGGTGGCGGCCAGGCTGTTGGTCGAGACCACCACCCGCGGCGCGGCCTCGCGCTTGCGCAGGTCGCGGAACAGCTGCTGGGCCGGCTTGGACAACACCAGGTACGGCGTCTGCAGCAGCACTTCGGTCCTGGCCGAGGCGATCAGGGCATCCAGCCGCGGCTCGGTGACATGCTGGCCATCGTCCGGATCATCGTCCTCGCGGCGATGCTTGCGCGGCAGGTCGGCCACGTAGGCCACCGACCGCACCGGCAGCGCGGTCTGCACGAAGGCCTCGTCGATGAAGGCCGGGTCGGCTGCCTCCTCGCCCACCCGCTCGATCCGCTCCGGGTGGCGGAAGTTGGCCTGCGGCATCGCCGGCACCCCCTGCTTGAGCAGGGCCCGGCCCACGTCGTTGAGCCGTTCGGCCGGCACGCTGCGCTGCGCGACCCAGAACGACTCAAAGTTGGCGGCCATTTCCCGCGCCTCCGGACCGGCGACGATCACGTCACGATCGCGGAAGTTGTACTCGTTGTCCCAGTCGTAGTAATCGTCCTGGTAGTTACGGCCACCGACCACCCCCAGCACGTCGTCGATCACCAGCAGCTTGTTGTGCATGCGCTGGTTGAAGCGGCGGAAGCAGCACAGCACGCTGCCGGCGTAGTCCAGGTAGTTCAGCTTGGCCTTGCCGAAGGCAGGGTTGTAGACGCGCAGCTCGAAGTTGGCATGCGCCCCGGACAGGGCGGCCAGCATCTGCACGTCGGAGATCGCCGAGAGCTGGTCGATCAGCACCCGCACCTTGACGCCGCGCCGGGCGGCGGCCAGCAGTTCGTCGATCACCAGCCGCGCACTGTCGTCGGTATCGAAGATGTAGGTCTGCAGGTCGATGCTGCGGGTGGCGCTGCGGATCAGGTTCAGGCGCGCCACCAGCGCCAGTTCGCCCTCGTCCACGATGGTGGCGTAGTGGCGCGGCAGCCCGGGCGCCGATTCGGTGATGGCCTGCCCGCCGAGCGCGCGCAGCGGCGAATCCAGCGCGCAGCGGTCCGGCCGGTCGCAGTCCACCACGGTCGAGCGCGCGGCGATGGCAATGCCTTGGGCACGGTCGCGCTGCTGCGGCGACAGCGAGGCGCAACCGCCGGCCAGCAGCACCGCCAGCAGCAGGAAAAGTCGTACGAAAGGGTTCACTTTGGGGGGGCGCTGCTCAGGCGCGTACGCAATATGAAGGTCACTCGATCACCCAGGGCCATCTGCCAGCTGTCCATGCCATACCGCCCGCGCTGGACGGTGCCCCGGCTGACGAGGTCGCAATCATAGCCGGGACGTGCGCATTCAGGCTTTGCCAGGTGCAGCGTCTCCCGGCGGCTGATGCCGCGGATGGTCAACCAGCCATTGACGTCGCCGCCCTGGTGGATCAGCTCCGGAGAGTACGGATCGGAGCGGAACTCGATCACCGGGTAACGCGCCACGTCGAAGAAATCCTCGCCGCGCATCCAGCCGGTGTAGCGCGGCTTGTCGGGGATCTCGACGTATTGGGTGTACATGCGCAGCACCACCTGGTGCTGCCCGTTGGGCAGCGCGGTGGCCTGTGCATCGAAACGGCGGAACACCCCTTCGATCTTCTGGCCGAAGCGGGTGCGGATCTCGAAGCCGAACTGTGAATGAGCCGGGTCGAACTGGGGCGGTTCCGCCGCGAAGGACGAAACCGGCCCGATCAGCAAGCCCAGCAGCAGCCCGCCACGGAACAAACCCATGGACTTACGGCCACCAGAACGCCGCCAGACGGGCAATGCCCGGTTCTATCGATGCCTCCATCGGCAGCGAAAGCACCGCCACCGAGGCCGGCGGCATGCCGCGGTAATCCCCGGACTGGCCGCTGTGCATCAGCGCCACCAGCTGTTCCAGGCCCGGGTTGTGGCCCACCACCAGCAGGCGTTCGACCTCGCGGTGTTCATCCAGCAACGCGGCCAGGGTGCCGGGCACGGCGTCGTAGATGCGCTCATCCAGCCGCTGCTCGACGTAGCCGGTCAGTGCCAGCACCGCCTCCAGCGTCTCGCGGGTCCGCCGCGCCGGCGAACACAGCACCCGGTCCGGGGTGAGCTTCTGCTCCAGCAGCCAGCGCCCGGCGGCCTCGGCCTCGGCCAGCCCGTGCGGGGAAAGGGGACGATCGATGTCGGCCAGACCGTTGTTGGCCGGTTCGGCATGGGCATGTCGCAGCAGGATCAGTTCACGCATGGCCGGGGAGTACTCCTGTCAGACCTTGTTCAACCATTTGAGTAGCGGCTCCCAGTCCTGCTGGTGCTCGCGTACCTGGGCGGAGTGATAGTCGAACAGGCTGCGGCCCAGCCCGACCATCACCACGTAGCTTTGGCTGTCGCGCAGCTGCGCGACCACCTCATACGGCCATTGGCCCAGCATCTGCCGGGCCTGTTGCGATGTCTGCGTCCACGGTTTGGTGCGGTTGAGCACCAGCCCCACCGGCAGCGCGCGCGAATGCACGCGCTTGAGCTTGGACAGGCTGTTGAGGAAGCCGACGATGGCCTCGATGTCCAGGGCCGAGGGCAGGACCGGCACCACCACCGCGTCGGCGATGTCGGTGAAGCGCTCCAGGTCCTCGCCGTAGGCGCCGGCGGGGGCATCGATGATGACCTGCTCGGTGCCGTCGGGGATCAGCTTTTCCCAGTTCTTCTTGCGGTGCACGTCGACCGGCAGCACGGCGCTGTCCAGCATGGCCCGGCGCTCGGCCCAGCGGCTGCTGGAGCCTTGCGGATCGGCATCGGCAATCACCGTGGCATGGCCTGCCAGGGCCGAATGCGCGGCCAGGTGGGTGGCGATGGTGGTCTTGCCGACACCGCCCTTGGAGCCGGCTACCAGGATCGTCTTCATGCACGCCTCGTTTCCGCGGAACGTTCCCGCAGCGTACACCGCGTTGCATGACCAAAGGTAGTCACCGGGTGAGGGTCGGCCCCGGGGCTCGGCTTTGCTATCGTGTCGCCCCCGGGATGGAACCACCATGAGCGAACTGCAGGACCTGACCGCGCTGATCCGCGCCAACACGCCGTTGATCGTCATCCAGACCCAGGATGAGTCGCGGGTCGTGGAACTGTTCCGGCAGGCGCTGATGCACGTCTGGCGGGCTTTGTACCGCTGGTCGATCACCGAGGGCCTGCGCAGGATCGACATGGACCGCGAGGACGAGGCGTTCGGCCCGCCCGACGCCAGCTCGGTGCTGCGGATGATCCAGGAGGCCGAGCAGCGCGGCATCTACCTGCTGCTCGATTTCCACCCCTACCTGGGCTACGCCAGCCACCAGCGGCTGCTGCGCGACATCGTCCAGCGCCGCCACAGCCAGCCACACGTGCTGGTGCTGGTCGGGGCCAAGGTCGAGCTGCCGCCGGAGCTGGAGGCCCTGGCCACCCGCTTCAACCCGCGCCTGCCCGACGCCAACGCGCTGCTGAAGATGCTGCGCGAGGAGGCGGCCAGCTACGCCAGGGACAACGGCGGGCGCCGGGTCGAGGCCGACCAGGACGCGGTGCAGCAGATCCTGCGCAACCTGCGCGGGCTGAGCATGACCGACGCCCGCCGCATTGCCCGCCAGCTGATCTACGAGGACGGCGCGCTGCAGGCCGACGACCTGCCACAGCTGGCCAAGCTCAAGTTCGAGCTGCTCAACCGCAGCGGCAACCTGCATTACGAGTACGACTCGGCGCGCTTCAACGAGGTGGCCGGCGCGCGCCGGCTCAAGCGCTGGATCGAGCAGCGCCGGGCGGTGTTCGTCTCCGGCAACGCCCCGCCGGGGCTGGACCCGCCCAAGGGCATGCTGCTGCTGGGCGTGCAGGGCTGCGGCAAGTCGATGCTGGCCAAGGCCACCGCCGCCGGCTTCGGCGTGCCGTTGCTGCGGCTGGATTTCGGCACGCTGTACAACAAGTACCACGGCGAGACCGAGAAGAACCTGCGCGAGGCGCTGACCTCGGCCGAGCAGCTGGCCCCGTGCGTGCTGTGGATCGACGAGATCGAGAAAGGCCTGGCCAGCAACGGCGAGGACGGCGGCGTGTCGCGCCGGGTGCTGGGCTACCTGCTGACCTGGCTGGCCGAGCGCAAGGCGCCGGTGTTCATCGTCGCCACCGCCAACCAGGTGCACGAGCTGCCGGCCGAACTGCTGCGCAAGGGCCGCTTCGACGAGATCTTCTTCGTCGACCTGCCGGCCCCGGACGTGCGCGTGGAGCTGCTGCAGCTGCACCTGCAACGCCGCCAGCTGGACCCGGAAGCCTTCGCCCTGCCCGCCCTGGCGGCAGCCAGCGAGGGCTTCTCCGGCGCCGAGATCGAACAGGCGGTGGTGGCCGGGCTGTATGCCGCGCACGCCGAGCAGCGCCCGCTGGACACCGAGCTGCTGATGGCCGAGATCCGCAACACCCGGCCGCTGTCGGTGCTGATGGCCGAACAGGTGCAGTCGCTGCGTGACTGGGCGCGCGAACGCACCGTGCCGGCCGATTGAGCCGCGGCATGCATCACGTGGTCCGGGTGAGCACGGCACGCCCGGGAAACGTTCGCCCACCCATCACCAACCGCCCGCCAACCTGACCGCCTCCGGCTTTGCCGATGCCACAGGCGGGCTTCGGCTCACTGTGGCGTGGACGGCGGTTGCCAGTCCGCCGGCGGCTCAGGGGCGATGCCATGCACGGCCAGCAGGCGGCGCATGGCCGGTAGTTCCCCGTCATCACCGATCCAGCGCATGTAGTCGGCGGGGCTCACCTTGGGCGCAGTGCCCTGTTCCGATCCGAGCACGCCGCTGGCGCGGATGCTGATCCACGCCAGCAGGCGCCGGCGCGCTTCCCACCGTGCCTGCGCGGGCGTGCCCGCGCTGGCTTCGAACATCCATCGGGCACCGGCCTGGGCCACCGCGTTCGAGGTGCTGTCGGCCATCACCGAGAACACGCGTTCGCACTCCTGCCTCCTCGCGGGCTCGCCGATGTCCTTCGGGCACGCGTCGAAAGCCGTTTTCAGCTCCGGCATCCACACCGTCGCGGCGATGCCGAACAACGTGATCGCGCGCTCCTGGTCGGCATAGCTGCCGCCATTGCGCTGCTCCCATTCGGCCGCGCGCGCGGCATCGGAGACCGGCCACGGCACGTCGCGCGTGGCTTCATCCAGCAAGCCCACCAGCTGTGCCAGCGAGTCACCGTAACGCGTGGCATGCGTCGCCCGCTGCCACGCCTGCGCGGCCTGGGCAGCGTCCTTGCGGTGTTCGGCCAGCCGCTTCAGCAGCAGTTGCGAACCGGCATCGGCGGCACCGTCCCCCTGCAAGGTCTGCACCGCGGCATCGATGGCACAGGCGTCCTTCCCGATGCAACGCCGCACGGCTTCCATCGCGATCAGCGGCTGCGTGCTGCCGGACGCAATGGCCTGCGCGAGCCAGGCGTCGGCTTCGGGCTCGCGCTTGAGGCCTTTGCTCGCCAGGTCCATGCGCATTGGCACCAGCAGGGATGCGGCATACAGTTTGCGCGGCTCGCCGGTGGCCGCCAGCCCGCGGGCCAGTTGCAGGCGTGCGGCATTCTGCGCCTCGATCCGCGCCAGCAGCTGCTCCGGCGCGATCTCCTCCTCCGCCGGCGGTTGCGCATTGGCCATGCCGGCAAACACCAGCAACACCGCCGCCCACATTCCCTGTCCACGCATGCCTTGATCCTCCCAACGGATTGAAATTCGTCGCCGTGCGCGCATCACTCCAGGTGATGCAGCACCCACACCCACGCCGGCAGGGTCACCAGCGACAGCACGATGCCATACCCCACCATCGCCGCGGCCAGGCGCGGCGCCAGCCGGTGCGAGATGGCCAGTGCGGCGGCGGTGATCATGGTCGGCATGGCCGTCTCCAGCACGTTGACCTGCAGCATCTCACCACGCAGGCCAAAGGCCAGTGACAGCGGCAGGGCCACCGCCGGCAACACCAGCAGCTTGAGCAGCAGACCCACCGCCAGGGGCGCCAGCTCGGCGCGCAACAGGCGCAGCTGGATGGTGAGGCCGACCGCCAGCATCACCAGCGGCAACATCGCGTCGGCCAGGCTCTTCAAGGCCGAAGCGACCCACGACGGCGGCTCGGCCGGCATCAACGTCACCGCGAACAGCAGCGCCCACAGCGGCGGGAAGCGGAGGATGCGCAGCAGGATCTCGCCGGCGGTGGGCGGCGCATCGCCGCTGTAGCGGGCCAGCACGTACAGGCCGAAGGTCGAGAGCAGCACGAAGGTGCCGAACTGGTCGTAGACCACGGCGTACGGCAAGGCATGGTCGCCCAGCAGTGCACGCACCATCGGATAGCCGATGAAGCTGGAATTGCACAACGCCACGCACAGCAGCAGCACCGCATGCACCTGCCGCTCGAAGCCGAACAGGCGCGTGGCCAGGCTGACCAGACCCACGCTCAACAGCATCAACAGCCAGGGAGTGGCGATGATGCCGGCCAGCGACAGGTCCAGCTGCAGGCGCGGCACGTAGGTGAGCACCGCGGCGGGAAGGCACAGGTACAGCACCACGCGGTTGAGCGTGTCGGCGGCGTTGTCCGGGAAGGTACGCCGCCGTGCGAAGACCATGCCCAGCGCGAGCATGGCCAAGATCAGTGCGAATGCATCGAAAGCCATGCCGCAAGCATGCCCTGCCGGGACGCGCCATTGGAATCGGCAATCGTCCGGATGTGGTCAAGCGCCGCCCGGCCAGCGGGCGGGGCGGTGGTCAGGGCCAGGCCGGCGGATTGGCCGCCCAGGCCTGCTGCACCTCGGCCAGCTGCGCGCGCTCGGCATCGGTCCAGGCCGGCAACAGGCGCGCGAACTCGGCGCTGCTGCCCCATTGAGTGGGCTCGGTACGCACGGCGGCGGCATACCAGGCCAGCGCATCGGCCTTGTTGCCCTGCTTCCACAGTGCCAGCGCCAGGGTCGGCGGCAGCCAGCCGGGGTTGCCACGCGCGCTCTCGGCCGCGCGCGTCCACAGGCCCAGGGCGGCATCGACCTCGCCCCGGCGATACAGGTCCCAGCCCTGGTTCCAGCGCAGGCCGCGCATCTGCACCGAGGACTCGCTCACCGTCGCATAGGCTTCCTGGTACAGCTTGGCCCCCAGTTCATCGCGGCCCTCGGCATAGGCGATGCTGGCCAGCTGCACGGTCGCTTCCAGCCCCTTACGGCCGCGCTCGCGCAGCTTCATCAGCTGGTCCACCACGTCGGCCTGCTCCGGCGGCACCGCCTGGATCGGCTTGGCCGCCGTGTCCTCGTCGAAATAGAACTCGTTGATCTTCGGAAGGCCTTCGGCCCATGCATTGGAAAACAACAGCCCGGCCAGCACGGTGCCGGCGACCAGACGCCTGATCATCCCCATCACAGCAATCCCCGTATCCCGATTTTCACATCCAGCCCCCGATCCTAACCCGCAAGGCGGCCCGTGTGCGATTGCAGCAGGGGGGGGCTGAAACGGCCACTGCTACAATCGCCGGCTGCCACGCGCGCCGCCAGCGGCGCCAGCCGCCAGCCGTCTTTTGCAATGGGCCAGCCATGACCAGCACTGCCGAACTTACCTCGCCCGCGTCCGCCAATGATCCGCTGATCGGGGTCCGCGACCGCGACTACACGCTGGACCACAAGTACACGCGCACCGACGGCCGCATCTACCTGAGCGGGGTACAGGCACTGGTACGGCTGCCGCTGATGCAGCAGCAGCGTGACCTGGCGGCGGGGCTGAACACCGGCGGCTTCATCAGCGGCTACCGTGGCTCGCCGCTGGGCGGCTTCGACCTGGAGCTGTGGCGCGCGCGCAAGCACCTGGAAGCAGCCAAGGTGAAGTTCGTGCCCGGCCTCAACGAGGACCTCGGCGCGACCATGGTCTGGGGCACCCAGCAGACCAACCTGTTCCCCGGCGCCAACGTCGATGGCGTGTTCGGCATGTGGTACGGCAAGGGCCCGGGCGTGGACCGCTGCGGCGACGTGTTCAAGCACGGCAATGCCGCCGGCACCTCGAAGCACGGCGGCGTGCTGGCGCTGGCCGCCGACGACCATGCCTGCCGCAGCTCGACCCTGCCGCATGGCAGCGAGGAGGAGTTCGTCAGCGCGATGATGCCGGTGCTGAACCCGGCCGGGGTGCAGGACATCCTGGACATGGGCCTGGTCGGCTGGGCGATGAGCCGCTACACCGGCCGCTGGATCGGCTTCAAGACCATCGCCGAGACGGTGGAGTCCTCCGCCTCGGTGGACGTGGACCCGTTCGCACGCCGCATCGTGCTGCCGGAAGACTTCGAGATGCCGCCGGCCGGGCTCAACATCCGCTGGCCGGACCCGCCGATGGAGCAGGAGATGCGCCTGCACCGCTATGCGGTGAAGGCCGCGCAGGCCTTCGCCCGCGCCAACGGCATCGACAAGGTGGTGATGGACGCGCCGAACGCGCGGCTGGGCATCGTCACCACCGGCAAGAGCTACCTGGACGTGCTGCAGGCGCTGGAGTACCTGGGCCTGGACGAGAAGGCCTGCGCGCAGATCGGCATCCGCGTGTACAAGGTCGGCATGACCTGGCCGCTGGAACCGCAGGGCATCGCCGCGTTCGCGCGCGGGCTGCAGGACATCGTGGTGGTGGAGGAGAAGAAGGCCTTCATCGAGCGGCAGATGAAGGAGTACTTCTACAACTGGCCGGCCAGCTGGGGCGCGCGCCCGTCCATCGTCGGCAAGTACGACGAGCAGGGCGAATGGATCCTGCCGTCCACCGGCGAACTCACCCCGGCCACCATTGCCGGCGTGATCGGCCGCCGCATCCAGCAGTTCTTCAACACCGAATCGATCGAGCAGCGCCTGCGCTGGATGGACGAGAAGGAAGCGGAGATGGCACTGCCGCGCGCGCAGTTCCCGCGCGTGCCGCATTACTGCTCCGGTTGCCCGCACAACACCTCCACCAACGTGCCGGAAGGCTCGCGTGCGATGGCCGGCATTGGCTGCCATTACATGGTGACGTGGATGGACCGCGACACCGACACCTTCACCCACATGGGCGGCGAAGGCGTCACCTGGGCCGGGCAGGCCGCCTTCACCGACACCGAGCACGTGTTCCAGAACCTCGGTGATGGCACCTACTTCCACAGCGGCTCGCTGGCGATCCGCCAGGCGATCGCCGCCGGCGTCAACATCACCTACAAGATCCTCTACAACGATGCGGTGGCGATGACCGGCGGGCAGCCGGTGGACGGCACCCTGACCGTGCCGCAGATCGCGCACCAGATGCGCGCCGA
Source organism: Stenotrophomonas sp. Steno-C18 (assembly GCF_056393195.1). NCBI lineage: Bacteria > Pseudomonadati > Pseudomonadota > Gammaproteobacteria > Lysobacterales > Lysobacteraceae > Stenotrophomonas > Stenotrophomonas sp. Steno-C18. Next base: position 85,661 of record NZ_JBWJOX010000009.1, on the reverse strand, counting down.
GGGCGTGTACACCATCGTGCTGCTGTCCGACGACATCGACAAATGGAAGTCGCGTCGCCACGAGTTCCCGTCCGACGTGGAGTTCCACGACCGCGCCGAGCTGGACGCCGTCCAGAAGCAGCTGCGCACGGTGAAGGGCACCAGCATCCTGATCTACGAGCAGACCTGCGCCACCGAGAAGCGCCGCCGCCGCAAGCGCGGCAAGCTGGTCGACCCGCCCAAGCGCACGATGATCAACTCGCTGGTCTGCGAAGGCTGCGGCGATTGCGGCGAAAAGAGTTTCTGCGTGTCGGTGCTGCCGAAGGAAACCGAGTTCGGGCGCAAGCGCGACATCGACCAATCCAACTGCAACAAGGATTTCTCCTGCACCACCGGTTTCTGCCCGAGCTTCGTCACCGTGCACGGCGGCCAGCTGCGCAAGGGCAAGAAGAGCGATGCGGCCAGCCTGCTCGACAACCTGCCGACCCCGGCGTTCCGCACTGACCTGTCCCAGCCCTGGAACATCCTGATCACCGGCGTCGGCGGCACCGGCGTGGTCACCATCGGCGCGCTGCTGGGTATGGCCGGCCACCTGGAAGGCAAGGGCGCCAGCGTGCTCGACCAGACCGGCCTGGCGCAGAAGGGCGGCGCGGTCACCACCCACATCCGCATCGCCAACACCCCGGCCGACATCCACGCCGTGCGCATCGCCGCCGGCGAGGCCGACCTGGTGCTGGGCTGCGACATGGTGGTGGTCAACGACTACTGGGCACTGTCCAAGGTGCGCGCCGAGCGCTCGCAGGTGGTGCTCAACACCTACGAAGCCATGCCCGGCACGTTCACCACGCACCCGGACATGCAGTTCCCGGCCGCCGACATCATCGCCGGCGTGAAGGTTGCCTTGGGCGGGCGTGACCCGATCCTGCTCGACGCCACCCAGCTGGCTACCGCGCTGCTCGGCGACGCGATCGCCGCCAACCTGTTCATCCTCGGCTTTGCCTGGCAACAGGGCCTGGTGCCGCTGTCGCTGGAATCGCTGATGCGCGCGGTGGAACTCAATGGCGCGGCCATCGAGATGAACCAGAAGGCATTTGCCTGGGGCCGGCTGGCGACGATTGATCCGCAGGCCGTGCAGCAGGCCGCCGGGCTGGTGCGCAACGCGCCGACCCAGGCCGAACGCGCGCCGGGTGCATTGCATGAACTGCCGCCGGGCGAATGGGAAGGCAGCGAGGCCGGCGCGCCGTCGGCACCGCGCAACCCCGGCAATGAACCGGAGGTGCGCGGCCTGCCCGCCGCCGGCCCGGCCAATGGCGAAGCCACCTTCGCCGCGCTTGACGACGGCCGCCTGTCGCGCTCGCTCGACGAGCTGGTCGCGCGCCGCGGCGCCTTCCTCACCGACTACCAGGATGCGGCCTACGCCAAGCGCTACCGCACGCTGGTCGATGCGGTGCGCAGCGCCGAGCAGCAGGCCGTGCCGGGCAGCACCGCGCTGACCGAGGCGGTGTCGCGCTACTTCTTCAAGCTGATGGCCTACAAGGACGAATACGAAGTGGCCCGCCTGTACACCAGCGGCGACTTCATCAAGCGCGTGCAGCAGCAGTTCGAGGGCGACTACCAGGTGCGTTTCCACCTGGCACCGCCGCTGTTCGCCAAGCGCGACGAGCAGGGCCAGCTGCAGAAGAAGGAATACGGCCCGTGGATGTTCAAGGCCTTCGGCCTGCTGGCTAAGCTCAAGGGCCTGCGCGGCGGCCGCTTCGACGTCTTCGGCTACACCGAGGAACGCCGTGGCGAACGCCAGCTGATCGCCGACTACGAGAAGACCCTGCAGGAACTGCTGGGCGGGCTGGATGCGCGCCGGCTGGCGCTGGCGGTGGACATCGCCAGCATCCCCGAGCACATCCGCGGCTACGGCCACGTCAAGGAAGCGCACCTGCACGAAGCCAAGGCCCGCGAAGCGGCGCTGCTGGCGACGTGGCGCAACCCGAAGGCACTGCATATCGTGCAGACGGCGTAAGCCGATGATGCGCCGCCTGTATTGCCTCGGGGAGGCGATGCAGGTGGCGCACGATCACCGGGGCGGGCGAGCCAACGCCGGCAACGACACGTTTCCCGCTCAGGCTGCATGGGGCATGCACAACCTGTTCGCATAGCCGCCCGGCCGTTCGCCGGGAAGCTGCGGTTCGGGGAGGCGGGTCGCCTGTCAGCGCGTCCGGAAATCCATGAAGACCAGCGACGGCCGCACCTGCCCACCCACCTGCGCCGGCGTCCATTGGACGGACAGCACCATCTGCTTCTCTTGCTCGGTCAACGCGAACCGGGACGGATAGGAAACGACGGCATCCTGCGGTGTTCCAGCGGCATCCAGCGCCACCACGACGCAGGTCAGGTTGCTCCCCGAACGCATCCAGATGCCACGGGGAAACGTCGGCAGCGTCCCCACCGGCGCAGGCTTCACGTCGGCCGATTCACCGATGACGTGGTCCGGGACGCGTTTCTGGATTTCCGCTAGAAGCGGCGCCTTCTCGCATGATTGGATCGGGCGGTCACGCGCCAGTGCGCTGTTGGCGATCAACAGAAATGCTGCAACAACCACGATCTTGAACATGTGACCCGACCTTCCGTTGGTGGTGAGCTGAAGTATCCATTGCATGGTGCATGTGCAGCCTGCCAGCGGGTGGGCCCTGCGCTTGCTGCCGCTTGATTCTGGAAGCGTTGGGCTTGGCCAGCAATGCGGCGCTGGTCGTATCCGGTGCTCAACGTGACGCCGGTCTGGATTTGATCTTCCAAGGTCGCTTCCGGCCAATAGCAGAGAGAAGCTAACTAGCACCCTCTCAAGTTTAGTGCCGACGACCTTTGTTGAGGTCATGGCCGCTCGGCAGCCTTCAACCAATCCGCAACACCATTGACTCCCAGGGAAAGTAATGTGTCTTGTGCAGCAACCACACGTTGCAGCATCACGCCACAGTCGGACTCCTCGCGCTCCTCCGCTTCAGCAAAGAGACGCGTCATTAACTGGGTGAGGTTATGCTCGTGATCATATAGATATGGCCTGCAATGACAGGCATAGTCAAGATAAATCTCAGCTGCGGTCAACGCGTGCTCCGGATCAATTTGGGAGGTCGCATTGAGCCATTTATGGAACCCAAAGAGACGATGGTTCCTCTTCCCTATGTCGGCATCATTTCTAAATACATCAAAACATTCTCGAATCAACTCTATAGGAAAAGAAATCTCCGCCGACTTGTCATCAAAGAATTGACCCACTTGCTCCGCAACCCCCTGCGCATGATTCGCACCAGAATTCAACCCGTCACCCAAACCTACTAGGCATTGCTCCCGGTGCTGCTGAATGTTCTCAAAGTTTGTCCAAACGGTGGTTGCTCCATACCAAGCCTCCGTTTTACTCATCACTTTCAAGTCTTCCAAGAATTCAGCATAGTCGAGTTTTTTGTCCATGGCCGCCAGCGCTGAAATGCGCCCCCATGTTTCTAAGCCATTCCCGCTACTTTCGCCACGGAGACGCGTCAGCCAACGCCTCACCACTTCGAAATGACTGTGATAGGCGTAATAGAAGCAGGGCTCTGCGATCTCCCAAAGCCTATCCGCATCCTTCATGGCCAAGTAAAATAGATCCCAACCCAGATCAAAATCTTTGCTCTGCAAGTATGGCAAGCGTCGCAGGATCAGCGAACGAATCGCAGGATGCTCGTCACTGGAAAACCGGCGCAGGGTGGGGATCAGTAAATCAGGAAGTTCGATACCTCGGTCATATAAATTACTTGCGAGGATCATCAACGCTTCGGCAACATCCCCTTTCACCATATTGATGCCGATTGAGACCAAGTCGACGTTATTCCCCTTTATTGGATCATCTTCATAGAGACCTTCAAATCCTATGGCAAGAAAGATCAATCGATTGGCATTTTGCGCGTCGCATATTACATTTGAACAAGCCTCTAGCGCTTTGGCTGCAGGGCGCTGGCATCGCCAATGATCCGGATGCCTTTCTAGTTCATCAAGAATCAGACGTACTAAAACAGAAGCATCGGGCTCGTCGATGGGCTCCCACCCGCCATTTACTTGCAGATTTCCATAACGATGAGCCAGATATGTGGCAACCCCGTCCATGATGTCATCTCGGAATCGCCCAGGAATGTCCGCCCAAAAATTTGGCAACAAATTCAGGAATCGAGTGGGGGCGCGAGAAGAAGCCTCTCGCAATTGACATCCAACCTCACGCTCACCACCAATCAGAAAATCATCGAAATCCCTTTCATATCCTGCATAATGCACCAACAACCGCAAAATCTCTGCATTACTCGAATTGAGGAATACCTCATATGAAAATGGAGCACGCACCGTACCTCCATGCGAGCGTATATGAGGCTGTCGAATCAACCTGCCGGCAGCATCTTCATATGCACTCAACACCGCCTGCACCTCTGGCGAACGCTGATGACAAGGAATACCAACGATAAAATCCGCTCGCTCTTTTAGTATCCAGAAGCGATGTCTTTCATCAAGATACTTTTCAAACCGTAGATTCAATATACCCGCTGTAATTGCATCCTGCGTTCGATCATCGAGAAATATAAATGACGCCTGAAGTAGCGTCCCAAGTTCATAGGAAAGCTCAGACTCTAGCAATCTTCTGTCGCACAACAGACGTCCTATCAAATCTTTGTTGGCCTCAGGCGACGCAGTACAAGCGAGGATGACGAAATAGAGCAATGCTCCCTCATGACTGGAGCACAGGTGCTCACGCCTATCTCGCCACCAATCTGAATCTGCTTGTGCATGAGCAATCACGGCAGCTTCAAGCGCATCAAGCAGGATACGCATACTATCCGCGTGTCTCACACCCCTATGACTGTGAATATCATCATATGAGGTATCACCTAAAAAACCGTACCTGTAGCCGGCGCGGGCTCCGCTGTGGCGAGATGCGCGTGCATTGCTCCAACGCTCTACCGACTCCAAGGCCAAGTCCAGAAATTTTGTGGAAGCCTCCATTCGCTGACGAATGAAACCCTCTTCCCGACCACCGAATTCATGGGAACTACAACGCAATCTGCTATTGAGATCAAAATCAAGAACATTATCGTCGCTAATACCACCTGCGATATAGCGCCAAAGCAGGGAATCATCCGCCGCACCTTTCGCCACGCAACGTGCGATATCGCTGCCAAGAGAGCTGTGCTCTGAGAGCGGAAATTCGAGCAGTCGCTCGATTAGTGGAACAATCAGCAAAGCACTTTCGGACTTTATCTCAGACAGCCGAAAAGCAATGTTCTCTGCAACTACGTTACAGTCCAACCAGTCCAGCGATAGCGCCTCTTCCCAGAACGCCAGTACATTGCCTGGATCTACTGCCCCCCAATGCGCTATTCGATAAACATGCGTTGTCATCCCTTCTACATCCTTTGCACTCCTTAAGGAAGGAACCAGATGCTTGAGCCAGAAGTGGTGCCACGCAACTGCCCTCGCCCCATAGATCACCTGAAAGACGTCGCGATGCTTTTCTCGCAAATCACGCACCAGCGACCAATCCTCATCCTGAGGTTTCTGCTCCGCAAATGACTCTGCTACGAGGCGCCTAATGTGGAAGGCGGCGCTCCCCATCAGTACTGTGCGCAGTTGCTTTCTGAATTCCCGACGCTCGCCCATTGCCAACTGCGCAACAAAGCTACGGATACTGGGACGTACGAAGGGAATTGGCGGCAGGCCCTGAATGAACTCATTTAACGTAATGCCGCCGCGCACAGCCCCGCTGATTACCAGTACATCCAACAAGGTTTGGTGCCCAAAAGTCAGCTTTCCTTCCTGGGTTTCTTGTATCACATTGAGACTGCAAAGTATCCGAAGGACTTCTTGTGATGCGCCGAAGCGTTGATACGGCACGACTAGACTGCGTGAACTCAGCATATCCGAAGCAAGGACTTCTATAGCCTGTATCGCAGCGTCTCCCAACGCGCTGTTTGCTCGCACGACAACATCGAGATAGCGTTGCGCCAGGGCTTGGCTAGTTACCACGTTGAAGCTACCCTCGCGCTGTGCCAATTCGATAAACAAAGTCAGCTCGCGCGGATTCTTTATCAAATCACGGGTTACTGCATCAATGGAGGCCGCTGCAATCCCCAGCTTATAGAGCAGTGGCGCAACCTCGGCTTCCCAATCCAGAGGTTGACACTTCAACTCGCAATCCCAGCTCCTTTCGGCAATTCGACGATCGTAATACCTGTCAAAGTCGCGGCAAGCAGTGACCACAGTGACGTTTCGAATCAATAGCAAACGATCGATCTGTGCCAAAAAATAGGCTAGCACGCGATGATCTCGGGCTATGGACAGCACGTCCAGCGAGTCAATGATCACAATTACATGCGCTTCTTCAGCTAGACGGGCGGCCTTCTCAACCCATTGCTCAGACAAGCCTTGGGATTGTCGGTCCTGCACAGTAGTCATATCAGCGAACTCTCGCGACTGAATGAACAGCGGCGCAATGTTTTGACCCTTTTGTGCTCGTTCCTCCAAAGCCTCCTGCAACGTTAGCATCACACAAGTCTTTCCCGAGCCTGGGAGCCCGGTAAGCAGAATGGCCGGCTTCTTTGCATCAATTGCAGCGAGCAGCTCACTCACAGTAGGACTAGCAATCCTCTGCCCTGCAACATCGCGCCGCCACGACCTACCTATCGCTGAAGTACCGGAAAATGATAGTCGCACCTCGGCAAGATCCATTGGAGGAACAAGCAGGGCTCCGGCCTTATGAAGGATTGCTCTCAGGTCGTCTTTAGTTAATCGATGCCGAGTAGCGGCTGTACTATCTCCCGCCATCCGAGCACCGAGTTGATCAAGGCTTTTCCAGAGAGCATTGAAAGAGGAATCTAGATTGCTCGCAATGTTGCGCAAACGCTCACGGAGCAGATCATTCATGCGCTCCATTTCATCACTGGTGATAAACCTTGTGCGTCGCAAAAATTCGTATGAAGATAGATCGGGAACCGAGATAGTGAGCAGTGCTGTCAATGCTGCATCGGTCGTGCGGTGCTCCTTCCCCAAACTCGCCTGGTATCCCATTTCACTACTCTGTGTCGAGCTGTGTTCTCTCAGCTTTGCGAGTTCGCCAAAGTTACTACGCGAATAGAAACGCACCTCGGCGCTCTGATTATTGCTCAGCAAGCTGGATGCTTTAACCAGCTCATCCGCCAAGTCTGCTATCGACCAGGCCTTGAAATCTGCCTGATTCTTTTTGCACTGGCAGGCTATCAGAGTACCGTCGGCTTTGCCGACCACGACATCGTCTACCGAGTGAGTTGTTGAGTCGATCTCAACCCAAAGAAAGTCCGGATCGGATAGAACTGTCAATGCCCAATCAAATGCCACCAATGTCTGGTAACTGTCACCTCGGTTGGAACGCACGCCTGCGACACTCATCCACTTACTCCCATTGGAATGCACTCACCCCATGTCCCGGTTACGCGGACAACTACTATCCAATAGTCTGCCTTCACAGTCGACTTATCGGATCTAGATAAAGCATATCTTGCGATGGACCGTCGCCTTGTGCCGCTGAATCTTTGAGCGCTAAATCTGTCTAGAAAGCCGGCATGCTATTGGTCAGCAGAGCGACACCGAATCGCTTCTGTGCATCGATCATGCCCATTTTTGGGTCGAGAGCTGCCCCCCATTCGTCTGAGGTACTGATCAATCTCCCCCTGGTCTACAACTCGTTTCCGTCAGAAACTTCACGGAGGCACAAACTGCATTACCCGAGCAAGTGTCGCAGATTCTCCTTGAACGATCATCGACAACCACGATGTCTTCGCGGCTGAAGCCGCTCCTGCCGGGGGTTGGTTCCTGCCGGGTTACTTCAGCTGCGAGGGCGACACGCCGTACTGGCGCTTGAACGCGGCGCTGAAACTGCTGGTGTGCGCGTAGCCGGCGATGGCGGCAGCGACGTCTACCGGTACGCGCTGACGCTGCAGCGCCTGGCGGGCGCGTTCCAGCCGCAGCTGGCGCTGGTGGTGGGCGATGCTCTGGCCGTGGCAGTGCTGGAAGCCGCGCTGCAGGTCGACCGCGTTGGTGCCGAGCTGGCGCGCCATCTGGGTGATGCTCAGTGCGTCGGCCTCGCCGCTTTCCAGCCACTGCTGCAGGCGTGACACGCAGCGCTGCAGGTGCGCGCTCAACGGACGCGCTTCGTCCTCCTGCGACAAGGCCTGCAGCACGTCGGCGGCCAGCTCCAGCGCGAAGCTCTCCTGCTGCAGGCGGCGCACCAGCGGCAACGCCTGCGGTGCGTCCTGCAGCAACCGTGTCGCCCGCTGCAGCAACGGCGCACCCGGGCGCCAGGCGTGGTTGTCGGCATGGCTGCGGCATACCCGCGCCAACCGCGCACGGCCAGTTGCGTCACCGTCGAGCTGACGACGCAGCCAGTCATCGCCCAGGTGCAGGCTGACCTTGCCCTCCTGGCGGCCGGCCTGCCAATGGCGCCGGAAGCTGTCTTCCTCCCGCAGGTGCACCAGCATCGTCGGCATGCGCCGCTGGGCGCCTTCCAGGCGCAGCCGATGCCTGCCGATGGCCACGTCGGCCTCGCCATCGACCAGGAAGCCGGCGGTGATGCCCGGCGCCAGCCGGTTATGGCTGCTGCCGCCGACCATGTCGCGGCTGCGGCTCAGGTACAGCACTACCCCGTCATCGACCGCGTGCACCTGCTGCCAGCCGGCCAACACCGGCGTGGCGTCGGCCATGCCGGCATCGAAATCGACCTGCCCACCCAGCGCGTGGGCGGCGGTCATCAGTTCGGCGCAGGTGAAAACCTGCATGCAGGGCATCCCGGGAATGTGGTCGTGCCTAAATTTTCCGTCGCCCCGCCTAAACTTGCAATGGAATTGGTAACTATTCTCATTTGAGGCCCGGCACCTGTCGCTGGGCGTTCTTTCCTGAACAGGCAGCAGTGATGGGTTTGACGATCAACGAGGCGGTGCTGGTACGCGCCGTGTTCCACGGCCAGGTGGATGCGGACGAGATCCGCCGCTGGCTGGCCGGAGTGGAACGCCTGATCGTGGCCCGTACACCGTTTTTCTTCATCGCCGCCACCCTGCCCGGCGCCAGCTTCTGCGACGACTACCGGGCCATCCAGGCGGTCTGGTACAAGCAGCACAAGGCCGCGTTCCGCCGGTATTGCCGCGGGCTGGTGCGCATCGCCGTCTCGGCCGAGGACCAGCAGCGGCTGGACACCCCGGCCCTGCACGCGGCCTGGGGCGTGCCCTACTTCGTCACCACCGACGAACACGCCGGCCTGCAGTGGATCACCACCCAGTGGGAGGCCGGCGATGCGCGTTGAGCGTTCGGCCGCCGCGCCGCTGGGCTTGACCGTGATCGTGGCGCTGTACATGGCGCATGCGCTGCCGCTGTACTTCTACAACGTGGCGGTGCCGGCCATCCTGCGCAGCCAGGGCGTGGACCTGCGCTGGATCGGCATGTTGTCGCTGCTGTACCTGCCGTGGGCGTTCAAGTTCCTGTGGGCGCCCTTGGTCGACCGCTGGCACCTGCCGCGGATCGGGCGCCGCCGCAGCTGGCTGTGGTTGACCCAGCTGCTGTTGCTGGCCGGCATCCTGGCGCTGGCCGCGACCGGGCTGGACCACGGTCTGGGCGTGTTCCTTGCAGTGGGGCTGTGGATTTCCACCGTCGCCGCCACCCAGGACATCGCCATCGACGGCTACACCGTCGAAGCACTGGCACCGGCCGAGCACCGGCTGGGCAGCATGGCTCAAAGCGTGGGCGTGGCGCTGGGCAGCATGGTCGGCGGTGCCGGTGTGCTGTGGCTGTACGAAACCCGTGGCTGGAACGTGGCGCTGCTGACCCTGGCGGTGATGAGCGCGCTGACCCTGCTTGCCGTGCAGGCGGTGCAGGAGCAACCGCGCCCGGCCGAGCAGCAGCGCCCGAGCGTGCTGCGCGCCCTGCGCCGGCCGTCGATGCGCTGGGCGTTGCTGCTGATCGTGCTGTACCGGCTGGTCGAGGCACCGGCGATGGCGATGATCAACCCGCTGCTGGTCGACCAGCAGTGGAGCCTGACCGATATCGGCCTGCTGATCTCGGTGACCGGTGCCGGCATCGGCATGCTTGCCGCCGTGGCCGCGGCGTGGCTGCTCAAGCGGCGGAGCGCCGAACAGCTGCTGATGCACGCCGGCATCTGGCGCAGCGTGCTGTACGTGCTGCTGGCGGCGTTGTTGTACGGCGGCGTGCTGGCCGGCTCCCGGTGGGGCCTGGGCGCCTTGGTGGTGGCGATGCTGGCCCTGCGCTACGTGGCGATGACCAGCTTGTATGCGCTGTTCATGCGGGTCAGCTCGCGCGAGCAGGCCGGCACCGACTTCACCCTGCTGGTGTGCTTCGAGCTGCTGCTGTTCTTCATCGGCGGCGCGGCCTCCGGTTTCCTGGCCAAAGGCCTGGGCTATGCCCCGTATTACCTGCTGCTGGCGGCCGTATCGGCCATCGGCCTGCTGTTGTGCAGGCCGGTGATGACGCGCCTGGCAGCGCCCTCCCCTTCCCCCTGACGACATCCCCGAGGACATCATGCGGCATCATGCGGCAACCCTTCCGCTCGCCTTGCTGAGCCTGGCCATCAGCAGCCAGCTGTATGCGCAGAGCACTACTTCCGTGCAGCAACTGGATACGGTCAGCGTCAACGCCACCCGCGACGCGCGCAGCGTGGCCGAGATCGCCGGCACCGTGTATCGCATCGACCATGCGCAGGTTGCGCAGCAGATTGCTGCCGGCCGCAGTACCGCCGACATCCTCGGCCAGCTGGTGCCGTCGCTGGCCCCTGCCTCGGGCACCACCAGCAACTACGGCACGACCATGCGCGGCCGCAGCGTGCAGGTGATGATCGATGGCGTGCCGCTGACCGGTGCCCGCGACGGCTCGCGCCAGCTCAACAGCATCTCGCCGACGATGATCGAGCGCATCGAGGTGATCTCCGGTGCCACCGCGTTGTACGGCGCTGGTGCCAGCGGCGGCATCATCAACATCATCACCCTGCAGCCGGGCGAGCAGCCGCTGGCGCTGGCCACGCAGGTCGGCCTGCGCAGCCCGTCGGACGTGGATGGCGACAACCTGGCCTGGAACCTGGCGCAGACGCTGACCTTCCGCAGCGGCACGCTCAGTGGCGCGGCCGGCATCCACTATGCGCGCCAGGGCGCCTCGCTGGATGCCGATGGCCGACGCATCGGCCCGGAGATCGCGCAGACCGACCGCCAGGACACCGAGACCAAAGAGTTCAACGGTCGCCTGGATTGGAACCCGGACGAGAAACAGCAGCTGAGCGTGGGCCTGCGCTGGTACGACGACCAGCAGGACAGCGACTACGGCCCGGACTACGGCCCGCGCCTGGCAGTGCTGTTCAACCCGGCTTATGCGCCCAGCCACCTGGCGGTGAAGGGCCTGCAGCTGGATGACCAGCCGCGCACCAGGCACCAGGGCATCAACACGCAGTACCGCAACCGCGACATCCTCGGCGGCCACGAGCTGAGCGTGGAAGCCTATTACCGCAACGAGAAGGGCCGCTGGTTCCCGTCGGTGTCGGCCGCGGTGCACCCGGCGTTGCCGGGCGGCTTCGCCTATGTGGCGATGCAGTCCAACACCGATATCGACGTGTGGGGTGTACGCAGCGCGCTGCACAAGGCGTTCGACGTGGATGGCCGCGCGTTGCAGCTCTCCTACGGCGTGGACCATGAGCGTGAGAAGGACCGCCAGCTCGGCCAGACCTACGACATCACTGCCTTCATCGCCACCAATGGCTTGAACTACGTGCCAACGCAGCGCTATGCGATGGGCCCGGACGTACGCGTGGACACCACCGGCCTGTTCCTGCAGGGCGACTATCCGCTGACCGAGCGCGTGACCGTGCAGGCCGGCGTGCGTCACCAGATCCTGCGCAACCGCGTCGCCGATTCACTGCCCTACACCGAGGCCATCGCCGCCACCGCCAACCCGGCCTATGTGCCGAAGCTGCTGGAAGGTGGCAACGTCCGCCATTCGCAGACGCTGTTCAATGCGGGTGTGGTCTACAAGGTGGCCGACGGCCAGCAGCTGTTCGCCAATTTCTCGCAGGGCTTCAGCCTGCCCGATACGCAGCGCATGCTGCGCGACGTGCCGGCCAGCTTCGTGATCGACAGCCGCAACATCGGCCCGATCAAGGTCAACAACTACGAGCTGGGCTGGCGTCGCAGCGATGACGCGATACTGCAGGGTGGCGTGACCGCGTTCTACAACAACTCCGACAAGACCGTGCAGTTCAACCGCGACTACAGCGTGTCGGTCGCCGACACCGACGAGCGCGTGTGGGGCGTGGAGGCCAACCTGCGCTACCTGCCCAACGAGCAGTGGGAGTTCGGCGCGAGCGTGGCCAGCACGCGCGGCCAGTACAAGGATGCCAACGGCCAGTGGCGCGAGCTCAACGCGTTCCGCGTGTCACCGCTGAAGGCTGGCCTGTACGGGCAGTGGCGCTTCGCCACCGACAGTCTGCTGCGCCTGCAGGGGCAGGCGGTGGGTGGCACCGACCATGCCTGGCGCGACGCGCAGGTGGCGGCGGTCAGCCCGACCATTCGTGCCACGCCGTCGGCGAAGATCAGCGGCTATGCGGTGTTCGACCTGCTGGCGGAGATTCCGCTGGGCGTGGGCCGCTTCAGTGCCGGCATCTACAACCTGGTCGACCGCGACTACAAGACCGTGTACGGGCAACAGGCAGCGGCGACCTATGGCCAGATTTCCAGCGTGGCCGCGCAGGGGCGGACGTTCGGGATCGGGTACCGCTGGGAGTATTGAGGGTCCTGTTTGAAGCCCTTCTCCCGCGTGCGGGAGAGGGGTTGGGGTGAGGGTGCGCGTTGCGCGAGCAAGGCAGAAGTGCCCTCATCCGCCCCTTCGGGGCACCTTCTCCCATGCATGGGAGAAGGGAGGTTCCCGGGCATGGTGTGTGCTGGCGGGGCTTCGCTTTGCTCAAGCCCCTCTCCCGCGTGCGGGAGAGGGGTTGGGGTGAGGGCAGGCTCTCCGCGAACAAAGCAGAAGCGCCCTCATCCGCCCCTTTGGGGCACCTTCTCCCATGGCATGGGAGAAGGGAGGTTGTCGTGCACTGGTCAGGCTCCGCTGCCCTTATCTCCGCGGCGCCAAGATCTTCGTCAACAGATCCGGGCTGCCCTCGACACGGCGCAGGTGCGGGTAACGCAGCCCATCGCGGTAGTCGATGCGCACGGTGCGGAAGCTGTCGGCCTGGCGCACGATCAGCTCGATCGGCGTCCCTTCCTTCGCATCGATCACTGCCTGCTTCAGACGCCCGCCGCTGTACGCCAGGCCGTTGACCGCCACCAGCGTCACGTCCTTGGCCAACCCCGCCTTGAACGCAGGGCTCTCCCAACCGACGAACTGCAGCACGCCATCGCTGCCCACCTTCAGGCCCAACGCGTACTGCAGGTCGGTCACGCCGTCGGCTTCGCCATCGGCCACCACCAGGTTTGGCGCATCGCTGTAGTACAGCTCCCAACCGGCGGCCTTCAGGCCATCCGGAGCGCTGCCGTCACGCGCATCCAGGCGCGTGCCGATGAAGGCATCCCAGTCACCGGGCTGTACCGCTTCCAGTGCCTGCATCACGTCGGCACGGTCGTACAGGCGGATCTCGCCCTGCGTGCCGCCCTGATGGAAGCGCCGGGCGAAGTCATCCAGCGTGACCTTTCCCTTCGACAGGCTGCGCAGGCGCGCGTCCACGCCCAGCCACAACAACGTGCTTTCGTTGTAGAACTCGAAGGCACGCTGCCAGTCGGCCCACGCCTGCGGCTTGGAATTGAAGTCGAGGATGCCCTGGTGCACGGTGTCGTGCAGGTCGCGCCATTGCCGGCCCGGCTGGGTGGCGTAGTTGGCCTGCAACTGGGCCAGCATCGCCATCGCGTAGTCCGGCTTCCACAGCCCCGAGCGGGCGGCCAGTACCACCGCCCAGTACTGGGTCTGGCCTTCGTACATCCACAGCTCGTCGTTGTGCATCGGCCCGTTGTAATGCGGCACCCAGGTCGGGCGCGGGCGCCAAGCCTTGCCCACCCACGCATGCGCGTACTCGTGCGGCAGCAGGTCGTTGTCCATGAATGGCCGCTCGCCGCGCAGGTAGCCGTCGTGCATGCCGTTCTCGCTGGACTGCGCGTGCTCCAGGCCGATGCCGCTGAACACGTCCGACACCGCCAGCAGGAAGTTGTAGCGCGTGTAGGGCCGCGCGCCGAACACCGCGTCGGCCTCGCGCACCAGCGCGCGGTGCGCGTCCAGCACCTTGACATCGGCCTGCAGTGCCTGCGGGTTCTCGGCGACCACGTCCAGCCACACCGGCTGCCTGGCGGTCTCATCCAGCGCGAAGCGCTTGAAGTGGCGGCCGGCGAACACCGGTGAATCGATCAGCGTCATCAACGGCACCGGCTGGTAGTGCGCGGTGCCGCCCTCGCGACGCGCCACGTCCAGTGCGGTGCCGCTCTGCCAGCCGTCGGGCAGGCGCAATGACGGCTTGACCTGGATGCCACGCGCATCGATGCCAGCCGGGTACAGCACCACCCGATGCCACTGCAGGTCGAGCAGGTTCGGCGTCATCGCCACGCGCCCCTGGTCCGAGGCCGTGGGCGAGAGGTACTGGAACTCGATGTCGAGCACGTTGACGCCTTCGGGCACCTGCAGCGTGAAGGCATACATGTCGCCGGGATCGCGCAGCCACTGCAGCGGCTGGCCGTTGCCACGGATGACCAGGCCGCCGATCTGGTTGATCGGGCCGGTCGGCGCGTGGTTGCCGGGGATCCATTGCGGATACCACAGCCTCAGCGGGCCGGGGGCCACCGGGATGCGCTCGCGCACGCGCTGGATGCGGCGGTCGACGTCGCTGGCGTCCACCTCCAGCTCGATCACGCCGGGATAGCTGGCCTGCACCTGCAGGGCCGCCTGCCGTGCATCCCCCTGCTGTGCCTGCACCCACCAGGGCGTCACGCCCAGGGCCACCGCCAACAACCACCTACGACCGTGTTTCACCACGCCCTGCCCTCCCGAGAAGTTCCCGCATCCTAGCCGGTCCTCAACCGGGTTGGCGCTGCCAGACCAGCAAGCGGTTGTTGGCCGGCATCGCCACGTCGGCCTGCAGCACCAGCCGCTGCGCGCGCGCCAGCGCGTCGACCGCCTCGAAGTCACGGATGCCGGAAGCGGCATCGCGCGCCTTCAACCAGCCATCGAAGGCGCGGTTGCTGTCGCTGGTGAACGCACCGCCGTAGTTGAATGGCCCGTACACCAGCAGCAGACCATCGGTGGACAGCACCGCCGGCAGGCCGGCGAACAAGGCCTGCACGTGCGCCCAGCTCATGATGTGCAGGGTGTTGGCGGTGAACACCGCATCGAAGCGGCCACCGGCGGTGGGCACCGGCTGCAGGCCGGCGACGGGCTCGGTGACTGCCTGCAGCGCGATGGGCGACGGTGTATTGGGCAGCGCCGCCTCGTCCAGCCATTGCCTGATGCCCGGCAGGTGGTCGCGGTGATCACTGGCCTGCCAGCTCAGCCAGGGCAGCGCCGCGGCGAAATGCACCGCGTGCTGGCCGGTGCCGCTGCCGATCTCCAGCACGCGCCGGGCGCCGCCGAGGTGTCGCTGCAGCTCGGCCAGGATGGGCGCGCGGTTGCGCTCGCAGGATTCGGCATAGGGTTTGTCGGGCATGGCGGCGCTACCGGGAAAGACCACCGTGATTGTGCCGCAATGCCACTTTCGGCCCACGCATGACCATGGTCACTTGTGCCCGGCGTGGGCTGGCGCCGAGATTCAACGGTCTTGCGCGATGCGTGCATCGCCTGCTCCGGAGCCCCGCCCCCCATGCAACGCCGTCAGTTCCTCACCCTCTCCGGTCTCGGCCTGGCCGGGATGATGCTGCCCAATGCCCGCCTGATCGCCGCCGAGGAGCTGCTCACGCCGTCGGACGTGGCGAAGAAGAAGGCATTGGCCGACACCGTGCTGGCATTGGCCAAACGCGGCGGTGCCAGCTACTGCGACGTGCGCATTGGTCGTTACCTCAACCAGGCCATCGTCACCCGCGAAGACAAGGTGCAGAACGTCACCAACAGCGAATCTGCCGGCGTGGGCATCCGCGTGATCGTCGATGGTGCCTGGGGCTTCGCCGCCAGCAACCAGACCAATGCGCAGGGCGTGGCCGCCGCCGTGGCCCAGGCCATGGCGATCGCGCGTGCCAACGCGAAGATCCAGACCCGTGCCGTGCAGCTGGCACCGACGCCGGGCGTCGGTGAGGTGCAATGGGCGACGCCGATCCGCAGCAACGCGATGGCGGTGCCGGTCAAGGACAAGGTGGAGCTGCTGCTGTCGATCAACGCCGCGGCGATCAACGCCGGCGCCGACTTCATCAACTCGCAGTTGTTCCTGGTCAACGAACAGAAGTACTTCGCCTCCAGCGATGGCTCGTGGATCGACCAGGACGTGCACCGCATCTGGTTGCCGTTCACCGCCACCGCCATCGACAAGGCCAGCGGCAAGTTCCGCACCCGCGCCGGGCTGTCGGCGCCGGCCGGCATGGGCTGGGAGTTCCTCGACGGCAACGCCGCCGACAAGCACGCACTGCCCGGTGGCGTGGTGGGCTACGGGCATTCCTATGACCCGGTCGAGGACGCCATCGCCGCCGCGAAGCAGGCGCGCGCCAAGCTCACCGCGCCGTCGGTGAAGCCGGGCAAGTACGACCTGGTGCTGGACCCGTCCAACCTGTTCCTGACCATCCACGAGAACGTCGGCCACCCGCTGGAGCTGGACCGCGTGCTCGGCTACGAAGCCAACTACGCCGGCACCAGCTTCGCCACGCTGGACAAGCGCGAGAGCGGCTATCGCTGGGGCAGCGAGATCGTCAACTTCACCGCCGACAAGACCGAGCCGTACAGCCTGGGCGCGGTGGGGTACGACGATGAGGGCGTGAAGACCCGGCGCTGGGACCTGGTCAAGGACGGCATCCTGGTCAACTACCAGGCCACCCGGGACGAGGTGCATATCCTCGGCGAGAACGCCTCGCACGGCTGCAGCTACGCCGATTCGTGGAAGAGCGTGCAGTTCCAGCGCATGGCCAACGTGTCGCTGGCCCCGGGCAAGGCGCCGCTGACGCCGGCGCAGATGGTCAAGGACGTGGAGAACGGCATCTACATCCACGGCCGTGGTTCGTATTCGATCGACCAGCAGCGCTACAACGCGCAGTTCGGCGGCCAGCTCTGCTACCAGATCAGGAACGGCGAGATCACCGGGTTGGTCGAGGATGCGGCGTACCAGATCCGCACGCCCGAGTTCTGGAACGCCTGCAGTGCGATCTGCGACGAACGCGACTTCCGCCTGGGCGGTTCGTTCTTCGACGGCAAGGGCCAACCGGGCCAGGTGTCGGCGGTGTCGCACGGTTCGGCGACGACGCGCTTTGACGGGGTGAGCATCATCAATACCGCGCGGTCGTTGGGGTAAGCGCGAAACGCTGCCCTCATCCGCCCTGCGGGCACCTTCTCCCGCTTGCGGGGGAAGGGAGGGAAGCACCGCACACTGCAGCAAACCGCTTCCTTCTCCCGCAAGCGGGAGAAGGTGCCCCAACGGGGCGGATGAGGGGCGACGCTGTTAGCGCGTCGTATACCCACCATTGACCAGGATCGTCTGCCCGGTCATCCACCAGCCCTCGGACACCAGGAAGCGCACCCACGGCACGATGTCCTGGATGTCGGTCAGGCCGGTGCGCGAGAACGGCGACAGCGCCGCGGCGGTCTTGTGGTACGCCACCGCGTCGGCACCTTCGGCCGGGTAGAAGAACGGCGTGTCCATCGGCCCCGGGCCGATCGCGGTCACCGAGATGCCGCGCTCGCCGAACTCCTTGGCCGCCGCACGGGTGTAGTGCTCCACCGGCGCCTTGGTGCCGGCATAGCTGGAGTAGAACGGGGTGAACGCCCCCAGCAGCGAGGTCACCAGCGTGCACACCTTGCCGTTGTCGGCCAGGTGGCGGCCGGCTTCCTTCAGGAAGAAGAACGCCGCCTTGTTGTTGACCGCGTCCATCTGGTCGAACTCGGCCTCGCTGATCTGGGTCATCGGCTTCTTCAGCACCTTGCCCACCGTGTTGACCGCGATGTCAATGCGGCCCAATGCCTGCCGGGCATCGGCGAACAACTGCTCCACTGCCGCGGCGTGGGTCAGGTCGGCCTGGAACAGGTGCGCGTCGGCGCCGGCGGCGCGCACCGCCTCGGCGGTGGCCTCGGCCTCGGCACGGGCGGCGTCGCCGTTGTAATGGAGGGCGATGCCGGCCGCGCCCTGGGCGGCCAGGTCACGGGCGAGCAGGCCGCCCAGGTTCTTGGCGCCGCCGGCGATGAGGACGGTCTTGCCGTGGATGCGATGGTCGGTCATGGGGCAACTCCTGAGCGGGTGGATGCCCACAGAGGCTATCGGCTTGGAATTCCGGATAAAGCCCGCCATTCTGACTTCACTTGTCGGCCTTTCCGGACAATCCGCCCATGGACCGCATCGAGCTGTACCGCATCTTCGTCCGCGTGGTCGACTGTGCCGGCTTCACCCGCGCCGCCGACCAGCTGAACCTGCCGCGCTCCACCGTCTCCGAGGCGGTGCGCACGCTGGAACAGCGGCTGGGCACGCGCCTGCTCCACCGCACCACCCGCCAGGTCACGCCCACCCAGGACGGGCTGCTGTTCCATGCCCGCTGCCAGCAGCTGATCGCCGACACGGACGAGGCCGAGCAGTTGTTCCGGCAGGCGCCGCAGGCGCTCAGCGGGCGGCTGAAGGTCGATGTCCCCGGCCGCATCGGGCGCCTGATCGTGGCACCGGCGCTGCCGGCGTTCCTGCAGGCGCATCCGCAGATCGACGTGGAACTGGGCATCACCGACCGCAGCATCGACCTGGTCGAGGACGGCGTGGATTGCGCGTTGCGGGTCGGCCCGCTGCAGGACTCGCGCTTGGTGGCGCGCAGCCTGGGCCAGCTGCCGCTGCTCAACGTGGCCAGTGCCGGCTACCTGGCCACGCACGGCGTGCCTGTTCATCCACGCCGGCTGGAGCAGCATTGGGGTGTGTTGTACGCCTCGCCCGGCAGCGGCCGGGTCGAACCCTGGGAGTGGCGCGAACACGGGGCGCTGCACACCCTGCCGTTGCGCGGGCGCGTCACCGTCAACAGCGCCGAGGCCTACATCGCCTGCTGCATCGCCGGGATGGGGCTGATCCAGATCCCCGCCTATGACGTGCGTGATGAGCTGGCCGATGGGCGCCTGGTGGAGGTGATGCCGGACCACCGCGCCGACCCGATGCCGATGCACCTGCTGTTCCCGCATCGGCGGCATCCCTCGCAGCGGCTGCGGGTGTTCGTGGAATGGCTGCAGGGGGTGATGGGCGACGTGGTCGGGGGCCGCGGGTAACGCATCAACGCCAGCCCTCCCGTTCACTCCTGAACCGCTCCCTCCCTTTGCCGCAGGCAAGGGACGCGTTGCGGAGGGGATGCCGTGCGCTCCGAACCGCACCACCGGCACATCATCCATGCCTAAAGTCACTACCGCTGCCATCGCGCGCCCGCAAGAATCGGGAGGGTTCGCAGAGCATCGCGAAACCATCGTCGTTCGTTGCCCATTGCCCGCATCGCGGGCCGCGCCTCCGGAGAGCAGCCTTGCAAAGACGTGACTTCCTCGCCCTGACCGGGCTCACCGCCGGTGGCCTGATGGTGCCATCGTTCTTCGGCAAGGCGATCGCCGCCGAGCAGCTGCTCACCGTGCTCGACCCCGTCGTCAAGAAACGCCTGGCCGATGACGCACTGAACGCCGCGCGCGCCGCCGGCGCCACCTATTGCGACGTGCGCATCGGCCGCTACCTGCGCCAGTTCGTGATCACCCGCGAGGACAAGGTCCAGAACGTGGTGAACACCGAGTCCACCGGCACCGGCATCCGCGTGATCGTGAATGGCGCCTGGGGCTTCGCCGCCACCAACGACCTGAGCCCGGCCGGCGTGGTCAAGGCCGCGCAGCAGGCCGCCGCCATCGCCAAGGCCAACGCCAAGGTGCAGACCGCGCCGGTGCAGTTCGCCAAGGCACCGGGCTACGGCGAGGTCAGCTGGCGCACGCCGATCAGGAAGAACGCGATGGAAGTGCCGATCAAGGACAAGGCCGACCTGCTGCTGGGCGTCAATGCCGCCGCGACCGCCGCCGGTGCCAGCTTCGTCAACTCGATGCTGTTCCTGGTCAACGAGCAGAAGTATTTCGCCTCCACCGATGGCTCCTACATCGACCAGGACGTGCATCGCATCTGGGCGCCGATGACGGTCACTGCCATCGACAAGGCCAGCGGCAAGTTCCGCACCCGCGACGGCCTGTCCTCGCCGATGGGCCTGGGCTTCGAATACCTGGACGGCGACGCCTCCGGCAAGACCGTGCTGCCCAACGGCGTGACCGTGTACGGCCAGTCCTACGACATGCGCGAGGACGCCATCGCCGCGGCCAAGGACGCGCAGGAGAAGCTCAAGGCGCCGTCGGTGAAGCCGGGCAAGTACGACCTGGTGCTGGACCCCTCGCACACCTGGCTGACCATCCACGAATCGGTCGGCCACCCGCTGGAGCTGGACCGCGTGCTCGGCTACGAGGCCAACTACGCCGGCACCAGCTTCGCCACGCTGGACAAGCGCGAGCAGCATTTCCAGTACGGCAGCGACAAGGTCAACATCTTCGCCGACAAGACCCAGCCCGGCTCGCTCGGCGCGGTGGCCTACGACGACGAGGGCGTGAAGACCAAGCGCTGGCCGCTGATCACCGACGGCAAGCTGGTCGACTACCAGACCATCCGCGACCAGGCCCACATCCTGGGCAAGACCGAGTCCGATGGCTGCTGCTATGCCGACTCGTGGTCCAGCGTGCAGTTCCAGCGCATGGCCAACGTGTCGATGGCGCCGGGCAAGACCCCGCTGTCGGTGGCCGACCTGGTCAAGGACGTGGAGAACGGCATCTACATCATCGGCGACGGCTCGTTCTCCATCGACCAGCAGCGTTACAACGCGCAGTTCGGCGGGCAGCTGTTCTACGAGATCAAGAACGGGCAGATCACCCGCATGCTGGAGGACGTGGCCTACCAGATCCGCACGCCGGAATTCTGGAACGCCTGCAGCGCCGTGGCCGACGAGCGCGACTACCGCCTGGGCGGTTCGTTCTTCGACGGCAAGGGCCAGCCGGGCCAGGTCTCGGCCGTGTCGCATGGCTCGTCCACCGCCCGTTTCGACGGCATCAACGTCATCAATACCGCGCGCAGCCTCGGCTGATCGTCAAGGAGCTTCGAGAACCATGAGCATCTTCACCGAACAGGAAGCCAAGGCCATCCTGGACAAGGTCATCGCGCTGTCCAAGGCCGATGAATGCACCGCCACGCTGGCCGGCTCGGTCGATGGCAACATCCGTTTCGCGCTGAACAACGTCTCCACCAGCGGCATCGTCAGCAATGCCGAACTGGCCGTGCAGGTGGCCTTCGGCAAGCGCGTGGGCACCGCCTCGATCAACGAGTTCGATGACGCCTCGCTGGAGCGCGTGGTCCGCCGCGCCGAGGACCTTGCGAAGCTGGCACCGGAGAACCCCGAGTTCGTGCCGGCCATCGGCAAGCAGCAGTACACCGCCAGCCCGACCTTCAGCGCGTCCACCGCCGCGATCGACCCGGAGTTCCGCGCCAAGGTGGCGGCCGACTCGATCGCACCGTGCCGCGGCCATGGCCTGGTCGCCGCCGGCTTCCTGGAGGACGGCAACGGCTTCGTCGCCATCGCCAACAGCAACGGCAACTTCGGCTACCAGAAGAGCACCAACTTCAACTACACCTGCACCGTGCGCACCGAGGACGGCCGCGGTTCGGGCTGGGTGGGCCGCAACCTGAAGGACGCATCGGACTTCAGGGCCGACCAGGACATCGAGATCGCCAAGCGCAAGGCCACCGAATCGGCCGAGGCCAAGGCGCTGGAGCCGGGCAAGTACACGGTGATCCTGGAGCCGGCCGCCGCCGCGGGCCTGATCAGCTTCATGATGAATTTCTTCAGCGCCCGCTCGGCCGACGAAGGCCGCAGCTTCCTGTCCAGGAAGGGCGGCGGCAACAAGCTGGGCGAGCAGGTCTACGACCCGCAGGTGAACCTGTTCGCCGACCCGTGGCATCCCGATGCACCGGTGCTGCCGTGGGACGGCGAAGGCATGCCGCGCGAGCGCATGGCCATCATCGAGAACGGCAAGGTCGCCAACCTCAGCTATTCGCGCTACTGGGCGCAGAAGCAGGGCAAGACCGCCAACGCACAGCCGGGCAACCTGTTGATGAGCGGCGGCAGCAAGTCCATCGCCGAGCTGGTGCGCGGCACCGAGAAGGGCATCCTGGTCACCCGCACCTGGTACATCCGCATGGTCGACCCGCAGACCGTGCTGCTGACCGGGCTGACCCGCGACGGCACGTTCTACATCGAGAACGGCCAGATCAAGCACCCGGTGAAGAACTTCCGCTTCAACGAGTCGCCGGTGATCATGCTCAACAACATCGACGAGTTGGGCAAGCCGGTGCGCGTGGCCGGTGACGAGTCCAGCTTCGTGATGATGATCCCGCCGATGAAGCTGCGTGATTTCACGTTCACCTCGTTGTCGGATGCGGTGTGACGGAGGGCGGCTTCTTTTAGCTTTTGATTTGAGCGGCTGCCTCCAGCCTTCCGCTGTTGCTCCATCCCTTCTCCCGCATGCGGGAGAAGGTGCCCGAAGGGCGGATGAGGGGCGCTTCTGACGTTTGCTCTCCAGAAGCCTGCCCTCACCCCAACCCCCGCTCCGCGCCCCGGCCCTTGCGTTGGCGCAAGGGCGTTCGACGGGCCGCGAACCAATGGTTCGCAAACGTCCCCTCTCACCCCGCAAGCGGGAGAGGGGCTCCTGGTTTCCTGAGATTCTTGGCCTTTGCTCCAGTCCCGTCTAACGCGAGCGCAATTCCTGCAGCTGCTGCTTGGCGGTGCGGTTGCGGCCGCATTGCCGGGACGGGCCAAGGCGCAGGCCGGCCGCTACGACTTCTGGTTCACCCGCCTGAAGTACGACTCCGGCGACTGGGACGTGGACGCGCGCATGCCGTCCAACCTGCTCACCTCGCTGGTGGACTACACCACGCTGCGCGTGGACCCCAACGAACATGTCGTGGCGCTGTCCGACCCGAAGATGCTGCGCGCGCCGTTCTGCTACCTGGCCGGGCACAAGCTGGTCGAGTTCAACCCCGACGAACGCCGCAACTTCGAGCGCTACGTGCGCAACGGCGGCTTCGTCTTCGTCGATGACTGCAACCATGACATCGACGGCCTGTTCGCCACCTCGTTCGAGGCGCAGATGCGCGGCATCTTCGGCACCACCGCATTGAAGAAGCTGCCGAACAACCACGCCGTCTACAACAGCTTCTTCAAGTTCCCCGAAGGTCCGCCGGCCACCGGCTTCGAGCTCAACGGCTGGGGCGATGACCTGGTGCACGACTACCTCAAGGGCATCGAGATCGATGGCCGGCTGGGCGTGCTCTACAGCAACAAGGACTACGGCTGCGAATGGGACTACGACTGGCGCAACAAACGCTTCCTGGCCGAGGACAACACGAAGTTCGGCGTGAACATCGTGATGTACGCACTGACGCACTGACCCCACTGGTGACCGCATGACTGCCACTTCCCCCGACCTCGATTCCTTGCTGCCCCGCCTGGGCGAACTGCGTGGCGCGTTGGCGCAGGCGGTGGTCGGCCAGCAGGCGGTGGTCGAGCAACTGCTGATCGGCCTGCTCGCTGGCGGCCACTGCCTGCTCGAAGGTGCACCGGGCCTGGGCAAGACGCTGCTGGTGCGCTCGCTCGGGCAGGCGCTGGAACTGCAGTTCCGGCGCGTGCAGTTCACGCCCGACCTGATGCCCAGCGACATCCTCGGCACCGAGCTGCTGGAGGAGGACCACGGCACCGGCAAGCGCGCGTTCCGCTTCCAGCAGGGCCCGATCTTCACCAACCTGCTGCTGGCCGACGAGCTCAACCGCACCCCGCCCAAGACCCAGGCCGCCCTGCTCGAAGCCATGCAGGAGCGCACCGTCAGCTATGCCGGCACCACCTACACGCTGCCCTCGCCGTTCTTCGTGCTGGCCACGCAGAACCCGATCGAGCAGGCCGGCACCTACCCGCTGCCCGAAGCGCAGCTGGACCGCTTCCTGCTGCACGTGCGCGTGGACTACCCCGATGAGGCCGAGGAGCGCGACATCCTGGCCCAGACCACCGGCAGCCACGGCGGCACGGTGCCGAAGGTGATGGATGCCGAGGCGGTCAAGGCACTGCAGGCCGCCGTGCGCGACGTGCACGTCAGCCCCGACCTGCTGACCTGGATCACCCGCCTGGTCCGTGCCAGCCGTCCCGGCGACGGCGCGCCGGTCGAGGTCAACAACTGGATCAAGTGGGGCGCCGGTCCGCGCGCCGGCCAGTCGCTGGTGCTGGCGTCGAAAGCACGCGCCCTGCTGCATGGCCGCTTTGCCGCCACCCGCGAGGACGTGCAGGCCCTGGCCGCGCCGGTGATGCGCCACCGCCTGCTGCTGTCCTTCGCCGCCGAGGCCGAGCAGAAGAGCGCCGATGACGTGATCACCGCATTGCTGCGCACGGTGCCGTTCCTGGCCTGATGCCGATCCCGCCATGGTGTCCTCTGCCCCACCGCTGATTCCTGCCGATGTGCGCAGCCGCCTGCGTGCGTTGCGGCTGTTCCCGCAGCGCGCCAGCGGCAGCCGTGGCATCGGCATGCATGCCAGCCGCAGCCGCGGCGCCGGGCTGGAGTTCGCGCAGTACCGGGCCTACGAACCGGGCGATGAACTGCGCCAGATCGACTGGAAGCTGTACGCCCGCTCGGACCGCTTCTTCGTGCGCGAGTCCGAACGCGAAAGCCCACTCACCGTATGGCTGGTCCTCGATGCCACCGCCTCGATGCAACAGGCCGACCAGGCCCGGCGCGACTGGACGCGCCTGCACGCCGCCAAGGCCCTGGCCGGCTGCGTGGTCGAACTCGCCCTGCAGCAGGGCGACGCGTTCGGGTTGATCGCCATCAACGGCGACGGCCTGCAGTTGCTGCCGGCCGGTAATGGCCTGCGCCAGCGCGACCGGCTGCACCTGCAACTGCATGGCCTGCACGCACGCGGACAATGGCCCGGCGCCGAGCAGCTGAAGCCGGTCTGGGAACGCATCGGCACGCATGATCTGGTGGTGATGATCGGCGACGGCTTCGACGAGGCGGCGATTGAGCTGGCCGAACGCCTGGCCAAGGCCGGTCGCGACGTGGTCCACCTGCAGCTGCTCACCGTGGAGGAGCGCGACTTCCCATTCCGCGACGGACACCGCTTCCGCGACCCGGAAACCGCGCAGGAACTGCTCAGCGATGGCAGCCGCGTGCGCGCCGACTACCTGGCCCGCTTCGCCGAGGCCCGCCGCACGCTGGATGCGCGCCTGCAGGCCGCCGGCATCCGTCACGACACCGTCTTCCTCGATGCGCCCATCGATGCACCGCTGCAGCGCCTGTTTGGCCGGCGCGGAGGCGCGGCGTGAGCCTGCTGTGGCTGTTTCCGGCCGGCCTGGCGGCATTGGCCGCGCTGCTGTTGCCGCTGCTGATTCATCTGGCCCGGCGCGACCAGCAACAGTTGATCGATTTCGCTGCACTGCGCTGGTTGTCGGCCAAGCCGCGCCCGCGCCACCGCATCCGCTTCGACGAATGGCCGCTGTTGCTGGTGCGCCTGCTGTTGCTGGCGGCACTGGCATTGCTGCTGGCGCGCCCGGCGCTGGACGGCCTGCGCGACACCGAGCCACGCATCGCCGTGCTGCCCGGCCTGACTCCGGCACAGGCGCGTGCCGTCGCCGGGACCACGCCGTCGCAATGGCTGTGGCTGGCACCGGGGTTTCCACGCATCGGGCAGGACGTGCCCATGCCCGATGCGCGGCAACCCGTGGCCAGCCTGCTACGTGAACTCGATGCGTCATTGCCGCCGGACGTACCCCTGACCGTGATCGTGCCGTCGGTCAGCCAGGGGTGGGACGCACAGCGCCCGCGCCTGTCGCGCACGGTACGTTGGCTGCAGGTCGACGTGCCCCCTGCGGGCACGGCCTCGGCGACGCACAAGCCGCCGCGGTTGCAGGTCCGCCACGATGCCGAGGGCGCGTTGCAGCTGCGCTACCTGCGCGCCGTGAACCAGGCCTGGCATGCGGAGGCCGTGCTGGACAGCGCCGGCGACGACCAGGCCTTCACCGAGGGTGACGCGGTGCGCGTCTGGCTGTCTTCCAAGCCGGTGCCCGCCGGGCTGCTGGCCTGGGCCGGGAACGGCGGCACCTTGCTGGTCGACGCGCGCACCCCGGTGCCACCGCAGGCGCAGCGCACCCCGCTATGGCATGACGACGCCGGCAACCTGCTGCTCGAGCAGGTCAACCAGCCACCGCGCTGGTTGCGCTGGAATGCCAACCTGGCCGCGGCATCGATGCCGGCGTTGCTGGATGCGCGCTTCCCCTCGCAACTGCAGGCACGGCTGCAGCCGCCGCCGGCACCTGGCCGTGCCGATGCCACCAGCCTGCGCCCGGACAGCGGCGCCCCTGCGTATCCGCAGCCCGCACGCGAGCTCGCACCGTGGCTGGTGCTCACGGCCGCCCTGCTGTTCCTGCTCGAACGCTGGCTGGCCAGCGCACGGCGTCGCCGGGGGCAGGCATGAAACGGCCTGCGCTGTTGCAACGCGCGCGACGCCGGGTGCAGGCCATCACCCTGCTTGGCGGGCTGCCGATCGCCGCGGCGCTCGCGGTGCTGGGCTGGCGCCTGTACGACATCGATGTGGCGTCGGTGGTCCTCACCCTGGCCCTGCTCGCGGTCGCCGGCGTGGCGATGTGGCGCGCGCGCCGGCGTGATGCACGCTGGCTGATTGCCCGGCTCAACGAGCATCCGCGCCTGGAGGACAGCGCCGACCTGCTGTTCGCCACGCCGGCGACATTGAATCCCCTGCAGCAGCGGCAGCGCCAGCGCATCGGCCAGCGCCTGCAGGCGGACCCGCCCGACCTGCGCCAGCCGTGGCCGGGATTGCGCCTGCTGGCCTGTGTCGCGGTGGCGTTGCTGGTCGCGGCCATCGCCCTGGCATGGCCGCGCGGTGGCGAGCGGCCAACCGCGGCCAATGACACCACCGGCGACGCGGCATCCCCGGCCGCGCAGGCACCGGTGCTGCGTGCCGCGCAACTGCACGTGACCCCACCGGCCTACACCGGCCAGCCCGCGACCGGCGGCGAGAAACTCGACGCACGTGCCGTGCAGGGCAGTCGCCTGCACTGGCAGCTGCAGTTCCAACCGCAGCCGCGGCAGGCATGGCTGCAGTTCCACGATGGGCGACGGTTGCCGTTGCAGCGCGACGGCGAGCGCTGGCAGGCCGGGCAGACGCTGCAGCGCGCGGGCCTGTACCGCATCGTCACCGCGCCGGCGCTGGCCACCGCCAGCCGCGCCTACCGCCTGGACGTGGTGCCGGACCACCCGCCGCAGGTCAAGGTGCTGGAGCCGGCGCAGACCCTCAACCAGGCCACCGCCGGGCAGCGACAGTGGCCGCTGCGCTTCGAGGCCAGCGACGATTTCGGCGTCACCGCCAGCGCCACGCTGGAGCTCACCACCGCCAAGGGCAGCGGCGAGAACATCGCCTTCCAACACCAGCGTGTAACGTTGAACGGTAGTGGTCCGGCGACCACGCGCCGTTTCGCCTACACCGCCGACCTCGCCGCGCTGGGCGTCGGCCCCGGTGACGAAGTGGTCGCGCGCCTGACCGTGCGTGACAACCGCGACCCGCAACCGCAGCAGGCGCGCAGTGCCAGCCTGATCCTGCGCCTTCCCAGCGAACAGGACGTGCAGGCCAGTGCGCTGGAAGGTGCGATCAAGAAGGTGATGCCGGCGTACTTCCGCAGCCAGCGGCAGATCATCATCGACGCCGAGGCCCTGCAGAAACAGCGCGGCACGCTGGACGCGGAAACCTTCATCAAGCGCTCGGACGCCATCGGCGTGGATCAACGCATCCTGCGCCTGCGCTATGGTCAGTTCCTCGGCGAGGAAGCAGAGGGCGGCGCCAAGGCACCACCGACCGGCGACATGCCCACCAGCGACGCACCGGCTGCCGATGCCGACAACGACCACGCCGATGAGCACGCGCACGACGACGGCCACGATCACGACAGCAGCACCGCCAGCGAGGGAGCGCCGGTGTTCGGCAGCGCCACCGACGTGCTGTCCGAGTACGGCCATACCCACGATCACGCCGAAGCGGCCACCCTGCTCGATCCGCAGACCCGCGCCATCCTCAAGGCCGCGCTCGATCAGATGTGGCAATCCGAAGGCCATCTGCGCCAGGGCCATCCCGACAAGGCGCTACCGTTCGCATACAAGGCACTGGGCTTCATCAAGCAGGTGCAGCAGGCCGAGCGCATCTACCTGGCGCGCGTGGGCAGCGTGTTGCCACCGATCGACCTGGGCCGGCGCATGACCGGCAAGCGCGAGGGCCTGGGCAATCGCGCCCTGCAACCGTCCACGCGGCCGCCACCGGAGCGTTTCATCAGCGATGCGTGGCAGGCATTGGCGCAGGCCGATGGCGCGGTCGACCTGGACGCGCTGTCGCGTTGGCTGGATGCACATCCGCAGGCCGTGCCGGATCCGCTCGACGTGCTCGCCGCCATCGACGAGGTCCGCCAGCAACCGGATTGCCAGGCATGCCGCCAGCGCCTGCGCGCGCAGCTGTGGCCGGCCCTGCAGCGCCCGCCCGGCCCACCCGCGCGCCGCGACGCCGCCGATGCCGGTGGGCGCCGCTACCTGGATGCATTGGCCCCGCCACGGGAGACACGATGACGAGCACCTGGCTGCCATGGGCCATCGTCGCAC
Source organism: Stenotrophomonas sp. Steno-C18 (assembly GCF_056393195.1). Lineage (NCBI taxonomy): Bacteria > Pseudomonadati > Pseudomonadota > Gammaproteobacteria > Lysobacterales > Lysobacteraceae > Stenotrophomonas > Stenotrophomonas sp. Steno-C18. The sequence continues at coordinate 56,762 of NZ_JBWJOX010000009.1, read as the reverse complement.
TGGCGGTACTGCTGGCCAGCATCCGCCTGTGCCAGCGGCCACGCCCGGCGCCGGCACGCCTGTCCGCATTGCTGCTGTTGCAGGCCGTGGCGGCGGTGTTGCTGTGCCTGGCCTTGTCGCCCCCGCCGCGCAGCGCGCGCGCCGACACCCTGGTCATCGCCACCGCCGGGGCGCGGGAGGCCGATGTGCTCGCCATTCCCGCCGCTACCCATCTGCGCCTGCCCGAAGCACCGGCGATGTCGCGCGTGGTCGCGGTGCCGGACCTGGCCACCGCCATGCGCCAGCATCCGGGCACGCGCGAGCTGGTGATCGTCGGTGATGGATTGATCGCGCGCGACCGCGACGCGCCGTTGCCGCCGGCGCTGCGGTTCCTCGCCAACCCCGCGCCGACCGGACTGGTCGAACTGCGCGCGCCGCCAACGCTGGCACCGGGAGCCCGCTTCGAGGTGGGCAGCCGCGTGCATGGCCTGCGTGATGTCCGGGTCGAACTGCTCGATCCGGCCGGCCAACGCGTCGCCATCACCACGCCGGGCAGCGATGGCCGCGTGCGCCTGGTGGCCAGCGCGCGCGAGCCCGGTGATGTCAGTTTCGCGCTGCGCCTGCTCGATGCCGACGGCAAGGTACGAGACCAGCTGCCGGTGCCGGTACGGGTGCGCGCGGTGCCGCCGCCGTCGCTGCGGCTGCTGGCCGGCGCTCCGGGGCCCGAGCTGAAGTACCTGCAACGCTGGGCCGCCGACACCGGCGCGTCCCAGCAGACCAGCATCCTGGTCGGCGGTGGCGTGCAGTTGGGCGATGCCCCGGCCGCCCTGGATGCGGCCAACCTGGCCAAGATCGACCTGCTGGTGCTGGACGAACGCCGGCTGGCCGCGCTGTCCCCGCTGCAACGCAATGGCGTCAACGCGGCGATGCGGGCCGGCCTCGGCGTGCTGGTGCGCATGGGCGGACCCCTGGATGCCGGCGCACGGCGTGCCCTGCGCGAATGGGGGCTCGATACCCGCGGCGGCCAGGAACTGCGCCCGCTGAAGTTCATTGATGGCGCGGCGGGCGATGGCAGCGCGGAGCCGTTCGCGCTGGAGCGTTTCACGCTGGATGTCGTTGGAGACGACGCGGTGCCGCTGCTGCGCGATGCCGAAGGCAACGCGGTCGGCCAGTGGCGTGCACTGGGGCTGGGCCGGGTCGGCGTGTTGCCGGTCAGCGACAGCTACAGCCTGGTGCTGGCCGGCCACGCGCCGCAGCACGCCGCGCTGTGGAACCAGGTGCTGGCAACGCTGGCGCGCCCGCTCCCGACCACGCCGTCGCCCGAACTTGCCGGCTGGGGCTGGGCCGGCGAGCGCAACGTGTTGTGTGGCCTGCCGGCCGACGCACAGGCCATTGCCCCGGACGGTGCGCGCAGCGCCCTGCTGGCTGATCCACAGGCAGGCAACTGCAGCGGCTGGTGGCCGACGCAGGCCGGTTGGCACACCCTTGCCGCCGGTTCGGCGCAGGCGACGATGCTGCTGCTGGAACCACAGCAGGCCAAGGCATTGCACGCAACGCAACAGCGGGATGCAACGCTGGCGCTGCGTGGCACCACCGGCACCGCGCAGGCCGCCATCCGCGTTCCCGGCCCACGCTGGCCATGGCTGTTGGCATTCGTGCTGGTCGCCGCATTGCTGTGGTGGCTGGAGCGCCGCAAGCCCGTCGTGGCAGCGGCCTGAGCCGCGAAGCCGATACCGCATCCTGCCGCGACACGTCGTCTGGTTTTCCCGAAGCTGGCATCAGGTGACCGGAAGCCTTCGTGGTTTCGCGGCCAAGGCCGCTCCTGCGCCGCGCCCGCAACGCGGGTGAGGCGCGTCACATACCGGCACGCTCTTCACCCACGGGCGGCCGCGATCCGGTAGAACCACAGCGGCAGGGGGTTCCAACTGAAGGGGTCCTATCGATGATGCACCGTCATACCGCCGTGCTGCTGTCTGCCGTCATCACCAGTATCGTGGCCGCACCCGCGCTCGCCCAAACCTCGCTCAAGGCAGCGCAGGCCGATTCCAGCCAGGCGCTGGACATGCAGTTGAAGATGGAAGAAGCCGTGCTGGCACCGCAGCGCGCGATGTTCCGTCGCTACTTCCAGCAGGCCTACCGCCGCTATCCCTCCATCCCGTCCGGCACGCTGGAGGCGATGGCCTTCGTGCAGAGCCGCTGGTCCAACCTGCAGCCGCGGCAGGCACAGGACGCCAACCACCTGCGCATGCCCGCCTCCTGGGGCGTGATGGGCCTGTACGCCGGCCAGGGCTTCGAAGACCAGGTCGGTGAAGGCGCACGGTTGCTCGGCGTCAGCAGCGACGCGGTGCGCACCGACGTGGCCACCAACATCCTGGCCGCCGCCGCGCTGCTGGATGCGCAGATCCGCCAGGACATCCCCGATGCCGATGCGCGCACCAACGCCACGCCCGAAGCCATCCGCCCCGCGCTGATGCGCTATGCCGGTTTCGCCCCGGCCGGCGCACAGGCCGCGCGCAGCGGCGGCAACATCGACACCTACGCGCGCACCAGCTTCGCCTATGACGTGCTGCTGGCGCAGGACCGCGGCGTCAACGACCGCGGCATCGTGGTGCCGGAACGGCCCATCGCCTGGGAGGATGCCTTCGACGCGCCGCAGCTGGTCACCCTGCGTGCCCCGATGGTGCGCCTGGATGTCAGCGGCGACCGCGTGGACACCGGTGCCTACCACATCGACCCGGTCAGCGAGACCCTGCAGGCCAACGCCGCGCGCGCCGATGCACGGGCCACGGCCGGCATCGACGCGACCATCCAGAGCACCGACTATGGCCCTGCGATCTGGAGCGCCGCGTCCAGTTCCAACTACGCCGCCTCGCGCGCGGCCGCGATCAGCGCGGTCACCGTGCACACCACCCAGGGCAGCTACGCCGGCACCATCTCGTGGTTCAAGAACGCCAGCGCCCAGGTCAGCGCGCACTACGTGATCCGTTCCTCCGATGGCCAGGTCACGCAGATGGTGCGCGACGCGCACACCGCCTGGCACGTGGGCAGCCAGAACAGCTACACGCTGGGCATCGAGCACGAGGGCTACGTCGACAACAGCTCCTGGTACACCAACGCCATGTACGAGGCCTCGGCGGCGCTGGTGCGCAACTTCTGCGCCAAGTACAGCGCGATCAGCTGCGCCAGCGCCTACAGCGGCCCGTCCAGCAGCGGCATCAACGTGCTCGCCACCAGCGTCAAGATCAAGGGCCACCAGCACTACAGCGGGCAGACCCACACCGACCCGGGCATCAACTGGAACTGGTCCAAGTACTACGCGCTGATCAACCCGGGCAGCGGCGGCGGCACCGGCGCGGTCACTTACCTGGACCGCTTCGAGAGCAGCGTGGGGCATTTCGACACCAGTCCCAGCTATTCCGGCAGCACCACCGGCATCAGCACCGCTTCCACCGCCACCCGCGACTGCACCACGCAGAAGAACGGCAGCTGTTCGCTGCGCGTGCTGCTGAAGGACAACACCGCCAGCACCGCTTCGTGGGCGGTGCGCCTGCTGTCCGGCGCAGGCACGCCGGCCAACAACACCGCGCTGGCGCGCAGCAACGGCGTGGTCGGCTTCTGGGTGTGGACCGGCGGCAGCGGCGTGAGCGTGGGCGTGGGCATCGACGACAGCGATGGCACCGAGCGATCGACCAGCAAGGCCATCGCCGCCAATACCTGGACCTACGTGTCATGGCCGCTGAGCGATGCGGCGCAATGGAACGCCTGGGTCGACGGCAACGGTGCGATCACCGCCTCCAGCGTCAAGCTCGATGCGATCTGGCTGTACCACGCCAACACCGCGTATGACATCAACGTCTACATCGACGACGTGCAGATCAAGAACTGACCTGCGGCAGCAGGCAGCCATGCATCGCATGGGCATCACCCGGCCGGTGGCGCCGGGCATGGCCTGGCACCACCGGTTTGTGTCGCAGTGCCTCCGTGCCGGGCAGCGCCCGGCACGGTCACTCACTTCCTGGCGCTGAGGATCGGCGTCAGGTAGTCGGTACTGCCTTCGATGCGCTCCAGCACCGGGTAACGCAGGCCGCCCTGGTAGTCGATGCTCAGGGTGCGGTACACGTCCATCTCCTTGACCAGCAGGCGCACCGGCTGCTGGCCGGTCTTGGCCGCACGCACCGCTTCCTCCAGTTCATCGGCGCTGTACTGCAGGTCGTTGACCGCCAGCACCTGCATGCCGGTGCCCAGGCCGGCGTTGAAGGCCGGGCTGTCCCAGCGCACTTCGCCAACGCGGCCGGCACTGTCCAGCGACATGCCCAGCGAGTAGATGAAGTTGGCGCCCCGGCCCTTCATCATCGCCTTGTAGTAGGCGCTGGGCTTGTCCTGGTAGACCAGCTTCCAGCCGGCGGCGGCGATGCCGTCGGTCAGCCCGCGGCGGCCATCCACGCGCTCGCGCAGGAACTGCGTCCAGTCACCGGTGGGCTGCACCTGCTCCAGCGTCGCGGCCACATCCTCGAAGGTATAGGTATCCGGGCGCTCCCACTGGCCATCGTTCTGGCCGAAGAAGGCCTTGGCGAAATCATCCAGGCTGCGCTTGCCGCCACTGAGCTTGCGGATGCGCACGTCGGCTTCCAGCCACAGCATCTGGCCACCCTGGTAGTAGTCCTCGCTCATCTGGTAGCCACGGTACGGCTTGGGCTTGCGGCGGGCGATCACCGGGTCGTTGGTGGTGTCGCCCAGCGAGCGCCATTCCAGCCCCGGGCGGTTGTCGGCGTAGGTGGCGGCCACCAGCGCCAGCGCGTCACGCGAGGCCTCCAGCGGGCGGATGCCGGCGCGCGCGGTGAGCACGTTGCCCCAGTACTGGGTCTGGCCCTCGTACACCCACAACAGGCTGCCCTGCATCGGCACGTTGTAGTTCAACGTGGCCAGGTCGGCCGGGCGGCGGTACTTGCCGTCCCAGGAATGGGTGTATTCGTGGCCGAGCAGGTCGCTGCTGCCGACCTTCGCGTCCCAGCCGCTGAAGTAGTCGCGGTCCTCGCTGTTCTCGCTGGAGCGCTGGTGCTCCAGGCCGATGCCGCCCAGCTGGCTGGTCACCGCGAACAGGAAGTCGTAATGGTCGTAGTGCTCGGCACCGAACAGCTTGCGCGCCTGGGTGACCAGCGCGCGGTGCTGCTCGATGTGCTCGGGCTTGGCCTCCAGGTCCTTGGCGCGGTCGGCGAACACGTTCAGGCGCACCGGGCGGGTGCCGGCCGGGGCCAGGTCGAAGCGGCGGTGGTAGCGGCCGGCGAACACCGGCGAGTCCACCAGGATTTCCAGGTTGGTCGGCGCGTAGTGCACGGTGTCGCCGTCACGGCGCGCCACGGTCAAGGCGCTGGCCGCTTCCCAGCCCTGCGGGTAGCGCGCGTTGGCCTGGTAGGTGATGGCATGGGCGGCATGCCCGGCCGGGTACAGCAGCATCGCGTTCCACTGCAGGTTGAGCATGTTCGGCGTCATCACCGTGCGCCCCTGCGCCGAATCGGTGGGGCTGAGGAACTGGTACTCCATGCGCAGCTCGCCGACGCCTTCGGGCACCTGCACGTTGAAGGTGTAGACGTCGAGCGGGTCGCGCACCCAGTCCAGGCGCTGGCCGTTGCCGGTGATGACCAGGCCGGCCAGCTTCTCGATCTGGCCGGTGGGCGAATGGTTGCCCGGCAACCAGGCCGGGTAGTGGAAGCGCTGCAGGCCGGCCTGCACCGGCACGGTCTGCTTCACCTTGAACACGCGCTGGCCCAGGTCGGTGGCGTCCACGTCGAGCACGATGGTGCCCGGGTAGGCGGCCTCGCTGATCCTGACGCCCCGTGCGTCGGTATCGGGCACGTCCGGTGCCGCATTCGCCAAGCCGATGGCGGCCATCAGGGCCAGCCCCAGCGCCGCAGGACGGAATACATGCATCACCAACCTCTCGTTTGTCTGAGAGCCCCATGATGCGTCGACGCGCATGGCCCTGACACGGGCCGTTAGGCATGGTCGCGGACACCCACGCCGCAGGAGCGGCCTTGGCCGCGATGCATCACCCGACCCCGCTCCTAGGTGCGGACGAAGATCTCCACGCGGCGGTTGAGCTGGCGGCCACCCGGGTTGTCCTTGCCGTTGATCTCGTTGGGCGCGACCGGCTGCGTTTCGCCGTAGCCGTGGGCACTTGCCCCGGCCGCCGCACCCCGCTGCTGCAGCGCGGCCACCACCGAACGCGCGCGGCGTTCGGACAGGTCCTGGTTGTAATCGTCGCTGCCCTTGGCATCGGTGTGGCCGCGGACCTCGAGGGAGCTGGCCTGCACCGTGCCCAGCGCGGTGGCCAGGGTGTCCAGCACCTTGCCGGCATCGGGACGGATGTCGGCCTTGTCGAAGTCGAACAACACCTGGTCGTTGAGGGTGATGACGAAACCACACGGCGCACCGGACGGCTTGAACTTGTCCAGCAACGGGAAGCGGCCGGCCGGGGGCAGCGGCGGCAGCGGCGCCATGCGCACCTCGCGGGCGACCGCGCCCACGGTGCCGGTACCGTCGCCACGGTTCTCGACGATGCCCTCCGGGCCACCGATCCACTTGCCCGAGCCATCGGCATTGATCTCGATGCTGCCCTCCGCGCCGACCCAGCGGCCCGAGCCATCGCCATGGTTCTCGATGTTGCCGAACTCGCCGACCCAGTTGCCGCCCCCCTTGCCGTCCAGCTCGATGTTGCCGTACGCGCCGACGTAGGTGCCCGAGCCATCGGCCTGCACTTCGAAGGTGCCGGCGCTGTTGATGATGCTGCCGCTGCCGTCGGGCGCCACTTCGACCACGTCGTCGCCGGTGACCGCATGGCCACTGCCATCGGCGCCGATCTCGAACACGCCCTGGCCGCTGACGCGCTGCAGGTTGCCCTGCGCATCGACGTTGGTGAAGCCGCTCTCGTTGACCAGCCCGCCGTCGGTGGCGCAGTTGGCCGGACGCACGGTGATGCCGTCGATCGGGTTGATCAGCGCCTGCATCGAGGCCTCCAGCTGCTTCTGCGCCGGGCCGCTGCCGATGATGCTGGGCACCATGATCGGCGGGATCACCGGGAACTCGATGCTGCCGGCGGTCAAGCCTTCCGCTGCCGGGGCGGCGGCGGGGGCCGGGGCGCCTGCGGTGGGCGCGGCGTCACCGGACGCCGGCGCGGCGGGCGGGGTGCGCCCACAGGCGGCAAGCAACAACGACAGACAGGTCAGCGTGGCGATTCCATGGCGCATGCAGGGCGCTCCTTTGCGAGTGATCGACCAAGTTCACCAACGGCATGTGCATTTCCTGTGACTGTCCCCGGTTCAGGATCGATCGCGCCGCCGCCGGCTCAGGATTCGTCCAGCTCGGCGAAGCGCGCGGCGAGGAAATCGATGAACTCGCGCACCGACGGCAACAGCCCGCGCCGCGACGGAAACACCGCGTGCACGATCTCCTTCGGCGGGGCCCAGTCCGGTGCCACGCGCAGCAGGCGGCCCTGCTCCACCGACTCGCGCACGATCATCGAGGGCAGCTGGGCCACCCCGACACCGGCCCAGGCCGCTTCGCGCAGGGCCGTCATCCCGCGCGTGACCAGCCGCGGCGCATGCGCCACCACCGCTTCGGCGCCATCGGGGCCGATCAACCGCCAGGCATGCTCGGCCTGCGGCACGCCCAGCGCCACGCTCGGCAACAGGTGCAGGTCGGCCGGGCCGTGCGCCATGCCATGCCGCTCGACCAGCGACGGCGCCGCCACCAGGCATTGGGTGCGCTCGGCCAGCACCTTCAGCACCAGCTCGCTGTCCTCCAGCGGTGGCGGACGCACGCGGATGGCCAGGTCGAAGCCTTCGGCGATCACGTCGACGCGGCGGTTGGTCGCCTCCAGGTGCACCTGCACGTCGGGGCACTGCGCCATGAAGTCGGCCACCATCTTCGCCACCCGGAAGTCCAGCAGCATGGTCGGGCAGCTCACCCGCACGATGCCGCGTGGCTGCGAGCGGGTCATCTCGATGGATTCGGCCGCCGCCTCGGCCTCGACCAGCATCGCCCGGCAATGCGCGTGGAAGGTCTGCCCGATCTCGGTCACCGAGAAATGCCGGGTCGAACGCTGGATCAGCCGCACCCCCAGCCGTTCCTCCAGCAGGGCGATGCGCCGGCTCAGCTTGGACTTGGGCTCGCCCAGCGCGCGCCCGGCCGGCGCGAAGCCGCCGTAGTCGACCACCTTGGCGAAGTAGTACAGGTCGTTCAGGTCCTGCATGGCGCGTCCCATCGTTCACCAGACAGGACTATGAGACCACTTTTTGCCGTCTACCGGGGGTATCGTCCCAATCCTAATCTTCGCTTCAACGAAGGCGCACCCGCGCCGCCACTGGAGCAAAGACATGAAGAAGATCAGCGGCCTCTACAGCGCCCCCCGCCCGCACTGGGTCGGCGACGGCTTCCCGGTCCGTTCGTTGTTCTCCTACAACACCCACGGCCGCCAGCTCAGCCCGTTCCTGCTGCTGGACCACGCCGGCCCGGCCGAGTTCAGCCCCACCGACACTCCGCGCGGGGTCGGCCAGCACCCGCACCGCGGGTTCGAGACGGTCACCATCGTCTATGACGGCGAAGTGGCCCACCGCGACTCCACCGGTGCCGGCGGCGAGATCGGCCCGGGCGATGTGCAGTGGATGACGGCCGCCTCCGGCATCCTGCACGAGGAGTTCCACTCCGAGGCCTTCACCCGCCGAGGCGGCAAGCTGGAGATGGTGCAGCTGTGGGTGAACCTGCCGGCCAGCGACAAGATGGCCACGCCGGGCTACCAGAACATCGGCAACGCCGACATCCCGGTCGTGCCCCTGGCCGATGGCGCCGGCTCCGTCCGCGTGATTGCCGGTGCGTTCGGTGGCCAGCATGGTCCGGCCCGCACCCACACGCCGATGGATGTCTGGGACCTGCGCCTGCAGCGTGACCGGCACGCCACCTTCGCCTTTGCCGAAGGCCACACCGTGGCGATGGTGGTGCTGCACGGCACGGTGCTGTTCAACGGCAGCCAGGTGGCCCGCGAAGGCCAGATGGCGCTGTTCGACCGTACCGCCGGCGAGGTGGCGCTGGAAGCCAACGCCGATGCCACCGTGCTGGTGCTGGCCGGTGAGCCGATCGACGAGCCCATCGCCGGCTACGGCCCGTTCGTGATGAACACGCAGGAAGAAATCCGCCAGGCGATGGAGGACTTCAACTCCGGCCGCTTCGGCCAGATCGCCGCTTGAACCCATGACCGGGCGTAACCGCCCGGTCACTTCCCCGTCGCGCCTGCATTACCGATGCAGCGCGATCGTCCCATCGCTACTCAATGAGAGCCCCGCCATGAATGCCTTCCCGTACGCGGCCAACTTCAACGGCGCCAAGCCGGTGATCGACCCGGACAACGTCGCCATGCTGCTGATCGACCACCAGAGCGGCCTGTTCCAGACCGTGCATGACATGCCGTTCACCACGCTGCGCCGCCTGGCCGCCACGCTGGCCAAGCTGGCGTCGCTGGCCAAGATCCCGGTCATCACCACCGCCTCGGTGCCGCAGGGCCCGAACGGCCCGCTGATCCCGGAGATCCACCAGAACGCACCGCACGCCAGGTACGTGGCGCGCAAGGGCGAGATCAACGCCTGGGACAACCCCGACTTCGTGCAGGCGGTGAAGGACACCGGCAAGAAGCAGCTGATCATCGCCGGCACCATCACCAGCGTGTGCATGGCGTTCCCGTCGATCGCGGCGGTGGCCGAGGGCTACCAGGTGTTCGCGGTGATCGATGCCTCGGGCACCTATTCCAAGCAGGCCCAGGAAATCACCCTGGCGCGGATGATGCAGGCCGGCGTGGTGGTCATCGACGTGGCCGCCGTGGCCTCGGAGCTGCAGAAGACCTGGAACCGCGCCGACGCCGCCGAATGGGCGCAGGCCTACACGCAGATCTTCCCGAACTACCAGCTGCTGATCGAGAGCTACAGCAAGGCGCAGGAAGTGGTGACCAACCACGAACCGCTGGATTCGCAGCGCGATTGATCCGTTTCCCCCCGCACCGCGTGCGCCCTGCGCACGGTGCATCCCTCCCTGCAAAGGAGCTTTGTGATGACCAGCGAAACCAAGCGTGACCCGAAGACCGACGATCTGCTGACCCCGGAGAACTCCGCCCTGATCGTCATCGACTACCAGCCGGTGCAGGTGAACTCCATCGCCTCGATGGACCGCCAGTTGCTGGTCAACCACATCGTCGGCGTCGCCAAGGCCGCAAAGGTCTATGGACTGCCGATCGTGCACTCCACGGTCAACGTCAAGACCGGCTTGAACAAGCCGCCGATCCCGCAGCTGCGCAAGGTGCTGAAGGACGAGCCCACCTACGACCGCACCACCATCAACTCGTGGGAAGACGTGGAGTTCCGCAAGGCGGTGGAGGCCACCGGCCGCAGGAAGCTGATCATGACCGCGCTGTGGACCGAGGCCTGCCTCACCTTCCCGGCGCTGGACGCGCTGCGCGAGGGCTACGAAGTGTACGTGCCGGTCGATGCGGTGGGCGGCACCTCGCTGGCCGCCCATGACGCCGCCCTGCGCCGCGTCGAGCAGGCCGGCGCCAAGCTGATCAGCGTGCCGCAGCTGTTCTGCGAACTGCAGCGCGACTGGAACCGTGCCGACACCGCCAAGCAGTTCATGGAGCTGTTCATCAGCACCGGCGGCACGGCGGGCATCCAGTTCGGCTACGACGCGGCGGAGTGATGCAGGAGTGGATGGGGAGCTCAACCGCATTACCCCTCCCCAGCCCTCCCCTTGGCTTACGCCAAAGGGAGGGAGCTAAAAGCACCACTCTGCAGGCTGATCGAACGGCACGAATCGCCCCCTCCCTTTGGCGTAAGCCAAGGGGAGGGCTGGGGAGAGTCGGCATTGGCGGGCAAATCCCTTCAAGCTGAACCCGCCCCTCCCCCCAAAAGTCCAGTTCCCCCCGCCTGCACGGGATTGCTAGCGTCGCGTCGAAGTCCCCAACCGATAGCCCCCATGCAGACTCCCCAAGACACCGCCTCGGCGCGCTTCGCCATCCGCTGCGCCCAGTTCGCCGAGCGCTGGTTCCCCGACTCCTGGGTGTTCGCCGCCCTCGCCCTGGCCGCCGTGTCGCTGGCCGCACTGGCCATCGGCGCCCCGGCCACCGAAACCGCCAAGGCCTTCGGCGATGGCTTCTGGAGCCTGATCCCCTTCACCATGCAGATGGCCTTCGTGGTCATCGGCGGTTACGTGGTGGCCTCCTCCGGCCCGGCCTCGCGGCTGATCGGCCGGCTTGCCCGGGTACCGCGCAACGGCCGCACCGCGGTGGCGCTGGTGGCCACCGTGTCGATGCTGGCCTCGCTGTTGAACTGGGGCCTGAGCCTGGTGTTCGCCGGCCTGCTGGTGCGTGCGCTGGCGCGCCGCAGCGAGCTGAAGATGGACTACCGCGCCGCCGGCGCGGCGGGCTATCTCGGCCTGGGTGCGGTATGGGCACTGGGCCTGTCGTCCTCGGCCGCGCAGCTGCAGGCCAACCCGGCCAGCCTGCCGCCGTCGATCCTGTCCATCACCGGCGTCATCCCGTTCACCGAAACCATCTTCCTGTGGCAGTCCGGCGTGCTGCTGGCAGCCTTGGTGGTGGTGTCGCTGGTGATCTCCTACGTCACCGCGCCCAACGCCAACTCCGCGCGTGACGCGGCCGACTGCGGCGTGGACGTGCACCACGACGTCGCCCCGCCCAAGGCCACGCCGACCCGCCCCGGCGAATGGCTGGAACACAGCCCACTGCTGATCCTGCTGCTGGTGCTGCTGGCCGCCGGCTGGCTGGTGCATGAGTTCTCGACCAAGCCGGCCATCCAGGCGATCTCCGGCCTGAACACCTACAACCTGCTGTTCCTGATGCTGGGCGCGCTGCTGCACTGGCGCCCGCGCAATTTCCTGGACGCGGTGGCGCGCGCGGTGCCATCCACCACCGGCGTGCTGATCCAGTTCCCGCTGTATGGCTCCATCGCCGCGATCATGACCACCGTCAACGGCAGCGACGGCCACAGCGTGGCCCACCTGATCTCCACCTTCTTCACCCGGATCGCCAGCCACGACACCTACGCGCTGCTGATGGGCAGCTATTCGGCGGTGCTGGGCTTCTTCATCCCCTCCGGTGGCGGCAAGTGGATCATCGAAGCGCCGTACGTGATGCAGGTGGCCAACGACCTGCAATACCACCTGGGCTGGTCGGTGCAGATCTACAACGCCGCCGAAGCGCTACCCAACCTGATCAACCCGTTCTACATGCTGCCGCTGCTCGGCGTGCTGGGCCTGAAGGCACGCGACCTGATCGGCTTCACCTTCGTGCAGCTGCTGGTGCACATCCCGCTGGTGCTGCTCCTGCTGTGGGCGCTGGGCGCGACCCTGGCCTACGTGCCACCGGTGATGCCGTAAGGCGTTGACTCTAGCCCCTCTCCCGCAAGCGGGAGAGGGGTTGGGGAGAGGGCAAGAAGCAAAGCCCACCTGAAATCAACGACACAGTGCCAAGCCCGAACCCTCATCCGCCCTTCGGGCACCCTTTCCCGCAGGGAGAAGGGCGGCTACGACGATGCCTGGAAATTCAGTCCGCCCCCTCCGCCAGTAAAAACAGGAACAACTCCTCGTCCTTGCCCGGCAGCGTCACCACGCCGTCCGCCACGAACCCCAGCTTCTCCAGCAGCGCCACCGAACGCGCATTGCCCTTGGACACGATCGCGCACAGCGTCCCGATGCGCAGCGCATCGCGCGCATACGCCACCACCGCGCGCGCGGCTTCCAGCGCGTAGCCGCGCCCGCCGAATTCCCCCAGCAGCGCGTAACCCACGTCGACGTGGGCCAGGCCATCACGACGCACCAACCCGGCGTTGCCCATCCACGCACCGTCCTCGCGCCGCTCGATCACGTACATGCCGAAGCCGTTGGCCACGTAGCTGGCGAACGGGCCATTGCGGATGTAGTCGCGGGCCTGCTCCTGCGTGCGCACGCCGCGGTCGCCGATGTACTGGTGGAAACCCGGCTCGTTGAGCAGCGCCAGCATGCCGGCCGCGTCGGTGTCGTCGTCGCGCAGCAGGCGTAGGTTGAGGCGTTCGGTCTGGATCAGGGGTTGGGGCATTGCCGGGTTCCGTGCGGGATGTGCAGGCCGAGCTTACCGCTCCCCGGCCCTCCCCTCCGCCTGCGGCGCAAGGGAGGGAGCAACGCGGTACACGTTGACCTGACCCACCATCATGATCCGCCCCCTCCCTTTGCCGAAGGCGGAGGGGGTGAAGAGGAGCGTTTGCATGCCACTGGCGTGCGGTCCGATGAACGCCCGAAGGCTGTGCCTGAGGGCCGGGCGGGCTGGGGAGGGGTCAGTCAAACAACGCCTGGATCGCCGCCAACCCCGCCTTCGCGCGCTCCTGCTTGTGCGCGGCATCGGCCACCGGGTCGGCGCCGTCGCGCTGGATCTCGCTGGCCGGCAGCTCGTCGAAGAAGCGGCTGGGCTTGAGCCGGATGTGCTCGCCGAACTTGCGGGTCAGGCGGCTGAAGCTCATCCACAGCTGTACCTTGGCGCGGGTGATGCCCACGTACAGCAGGCGGCGCTCTTCCTGCAGGTTGCCCTCGTCCAGGCTGACCTGGTGTGGCAGCACGCCGTCCTCGCAGCCGACGATGAACACATACGGGAACTCCAGGCCCTTGGACGCGTGCAGCGTCATCATCCGCACCTGGTTGCCGCCGTCGTCCTTGTCGTTGCGCGAGATCAGCGCCAGCTGCGCGGCCATGTCGGCGGCGCTGGCACCGCGCGGGCCGCTCTCGAACCACGAGGCCAGTTCCTCGACGTTGTTGGCGCGGCGCTCGTAGCTGGTGGTGTCCTTGGCCTGGTGGCGCATTTCCGCCAGCAGGCCGGAGTCCTTGGCCACGCGCCGCACCAGGTCGCCGGAGCTCATCTGGCGCATGTCCATGCGCAGCGCGCGCAGGATGTCGGTGAACTTGCTCAGGCTGTTGGCCGCGCGCGGCGGCAGCTGCGCCAGCGCGCCCATCGCCTCGGCGGCCTGCGCCATCGGCATGCCCTTCTCCGAGGCCAGCTCGGCCAGCTTGGCCAGCGTGCTGGCGCCAACGTCACGCTTGGGCGACTGCACCGCGCGCATGAACGCGGTGTCGTCGTCCGGGTTCACCAGCAGGCGCAGCCAGGACAGCGTGTCCTTCACCTCCTGCCGTTCCAGGAACACCGTGCCGCCGTTGAGGTGGTACGGCACGCCGACCAGCTGCATCGCCTTCTCCAGCGGCCGTGACTGGAAGTTGCCGCGGAACAGGATGCAGAAATCACTCCACGGGATCTTGCGGTTGGTGGCCAGGAAATGGATCTCCGAGGCCACCTTCTCGGCCTCGTGCTCGCTGTTGCGGCATTCCCACACGCGGATGCGCTCGCCGTCGGCCTGGTCGGACCACAGCGTCTTCAGGTGCTCGTGCGGGTTGTGCGCGATCAAGGCGTTGGCCGCGCGCAGCACGCGGTTGGAGCAGCGGTAGTTCTGCTCCAGCTTGATGATCTTCAGCGCCGGGTAGTCGCGGCCCATCTGCTGCAGGTTTTCCGGGTTGGCGCCACGCCAGGCGTAGATCGACTGGTCGTCGTCCCCCACGCAGGTGAAGTTGCCGCGCGGCCCGGCCAGCTGCTTGAGCAGCCGGTACTGGGCGTCGTTGGTATCCTGGCATTCGTCCACCAGCAGGTAGCCGATGCGCTCGCGCCAGGCCAGGGCGATGTCCGGGTTTTCTTCCAGCACCTGCACCGGCAGGCGGATCAGGTCATCGAAGTCCACCGCGTTGAACGAGGTCAGCCGCGCCTGGTACAGCTCGTAGACCATGGCCGCGTTCTTCTCGCGGCTGCTGCGCGCCGCCGCCATCGCCTGCTCCGGCGACAGGCCGGCGTTCTTGGCCCGCGAGATCAGGTTCTTCATGTCCTCGATGTCGTCGGGCTTGGCATTGCTGCCGCCCAGCAGGTCCTTGATCTGGCCGTTGGCGTCATCGGCATCGAAGATCGAGAAGTTGCGCTTCAACCCCACCTGTTCATGTTCGATCTGCAGGAACTTCAGCCCCAGCGCGTGGAACGTGCAGATGGTCACCTCCGCGGCATCCTCCGCGCGCAGGCGCTTGGCCACGCGCTCGCGCATTTCCTTGGCCGATTTGTTGGTGAAGGTGATCGCCGCGATGCGCCGGGCCGGGTAGCGGTTGCTGCCGATCAGGTGGGCGATTTTCTCGACGATCACGCGCGTCTTGCCGCTGCCTGCACCGGCCAGCACCAGCAGGGGACCTTCGGCGTGCACCGCCGCCGCGCGTTGGGGGGGATTGAGGGAGTCCAGCATGGGGTCGGATCACTAGCAGGCCGGCAGTGTAATCCATCGCCCGTGAGCGCCGGCCGGCGCGGTAAAATGGCCCATGGCCAAGCTTTATTTCTACTACTCGGCGATGAACGCCGGCAAGACCACCACCCTGCTGCAGTCCGCCCACAACTACCGTGAGCGCGGCATGCGGGTGGCCCTGCTCACCCCGCGCCTGGACCACCGCGCCGGCACCGGCGTGGTCGCCTCGCGGATCGGCCTGCAGGCCGAAGCCACCGCCTTCGAGCACGACACCGACCTGCAGAAGCTGATCGAGCAGGACATCGCCCGCCACGGCAAGCTCGGCTGCGTGCTGGTGGACGAGGCGCAGTTCCTGAGCAAGGCACAGGTCTGGCAACTGTCCGAGGTGGTCGATGAACTGCGCATCCCGGTGCTGTGCTACGGCCTGCGCACCGATTTCCGCGGCGAGCTGTTCGAAGGCAGCCAGTACCTGCTGGCCTGGGCCGACGAGATGCAGGAGATCAAGACCATCTGCCACAGCGGCAAGAAGGCGACGATGACCGTGCGCGTGGACGAAAACGGCTTCGCCGTGCAGGACGGCCCGCAGGTGGAGATCGGCGGCAACGAGCGCTACGTGTCGGTCAGCCGCGCCGAGTTCAAGAAGATCACGCGCGGTGAAGGGCGCATCGACCCGATGCAGGCGCCATTGCCGTTGTGAGGTGATGTGCGGAGGGCACAAGCGTTACCCCTCCCCAACCCTCCCCTTGGCTGCGCCAAAAGGAGGGAGTGATTTCTGCAGGTCGGTCGAATCACAGTGAGGCCCAGCTTCCGCACCCTCCCTTTGGCGTAAGGGGAAGGTTGGGAAGGGGTGCCTCAAGCAGGGACTCGAGCCAATCAATACAACGTCCGCTCCGGCGCATCGGCCGGCGGCGGGCTGTACTGGTAGAGCCACGTCTCGGTCAGGGTCTTGCCGCCACTGCGCAGGTACAGGCGGACGTCGATCTGGTCGTAACTGCCTTCCGGCGGCACCAGGTCGAACATGGCGCGGTAGCCCTTGATCTCGCGCAACGGGCGCGCCGAGACGATCTCGACCTTGCCGCGGCTGGTTTCCACCACCGCCTCGACCTCGGCCTTGTCGATCAGGCCGGCCAGTTCGCCGCCTTCGAAATCCACCGCGAAGCGCCACGAGAAATACTCGCGCTTCTTGCCGATGACCCCGCCCAGGCCGGTGCGGCTGGCCACGCAATGCGCCAGCGGCGGCCGAGCCGGCGGCTGCGCGCCCCAGTACAGGCGGTAGCCGACCAGCAGTTCCTGGCCGGGCTGCGGCTTGGCCGTGGGGTTCCAGAACGCGACGATGTTGTCGAAGGTTTCATCGACGGCGGGGATCTCCACCAGCTGCACCGAACCCTCGCCCCACTGCCCCTTCGGCTCCACCCACAGGCAGGGGCGCTTCTCGTAGAACACGCCATCGTCCTGGTAATGGTCGAAGTTGCGGTCACGCTGCAGCAGGCCGAAACCGCGCGGGTTGTTGTCCATGAACATGTTGAAGCGCAGGTGCCGCGGGTTGCACAGCGGGCGCCAGATCCATTCGCCGGCACCGTTCCACATCGACAGGCCGTCGGTGTCGTGGATCTCCGGGCGCCAGTCCCAGTCCATGCGGCGGTCGTTCTCGCCGACCTGGTACATGCTGGTGCACGGCGCGATGCCCAGCCGCTCGATCTGACTGCGCGGGTACAGCGCGCTGTCGATGTCCATCAGCAGCACCTCGCCATTGGTGATCGCGAAGCGATACGCACCGGCCACGCTGGGTGAGTCCAGCAGGCCATAGACCACGAGCGTGTCGGAGTCGCCGCTGGGCTGCTCCAGGTAATAGGCGATGAAGTCCGGGAATTCCTCCGGCTTGCCCATGCCGGTGTCGATCGCCAGGCCGCGCGCGGACTGGCCGTACTGGCCTTCCTTGCCGACCGCGCGGAAATAGCTCGCGCCGAGGAAGGCGGCGAAGTCGCGGTCGGTGTCGGCACGGGTGTTCAGGCGGAACCCGGCAAAACCCAGGTCGGCCGGCAGGCGCTTGCCGTGCACGCCACTGCTGCCGTAGTCGAACGCATCACCGTCGTAGGCCAGCTCCTGCGCCTTGCCATCGGCCACGTCGAACATGCGCACCGGCGAATGGAAGTACAGCCCCAGGTGGAAGAACTTGGCCTGGAACTTGCCCGGCTGGTTGGCCCACAGGGCGTGGTCCTGGCGGTAACGGATGGACTGGTACTGGTCCCAGTCCAGCGCTTCCAGCTCGGCCGGCAAGGTGCGCTTGTGGCTCTGGTACGGCGCGGCCGCCAGCGCCCGCGCCTGGCCCTTGAGCGCGGCGAAATCGAAGGGCTGTGGCTGGCCGATGCGGCGCAGGCCCAACTGCGCCGGCGTGGCCGCGCAGGCGGCGAAGGAGGGCAGGCCGAAGGCCGCCAGTGCGGCGGCGGCATTGCGCAGGAAATCACGGCGTTGCATGCAGTCGTCCGGAGCAAAAAAGGTTGCGCATGATAGGCATACGCCGGCTAACTCTGGAGTGAGCGCCTGCGCGGGGGCCGTGGGTAGATCAACCGCAACGGCACCCCTCCCCGGCCCTCCCCTGCTGCGCAAGGGAGGGGGTGGTTCCTGCAGATCGGCCAGGCAGCGGCGCAGCCCTGCTTTTGCCCCCCTCCCTTTGGCATCGCCAAGGGGAGGGCCGGGGAGGGGTGCCATTGCGGTTGCAATTGCCCCTGCCCCGCCGCCAGCCACTCACCGCTGGCAATGCCCGCACCACACCGTCGCCCGCTGGCCGATGGTGGCGTGGCGCAGCGCGCGCCCGCACTGCTTGCAGGTCTCCCCCTCGCGCCCGTACACCAACAGCTCCTGCTCGAAGTAGCCGGGAGCACCGTCAGGGCTGATGAAGTCACGCAGCGTGGTGCCGCCGCGCACGATGGCGTGGCCGAGGATGGCCTTCACCGCATCGGCCAGCCGCTGGTAACGCGCACGCGAGACCTTGCCCGCTTCGCGCAGCGGGTTGATGCCGGCCATGAACAGGCTTTCGGCCGCGTAGATGTTGCCCACCCCGACGACGATGCCCTGGTCCATCAGGAAGGTCTTCACCGCCGCGCTGCGGCCACGGCTGCGCTGGAACAGGTAGTCGCCATCGAAGTCATCATCCAGCGGCTCCGGGCCCAGGCCGCGCAGCAGTTCATGGGTTTCCCCGATCGGCTGCCACAGCAGGCAACCGAACCGGCGCGGATCGTTGAAGCGCAGCAGGCGGCCATCCTCCAGGCTGATGTCGACGTGGTCGTGCGCACGCACCGGCGTATCGCCGGGCAGCACGCGCAGGCTGCCGGACATGCCCAGGTGCAACACCGCGCTGCCCGCTTCGGTGTCCAGCAGCAGGTACTTGGCACGGCGGCGGATCGCGGCGATGCGCTGGCCGGGCAATCGGGTCTCGATCTCCGCCGGGATCGGCCAGCGCAGGTCCGGCCGGCGCAGGATCACGCCGTGGATGCGCCGCCCCTGCAGGTGCGGCTCCAGGCCACGGCGGGTGGTTTCTACTTCGGGTAATTCAGGCATGTCACGTTCCAGGATCGTCTTTCGCAGGCGCGCCGTCGATCACCGCGGCGGTGCCATCAACTCGCGGGCGCTGAGGAACCCGTCGCCATTGGCGTCCTGTCGCGCGAACCGCGCCAGGATCACCTGCCGCTGTTCCTCGCGGGTGATCGGCTTGCCACGGCCACCGGGTTGTTCTTCCGGCTCCAGCACGCCATCGCCGTTGCGATCCATACGGTCGAAGGCGTACAGCATCCACTGCAGGTACTCGTCCGGGCTGACCTTGCCATCGCCGTCGGCGTCCATGCGCTGCAGGTATTCGTGGGTGTCCTGTACCTGCGCCATCGCCGGGCCGGCCAGCAGCAGGCCCACCAGCACCGTCACCGTCCTCATGCGGCGCTGAGCGCGTAGCCCTTCAGGCGTGCGGCATAGGCCTGCAGCACCGCACTGCCACTGGCCTCGGCGTCCTGGCACCACTGCTGCAGCTGGCGCAGGCGCTCGGCGGCATCGTGGCTGCGGGCCTCCAGCAGGGCCGACAAGCGCGCACGGTAGTCGACCAGCAGCTGGATGCGCGGGCGCTGCTGCACCCAGTCCTGCAACTGCTCGCGGCAGGCCGGCTTGAGCCAACGGCCATCGTTGACCAGGCCCTTGCGCAGGCGCCGCGGCAGCAGCTTGCGCAGCTTGGCACCGGCGGCGATGGCCTCATCCTTCAGGGCCGGGGCGAACACGTTGCGCTGGTAGTCGGTCATCGCCTGGAAGCGGTGCGAGAGCAGCGCCTTGAGCGTATCGGCATCGGGCACGGCGATGTTGGGGCGGATGTCCATGCTCGGTGCCACGCGCAGCACCTTGGCCAGGCGCAGCGCCTGCAGCAGGCGGATCGCCTGCCAGCCGATGTCGAACTCCCAGCGCCGCATCGAGAAGCGCGCCGAGCTCGGGAAGGCGTGGTGGTTGTTGTGCAGCTCCTCGCCGCCGATCCAGAACGCCCACGGGGTGAGATTGGTGGAGGTGTCGGCCGACTCGAAGTTGCGGTAGCCCCACCAGTGGCCCAGGCCGTTGACCACACCGGCGGCCCAGAACGGGATCCACGCCATCTGGATCGCCCACAGCGCGATGCCCGGCAGGCCGAACAGCACCGTGTTGACCACGAACAACAGCACCGGCCCGAGGTTGGCGTGCGGGGTGTAGAGGTGGCGCTCGATCCAGTCCTCCGGCGCGCCGCGCCCGTACTGCTCGATGTCGCCGCGCAGCGCGCGGGCTTCGCGGTACAGCTCCACGCCGCGCCAGAACACGCGGTCGATGCCCTTGGTCACCGGGCTGTGCGGGTCGTCCTCGGTCTCGACCTTGGCGTGGTGCTTGCGATGGATGGCCACCCACTCGCGGGTGATCATCGAGGTGGTCAGCCACACCCAGAAGCGGAAGAAGTGGGCGATGAGCGGATGGAAATCCACGCCGCGATGGGCCTGGCTGCGGTGCAGGTACAGGGTCACCGCGAAGATGGTCAGCTGGGTGACCACCAGCAGCACCGCCAGCATGCCCCACCAGCCCAGGCCGGCGATGCCACCAGTGAGGAAATCAAACAGGGCGTCAGGCATGGCGGGACTCCGTGGCAGGTCGGTGCCAGATGAAACAACCGCTACACATGATGGGGGCTGTCGGCGCAAACTTCATCCACCGGCGGGTCGTCCGTTGGTCGAATCCTCAGCTGCCGCTCACCTCCTGATGTCCATCGCCCCCGCCGCCAGCCCGGCCCCCCTGATCGAACTGGACCATGCCTGCGTCATCCGCGGCCAGGTCCGCGTTCTGCATGAATTGAACCTGCGCATCGAGCAGGGACAGCACACGGCGATCCTCGGCCCCAACGGCTGCGGCAAATCCTCGTTCATCAAGCTGATCACCCGCGAGCTGTACCCGCTGGCACGTGCGGACGGTCACATTCCAGTACAGGTGCTGGGCCAGACCCGCTGGCAGGTGGACCGGCTGCGCTCGCAGCTGGGCATCGTCACCGGCGACCTGTCCAGCAACCTGTCCGACATGCCCGGGTTGAGCGTGGAGGAAGCGGTGATCTCCGGCTTCTTCGCCAGCTACGTGGTGCCGGCGCACCGCGACGTCACCGAGGCCATGCGCCAGCGTGCCCGCCAGGCGCTGGAGCTGGCCCGCGCCCTGCCGCTGCTGGGCCGCAGCTACGCCGAGCTGTCGGCCGGGGAAACCCGCCGCGTGCTGATCGCGCGGGCACTGGTCAACCAGCCACGCGCCCTGCTGCTGGACGAACCCTCCACCGGGCTGGACCTGATCTCGCGCCAGCACCTGGTCGACACCATGCAGCACCTGGCCCGGGAGGGCATCACCCTGGTGCTGGTCACCCACCACATCGAGGAAGTGATCCCGGAAATCGGCCGCGTTGTGCTGATGAAGGGCGGCCGCATCCTGGCCGACGGCCCGCGCGCGGAGCTGTTGTGCTCCGGGCCGCTGTCCGAGCTGTTCGGCGGGCCGGTCCAGGTCCGCGAGGACGAAGGCCGGCTGACCGCCTGGGTCGGGTAAACGGGCCATCGCCGCTGCCCCGATCCACCGGGGCGGTGCCGGCAATGCGATGATGCCGGTCCGTTCCGTCGTTTCCGCCGTACCCGAATGTCCCGTACCCGCTTCCCGCTGCGCCTCGCCGCAGCCGCTTCGCTGGCCGCCGCCCTGGCCGCCTGTTCCAGCACTCCCACCCGTTCCGGTGCGCCGGACGAGGACCCCACCCAGCACGCCAGCGGCTACCTGCAGGGCGATGCCATTCCCGACAGCCTGGCGCTGAGCCCGGCCCCGCCGGCCCCGGGCTCGGTCTGGGCGCAGCTGGACGAGGCCGTGGCCCGCGAGGCCATCGGCATGCGCGGCAGCGCGCGCTTCCAGCAGGCCCATGCCGACGCCGACCTGTCCTTCCCGGCCGGCGCCGAGCAGTTCAGCTGCGCGCTGGGCGTGGCGGTCACCGCGCAGGACACGCCGACGCTGTACACCCTGCTCGAACGCAGCCGCATCGATGCCAGCGCCGCCACCAAGGCCGCCAAGCACCATTACCAGCGCCCGCGTCCGTTCATGGTCAACAACGAGCCGACCTGCACGCCGGAGGACGAGCAGGACCTGCGCAAGAGTGGCTCCTACCCGTCCGGGCACACCTCGATCGGCTGGGCCTGGGCGTTGATCCTGGCCGAGATCGATCCGGAGCACGCCACCGCCCTGATCGAGCGCGGCCGCAACTATGGCCACAGCCGGCTGGTCTGCAACGTGCACTGGTTCAGCGACGTGCAGCAGGGACGCTTCATGGGTGCGGCCACGGTCGCCCGCCTGCACGACAACCCCGAGTTCGTCGCCGACCTGGCCAAGGCACGCCGCGAGCTGGCGTACGCCCGCACGCTGAAGCGGTCGTTGCCGCGCGACTGCGCCGCCGAGACCGCCGCGCTCACCTCCGACATCTCCGAAGCCCGCTGAGCAATGCCGGGGAGTGCCGGGCCATGCTCGGCACTACGGAAATGAAGAAGGCGCGGATTGCTCCGCGCCTTCTTCGTTCAACCTGCAGACCGGCGCTTAGAAGCGGGTCTTGAACTCCACGCCCCACAGGCGCGGCTCGTTGATGAAGCCGGTGAGGTTGTTGAAGTCGATGCCGCCGGTGGCGCGGATCTGGTTGGTGATGTTGCGGCCGTACAACGCCACGTCGTAGTCCCCGTCGTTCCACTGGTAGCCCAGGCGCAGGCCGCCTTCCAGCAACGACTTGCCGGTGAATTCCCTGGACTCGTACAGGAAGAAATTCACTTCGCTGCGGTACGCCCAGTCGGTGAACACGTAGAACTGCGCACCGTCGGCCAGCGGCAGCGACCAGCGTGCGGTCAGGTTGTGGGTCCACTCCGGTGCCTGCGGCAGCGCGTTGCCGTTGATCCGCGCCTTGCCATCGATGACAGGGTTGGTCACGGTGCACGAGAAGCACGGTGCAACGCTGAGATCGGCGTCCTTGATCTCGGTGTGGTTGTACCCGCTGCCCAGCGTGACCAGCAGGTTGTCGGTCAGGTAGGCCTGCAGGTCCAGCTCGAAGCCCTGGCCCACGCTCTTGTCGGCGTTGAGCAGGATGTTGGCGTTACCCAGCTCGCCGCCCACGGCGGTCAGCTGCTGGTCCTTGACCCGGTAGTGGTAGACGCTGGCATTCAGGCGTGCACGGTTGTCCCAGAAGTCCGCCTTCACGCCGGCCTCGAAGGACAGCACGGTTTCCGGGTCGGCCACGGTCTTGTCGTTGAAGGCGCCGGCCGACTGGATCGAGCTGCCGCGGAAGCCGGTGGCAACGCGCCCGTAGACGTTGACGGTGTCGTTGACGGCGTAGGTGGCCGAGAAGTCCCAGTTGAACTTCTTGTCCTTGGTCGAGGCCGACAGGTACGGGTCCACCGCGTCACCGCGGGCGAAGGCCGCCTGCTGGGCGGCGAGCAGGCCGGCCAGGTCGCACTTGGCCGACAGCACGCACGGGGAGAAGCCGGTGTTCCAGTAGTCCTTGACCACCAGGTCCTTCTTGTCGACGGTGTAACGCACGCCGGCGCGCAGCTCCAGCTTGTCGGTGGCCTGGAAGGTCACCCCACCGAACGCCGCCCAGGCATCGTTGGTCTGGTTGATGCGCTGGAAGCCATCCTGCCTGCTGCCGTTGGTGGTGTCGTAGCTGTAGCTGTCGACGTCGTAGTCTTCCTTGAAATAGAACAGGCCGGCCTGCCAGTTCAGCGGCCCGTCGTTGAGCGATTCCAGGCGCAGTTCCTGCGTCCACTGCGAATGGCTCGGGATGCCGTCGGCGGTTTCGGAGGCAAACGGCACTTCAGGGGTGAAGTACGGGCCGGAGGTGCCGTCGATGTCACCCACGCTGTAGGTGTCCACGGTTTCGTAGCCGGTGATCGAGGACAGCTTCAGGTTGCCCAAGTCCCAGCTCAGGCGCGCGTTGGCACCGCTGCTGTCCAGCTCGGAGTGGTTCAGGCCGTCGATGGACACCTTGTCCTCGTCGAAGCCGGCGACGAAGTCGTTCGTGCCCGGCTTGAAGATGTTGCCGCGGAACAGGCGCGCGGTGCCGTTGAGGTGGCGCTTGTGCGCACCCAGCAGCGCCTCGAAGTTGTCGCCTTCGTACAGGAACTGCACGCGCACGGCGGACTCGTCATAGCCTTCCAGGCCGTCGTTCGGGCCGGTGCCGGTGTTCTTCACCCAATCGTCGCGGCGCTGGTACAGCGCCGACACGCGGGCCGACCAGCGCGCGCTCAGCGCGCCGCCGACGGCGGCCTCGACGTTCCACAGGTTGTCGCTGCCGTAGCCGACCTTGCCGTAGCCGTTGAACTCCTGGGTCGGGCGCACCGAGTCGAACTTCACCACGCCGGCCGGGGTGTTGCGGCCGAACAGCGAGCCCTGCGGGCCGCGCAGCACTTCCACCTGCTCCACGTCGAAGATCGGGAAGCCCTTCAGGATCGGGTTCTCCTGCACCACGTCGTCGTACACCAGCGACACCGGCTGCGAGGTGTTCAGGCGGAAATCGGTGTTGCCGTAACCGCGGATGTAGAAGCGCGGGAACGCACGGCCGAACGAGGATTCGATGTTGAGGCTGGGCACGCGGCCGGACAGGTAGCGCACGTCGGTGCCGCCGGAGGCCAGCGCGTCGAGCTTCTCGCCGCTGACGGTGCTGATCGAGACCGGCACGTCCTGGATGTTCTCCACCTTGCGCGCGGCCGTGACCTTCACGGCGTCCAGCGTGGCGGCTTCCTTCTGTGCGGGGGTGGCGTCCTGGGCCATCGCGGCCAGGGGGAGCAGGGCGGCTACAGCGACGAACAGCGGATGCGCAGCCGGGAAGCGGCCGCGGACGGTACGGGTCGGGGACATGGCGAAGAAGGGCCTGTTGGGAGGAATGGGGAACTGCGCCTAGCACGGAATTGTTGCAGTACAACATTCGTATCGCAATCGTTCAGGTATTCAGACGCATGACGCCTGTCAGGGGTGAAAAAGCCACCGCACTGCATAGACTTGGGCTTCCTTACCCACACCAGGCGATGCGCCATGACCCAGTGGTATTTCCATGTTCCCGGCCAGTCCGACCGGGTCGGCCCGCTCGATGAGGCAGCGGCCCGCGCCTACGCCCAGGCCAACCGCCAGGCACTGGCCTGGCGGACCGGCATGCAGGGCTGGCAGCCGGTCGGCGAAATCGCCGAGTTCGGCGGCCAGGCCGCCCCGCCGCCGATGCCGCCGCCGGTCGGGGGCAACCGTAGCCGGGCCGATGATATCGACTTCCGCATCGTCGGCCATGAGATGCAGTTCGTCGAAATCGAACTGGACCCGGGCGAGAGTGCCATCGCCGAAGCCGGCGCGCTGATGTTCAAGGACGCCTCCGTGCAGATGGACACCGTGTTCGGCGACGGCCGCCACGAGGGCCAGGGCGGCGGCTTCATGGACAAGCTGCTGTCGGCCGGCAAGCGCGTGATCACCGGTGAAAGCCTGTTCGCCACCGTCTACACCCATACCGGCCAGGGCAAGGCCAAGGTCGCTTTCGCCGCGCCCTACCCCGGCACGGTGCTGGCCATGAAGCTGGACCAGCACGGCGGCAAGCTGGTCTGCCAGAAGGACAGCTTCCTGGCCGGCGCCCGTGGCGTGCAGGTCGGCGTGCACCTGCAACGCAAGGTGATGACCGGCCTGTTCGGCGGCGAGGGGTTCATCATGCAGAAGCTGGAGGGCGACGGCTGGGTGTTCGTGCACGCCGGTGGCTGCGTGGTCGAACGCGAGCTGGCCGCCGGCGAGCGCATCGACGTGGATACCGGCTGCGTGGTGGCCTACCACGCTGGCGTGGACATGGACGTGCGCCGCGTCGCCGGCCTGAAGAGCATGTTCTTCGGTGGCGAAGGCGTGTTCCTGGCCACCCTGACCGGCCCAGGCAAGGTGTGGCTGCAGTCGCTGCCGTTCTCGCGCCTGGCCGGCCGCATGTTCGCCGCCGCCCCGCAGGGCGGTGGCCAGAGCCGCGGCGAAGGCTCGGTGCTGGGCGGGCTGGGCCGCATCCTGGACGGTGACAACCGCTTCTGAAGCCGTCACGGTCCCGGGCCTCCGGCATGCCGGACGGTCCCGGGCCCGGGGGCGCTGCGCCTGCCCGGGCGACGCCTGGCGTCCTTGCCTGTGCGTGGCCGGTTGTCTACCCTCCGCGTTCGTTTTCCGGGGGGAACCGGCCACGCATGGACGCACACGACAATATCTACGCCCCCCCACAGGTGCCACTGGAAACCCGCTCCGCCGAGCGCCCGGCACTGCCGCCGTTCTACGTGGTGTCCCTCCGCAAGCTGGTGCTGCTTTCCATCGCCACCGTGGGGCTGTATTCGCTGTACTGGTTCTGGCGGCACTGGAAGCTGCACAAGCTCGACCGGAAGCTGGACATCTGGCCGGTCCCGCGCGCCATCTTCGCCATCTTCTTCGCGCATGGCCTGAACGAGGAAATCGACCACCGGCTGCGGCGCGCGGGCCAGCGCCACGACTGGTCGCCGGGCACGTGGGCCACGGTGTACGTGGTCTCGGCGATCATCGGGCAGATCATCAGCCGCCTCCCGGATGCCATGCTGGCACCGGGCCCGAGTTTCGGATTGGCCATGCTGACCGTCGGCGGCGGCACGCTGGCGATGGTCCAGGCCCAACGCGCGGCCAACCTGGCCTGCGGCGACCCGACGGGCTCGGCCAATGCCCGGCTCACGCCGCTGAACTGGCTGTGGCTGGTGCTCGGCGGCCTGTTCTGGTTGCTGGTGCTGGTGGGCCTGGCGCTTTCCCTGGGCAACAGCTGAGCCGGGCCCCCTGGCCCAGCGAAGCCCCGCCTAAACGGCGCGGCCACCGGCACGGTCCCTGCCCGGCGCAAAGCGCTATGCTGGCGCCCTTTTCAACGCCCCCTGTTCATCATGAAGCCGCGCAACGCCCGCCTGCTGCTGTCCCTTGCCCTGTTCGGCCTGCTGGCCGCATGCGGTGGTGAAAACACCAAGCCGACGCCGCCGCAGGCGGCGCGACCGAGCACCCCGCTCAAGCCGGTGAAGATCGGCGTGGCACTGGGGGGCGGCGCGGCCAAGGGCTTCGCCCACATCGGCGTGATCAAGATGCTCGAAGCCAACGGCTTCGAGCCGGTGGTGGTGTCCGGCACCAGCGCCGGCAGCGTGGTCGGTGCGCTGTACGCCAGCGGCATGGATGCCTTCCAGATGCAGCAGAAGGCCGTGGCCCTGGACGAGGCCAGCATCCGCGACGTGCGCCTGTTCTCCGGCGGCCTGGTACAGGGCCAGAAGCTGCAGGACTACGTCAACGCCCAGGTCGGCAACAAGCCCGCCGAACAGCTGCGCAAGCCGTTCGCGGCGGTCGCCACCCAGCTGGAGACCGGTGACCGCGCGGTGTTCGTGCGCGGCAACGTCGGCCAGGCGGTGCGTGCTTCCAGCTCCATCCCCGGCGTGTTCGAACCGGTCACCATCGGCGGCAAGACCTACGTCGACGGCGGCGTGGTCAGCCCGGTGCCGGTGGACGCCGCGCGCCAGCTCGGCGCCGAGTTCGTCATCGCCGTGGACATCTCCAGCCGCGCCAACGGCCAGCGCCCGACCAGCCTGCTCGGTGCGGTCAACCAGTCCATCACCATCATGGGCCAGCGCCTGGGCGAGCAGGAGCTGGGCCGCGCCGACGTGGTGATCCGCCCGGCGGTGCTGGACATCGGTGCGGCCGATTTCGAGCAGCGTGGCCGCGCCATCCTGGAAGGCGAGAAGGCCGCGATGGCCGCGATGCCGCAGATCCGCGCCGGCGTTGCCCGCCTGCAGCAGGCCCAGGCCACGGCGATCCGCACCGCCGAAGCCCGCACCGCCGCCGCCCAGGCCGAAGCCCATCAGCGTTGCCAGGACAGCCGTTCGCGCATCGAGAAGCTGCGCGGCGTGGTGAAGGACTGCAGCGCCCCGGCGCGTTGATGCTTCAAGCCCCTCCCCTTTGGCGTAGCCAAGGGGGAGGTTGGGAGGGGGCGTTTCCGGTTCTGCGCAGTGGATGACATCACCGCAGAAAGCGCCCTCACCCCGACCCCTCTCCCGCACACGGGAGAGGGGCTTCAAAGCTGCAACATCTGTTCATTACCGCCCCAGCTGCGACAGCGGCAGCGCGCGGAACTCCTTGACCGTGCGCAGCACGAAGCTGGAGTTGACGTCGGCCACGCCGGCCGCATCGAGCAGCTTGTCCAGCAGGAAGGCCGAGAAGTGGTCCAGGTCGCGCACGTAGACGTGCAGCAGGTAGTCCATGTCGCCGGTGAGCGCGTGGCAGGCCACCACTTCATCCCACAGCTGCACCGCCTCCACGAAATGATTGATGGCCGCCTGGCCGTGCTTGGACAGCTGCACCCGTACGAACGCCTGCAGGCCCAGCCCGATCGCGCGCGGCTCCAGGCGAGCGCCATAGCCGGCAATGACACCCTCCGCTTCCAGCCGTTGCACCCGCCGCAGGCAGGCGGACGGTGACAGGTTCACCCGTGCTGCGAGCTCGGCATTGGTGGCGCGCCCATGCTGCTGTATTTCGGCCAAAAGCCGAAGATCCGTGCGATCAAGCGTGACTGAAGCCATGTTTGTTGCTCCGCAACATTGAATTGCCGCAACAATATTGCGCCAGGAGCCGCTGACGGCGCAATTTCGCAAACCTGTTGCGCGGCAAGCTTCCTACCATGCGGTTATCTATTCCCTTATGGAGCTGCCGCCATGGAAGCCAACCCGCGCCGCGTCGAACACCAGCAGACCGACAAGGGTTACGTGCCGGTCTATACCACCGCCGTGGTGGAGCAGCCGTGGGACAGCTACAGCGCCGACGACCATGCCACCTGGAGCACGCTGTACCAGCGCCAGCGCGAGCTGCTGGTCGGCCGTGCCTGCCAGGAGTTCCTGGACGCGCAGGACGAGATGGGCATGAGCGAGCACATGATCCCGCGCTTCGACCAGCTCAACGAAGTGCTGGGGGCCGCCACCGGCTGGACCCTGGTCGGCGTGGAAGGCCTGCTGCCGGAACTGGATTTCTTCGACCACCTGGCCAACCGCCGCTTCCCGGTGACGTGGTGGATCCGCCGCCCGGACCAGATCGACTACATCGCCGAGCCGGACCTGTTCCACGACCTGTTCGGCCACGTGCCGCTGCTGATGAACCCGGTGTTCGCCGACTACATGGCCGCCTACGGCCGTGGCGGGGTCAAGGCGCATGCGATCGGCCCGGAGGCACTGCAGAACCTGACCCGCCTGTACTGGTACACGGTGGAGTTCGGCCTGATCAACACCGCTGACGGGCTGCGCATCTACGGCGCCGGAATCGTCTCGTCCAAGGGCGAATCGCTGTACTCGCTGGAGTCGGCCGCGCCCAACCGCATTGGCTTCGACCTGGAGCGGATCATGCGCACCCGCTACCGCATCGACACCTTCCAGAAGAGCTACTTCGTCATCGACGGCTTCGAGCAGCTGATGGCCGCCACCGACCCGGACTTCACCCCGATCTACGCGCGGCTGGCCGCGCAGGAGCATTTCCCGGCCGGTGACGTGCAGGACGGCGACCGCGTGTTCCAGCGCGGCACCGGCGAAGGCTGGGCCAGCGACGGCGACGTCTGAGCCACGCAGCGCCTCCACGCTCCCGGGGACCGCGACCGCCGGCACTCACTCCGCCGGCGATTGCATCCGCGGCGACGGCGTCGGCCGGGTTCCGCGGCGCCCGCCGTACTTGCGGTTCAAGCCGTAGCCGATGAGCACGGCCACCAGCACCGGCGCCGCCCACGGGAACAGCTCGATCAGCAGCGGCGGCACCCGCGTGTGCGCCTGCAGCCACTGCCACACCGGGCGCATGCCGATGCTCAGGAACGCCACATGGGTGGCAATGCCCGCCCCCAGCATCGACTGGTAGTGCTGGCGGAACGCCCAGTCCGGCCGCCCCGGGCCACGGCGGCTGAAGTTCCACATGCGCCAGCCTGCCCACAGGCCGATCACCGAAAAGCCCAGGAACAGCATCTGGCCGCGCTGCACGCCCACCACCAGCACCGCCCCTGCCAGCAGCACCATCGGCCACAACGCCAGCTTCCAGCCCACGCGCGCCACCATCTGCTTCCAGTCGCGCTTGTCGGTGACCGCCCGCCACGCCAGCCAGCTGGCATTGCCGGTGATGGCGATCAGGTACGCCAGGAACAGCGCGGTCAACGGCTGGTGGCGGAAGAAGGCGAACTGCACGGTGATCGGCACCGCGGTGACCACGATGGCGGCCATCGCCCCCAGGTACACCTTGCCGAGCAGGCGGTGGCGCGGTGAGCCCTTCTTCATCAGCGCCGCGGCCCAGAACCCGGCCAGCGCGACCACACCGGCCACCACATGCAACATGACGATCAACGAATATCCAGGCATGACGGCGTTCTCTCCAGGCAATGCCGTCCGGATGCAACGGCTGGTGCACAGGCTCGCGCAGGCGACGGCGCACGGGCAGTCACCGCGGTCACCCGCGGACCCTGCCGGAAGTCACTTTCTGCATCCACCCCCTTGCCGCCGGCGCTGCGCGCCACCAGCATGCCGGCATGGAAATCGGCCCTCAGCCGCGCTGGCGCGGACTCCTCCACCCCCTCAACCTCGCCGGCCTGCTCACCTGGCTGGCGGTGGCCTTCACCCTGCGCTACGGCGAGGCCGCGCAGCTGCCGTGGCGCTGGGGCTGCGCGGCGGTGTTCCTTGCAGCCTTCCTGGTCGCCACCGCGCTGCCGCACCGGACCTGGCAGCGCAAGGTGTTGCTGCTGGTTGAAGCGGTGAGCGCGCTGGCGCTGATCCGGCTGGCCCACTACAGCGGCGTGGCGCCGGCCCTGCTGGTGATGCTGGCCGCGCAGATCGCCGCCACCTGGCCGCTGCGCATCACGCTGCTGCTCATCGCCGCGGTGAACGTGGGCATGTACCTGGTCCTGCGCGACGTGCACGCGCATGCCGGCGCGGTGGTGCTGATCTTCGCCGGCTTCCAGGCCTTTGCCATGCTGACCACCCACTACGCGCACAGCGCCGAGCAGGCACGCGACCGCCTGGCACTGGTCAACGCCGACCTGCTCGCCACCCGTGCCCTTCTCGCGGAAAGCTCGCGCGATGCCGAACGACTGCGGCTTTCGCGCGAACTGCACGATGTGGCCGGCCACAAGCTCACCGCGTTGCGCCTGCAGCTGCGCGCGCTGGCCGGGCGCAACGACGCGCCGGCCGAACTGGCCCTGTGCGAGCAGCTTTCGGCCGAACTGCTGGGGGAAATCCGGGCGGTGGTGCATTCCCTGCGCGACGGCGGCCAGCTCGACATCGCCACCGCGCTGCATGCGCTGGCCGCACCGCTGCCGCGGCCCCGCCTGCACCTGGCGATGGACGAGGCGGTGCAGGTGAGCACCACCGCCAAGGCCGAAACCCTGCTGCGCTGCGTGCAGGAAGCGTTGACCAACAGCGCCCGCCATGGCGAAGCACAGGTCCTGCAGGTGACACTGCACCAACATGAAGGGAGATTGCTGCTGGACATGCACGACGATGGCAGGCTGCGCGGCCAACTGCGCGAAGGCAACGGACTGACCGGCATGCGCGAGCGCGTGGCGGAGCAGCACGGCACGCTGGAACTGCAACGCACCGCCACCGGCGCGCTGCACATCCACGTGGAGCTTCCGGCATGAGCAACGTCCCCCGTATCGCCCTGGTCGACGACCAGGCGCTGATCCGCGCCGGCCTGCGCGCCTTGCTGCAGCAGCAGGGCGTGGAGATCGTGTTCGAGGCCGACAGCGGCCAGGCCCTGCTGGAGCAACTGCCGCACCAACCGGTGCAGCTGATCGTCTCGGACATCCGCATGCCCGGCATGGACGGCATCCAGGCACTGCAGGCACTGCGCGAGCGCGGCGACGCCACGCCCTGCCTGTTCCTGACCACCTTCGATGAAAGCGACCTGCTACTGCGCGCCACCGACGCCGGCGCACAGGGCTTCCTGCTCAAGGACGCCGCGCCGGAGGACCTGCGCCAGGCCATCGACCGCATCATCGCCGGCACCACCCTGCTGCAGCCGGTCAGCACCGACCCGGTGCGGCAGCGCTACCGCTATCACGCCGATGACGCGCCGAAGGAGCTGTTCAGCCAGAAGGAAGTGGCGGTACTGCGGTTGATGGCCGGCGGCTACAGCAACCGCGAGATCGCCGGCAGCCTGTTCCTGGCCGAGGGCACGGTGAAGAACTACGTCTCGACCATCCTGGACAAGCTCGACACCCGCGACCGTACGCGGGCAGTGCTGAAAGCGATCACGCTGCGGATCATCTGAGGCGCACGCCTGACCGCCCCCGCCCTTGCGTAGCAGGGGAGCACCGGGGAGGGATGCCTTTCACGACGCACCCAATCACCGCGCCAACAGCAACCCCTCCCCAACCCTCCCCTTTGCTCCGCAAAAGGGAGGGGGGCAAAAGCGCCAGCTCCGCAACCTGCACGCACACGCAGAACCGCCCCCTCCCTTGCGCAGCAGGGGAGGGTCGGGGAGGGGTGCCTTTCACGACAGACCCAATCACCACGTCAACCGCGCGCCTCCCCCCGACCCTCCACCGTTGCTCCGCAAAGAAAGGGAGAGAGCAACAGCAGCAGCCGCACCTAGCCGGCGCTGCGCACTTCCACCGTCACGTGCACGATCTCCTCATGGATCGACAGCGCGCGGTGGAACACGTCCGCACCGACACCCGGCGCGGTCACCACTTCCATCGCGCAGGAAAAGCGCCCACGACCCACCTGCCAGACATGCAGGTCGCTGATGCGCGCCGGTACGTCGCCCTGCTCCACCGCTTCGCGGATCTCGGCCACTACCGGTGCATCCATCTCCGCATCCAGCAGTACGCGGCCGGTCTGGCGGATCAGTCCCCAGGCCCAGACCGATACCAGCACCGCGCCAACGATGCCCATCAGCGGATCCAGCCAGGACGCGTTGAAGTACAGCCCGCCCAGCAGGGCGATGATCGCCAGCACCGAGGTGGCCGCATCGGCCAGCACGTGCAGGTAGGCCGAGCGCTGGTTCAGGTCATGATGGTGGTGGTGATGGTCGTGTCCGTGGCCATGATGGTGGTGCGCGTGCTGGTCGCGCAGCCACCACGCGCACAGCAGGTTCACCGCCAGGCCCACCACCGCGATCGCGATGGCCTGCTGGTAGTGGATGGGGCTGGGCTTGAACATCCGCGCGATCGACTCGAACGCCATGATCCCGGCCACGCCCAGCAGCAGGATCGCGCTGGTGTAGCCGGCCAGGATCTCGATCTTCCAGGTACCGAAGGCGAAGCGCGGGTCGTCCCGGTACCGCCGCGCGCAGGCATAGGCGAACGCGGCCAGCCCCAATGCCAAGGCATGCGAGCTCATGTGCCAGCCGTCGGCCAGTACCGCCATCGAGTTGAACCACCAGCCACCGGCGATCTCCACCACCATCATCACGACGGTCAGGGCCATGGCCCGGCGCGTGTTCTTCTCCGCCATCGGGTTGCCGTCGCTGAAGGCGTGGCTGTGCTGGCGGGACTGGGCAAGGGTTTCAAGGTTCATCATGGCGGCCTTCTCATATACCCCCATAGGGTATACGATCCCGACCATGGCACATATCCAACGTGACAGGAAAAAGCTGCTCGCCCGGGTCCGCCGCATCGCCGGCCAGGTTGCCGCGCTGGAACAGGCGCTGGAAGCCGGCGACGACTGCGACGCCGTGCTGGTGCAGATCGCCGCCGCCAAGGGCGCGATGCACGGGCTGATGATGGAAGTGATGGCCGGTCACCTGAACGACCATGTCGTCGCCGAGAAGGACCCGGCCAAGCGCGCCAGCGAAGCCGACGTGCTGCTGGACCTGCTCAAGCGCCACGCAAGGTAGCCAGCGACGCGTCGTGGGAGCGGCGCGCCTTGCCAAACCACAGCGCAGCATGGCGACGCTCTACACGGGGTTGGGGCTGGTCTGCGCCCAGATGCTGTCGCTATGGCCCTGCCGCAAACGCAGGCGCGTGCGCCGGGCGATGTACAACAGCACCGGCACCGACAACAGCGCGGTCACGTCCACCGGCCAGCTGCCGGCGTGGCTCCATGCGCCGCCGATGCCCCACACGCCGGCCAGGCTCGACAGCGGAATCGCCAGCGTGAACACCGCGCTGGCCCACAGCAGTTCCACCGCACCGCGTGATGCGCCGCGCAGGAACGCCCAACCGATCGCGGCCACGAACACCGCGTAGTAGATACCGGTGTGCCACGCCTTCAGATCCGCCACCAACGCGGGCAACCATTTGGTTGCGGCGAGGCTGGCGGAGATACCGGCCACGCAACCCAATGACACGCCCACCGTCAGGCAGCCCAGCACCCAGCCCGATAGTTTCTGCGCGGGCGTCTCCGGCCCCTTGCGCTTGCGTCGCCGCGATTCCACCCACAGCAGGTTGCCGGTGTAGAACAGCGCCGCGCCGGCCAGCCCCATCAGCACGTACAACCAGCGCACCGGGTTACCGCCGAAGCTGCCGAAATGCAGCATGAAGAACGCATTGACCGATTCGTCCCAGCCATCCATGTGGCCGGGCAGGTCATGCGGATCGACCTGCCCGCTGTACGGGTCCAGGTGCGTGCTGGCGTACAGCCGTGCGCGCGTGCCGTGGCGCACGTCCAACCCGGTTACCGTCGCCTCGACATGCCCGTCCTTGCGCTGGAACCCAAAGCCCTGCACGTCGAAACCGGGCAACTGCACTTCCACCCGACGCAGCAGTTCGGCCGCCGGCAGCACGCGCGCACCGGTGGGCGCGTCGTCGTGTGCCTGGTTCCACTCGATGCCGCCTGGGTACACCACCGCGCCCTGCGCGCCGTAGAACGGGTCATGGAAGGCGAACACCACGCTGGTCAGCGCGATCACCAGGTGGAACGGCAGGCTGAACAAGCCCAGCGCGTTGTGCGCGTCCAGCCACATGCGCTTGATGTTCTTGCCGATGCGCAGCGCGAACACATCCTTGGTCAACGTCGGCAGCAGCACGATCAGGCCCGACACCAGCGCCACGGCATAGGCCAATGCCACCGCACCCATGACGGGCCGTGCGATCGCATCGGGGAACGGCAGGCCGACCAGCTGGTGCAGGGTATCCACCAGCTGCGCCACCGGCGCCTTGCGTGTCTGCTCCACCTGCAGGCTGCCGTCGGCGCCGAAACTCGCCCCGTACTCCTTGAACTGGCGACGCCCCCCGGCACGTTCCTGCCAGTACACCCGCGCCGGCTGGTCGGCACCGGGCTTGACCGAAATGAAGTAGCGCGCCGCAGCCTGGGGATGTTCGGCCAGCACCGCTTCAACCAGCGCATCGGCGCGCTCCAGCGACGGCGCGGCGGCCAATGTGGAAGGCGGCGTGGACCAGCGCTCCAGCGGCTTCTCGAACATCGTGACCGAGCCCGCGTAGAAGGCGATGAACAGCATCAGCCCGCAGACGATGCCGATCCAGATGTGGACGTCCTTGTAGACCTTGATGATGTCGCTGCGGATCTTCATGCCTGCATCCTCACGCCATCACCCAACGCGCCAGCGCCAACATCCCGAACGTGGTCATATTGGCCGCGCCCAGCCACAACCAGGCACGCAGGCTGTCGCGGAACAGATGGACGAAGCACAGCACCGCCGCCCAGATCGGTGCCATCAGCCACATGGTGAACTGGTTCTTGCCGCCGCCGGCGCCAATGCCGTCCGGTCCCAGCCAGGCGAACAGGCCGGACAACGCCAGTGCCAGGCCGAAGCCCAGCACCACGCCGGCACAGGTCTTGCCGAACCAATGACGGCTCTCCAGCCGCGCACGTGCTTCGCTCATGCGCACCTCCGCGCACCTCCGCGCGCGTACGCGGGCGCGCCACGCGCCCAGAAATGGCGCGATCGACCACACCAGCGTCAGCAGCACCAACCACGCCGATATCGCTTCAAGCGGCGCCATCAACTGCCACATCGCCAGCAACGAGACGAGCGCAAGCACGCTGCCCGGCCACCACGCATGCCGCGTTGGCCACGGCCCGGCAGCGCGCAGTTGCTGTTGTGGCGAGGCGACGTACAGCAGCATCGCCGCAGCGCTACCGGCAACGGTCGCCAGGAGTGCCAGCAGCAGGTTCATGGGGTGGCACCACGCGGTTCGAGGAAGGCGTTCATTCGGTCTGGCTCATGGCGGGACAATGAAGGCGTCCACCGGGGCCTGCCCGATGGACGTATGCTGCATCACCAGCTGAAACGCGCGGTGGCGGTGACGGTGCGGCCGGTGCCGTAGTAGCAGGAAGACACGCCACCGCAGGTCGAGACAAACCGCTTGTCGGCCAGGTTGCTGACGTTGAGTGCGAACTGCGTGTCCACCGCGCCGTGTTGCCCCACGTCATAACGGATGGCCACATCCCACAGCGTGTACCCCGGGATCAGGTACAGGTTGGCGCTGTCGCCATAACTTTCGCCGTTGTAGCGCACGCCTGCGGCCAGGCTCAGGCCTTCCAGTCCACCAGTCTGGAACGTGTAGTCCGCCCACAGCGCGGCGGTCCAGTCCGGCACCATCGCCAGCTGCTTGCCGATGTAGCCGTTGTTGCTCTTGGTGACTTCCGAATCCATCCAGCTGGCAGCACCGATCACGCTGAAGCCTTCCAGCGGGGTGATGCGGCCCTCCAGTTCGACGCCGCGCACGCGGCCTTCGCCATCCTGCACCTGGCACTGGCTGTTGCCGGCGGTGCCGCAGGTGTTGTGCGTGAGGTCCGGGTCATTGGTGAGGATGTTCTGCTGGCGCAGGTCGTAGGCCGAGAACGTCAACAGGCCATCGAAAGACGCCGGCTGGTACTTGATGCCCGCTTCCCACTGCTTGCCGGTCACCGGGTCGAACGCCGACAGCGTGTAGCTCATGTTGGTGTTGCTGCCCGAGGGCTGGAACGACTCGGCGTAGCTGAGGTACGGGGTCAGCCCGTTGTCGGCCACGTACAGCACGCCCAGGTTGCCGCTGAAGGCTTCTTCCTCGCCGCGGGTCGGAATGCGGGCACCGTAACGGTTGGTGGCCACGGTGTAGCTGCGGGTCCAGGTGTCGTCACGGGTCCAGTCATAGCGACCACCAAAGGTCAGCCGCCACTGGTCCAGCGCAACCTGGTCCTGCAGGTACACGCCGGTCTGGCGGTTGATGCCACCGGAGTAGCTGATGCTGGTGGTGACCGGCACGTAGTTCGAATAGACCGGGTTGAAGATGTCGATGTCGCGCGGGTTGACCATCGCGCCACGCGCACCGGTCCAGTCGGCCTTCTGCCAGTCCACGCCGATCAGCAACGTGTGCTCGGCCGCGCCGGTGCTGAACTTACCGGTGATGCGCGTATCCACCGTATCGCCCTTGGAGTCGCCCTCGCCCCAGGTGGCGCGCCGCTTCTGGGTGCGCCCATCGGCGTTGAGGCCGCCATTGGTCACCACGGTGCGGAACAGCGATTGGACATCGGTATGGCGCGCGCTCTGGCTCAGCGTCCAGTTGCCGTTGAAGCTGTGCTCGAACAGATAGCCGGCGGTCCAGAGGGTGCGGTCATAGGTGTTCCAGCCGGGCTCGCCGATGAAGGTGGTGTTCTTCATGTGGCCGTAAGGCGTGGCCACCAGCGTGCCGTCCATCGGCAGGAACTGGTAGGTCGAACCGCCATCGTCCTTCTGGTACAGGCCGAGCAGGGTCAGGCGCGTGCGTTCGGCGATCTGGAAGGTGTAGCTCGGGGCCAGGAACCCGTGCTTCTGCTCGGTGTGGTCGATCTGGGTCTGGCCATCGCGGTACAGGCCCACCAGACGCAGCAGGTGGCGGTTGTCGTCACTGCCGGCGCCCACGTCGAAGGCGGTGCTGTACTGGCCGTTGCCGTCGATGCCCAGGCGCAGTACCTGCTGCGGGTCCGGCGTCGGCGTCTTGCTGACCTGGTTGACCATGCCCCCCGGAGCCACCTGCCCGTACATCACCGCCGACGGGCCCTTGAGCACTTCCACCCGCTCCAGGTTCCAGCTGTCGACCATGGTGCGGTTCCACTGGCTGCCCTGCGGCGCGCGCATGCCGTCAATGGTGACGTTGTTGGACCAGCTGCCGGCATCGAAGCCACGGATGCGGAAGTCATCGACGCGGTTGTCGATGCCGCTGCTCTCCAGGGTCACGCCGGCCACGTAGCGCATGGCCTCGTTGAGGTTCTGCACGCCACGGGCGTCCAGCTCCTCGCGGGCGATCACCGAGACCGACTGCGCGGTCTCGGCCACCGCGGTATCGGTCTTGGTCGCGCTGGAAGCATGCGAGGTGGTGCGGTAGGCGTTGACGTGGACGGCATCGAGCGTCCGCGCCGGGTCCGCGGCCTCGGCCAGCTCGGGACCGGCGGCAAGGGCGGTGACGGGGGAAAGGGCCATGGCGACGGCCATGGACAGCAGCGCCGGACGGGCGGCACGGAAACGAGGGAGGGACACGGCATCAACCTGCGGTGGGGCGAGGATTGGCTGACTGCGCGCGGCAGCGGCTGATGGAGCAACATTGTACGAACAAGAATCATTCTCAACAATGATCAAGATCAATCCAGCCGCCAACCGCCTGAATACCACTGACCGGGCGAAGTCACGCCCGCCATGTAAAATGCTGATTTTTTAGTCAGGACCCATGGCGAAAGCTTCCCAACGGGCGCCCGTGCTGGGCCCGGCGTTCATTCGCCTGCTGGCCCGCTTCAAGGACGATGCCACTTCGCCCACGGCGCCGGATGTGTCGGCGCGGCTGGCCACGTGGTTTGACTGGAACCGCGCCATCACCCTGTCCCGCGCCCTGGACAACCTGCCTGCACCCGCACCGGACGGCGCCACCTTCGACCAGGACCACGACGCCGACTGCACCCGCGTGCGGGACCGCCTGCTCCAGGCCATCCATGCCGAGATCGCACCGGTCGGGCCCGTCGATGCCGACGCGCCCGACCCGTACGCGCCCTACCGGCAGCATTACCAGGCCCAGCAGCGCGCCATGCAGACCGCCACCGGCAACCTGCGTGGCCGGCTGCGCGACATGCTGGCCCGGCAGTCCCCGGCCAAGGCCCGCCTGGCCGAGGTCGACGCGGTGATGGAAGCCACCCTCAGCCCGCGCGAACACACCCTGCTTTCCCATGTACCGGCCCTGCTCGGCCTGCACTACCAGCGGCTGCATGACAGCGCCGCCAGCGCCGATGCCCAGGCATCGGCCACCACCACGGCCCTCTTCCTCCAGGACCTGCGCACCGCGCTGCTGGCGGAACTGGAGGTCCGTTTCCACCCCATCGAAGGCCTGCTTGCAGCGCTCCGCACCCGGTAACCCGCTCCCTATGTCCAGAAACCTCGTCGCAATCGTCGTCTTCCTCGTGGGCCTGCTGGCCGTGTGCTGGATCGGTGTCGGCTATGCAGGCACGCACCCGCTGGCCGCGGTGGTCGCCGCGGTCATCGCCGCCTGCTACCTGGCCGGCGCGTATGAGCTGTTCCGCTACCGCCAGGCCACCACCACGCTGGTGCAGGCACTGCCGGCCATCGCCGACGGCGCGGACAACTTGGACGGCTGGCTGTCGCGGCTGGCCCCCAGCCTGCGCAACGCGGTGCGCCTGCGCGTGCAGGGCGAACGCGTCGGCCTGCCGGCCCCGGCCCTGACCCCGTACCTGGTCGGCCTGCTGGTGCTGCTGGGCATGCTCGGCACCCTGCTCGGCATGATGGCCACGCTGCGCGGCACCGGCCTGGCGCTGGAAAGCGCCACCGACCTGGACGCCATCCGCAGCTCGCTGGCCGCCCCGGTCAAGGGCCTGGGCTTCGCCTTCGGCACCTCGATCGCCGGCGTCGCCAGCTCGGCCGCGCTGGGCCTGTTGTCGGCGCTGTTGCGCCGTGAGCGCGCCCAGGCCGTGCAGGAACTGGATGCCGGCATCGCCGCCCAGCTGCAGGCGCATTCGCCGGCCTTCCAGCGCAATGAAACCTTCCGCCTGCTGCAGGAGCAGAACGCGCTGATGCCGGCCCTGGTCGATCGCCTGCAGGCGATGATGGGCAGCCTGGAACAGCAGCAGCATGGCAACAACGAACGCCTGCAGGCCAACCAGCAGGCGTTCCACGAGCGCACCGAGGCCGCGTACACGCAGCTGGCCGCCTCGCTGCAGGCCGCCATGCAGGATGGCATCCGCCACCAGGCCAACGCGGTGGGCACGGCCCTGCAACCGGTGGTCGACGCCACCATGCAGGGGCTGGCCGAACGCTCCAACGCCCTGCATGCAACCATCGACGATGCGGTGCAGAAGCAGCTCGACGGCCTCAACTCCGTGGTCCGCGAGGCCGCCGCCGGCGCCAGCGACAGCTGGAAGACCGCACTGGCCGAACAGCAACGCGCCAACGCCGCGCTGACCGGCGAACTGCAGCAGGCCCTGCAGCAGTTCAGCACCGGCTTCGAGCAGCGCGCGAGCGCCCTGGTCGACGGCGTCGCCGCACGCATGGAAGACAACACCCGGCGCACCGCCGATGCCTGGAACGCCGCACTCACCCTGCAGCACGGCACCCACGATGCCCTGGCCCAGCGCAACGAGCAGGCGCTGCTCGCCGCTTCGGACAGTTTCCAGGGCCACGCCCGTTCGCTGGTCGATGCGCTGCGCCAGTCGCACGACGAACTGCAGGCCGCCTTCGCCGCACGCGACGAACAACGCTTGGGCAACTGGTCGCAGGCCCTGTCGGCGATGGTCGAACGGCTGGACCAGAGCTGGACGCACAACGGCGCGCAGGTCGCCGCCCGCCAGCAGCAGATCTGCGACACGCTGGCACAGACCGCGCAGGCCATGGGCGAGCAGTCGCAGGCGCATGCGCGCGACACCCTGGCCGAGATCTCGCGGCTGGTGCAGACCGCTTCCGAAGCGCCGCGCGCGGCCGCCGAAGTGGTCGCCGAGCTGCGCCAGAAGCTGTCCGACAGCATGGTCCGCGACACCGCGATGCTGGAGGAACGCGGCCGCCTGCTGTCCACGCTGGAAACCCTGCTCGACGCGGTCAACCACGCCTCCACCGAACAGCGCAGCGCCGTCGATGCCCTGGTCAGCACCTCGGCCGACCTGCTGGAGCGCGTCGGCAACCGTTTCAGCGCGCAGCTGGAAGACCAGACCACCCGCCTGGACGGCGCCGCGGCCCAGGTCACCACCAGCGCGGTGGAAATGGCCAGCCTGGGCGATGCGTTCGGCACCGCCGTGCAGTTGTTCGGCCAGTCCAGCGAGGCGCTCAGCCAGCGCCTGCAGCTGATCGAGACCGCGCTGGACAAGTCGCTGGCACGCAGCGACGAACAGTTGGCCTACTACGTCGCCCAGGCGCGCGAGGTCATCGACCTGAGCATGCTCTCGCAGAAGCAGATCATCGGTGAGCTGCAACAGCTGGCCGAAGCCCGCGACGGCAGCGGGGCCTGAGTGGCATGAGCGACGAGATCGAATTCGACGCCGAATCCACCGCCACCACCTGGGCCGCGTTCGGCGACCTGATGTCGGTGCTGCTGGGTGCATTCGTGCTGATCCTGGCCAGCGTCATCGGCATCCAGCTGCTGCTGCATAACCGTCTGGACGAGGAAGTGAAGCAGCGCCAGGCGCAGACGGCCAAGCTCAAGACGCTGGAGCAGGCACTGGCCGCGCCGATGGCCGCCGGCCGCATCACCGTCATCGACGGCCGCATCGGCATCAGCGGCAGCGTGCTGTTCGCGCTCAACTCCGACCAGCTGCAACCGGAAGGCCGCGAGCTACTGCAGAGCATCGCCGGCCCGCTGCGTGAGTACCTGCACGCACGCGAGGAGATCCTGATGGTCAGCGGCTTCACCGACAACCAGCCGGTGCGCGTGGCCAATGCCCGCTTCGCCGACAACCTGGAACTGTCGGCCGCGCGCGCGCTCACTGTCACCCGCACCCTGATCGCCGATGGCGTGCCGTCGGCGTCGGTGTTCGCCGCGGCCTTCGGCGCCGAGCAGCCGGTCAGCCCCAACGACGACGAGGCCGGGCGTGCGAAGAACCGCCGCGTCGAGATCGCACCGATTCCGCGGCCGCACACCGATGGCAAGGCCGATGCCCGCTGATCCGGCGGTGCACGCACGGCTGGATGCGTGGCGCACCCAGGGCGCCGACCGCGTCGATCCGCTGCGCTTTGGCCTGATCGACGCACTTGCCCGCCGTGCCGGTGCCTACGACGGCGCGGTCCGCACACAGCTGGAAGCGCGCCTGTCGCAGCTGCTCGACGACTACGCCGGGATCGTGCAGCGGCACGTACCGGACACGGCCGCCGGCGAGGACGCGCCCAGCCCGCTGCGGCAGCTGATCACGCTGCTGACCACCGAGCCGCTGCAGTACCAGCTGCCGTTGAATGCGGCCGGCCGCACCGAGGCCGCGGCCGAGGACACCGGCGACGGCACCGCGCTGCCGGTACTGGACGAGTTCCAGCAGCTGTGGGGCCGCATCCGCATCGAGAGCCTGCTGCGGCAATGCCTGGATGCCCTGCCCGAAGACGCCGGCCCGCTGCATTCCAGCGTGCTCACCTACCGTGCCATGGCATTGATGCAGGAGATTTCGCCGGACTACCTGCAGCACTTCATCGCCTATGTCGACGTGCTTACCTGGATGGAGCCGCTCAGCGGCAACGACACCGCGCCCGAGCCCAGCCGCAGCGCCAGCAAGCGCAAGGCCGCCCCGCGAAAGAAGAAACCGGCGCCGTAGGCCGCGATTTCGCCCCGGCAGGCGCCACGCACGCCTCCCCTGTGCGCATGAATGCGCACAAGGGGCCGAATACTGTGGACCGGTTGGCGTTTCACCACGCCGTCTACACATCAGGGATGAAAGGCTGCACGTGACGGCTCGCCCGTCACGTCATCCCCCCGATGACGCCCTCTTGGTTGCAGAGCCCAATCTGCAACGAACCGGCCGCTGGCCCTGCCAGTGCGGGACGCCCGAAAGGCTCGTCGTGAACCGGTGTTTCGTCGCCTCCCCTGCTCCGGACCCGCCCGCGTGACGGCCAGACGCCGCTGCCACGGCCTTGCGGTCGCGGCAACGGCGGGTCCTTGAAACCGGCTTACAGCGCGGCGGTATCGACCAGCACCAGCTCCGAATCCTCCAGCGCGCGGATGGTGATGCTGTCCTCGCCGGTGATGGCGGCGCCGTCTCGGGCATCGAGCGGCACGCCGTTCACTTCCACCTTGCCGGTGTTGGGCACCAGGTAGCCGTGGCGGCTGGCGTCGCTGAAGCGGTACTCGGTGCTTTCACCGGCCTTGAGCGTGGCACCGGACACCCGCGCATTGGCACGGATCGGCAACGCGTCGTCGTCGCCTTCGATGCCGCTGGCCAGCGTCACGAAGCGGCCGCTGCGCTCGCCCTTCGGGAACGGCTTGGTGCCCCACGACGGCTTGCCACCGCGCTCATCCGGGAAGATCCAGATCTGGAAGATGCGGGTGATGCCCGGCTCCAGGTTGTACTCGGCGTGGCGGATGCCGCTGCCGGCACTCATCACCTGCACGTCGCCGGCCTCGGTGCGGCCCTTGTTGCCCTGGTCGTCCTGGTGGCTGATGGCACCCTCGCGCACGTAGGTGATGATCTCCATCTCGGCGTGCGGGTGCGGCGGGAAGCCGGTGCCGGGCTGGATGGTGTCGTCATTCCAGACCCGCATCGCACCCCAGTTCACGCGCTTGGGGTCGTGGTACTCGGCGAAGGAAAAATGATGCTTGGCATCGAGCCAACCATGATTGGCTCCACCAAGGCTGGCAAACGGGCGACGTTCAATCATGGCGTTCTCCTGGGAAACAGTGGTTTGTCGATGGGCGCCAGTCTAGGCCTGCCCCGCAATGCAGAGAATAGAAACAATGGAAAGGCATGC
Source organism: Stenotrophomonas sp. Steno-C18 (assembly GCF_056393195.1). Lineage (NCBI taxonomy): Bacteria > Pseudomonadati > Pseudomonadota > Gammaproteobacteria > Lysobacterales > Lysobacteraceae > Stenotrophomonas > Stenotrophomonas sp. Steno-C18. The sequence continues at coordinate 13,086 of NZ_JBWJOX010000009.1, read as the reverse complement.
TTTCCATTTCTGCGATACTGCGCGCAACGCCCTGTCCCGGATGCCCGATGAGCCGCCTGCCCGATCTTGAAGCCTGGGCCATCTTCGCCAAGGTGGCCGAAGCCGGCTCCTTCGCCCGTGCCGCCGAGGAGCTGTCGCTGTCGCAGGCCACTGTCTCCAAGGCCATCACCCGGCTGGAGGCGCGCGTGGGCACGGCCCTGCTGCACCGCACCTCGCGCCGGGTCTCGCTGACCGACGCCGGCCAGGGCGCGCTGGAGCGCGCCGTGCGCATCCTCGATGAGGGCGAGGCCATCGAATCGGAGGTCGCCGAGCGCTCCACCGCCCTGCGCGGCTTGATCCGCGTCGCCGCACCGATGTCCTTCGGCGTGGCCCGGCTGGCCCCCTTGCTGCCGGCGTTCATGCAGGCCCATCCGGACGTGGAGCTGGACCTGCAGCTCAGCGACGACATGGTCGACATGGTCGCCGAGCGCTTCGACATGGCCCTGCGCATCACCAACCTGGCCGATTCCAGCCTGCGCGCGCGGCGCCTGTGCCAGGTCCGCATCCTGCTGGTGGGCGCACCGGCCTACTTCGCCGCGCATGGCCGGCCCCGGCATCCGCGCGACCTCGCCCGGCACCGGGGCTTCCAGTACAGCTACACCCGCGGCGGCAACACCTGGCGCTTCCGCCACGCACGCCACGGCGAGTTCGCGCAGACCGTGCCGCGCCCACTGCAGGCCAACAACGCCGAAGTATTCGCCCCCGCGTTGCATGCCGGTCTTGGGCTGGCGCTGCAGCCGGAATTCCTGGTCTGGGAAGACCTGCGCGCGGGGCGGCTGGAAACGGCGCTGGACGACTGGAAGGTCGAACCGTTGGCGCTGAGCATCGTCACCCCGCCGGGCCTGCGCCGGCCCGCACGCGTGCAGGCACTGATCGACTACCTGGCGCAACGCCTGGAAAAGGAGCCATGGGCCCTCCAGGCGCCCTGATGCCCGCAGGGGCTACCGGGTCGTCGGATACGCCAGCATCACCACCAGGTCCTCGTCGCCGGTCTGCTGCAGGGCATGCGTGCTGCCACTGCGGGTAAGCAGCGCGTGGCCGGGGCCCACCTCGTACTGCTGGCCATCAAGCACGTACAGGCCACGCCCGCTCACGATGTAGTAGATCTCGTCCTTGTGCTGCGGATGCAGGCCGATGCCTGCGCCCTTGTGCAGCACGCGCTTGCGCAGCACGAACGGCAGGTCGCCGACCTCGGCGAAGAAGGAGTACGCGGTGGTCGGGCCGGCGCCGCCATGCGGCCCGGGCTGGGTGCGGGCAATGTCCTGCTCGCGGATCACCCGCGAGCCGTGCGCATCGGCCGCTGCTTTGGCCGGAGCCACGGGCGCGGCGACGGCTGCCGTCGTGGCGGCAGGTGGTGGCGGTGCACTGATCGCGCCGCAATCGATGTCGCGTTGCAGCCCCTCCCGCATCCGCGGCTGCAGCTCGACCCAGCCACGCATCACCAGGCAGGCCACCGCGGTCGCGCCGGCGGTGCTGAAGTGGGTGCCGTCCGCCTTGCCCTGCGCCGGCACGAACATGAAGTAGGGCCTGGCCCCCTGCTCGCCCAGCGCGCGGATCCACGCCATCGAGCGGGCATTGAGATCGATCAACGCCACCTGCCGCTCGCGCGCCACCCGCTGCATGGCCTGGGTATAGCGACCATGCGTGTCCAGCAGCGCGCCGAAGTCGTACAGCAACCGCGCCGCCGGCGTGACCAGGATCGGCGTGGCCCCCTTCTCCCGCGCCACGGCGATGTAGCGCTCGAGGAACATCACGTAGTCGCCGTCCGGCGCGGTGTAGCGGCTGGGGTCCTCGAACTTGGCATCGTTGTGGCCGAACTGGATCAGCAGCACATCACCGGGGCGCAAGGCGTGGCCGATCGCGTCCAGCCGTCCTTCGGCGATGAAGCTGCGCGTACTGCGCCCGCCCACCGCATGGTTGTGCACCTGCCACTGCGCCGGGTCCAGCCAGCCCTGCAGCATCTGCCCCCACCCCGCCTGCGGCGCGCGCTCGGGGCCATAGGTCGCCGCAGTGGAATCAGCGGCAATGAAAACCGAATGCGGCGCATCCGCGGCAATGGCATTGCCTGCCATGCACAGCAGGAGGAAACAGGAAGAAAGGAGCTTCATGAAAGCGAAGCCTCCGACCGCCTGGCGGCCATGTAGGAGCGCCCTCGGGCGCGAAGCCGGCCCCTGATCCGGAGCCGGCAACCTCACTGCGGTTCCATGCCCGCAACCGGTAACAACAAGGGCGCCGCCCGGCGCCCTTGTCCGCCCGCAAGGGCATTACCGCAACACCAGGCGCTTACTTGCCCAGCACGCCCTTCACGTAGGCCACGATGTCCGCGTCCTGGGCGTTGTCGAAGAACGCCTTCTGGAAGCGCTCGCCGCCCACGGCCTGCTTCACCAGCTCCTGGTCGATGGCCTTCAGGCCTTCGACGAAGTCCTTCGACGCGCCCTGCTTCACCTGCGCCAGGATGCCGGCATTGGCCATCTGCGATTCCTTGCGCTCGGCCGGGTAGCCCTGGCCGCGCTCACCGGCGAACGCCTTCTCGAAGATGAAGCGGATGTTGATCTCCGCGCCCCAGCCGTAGCCCTTGGCGAACGGCAGCGCCAGCGCGTTGCCGTTGTTGACCTGGGCGAACAGGAACGCATCGGTCGGCTCGATGCAGTAGCCGCAGTACACGCCCGGCCAGGCATTGAGCGACATCATCGCGCCCTGGCCGGTGCCGCAGCCGGCGACCACGAAGTCCACGGCCTTGGCGTTGAGCAGCAGCGCGGCGCAGATGCCCAGGTGGATGTAGGTCAGGCGGTGGTCGTTGTCACCGTCCATGCCCACGTTGAACACGTCATGGCCCTGTGCGGCGGCCACGGTGTTGAGCTGTTCCAGCACCACCGGGTTCTTGGCGGCCTGGCTGAATTCCTGCATCAACGCGATCTTCATTGCATGACTCTCTTGTATGGGAAACGTTGTTGTTGATGAGTTGAAAGCCAAGGCAGAGGCTTCCCTCATCCGCCCCTTCGGGGCACCTTCTCCCGCACGCGGGAGAAGGGAAATCCGTGCAGCTCGCCATTGCTGCCTGGGCTGTCGCTTCGGCTTTGGCTTCGGCTATTGCAGTTGCTTTGGCTTTGGCTTTGGCAGTTGCAGTTGCTTCGGCTATTGCTCTCCCCTCTCCCGCATGCGGGAGAGGGGTAGGGGTGAGGGCGCTTCCAGCTTTTCAGCATTTGACGCCTTGGCTCTGGCCTTCCAGCCGTCACCTCATCACCTTCAACCCTCAGCGCGCCAACCAGCCACCATCGACCGGGATGATCGCGCCGTTGACGTAATCCGACGCACTGGACGCCAGGAACACCGCAGTGCCACCAAGGTCTTCCGGCTTGCCCCAGCGGCCGGCCGGGATGCGGTCCAGGATGGCCTTGTTGCGGTCTTCGTCGGCGCGCAACTGCGCGGTGTTGTCGGTGGCCATGTAGCCCGGCGCGATCGCGTTGATGGTCACGCCCTTGCCTGCCCACTCATTGGCCAGCAGGCGGGTGATGCCGGCGATGCCGCTCTTGGAGGCGGTGTAGGACGGCACCCGGATGCCACCCTGGAAGGACAGCATCGAGGCGATGTTGATGATCTTGCCGCTGCCTTGGGCGATGAAGTGCTTGCCCGCGGCCTGGCTCATGAAGAACGCCGACTTGATGTTCACGTTCATCACGTCGTCCCAGTCCTTCTCGCTGAACTCCACCGCATCGGCGCGGCGGATCAGCCCGGCGTTGTTGACCAGGATGTCCAGGCCACCCAGCCCGGCCACGGTCTCGGCGACCACGCGCTCGACCGGTTCGATGCTGATCAGGTTGGCCTCGATGTTGAGGAAACGGCGGCCCAGCGCGCGCACCTTCCCGGCGGTCTCCTCGGCCGGGACGATGCCGGCACCGGCGATGTCGGCACCGGCGGCGGCCAGCGCCAGCGCGATGCCCTGGCCCAGGCCGGTATTGGCACCGGTTACCAGTGCGACCTTGCCTTCGAGACTGAATGGATTCGTCATGGTGTTCCTCTCCCTGAGCGGTGGTTCGTGGGTTGCTGCCGGCAGCGTGGCCGGAGGGGTTGCGGTGGCTGCGTTTGGCGCCTGCCGCGGCGGGGTCCGGCCGGCCCGGGAGCACGGCTCCAGGGCGGGTTCGGGACGATTCTAGCGGTTATGGAAACCGGTGTCATTTTGCGCCGCAAGAATAAGCGTTTTCCTTTTGGAACAATTACTTGGGGGGTCAGTCCTGCGGTGGCTGGCAGGAATCGCGCACGACCAGGTGCGGGCGCACGCTGGCCAGCGGCAGGGCACTCTTGCCCTCGGGCTGGATCAGCATCGCCGCGGCGGTGCGCCCGGTATCGCGGGTATTGCGCCGCACCGAGGTCAGCGACGGCCACAGCCGCGAGGCCAGCGGGCTGTCGTCGTAACCCACCACCGACAGCTCGCGCGGAATGTTGATGCCCGCACGCATGGCCACCTTGTACACACCGGCGGCCATTTCGTCGTTGCCGGTGAAGATGGCGGTCGGTCGCTGCTTGCCCAGCAGCAGCTTCTCGGCCGCGGCCACGCCCGACTCGAAGGTGTAGCCGGCCTCGATGATGCGCGCCGGCGGCAGCTCGATGCCGCGGTTCTGCAACGCCTCGATGAAGCCGGCGGTGCGCTCGTGCGCGGAGCGGTAGGCGGTCGGCCCGGTGATCAGCGCGATGTCACGGTGGCCTAGCGACAGCAGGTAGTCGGCGGCCTCGGCGGCGCCGTCGCGGTCGTGGGTGATCACCATCTGCGAGGTGTCATCCAGCGGCAACGCGGCGATGCGGGTGAAGCGGCAGCCGATCTCGTCGAGCATGTCGGCCAGCGCCTGGTCTTCGGAGGCACGCGGCACCAGGATCACCCCGTGCAGCTTCTGCTGCTGCACGAAGCGCTTCACCCCCTCGATGTAGCCGGGACTGCGCGTGTCGCAGGGGTGCACCACCAGCTCGAAGCTGGAGCCACGCAGCGCGTCCAGCGCGCCGTTCTGCATGTCCACCACGTACTGCGCGGTGGGGTTGTCGTAGACCATGCCGATCAGGAACGAACGCCGGAACGCCAGGCCACGGGCCAACGGGTCGGGCGCGTAGCCCACCTCACGCATCAATGCCTCGACCTTCTCGCGGGTGTCTTTGCGCACCAGCGGCGAGTTGTTGATGATCCGCGACACCGTCTTCTTGGAGACACCGGACAGGCGTGCGATGTCGTTGATCGTGGCGGGTCGGCCCAGGTTGTGGGCCGGGGCGTCGACGTCGGTCTTCTTGCGCAAGGCGAGGTCCTTGAAACCGTTCAATGCAGTCATTCTATCGGGCCGCGCTCGTTCCAGAGCGCGGGCGTGGGCGTTGCGGGAAGGCACCCCGGCGTTGCCGGCGGCAGGCTCATGGCCTGCACCGATGCCCGTTTGATCCCCGCCACATTGTGAGGGCAGTCGCGGCGCGCCATCTGAACGGGGCGCGCCGCCGTGCTGTACCCATCCCGGTGGCGACATGCCCCCGCCAGCCACCACCGGCGGGTACCTGGCCGGCGGCATCAACTACGCAGCAGCGCCGGCAGCCACAACGACATCTCCGGGAAGAACGTCACCGCCAGCAGCACGCCCAGGCCGGCCAGCCAGAACGGCCAGATGGTCTTCATGCTCTCACCGACGGTGATCTTGCCGATCGCCGTGCCGATGAACAGCACCGAGCCCACCGGCGGCGTCACCAGGCCCAGGCCACCGGTCAGCACCAGCACCAGGCCGAAGTGGATCGGGTCGATGCCGTAGGCCTTGGCCACCGGCAGGAAGATCGGCGTGCAGATCAGGATCATCGGGGCCAGGTCCATGAAGGTGCCCAGCAACAGCAGCATCACCACGATCATCAGCAGCACCATGTACTTGCTGTGCGCGAAGGACTGCAGGAACTCCACCGCCGCCGCCGGCACCTGCAGGTAGGCCAGCAACCAGCCGAACACCGCCGCGGTGGCGATCACGAACAGGATCACGCCGGTGCTGCGCGCGGCATGCACCACGGTGGCCATGAACTCCTTCCAGCGCAGCTGGCGGTACAGCACGGTGGTCACCAGCAGCGCGTACACCACCGCGATCGCCGCCGACTCCACCGCGGTGAAGATGCCGGCGCGGATGCCGAAGAAGATCAGGCCGACCAGGCCCAGGCCCGGCAGCGCCGCGACCAACCGCAGCAGCACCGCGCGCATGCCCGGAAAGGCTTCCACGCCGTAGCCGCGACGGCGCGCCACCACGTAGCCGGTCACCATCAGCACCACCGTCATCAGCAATGCCGGCACGATGCCCGCGGCGAACAGGTCGGCGATGGACAGGCCACCACCGGCCGCGGCCGAGAACAGGATAAGGTTGTGCGACGGTGGCACCAGCAGCGCCACCAGCGCCGCGGTGATGCTGACGTTGACCGCGAAGTCGCGGTCGTAGCCGCGCTTGACCATCTGCGGGATCATCGTGCCGCCCACCGCCGAGACGTCGGCGATCGCCGAGCCCGACACGCCACCGAAGAACAGCGAGGACAGGATCGACACCTGGCCCAGGCCGCCGCGCATGCGCCCGACCAGCGACGAGGCCAGCGAGATCAGGCGCTCGGAGATGCCACCGCGCATCATGATTTCACCGGCGAAGATGAACAGTGGAATGGCGATCAGCGAGGCCGAACCGGTGCCGGCGGAGATCTGCTGCACCAGCACGATGCTGGGCAGGTCCAGGTACAACAGGGTGGCCAGTGCCGCGGCGGCCAGCGCATAGGCGACCGGCACGCCGATCAGCAGCAGCACGCCGAACACGGCGAAGAGGATTGCGATACCCATGGCTCAACGGTCTCCTTCAGCGGTGCCGGCACTGCCCGCGCCGGCCTGCAATGCCTGCGCCATCCGGTTCAATGCGAACACCGCCATCAGCGCGCCACCGATGCTCAACGGCAGGTAGTTCACGCTCTGCGGCAGGTTGGCGCCGGCGGTCTTGATGTGCAGGCCGTCCAGCCACAGCACCCAGCCCCACCAGGCGATGAAGCCGCCGATGACGGCGATGATCAGCGGCACCAGTGCATCGATCACGCGCTTGATCGCCGGGTTGATGTAGTCGGCCAGCAGGAAGAAGCCGAAGTGGCGGTTGGTATACACGCCGGCCGCCGCGCCCAGGCTCATCGCCGTGCTCAGCAACAGCAGCGTCACCGGCTCGGTCCAGCTGGGCGAATCATTGATCACGTAGCGGGCGAAGACCTGCCAGCCCTGCACCACCACCAGCCCGAGCAGGGCCAGCACAGCGATATGGATGACGACGTCGGCCAGCCGTTCCAGCACGCGCTGGAAGCCCGTCGTCACCGTGGTTTCGTTGGTATCAGACATCGTGGCGCGGTCCTCAGGCGAAATCGCGGATGCGACGGTGCAGCGCGGCGATGTCCGCCTGCTTCAGGTAGTCGCGCAGCAGCGGTGCCGCCGCTTCGCGGAAGGCCGGCATGTCCACCGCATTGGCTTTCACGCCGTAGGCCAGCACCGCTTCGCGCGCCTTGTCCTCGGAGGCATCCCACTCCCTGCGCATCACCTGCACCGACTGCCGCGCCAGCTCCAGCAGCAGTTGCCGGTCGGCCGGGGACAGCGCGTCCAGGCTGCGGCGCGACATCAGCAGGATGTCCGGCGCATACGAATGCTGGCTCTCGGACCAGTAGTGCGCCGCCTCGAAATGGCGGCTGGAGTGGAAGCTGCGCATGTTGTTCTCGGCGCCGTCGATCATGTGCGTCTCCATGCCGGAGAACGTGTCGCCCAGCGACATCGGCGTCGGGTTCGCCCCGAACATGCGCATCAGCTGCAGGAAGATGTCCGAGCTGGCCACGCGCAGCTTCAACCCGTGCAGGTCGCCGGGTTCGACGATCGGGTGCTTGGTGTTGTAGAAGCTGCGTGCACCGGAGTCATAGACCGCCAGGCCGACCAGCCCGCGGCTCTCGAAGCCGCGCAGCACCGCATCGCCGATGCCACCGTCCAGCGCACGCCGCATGTGCTGCACCGAGTCGAACACGTACGGCAGACACAGGGCCTGGGTCAGCGGGAAGGCATTGTTCAACGCGCCGGAGTACACGCGGGTGATGTCGATGGCACCGAAGCGGGCCATGTCGATCGCCTCGGACTCGCGGCCGAGCTGGCCGGAGTGGTACTGGTTCAGGCGCAGCCGGCCGCCGGTCTGCTGCTCCAGCTGCTGGCCGATCCACTTCACCGCGGTGACCGTCGGATAGTCGGCCACGTGCACGTCGCTGGCGGTCAGCACCTGCCCGCCTCCCGCCGCGCGCTTGCCACCCGCGCCGCAGGCGGCCAGCATCGGCGCGGCCAGCGCGCCCAGGCTGGTAGTGAGAAAACCTCGTCGAGTAACCATTGCGCCCTCCCGCGCGTGATGGATGGTGCCGCGGTATCACCCGGCGGGTACGGCCCTGCACGAAATCTCGCCGCAACCGGCGAAGCGGATCAATGCCTGCTGGCCCACGCCGATGTCATGGATGCCGGTGGCATTGCCGGTGGCGATCAGCTCGCCCTTCCTCAACGGCCGGCCACGCTTGGCCGAACGCGACAACGCGAAGGCGTAGGCCGCGCGCAGGCCACCGGGCAGGTGGGTGGCGCCACCGGTACCGACCACCGTGCCATCGATCAGGGTTTCCGCGCGCAGGTCCGGTTCGTCACGCCGGGTCCAGTCCGGAATCTCCGCGCCGAGCACCAGCCCGTTGTTGTTGCCGAAGTCGGACACCACCACGCGCGGCCCCAGGATATTGATCGTCGCCAGCGGGCTGCTGGCCACTTCCACGCCGATGAACAGACGGGCCGGCAGCGCCTCGGCCTCTTCCGGGGTCCAGTCGAGCTTGTCCGCCGGCGCGTCGGCCTCCAGCTGCAGCACGTACTCGGCCTCCACCGCGGCAAAACCACCGGCGGCCGAAAACACCGGGATATCCACGATGGCACCGGTAGCATTCCAGAGATTGCGCTGGAAAATCGGGCCCAGCAGACGCTCGTCGCCGGAGCCATCACGGCGCTCGGCCGCGATGTAGCCCACCTTCCAGCCCACCACCACGTCGTCCCAGCGGCCGATGGCCAGGTCCTGCACGCGGTAGGCAGTCACCAGATCATCCGGGATCGTGCCGGGAAAATCTGGAAGCGAACGTCCCTGGCGGCGGGCTTCCACAAAACTGCGGGCAATGTCGTCCAGCCCGGTATCCGACGGGTGCTGACTGCCTGGGTCGTTGCTCAAGTGACTCTCCTGATGTCTTTGTTGCACTGCCAATCGACAGTTGCCTGGTTGGCTGTATAAGGTAAACCGGTGTCATCTGACAATGTGCAGTGCACCAGAAGCGACGATCCCCTGCCATGCCGGATCCAACATGCTCCCACACACAATACGTAATCTTCTGTATTTACTGACTTTTTATCTTTTCATGCTGACCGCCCCGCTATTCGCCCAGAGCACGCCGGACGGCGAGCCGGCAGTGGGTTCGGCCGACCGCATCGCGCTGTGGCCGGATGGATTGGCACCGGGGGACAAGCCATTGCCCTCGCCGCGTCGCATCGTCGAACGCAGCGCCGACCCGGCCCTGCCGGACCGCTACATCGACCACGTCAGCACGCCCTATCTGGTCGTCCACCGCCCGGCACGGCCCAATGGCGACGCGCTGCTGGTCATTCCCGGCGGCGGCTACCAGCGTGTCGTGCTCGACAAGGAAGGCACCGCGCTGGTGCCGGCGTTCACCGAACAGGGCGGCACCACCTTGTTCGTGCTGCGCTACCGCCTGCCAGGCGAGGGCCGTGCGGACCGCGAAGCGGCGCTGGCCGACGCGCAGCGTGCACTGCGGCTGATCCGTCACCGGGCTGGCGAGTGGGGTATCCGCCCGCACCGCATCGGCGTGATGGGCTTCTCCGCCGGCGGTCACCTCGCCGCACGACTGGGCACCGGCTTCGATGCATCCGTCTATCCGCCCACCGACGCCATCGATGGGGAGAGCGCGCGCCCGGACTACCAGCTGCTGGTCTATCCGGTCATCGACATGCACGGCCCCGACACGCATGCCGGTTCGCGCCAGCGCCTGCTCGGCGACACCCCGTCCCCCGAGCTGCTGCAGCGCTACTCGATGCAGACCCGGGTACGCGCGGACACGCCGCCGACCTTCCTGTTGCACGCCGGCGATGACGACGTGGTCCCCGTCGGCAACAGCCTGCTGTTCTACCAGGCGCTGCGCACGGCCGGTGTCACCACCGAGATGCACCTGTTCCCGCACGGCGGCCACGGCTTCGGTGTCCGCGGCACCGCCGGCCTGACCAGCGCGGCCTGGCCACGCCTGGCGCTGGACTGGATCACCTCGCTCCCCCCGCCATCCCGCACCGCCCCCTGAATCCCTCTCCGATGGAGAGAGGGGTTGGGGTGGGGCCGTCGTCTCCCTCCATCACCCGCCGACCATGACCCAGCCACCCAGCAATCCCCACCGTCGCCAGTTCCTCCAGCACGCCGGCCTGCTCACCGCCGGCATCGGTTTGGCCACCGCCCACAACGCCGGCTGGGCGCACACCGGCAATGCGCCCATCGCCCGCACCCGCAGCGGCCGCATCGCGGGCCAGACCGAAGGCGGCATCCATGTCTTCCGTGGCATTCCCTACGGTGCCGACACTGCTCCACGCCGGTTCCAGCCAGCCCTGCAGGAGTCGGCCTGGAACGGTATCCGCGACGCACTGGCCCATGGCCCGGCCGCTCCGCAGACCGGCAATGAGGGCCCGGGGAGCGAAGACTGTCTTTACCTCAATGTCTGGACCCCGGCCCTGCACGATGGCGGCAAGCGCCCGGTGCTGTTCTATATCCACGGCGGCGCCTACAACAACGGCTCCGGCAGCGACCCGCTGTATGACGGCGGCAACCTGTGCCGGCGTGGCGACGTGGTGGTGGTCACCGTCAACCATCGCCTCAACCTGTTCGGCTATCTGCATCTGGCCCAGCTCGGCGGCCCTGCCTTGGCCGACTCCGGCAACGTCGGCCAGCTCGACCTGATCCAGGCCCTGCACTGGGTCCGCCAGCATGCGGCCGAGTTCGGCGGTGATGCCAACAACATCACGGTATTCGGCCAGTCCGGTGGCGGGGCCAAGATCGCCACCCTGATGGCCATGCCGGCGGCCAACGGGCTGTTCCATCGTGCCTGGACGATGAGCGGACAACAGGTCACCGCCGCCGGCCCACGCGCCGCCACCCAGCGTGCGCGGTTGGTCCTGGAGCATTTCAAGCTCGGCGATGCCGACGCACTGCGCCAGCTGCCGATGCAGCAGCTGCTGGAAGCGGTGAAACTCCGCGATCCCTCGCGCGTGGAGAGCACCGGCCTGTACGTCGGCCCGGTGCTGGACGCACGCAACCTGCCTGTACACCCGTTCTGGCCGCAGGCACCGGCCCAGTCGGCCGCCATTCCCATGGTCATCGGCAACACCCACGACGAAACCCGCGCCTTCCTCGGCAATGACCCGGCCAACCACACGCTGAGCTGGGAAGCGCTCCCGGCCAGGTTGGAAGCCCAGCAATACGTCGACCTGCTGCCGACGGTCGTCATCGCCGAATACCGCCGCCTGTATCCGCACTACACGCCGTCGGAGATATTCTTCGCCGCCACCACCGCCGGCCGCTCCTGGCGCGGTGCGATCGAGGAGCTCGAAGCCCGCGCCCGCCAGGGCGCCCCCACCTGGGCCTATCAACTGGACTGGTACGACCGCGGTGGTGACGCCGCGCACCTGCGCGCCTTCCACACCCTCGACATCCCGCTGGTGTTCCATAACCTGCAGCAACCCGGCGCACGCACCGGCAGCGGCCTGGAGGCCCAGCGCGTCGCCGACACGATGAGCGACGCCCTGCTCGCCTTCACCCGTCACGGCGATCCCAACCACCCCGGCCTGCCGCACTGGGAGCCCTACGCACTCGATCGCCGCCAGACCCTGCAGTTCGACGCCAACAGCCACCTCGGCGACGACCCGCGCGGCGGCGAGCGCAGACTCTACGCGCAAGCCCCGTTCATCCAGCGCGGCACGTTCTGACGCCCCGAATCTCCACCACAACCAGCGAACCCCATCCCCTCTCCCGCAAGCGGGAGAGGGTGCCCGAAGGGCGGGTGAGGGCGCGATTCAACAGCCCTCATCACAACCAGCGAAACCCATCCCTCTCCCGCAAGCGGGAGAGGGTGCCCGAAGGGCGGGTGAGGGCGCGATCCACCAGCCCTCATCACAACCAGCGGAACCCACCCCTCTCCCGCAAGCGGGAGAGGGTGCCCTAAGGGCGGGTGAGGGCGCCTTTGCCTCGCTCTTCATCAAGCGCCCAACCACGAACAGCGCACCCAACCGCATCCGCTGCTGCCCGACAACCCACTGACAACGGAATCTTTACCGCCCTCGCCTAGACTGCGGGCATGACGTTGGATACTTCGCACTACCCCGATTTTCCCGGCCGTCAGCATCTGCTCGATGGCATCGACGCCGCCCTGCAGGCCGGAAACACGTCTGCAACCGTCACCCATGTGCAGCGCGTGCTGGAACGGGCCATCAACGATCCACGCATCAGCCTGCCGCCCGTCATCCACAATCCGATCAACGATCACTATGCCCGCCGCGAGCTTTATCGCAGCCCGAGGCATGGCTACAGCATCATCGCCATGACCTGGGGCCCGGGACAGGGCACACCACTGCACGATCACGACGGCCTGTGGTGCGTCGAAGGTGTCTGGCGCGGCGATCTGGACATCACCCCGTACCAGCTCATCGAGCACCAGCAAGAGCGGTTCCGCTTCAGTCCCCGCCGATGCCTGCGCGGCACCCGCGGCAGCGCCGGCAACCTGATCCCGCCCGACGAGTTCCACACCCTGCGCAACGCCAGCAGCGACGCCATCGCCGTCTCGGTCCACGTCTATCAACGCGCCATGGATCGCAGCCACGTTTTCGAAGCCATCGCCGACAAACCCGGCTGGTACCACCGCCAAGCCCGCGCGCTCTCCCTCGACGCCTCCCCATAGACGCGCCCACCGGGATCCACGCGCAGTCCT
>NZ_JBWJOX010000008.1:0-209921 GCF_056393195.1 Stenotrophomonas sp. Steno-C18 | reverse complement strand
ACCATTATAGCCGGCTTTTCCGTTTCGTCAACACCCCGTTTCGAGGAAGTTGACTCAACTGCTTCTCCGTAAGCCCGAAGGCATCTCGTTGAAGCGAGCCGCCTACTTTAGCAGGCTTTTCGTTTCCGTCAACACCTCATTTCGAGGCGGTTGACACTGCTTCTTGGCGGTGGTCACCGAAGTGGCCGGCGCGTTGAAGCGAGGGAGCGAATTCTAGACATCTTTGTGAAAAGCGCAATCACTTTGTGTGCCTTTGCAGCAAATTCCTTGCTGAAGCCAGATTCGGCAAGGTTTTGGACTGATTGAGAGCGAAATAGGATGGCGGAGCGCTTCTCTATATGAGTGGCCACGCCCTGGCGTGCCCAGCTGCTGGCGCTGCTTCGGCCTTGCTTGTGGGTGCTTTGGTGCTGCGATTTCGTTCTGCCCTCACCCCAGCCCCTCTCCCGCAGAGCGGGAGAGGGGCTCTGACAGCTTTCGTCGGCCACAATGCGGGTTGATCCGGGGTTGTGCGACTGATGACTGACTCTTCTGCTCGTTCGTTCTTCAAAGACATTTCGCTGCCTGCAGTGATTGCCGGCTTCATCACCGTTCTGGTGGGTTTCGCCAGTTCGGCAGTGATCGTGTTCCAGGCAGCACAGTCCGTTGGAGCCGACCAAGCCGAAATAGCCTCGTGGATGTGGGCGCTCGGCATCGGTATGGGCGTGACCTGCATTGGCTTGTCGCTGCGCTACCGCATGCCGGTGGTGACGGCATGGTCCACGCCAGGCGCGGCGATGCTGGTGGTGGGCGCAAGCACGCTGCCCTTGTCCGATGCCATTGGTGCGTTTGTGCTGGCAGCGTTGCTGGCGACGGTGGCCGGCTTCTCCGGTGTGTTCGAAAAGGCGATGCGGCGAATTCCGGTCTCGCTGGCGTCGGGCATGTTGGCCGGTGTCTTGTTGCGCTTTGGGCTGGATGTATTCGTGTCGGTGGGAACGCAACCGCTGTTGGTGCTGGCGATGCTCGCGACCTACCTGCTGGGGCGACGCCTGTTGCCGCGCTATGCGGTGATCGCGACCTTGCTGGTGGGCGTGGCCATCGCCGCCGGCAAGGGACTGATGCACGTGGACCAGGTGCAGTTGCAGTTGGCGCGACCGGTGTTCACCGTGCCGACGCTGTCGTGGGCTGCCGTGTTCGGCATTGCCCTGCCCCTTTTCATCGTGACCATGGCATCGCAGAACGTGCCCGGAGTGGCGGTGCTGAAGGCCTCCGGCTATGACGCGCCGGTGTCGCCAGTGGTGGGCTGGATTGGTGCGGTCAACATGGTGCTGGCGCCGTTCGGCGGCTATGCCTTGAACCTGGCGGCGATCACCGCCGCGATCTGCATGGGCCGTGACGTGCATGAGGACCCGGCGCGGCGCTATACGGCGGCGGTGAGCGCCGGGGCGTTCTATATCGTGGTCGGCCTGTTCGGTGCGACGGTGGCGGCAGTGTTTGCTGCGTTTCCGAAGGAACTGGTGGCGGCGCTGGCCGGTATTGCCTTGCTGGGCACGATCGGCAACAGCCTGGCCGTTGCGATGCGCGAGGAAGTCGAGCGCGAGCCGGCGCTGGTGACGTTTCTGGTGACCGCTTCCGGGTTGTCGATGGCCGGGATTGGATCGGCGTTCTGGGGATTGGTGGCGGGCGTGGTGACGCTGCTGGTGTTGCGGCGGTGAGGGGGATGCTGCCCGCGACTTGTGCTCTGCGCGAAAGGGCCTGAGCGGCTGCCCTCTCCCCAACCCCTCTCCCGCTTGCGGGCGAGGGGCTTAAGCAGAAGCTTGAGCTTGCGGAAGCGGGGCTTGAGCAAAGGCTTGAGACAGCGCCTGCGTTAGAGCGGCTTTACCTCGAAGACCTGCTTGAGGGTGTGGCGGCCGCCGGGGGCCAGTTCGATCACGTCCGGGCCGACGTTGCCGGCCTCCACGCAGACGTAGTTGCGCCATGCGTCGCCGATGTCGTCCATCTTCGCGGCCTGGGCTTGTCCGGCGTTCCAGACCACGGCGCTGCGGCTGCCACTGGTGGTGATGTCGATGGCGCGCCTGAAGCCAGGGTCGCGCAGGACGTAGTGGCCGGCGGCCTGGGTGTAGATGCGGTCGCTGCGGCCCGGGTCGCGCGGATCGCGCAGGTTCCAGTCGCCCTGCTGGACGTGGGCGTTGCCGTTGTCGAGCTTGTCCAGGTAGGTCAGGCCGTCCAGGCCGGTGACGTCGACCTTCAGTGCATCGCTGACGTTGAAGTAGTTGTGCAGCGCCTGGGTGATGCTGGTGGGCTGGGTGCCGGTGTTCTCGGTGATCAGCTCCTGCTCCAGCGTGCGGCCGATGCGCAGCACCATCTGCAGCTTGAGGTTGAGGTTGTCCAGCGGCGGCGGGGCCAGGGTCAGCACGATGCTGCCATCGGCCTCGCGGCG
The DNA here is from genome assembly GCF_056393195.1 of Stenotrophomonas sp. Steno-C18. NCBI lineage: Bacteria > Pseudomonadati > Pseudomonadota > Gammaproteobacteria > Lysobacterales > Lysobacteraceae > Stenotrophomonas > Stenotrophomonas sp. Steno-C18. Next base: position 207,505 of record NZ_JBWJOX010000008.1, on the reverse strand, counting down.
GGCATCGCGCAGTTCCCAGGCCACGGTGCGGACGAAGCCGTGCGAAGGCACGTCGTTGCCCTGCCCCTGGCGCGAGAAGTACGGCCAGCACACTGGGCTGCCACCGCGGATGGGCGTGGGCGGCTGCTTGGCGCTGGGCGAGAGCCACATCACGTCCTGGCCGCCCTTGGGTACGAAGGACAGCAGCTGGCCACCAAACACGCTGATGGCGGCGGTCGAGAACGGCGTTTCCACCTTCCAGGCGGTGAAGCCGTTGAAATCGCCTGTGCTCAGGCCCTGCACATCCTTCATTGCGAGATTGCTCCGTACGATCGGGGATTGGACGAGTTGGGGGTAGTTGGCCGGCAGTTGGAACGCCGTGGGCGCCGCCGGCTTGGCGTCGCGCAGCGCCTGCAGGATGCGGGTGCCGGCACGGCCGTCGGCGGACTTCCAGCCCAGCCGCTGCTGTTCGAGCTGGATGGCGCGACGGCTGGCGGTACCGATCATGCCGTCGGCCGCACCGATGGCATGGCCGCGTGCCAGCAACAGGGTCTGCAACTGGCGGCGCTCGTCACGGCCCAGGCCCGGGTCGTCGGTGGGCCAGGCGGCGCGCAGGCCGCTGCCGCCACGCAAGCGGTCGGCCAGGGTGGCGATGGCGAGCGCATAGCTTTCGGCGGCGTTGTAGGAATAGATGGCGTCGTAGTTGCGGAACACCAGCAAGGCCGGGCCCTTGGCGCCGGCTGGCAGCAGCAACGCGGCGTTGGCGTCATCGGTGATGGCCGGGACCTGCAGTGGACTGCCATCGACCAGGGTGATGCCGCGTGTGCGCCAGTCCGCCAGCGGCTTGCGCTTGGTGCGTCCGGCCAGGCTGGCATCGAAGCCGGCCGGAACGCGTACTTCCACGCCCCAGGGCTGGCCGGTGCGCCAGCCGGACTGCTTGAGGTAGTTGGCGGTGGAAGCCAGTGCGTCGGGGATGCTGGCGACCAGGTCGCGACGGCCATCGCCATCCCCGTCGACCGCGATGCGGGCGTAGGTGGAGGGCATGAACTGGGTATGGCCGAAGGCGCCGGCCCACGACCCGGTGAGTCCGGCCGGATTGAGGTCGCCCTTGTCGAGCAGCTTGAGCAGGGCCAGCAGTTCGCCCTTGAAGAAGGGTTGGCGGCGACCGTTGCAGGACAGCGTGGCCAGCGACTGCAGCAGCGGACGCTTGCCGAATACGCGGCCGTAGTCGCTCTCCACGCCCCAGACCGCGACGACGGTGGCCGGATCGACGCCGTATTGGGTGGCGATCCGCTCGAGCAGCGCGCGGTGCTCGGTGAGGCGGGCGCGACCGTCGTTGATGCGCTGGGTGTCGACCAGTGAGGCCAGGTAGTCCCAGATCGGCGTGGTGAACTCGGGCTGGGCGTCGAGCAGCGGCAGCACGCTGAGATCGGGGCTGACGTCGGCGAACCACTGGTCGAAGCGTTCGGCGCGGATGCCCTGGGCGGCGGCGCTGGTCCGCAACGCGGTGCCGCAGCTGCCGAAGTCGCTGGTGGCCGCCGCCGCGGACGTGGCCAGGGTGAGGACGGCCAGTGCCGAGGCTGCGCGCATCATCAGGGGTGCTTTCATCGGCCGGGCTCCTTGCGTGGGGCTTGATGATACGCGGAGCGATGGAAGGGGCTGGCGGTTCGGGAGTTGGGGTGACTGGAGCCGCGCGGCTTCTGTTGCGCCGTCGTCGTGTGCTGCGTTGGGTGGTCAGCGCTGGAGGCGACTCCTCCCCGGCCCTCCTCTTGCGCTTTGCCAAAGGGAGGGGTTGAGAAGCGGGGTTTGGGGTTACACGGCGTCGAGGTAGTACCAGCGGCCGTCGATGCGTTGGAAACGGCTGTGCTCGGTCATCTTCACCGCACTGCCGCCGCCGACGCGGTAACGGGCGATGAATTCGACCTCGGCCGTCGCCTCGCCAGTGACGAGGTGCCGCTTCACGCCCAGACCCAGCCATTGGGTGCGCTGGCCGGGGGCGTCTTCCAGCGACAGGGTTTGCGGGCGGGTGTCCGGGTGCCAGCTGGCCAGCAGGTAGTCCACGTCCTTGAGCACGTAGGCGCTGTAGCGCGAACGCATCAGTGCCTCGGCATCGGGAGCGGCTTCGCCGGCGTGGTAGCGGCCGCAGCAGCGGGCGTAAGTGAGCGCCCGCCCGCAGGGGCACGGTGAGGTCGGAGTGATCTGCATGGCGCATTTTCCCACCGATGCCACCTGCCACTCCAGCGGGCCCGGCAAGGGCGCGTATGCTGTCGCGCCCTGCGCCGGAATCCCCATGCTGGAACTGCTGCCGCCCGAGCTGCCCTGGTTGCTGGTAATCGCCTTCATCGCCGGGCTGGTGGATGCGGCGGTCGGCGGCGGCGGGCTGATCCAGCTGCCGGGGCTGTTCACCACCCTGCCCCAGCACACCCCGGCGGCCCTGCTGGGCACCAACAAGTTCAGCTCGATGTTCGGCACCGGCGCGTCGGCCTGGCGCTATGCGCGCTCGGTGCGCTTCCCGTGGCGGCCGGTGCTGCTGGCCGCGGCGGCGGCATTCGCCTGCTCGTTCCTGGGCGCGACCGCGGTGACGCTGCTGTCCAAGGATGCGGTGCGTCCGCTGGTGCTGACCCTGCTGATCGTGATGCTGGGTTACACGCTGGCCAAGAAGGATTTCGGCGCGATGCACCGGCCCCGCGAAGTCGGGCGCCGGGAGCTGGTGATCGCGCTGGTCATGGGCGGGGTGATCGGCTTCTACGATGGCTTCTTCGGCCCGGGCACCGGCAGCTTCCTGATCTTCCTGTTCGTGCGCTTCTTCGGGCTGGATTTCCTGCGCGCCTCGGCCGCCTCCAAGGTGGTGAACCTGGCCACCAACGTGGCGGCGATCTCGTTCTTCCTGCCCAGCGGCAACGTGCTGCTGGTGTTCGCCGTGCCGATGGCCGTGGTCAACGTGCTGGGCGCGGTGACCGGTACCCGGCTGGCGCTGCGCGGCGGTACCCCGTTGATCCGTAAACTTTTCCTGGTGCTGGTGGTGGTGCTGATCACGCGCATGGCCTGGGACACCTTCAGCGGCCCGTGACGGCACCTGCACATGGCTGAATCCCGGCCGCTGAAATTCCGCCGGATCCATCACATAGTCGCGGCCGAGGATCCGCCGCCGGACGCAGGGAAGGGCTTGGGATGAAGAGCCGATATCGTATTGCCGCATTGCTGCTGCTCGCCGGCATGCTGCTGGCCTGCCTGCCGGTACTGTTTTCGGCGCAGCAGGCGCGCAAGCAGGCAATCCGGGAACGGTTTGCCCAGCTTGATGACACCGCCGCGCACCTGGAACGCCAGGTCCGCGATACCGCCAGCCTGCTGCGGCAACTGCGGCAGCAGATGCATGCCCGCAGCGACGACCCCTGCAGTGCCGAGGGCGTGGCGCTGATGCAGCGGTTCGTGATGAGCTCGCAGATCGTCAAGAGCGCGATGTTCCTGGACGGCACCCGGGTGCTCTGTTCCTCCAACAGCGCGGTGACCAACAACCTGCTGCTCGGGCCGCCGCCGGTGGTCCAGCCCGACGGCACGCTGATCCATTCGCAGGTGCGTATCCGCGGCGTAGCGCAACGGCAATACGTGCTGCTGGTCAAGGATGGCTACGGGCTGCTGGCCTACCCGGACGGCCTGATCGCGCCGTTCTCCCGCCCCAACGTGTCGATGGGGTTGTTCAGCACCCACACCGGCGCGTGGCTGGCGCGCTACGGGCACCTGCAGGAAGCCTGGGCCGCGGCCAACGGCCCGGCCGCCGGCCAGGCGCATTACCTGGACATGGACAGCGGCTACATGGTGGTGCGGCGGGTAGTGCCGCCGGGGACCACCGGCACGGTCGTGGCCAGCCCGCTGGCGTCGATCGACACGCGCGTGTCGCAGTTCGCGCATTGGTTCCTGCCGGCCGGCGTGCTGGCCGGGCTGGTGGTGCTCGGGGCGGCCTGGCTGATCAGCCGGCGCCAGCTCTCGGCCCGTGCCGAACTGCTGCATGCGATCAACAAGGGGCACCTGTTCCTGCTGTACCAACCGGTGTTCGACCTGGTCGATGACACCTGCGTGGGTGCCGAGGCGCTGCTGCGCTGGCAGCACGAGGACGGCAAGGTGGTGACGCCGGACCTGTTCATTCCCTTCGCCGAGGACGCCGGGCTGATCCACCTGGTCAGCCGACGCGTGCTGGAACTGGTGGTCAAGGACCTGAGCGGCTTCCTGCGCCAGCATCCGGGCTTCCACATCAGCGTGAACCTGTCTCCGCAGGACCTGCAGTCGCCGCGCACCCCGCGCCTGCTGGCCGAGATGCAGGCGGCGATCGGCCCGGGGTGCGGCCGCTTCGTGGTCGAGGCCACCGAGCGCGGCCTGCTGGAGAGGACCAGCGCCCTGGAAGTGCTGCTGGCGATCCGCGGACTGGGCATCGAGCTGGCGGTGGATGACTTCGGCACCGGCTACTCCAGCCTCTCCTACCTGACCACGTACCCGTTCGACATCCTCAAGATCGACAAGAGCTTCACCCATACCGCCTGCACCGAATCGGTGACCAGCAGCGTGGCCGACCACATCATCGACCTGGCCCGCAGCCTGGGCATGCGGACGTTGGTGGAAGGCATCGAGACCCGCGAGCAGGCCACGTTCTTCCGCCAACGCGGCGTGCGCTACGGCCAGGGCTACCTGTTCAGCAAGCCCCTGGGTGCGGCGGAGCTGTTCGCCTTCGTGCCCGCGCATTCGCGCCCGGACCAGCATGCCCGGTCGGCGCCGGTTGGCCCCCTGCCCCGGCGCCGGCCAACACCGGATTGATCGACCTCAATGCATCGCCCCACTGATGCGGCGATGCTGGCTTCCTCGCGGGATGGCCGCGGTCGTGGAGCAGTGCCATGCAGCAGGATTTCCAGGGACGCATCGCGCTGGTGACCGGCGCGGCATCTGGCATCGGCGAAGCCGTGGTCCGCCAGCTGGCCGCGCGCGGGGCGCAGGTACTGGCCGCCGACATCGACGGTGACGCGGCCACCGCGGTGGCGATGTCGCTGGGTGATCGGGTGATGCCGTTGCGCGTGGACGTCAGCGACCCGGATGCCGTGCGCCACATGGTGCAGGCCGGCGTGGAGCGTTTCGGCGCACTGCACCTGGCGGTGAACAACGCCGGCATCGGCGGGGCCAGCCTGCAGACCGCCGATTACCCGCTGGAGGAATGGCACCGCGTGCTGGGCGTGAACCTGCATGGGGTGTTCTACGCGATGAAATACGAAGTGCCGGCGATCCTGGCCGCCGGTGGCGGCGCCATCGTCAACATGGCCTCGATCCTGGGCAGCAACGGCTGGGCCGGCTCGGCCGCCTATGTCGCCGCCAAGCACGCCCTGGTCGGCATGACCAAGAGCGCGGCCCTGGAGTACTCGGCCCAGGGCCTGCGGGTCAACGCGGTCGGCCCCGGCTTCATCGACACGCCGTTGCTGCAGGGCATGGACGCGCAGGCCTACGCCGGGCTGGTGGCGCTGCACCCGGCCGGGCGGCTGGGCACGGCCGACGAGGTGGCCGAGCTGACCTGCTTCCTGCTCTCGGACAAGGCCTCCTTCATCACCGGCAGCTACCACCTGGTCGACGGCGGCTACTCCGCCCGCTGACCACCGCGCCGCCGGCGCACCTGACATTGTGTGTTTGGCAGGGCCTGGCCCTGCCTTTTTTTGTGCCGGATTTCGCCAAAGTGCCATTTGTTGACACATGAATGCGGGTTTGTGGCGCCTTCTTGTTGCCGCCGCCTAACGAATTGTTTACAAGTCGGTGACACCCGCCCCTACGGCGGGCCCACCAGAAGTAGTCCGGCATTCAGAGGAGCTTTCCGATGAAGTTGTCTTCGCTACGCACGCAACGCCTTGCCCACGCCGTACGGCTTTCCCTGTTGTTGCTCCCCGCCACGGCGGCCGCCCAGGACGCCACCGAGAACGCGCGCACCCTGGACACGATCCAGGTCACCGGTACCCGCATCAAGAAGGCCGAACTGGAAACCCAGGTGCCGGTGCAGGTGCTGTCCCGCGAGGCCATCGAACGCACCGGCTACACCTCGGTGGCCGACGTGGTCCAGCACCTCACCGCCAGCGGCGCCTCGCTGAGCACCAAGCTCAACTCCAGCGGCAACTTCGGCTTCCCGCCCGATGGCGGCGGCGTGGGTGCCGGCGCGGCCACGGTGGACCTGCGCCACCTCGGCCCCAAGCGCGTGCTGGTGCTGGTGGACGGCATCCGCTGGGTCAACGAATCGTCCGGCTCGGGGGTGGGCTCGTCGGTCGACCTGAACACCATTCCGCTGGCGCTGGTGGACCGCATCGAAGTGCTGGAGGACGGTGCCTCGTCGATCTACGGTTCCGACGCGATCGCCGGCGTGGTCAACATCATCACCAAGAAGGGCGCCGACGGTGGCCACGTCGAGGTGCAGTACGGCGACTACAACCTCAAGGGTGGCGGCACGACCGGGGTGGACTTCAGCTTCGGCAAGAGCGGCGAACGTGCGCAGTGGATCGTGGGCGGCTCGTGGTTCAAGCAGAAGGAGATCGGCTCCAACGAGTACAAGTGGGCGCGCGAACCGGTGCCGGGCACCGGCCTGGCCAATGGCAGCTCGGCCACGCCGCAGGGACGGCTGGTATTCGCCGACCCCAGCGGCAACGTGTTCAACATCACCTCCAACACCGGCGTCACCTCGCCGCAGTTCGATCCCAGCCAGACCGGCTGCGCGCGCACCGATGACTACCATTGCTTCGGCACCCCGGACCGCTTCAACTTCGCCCCGTACAACCTGTTGCTGACCCCGAATGAGCGCAAGTCGGTGTTCGGCCAGGTGCGCTTCGAATTCACCCCGGCCGTCAGCGGCTGGTTCCGTGGCCTGTACAGCGAGCGCGAGTCGGCCAACCAGGCCGCGCCGGAACCGTTCTTCCTGGGCACCGACGCCGGCGTCTACAACGACTGGGCCGAGAAGAACCTGGTGATCTCGGCCAACAACCCCTACAACCCGTTCGGCTTCGACCTGACCACGATGGGCAGCGACCCGAACCTGTTCCTGATCGGGCGACGCCCGGTGGAAGGCGGGCCGCGCCGCTACGAGCAGAAGGTGAAGACCTGGTACGCGGCGGCCGGGCTGGACGGCACCTTCGAGGTCAACCAGCGCACCTGGAACTGGGACATCAACGCGATGACCAGTGAAAGCAAGGCCACCCAGACCAACACCGGCAGCTACAACATCAAGCACATCAACCAGGCGCTGGGCGACCCGGCCGCCTGCGCGGCGATCGCCGGCTGCGTGCCGCTGAACATCTTCGGCGGGCCGGGCACCATCACCCCGGACATGCTGGCCTGGATCTCGCCGCTGGTGCGCGACCGCAGCAAGAACACGCTGAGCCTGGGTTCGGCCAACATCACCGGCGAGCTGTTCGACAACTGGGCCGGGCCGGTGTCCTTCGCCGCCGGTGCCGAGTGGCGCCGCTACAAGGGCGAATACCACCCCGACCCGATCACCGTGGCCGGCGAGTACAACGGCGTGCCGTCGGGCATCACCGTTGGCAGCTATACGGTGAAGGAAGCCTATGCGGAATTCGACGTGCCGCTGGCGCGTGGCGGTTTCTGGGGCAAGAGCCTGGACCTGAGCATCGCCGGCCGCTATTCGGACTACTCCACCTTCGGCGGCACCGGCACCGGCAAGATCGGCCTGCGTTGGCAGCCGGCCGACGAACTGCTGCTGCGCATGTCCTACGCGCAGGGCTTCCGCGCACCGTCGATCGGCGAGCTGTACGGCACGCTGAGCCGCTTCGACGCGACCCTGGTGGACCCGTGCAACAACGCCGCCTCCACCACGCCCAAGTGCGTGGCCGATGGCGTGCCGGCCGGCTACGAGCAGGCCAACCCGCAGATCTCGGTGGTCACTTCCGGCAACCGCGACCTGCAGCCGGAAGAAAGCCGCTCGTTCATGGCCGGTGCGGTGTGGAGCCCGGGCTGGGCCGAGAACAGCAGCTGGTCGAGCAAGCTGGACCTGGGCGTGACGTTCTACCGCCACACCATCGATGACGCGATCCAGGCACCGGATGCGCAGGCCATCCTCGACCGCTGCATCGATACCCGCGATGCCACTGCCTGTGCCAGCTACACGCGCAACGACCGCGGGCAGATCATCCGCTTCGAGGACATCCTGGCCAACCTGGGCACCATCAACACCAGTGGCTGGGACTTCACCGCGCATTGGCTGCTGCCGGAGACCGGCTGGGGCCAGCTCGGCTTCGACTGGAAGGCCACCTGGGTCACCCGTTACGAGCTGATCAACGAATCCGGCCAGGCCGAACCGAAGGCGCCGGGCGTGGAGATCAACGACAGCGCGATCCCGGAGTGGAGCTCGACGTTGACCACCAACTGGGACTTCCGCAACTGGAACGCGAGCTGGACGATGCGCTACATCGACCGCCTGCGCGAGCGCTGCGCCGGGGCCAATGGTTTCGACATCTGTACCGACAGCGCCAACGACCAGCATTGGCTGGGCGCCACCACGTACCATGACGCGCAGGTGAGCTGGCGCACCGATGCGTGGATGAAGGGCGTCAAGGTCACCGTGGGCGTCAACAACGTGTTCGACAAGAACCCGCCGATCTGCCTGAGCTGCACGCTCAATGGCTACGACCCGGGCACCTATGACCTGCCGGGGCGCTACAGCTACGCCAAGCTCAGCCTGGATTTCTGAGCCGGGTGAGGGAAACGACAAAGGGAGCCGAAAGGCTTCCTTTGTCGTTGGCGATGGGCATTCGGTTTCGGGATTGGCTGGAAGCCGACACTGCTTCCGTAGCCCGCCTCTGCGCGACGGGATGGGCCGTCGGCTTCGCGACCGGGCAATCAGCGCAGGATCGCGCCCGCCAGGGCCATCAGCAGCAGCGCGAGCACCGGCAGCATCGACAGGCCGAAGCCCAGGCCACGCCCCGCCGGCGCGGCAACGTAGGCGCGCCAGTAGATCAAGCGGCCAACCAGGTAGACCGCACCGATGCCAGCCACCCATTCGGCCGGCCAGAAGCGGGCGGCGACGAACAACGACGGCAGCAGCGCGACCATCAGCTCCAGGGTGTTCATCTGCACGCGGTAGACGCGCTCGAAACCTTCATGGCCGGTGACGGCCGGCGCCTTCACGCCGTAACGGCCACGGGCGCGACCGACCAGGGTGGTGAAGAACAGGTACTGCACCACGACCAGCATGGCGACGATTTCCACGTAATGCATGGGGGAATCCTCGGAGGCGTTTGAGGGGACTGTAACGGAGGTGCGCGCGGGGTGATGCGAGCGGATGTGGGATGGGCTTGGCGGCTGGACCTGCTCCTGCCGTGCTTCCTCCCTGGCCAGTGGCAAGGGAGGAATGCCCGGGCTTACTGCTCGGTGGCCGCGCTCTTCCTCGCCGGCTTCTTCTTCGGTGCGGCTTCGGCATCGTCCGCCGCGACTTCCACGTCACCGGCCTCGTCCTGTTCGCGGGCGGCGGCGCCACGGGCGCGCGCCGGCAGCTTCAGGCGATTGGCCTCGTCGTCGTATTCGATCAGCAGCACGCCCGAATCGTGGCGACCGCTGATCTCGACGAAGCAGGCACCGCCGATGAACGGCTCCAGTGTCATCACCGACTTCAGCGGGGTGGCCACCACCATCTGGAAGCCGAAGTTCTCGAAGATGTTCATCGCCAGCGCGGTGAACTCGTTGTCGGCCTTGTCGAAGGCTTCGTCGAGCACCACGGCGGCGTAGCGCGGCAGTTCGCCGTCTTCGCCACCGAGCTGGTAACGCAGCGCCGCGGCCAGGCAGGTGGTGGCCAGCTTCTGGCGCTGGCCACCGGACTTGCCGGCGCCGCTGCGGTAGATCTCGACCTGCTCGCGGGTTTCGCCGTCGAGCTCGACGCCGTAGAACTCCACGTGCTGGCGCACGTCCAGCACCTGCTCGCGCCAGCGGCGCAGCTCCGGCTCCTGTGCGCCGAGGCGGCGCACCAGGTCACGCAGCACGTTGAACTGGGTTTCGGCCAGCGAACGGTCTTCGGTCTGCTGGTGGGTCAGCACCGCGCGCAGCTGCAGCTGGAAGTCCTGCACTTCCGGCAGGCGCCGGTCGCTGACGTCGATGGCCAGCACGGTGCCGCGGTTGAACGGCACCTGCTCCAGCGAGGCGTTGACCTCGTCCATGCGCTGCTTGATCGCCTTGTGTGCCTCGGCGGTGTGGCGCTGCAGGGCGAGCAGGTTGTTCTTGCTCTGGGTCTGCAGCAGGTCGAAGAAGCGGCCTTCGTGGCGTGGCAGGCCGTCGCTCTCCAGGCGCTGCAGGCGTGCCAGGAAGTCATCGGCGCTGCTCAGCGACACGGTGAAGTCACCGGAGTCCTCCGGCCACTGCTGGCAATACTTGCGGAAGCAGTCGAGCAGGTGCTGGGTGAGCTTGGCGTCGCGGCTCTGGCTCTGCCCCAGCTCCTCGGCCAGGCCACGCTCGATCACGCGGAAGTGGCTTTCCAGCGTGTCCAGGTTGAAGCCCGGCAGCGCCTCCAGGCGCTCGCCCAGGCCGTCACGCTGGGCATCGGTCAGCGGCGCACCGGCGACGCGGGCAGCGCCGTTGTCACGCTGCTGTTCCAACCGCACGCGCTCACGCGAAAGCTGCGCGCGTTCCAGCCGCACGTCCTCGTAGGTGCGCTTGGCCTGGTCGCGCAGGCCGCGGGTCAGCTCGATCTGCTGGCCGACGCGCGCCAACGCGTTGTCGCCCTCGCGCAGGTCCACCAGCTGCTCGTCGATATCGGCCAGGCGCTGCAGGCGCGGGCCGACGTCGATCTCGTCCCAGTCGCGCTCGACCAGCACGCGCGCGGCCAGCTGCTTTTCCTGCCCGCTCTCGCGCTGCTTGCGCAGCATGGCCACGTCCGACTCGCTGCGCGCGATGCGCTGCGCCAGCTCCTGCGCCTCGCGCTCGTAGACGCGGCGCTTGTCGCGGTTGTCGTGGCCCAGCATCCAGCGCTTGCGGTCGTTGACGGCGTGGCGGTCGTCCTTCTCGTAGCGATCGCCCGGGTGCTTGATCTGGCCTTCGCGGGTCAGTGCGCGGTCTTCGTTGCGCAGCTGGCTGGCGTTCTCCACGCAGGTGTAATCGAAGCGGCGCAGCAGTTCGTTATGGACCCAGTCGCCGAACACGTGGTCGCGCAGCTGCAGCTTGTGGATCAACGAACGCTTGTCCGGCTCGCGCGCATGCAGCGACTCGTTGTCGCGCACGCGGAAGTAGACCAGCTTGGTGCCCAGGTGGGTGCGGTTGGCCCACTCGGCCACCTGGCTGTGGTGCTTCTCATCGACCAGCAGCGACTGCGCGAAACCGTGCAGCACGCGCTCGATCGCGCCGCGCCAACCGATCTGGTCCTCGCGCACCTGGATCAGCTCGCCGACGAAGGGCAGCACCGATTCGGGCAGGCCGGTGTCGTCGCACAGGCGGGCGCGCATCTGCTGCAGCGGGGCCGGGATCGAGCTGGGCGCGGACTTGAGCGATTCCAGCTCCACGCGCAGCGCATTGAAACGCTTCTCGTCATCGCGACGCTCGGCCATGCGCTCGGCGATGGCATCGTCCACGGTGCCGGCACCGTCACGGCTGCCATCGATCAACGCACGTGCCTGTTCGACCTGCTCGGCGAACACCGAAGCGGTGTCGGCCAGCGACATGCCCAGCTGGCGGCACGCGGTTTCCAGCTGCTTGCGGCGGCGCGCGCGTTCCTCGACCTCGCGCTCGACGCGGGTGCGTTCGCGCTCCAGCTCCTCGATGCGCTCGCCGCCCTGTTCGCGCTGCTGGCGCTCCAGCTCGACCAGCTTCTGCTCGTGGTTGTCCAGCGCCTGGCGGCGCTGGCCTTCCTCGCCCATCAGGCCGCGGTCGGCGACCTCCACTTCCTTGAGGCGGTCGTTGACCAGCTCCAGGCGCTTCTCCTCGCGGAAGCCGTCGATGCCGATCTGCAGGTCGCGCAGGTTGGCCACGCCCTTGCGCAGCTCGGTCAGGTCCTGGTGGTAGTCGCGGGCCGGGGTCAGCGTCTCGACCTGACGCCGCGCGGTCACCACCGCATGGTGGGCGCCGTCCAGCTCGGAGAAGTCCTCGACCAGGCGGTCGGCTGCTTCGAAGGTGCGCGGCTCTTCCAGCATGAAGCCACGCAGGAAGGCGTTGAGGTCGCCCAGGTTCTTGGCCGACTGCGTCTTGTGCAGCAGGCGCAGCGCCATGTCGTTGCCGATGCCCAGCAGGTGGCGGAAGCGCTCGGCGTAGCCGGCGAAGCTGTCGAAGTGGGCCACGTCCTCGCCCAGGCGCAGGCGCAGCTTGCGCAGGTCCAGGTCGAAGCCATCGAGTTCGGCCAGGTCGAAGCGGCGCGGCACCACCATGTAGTGCTTGCGCACATCGTTGGCGGAGGTGCCGGCGCCGTTTATCCAGAACATGCGGATGATCGACACCGCGTCGCCGCGGGCGTTGTGGTACTCCAGCGCCAATGCGGTCCAGGTCGCGCCCTTGCGCAGGTACTGGGTGGCGATTTCGCCCGATGCGCTGTCTTGCTGGTCGGCCCAGGCGCCACGCACGTAGGACACCAGCGAGCGGTCGCGGCCGGAACGTTCGGCTTCGCGCGCGGCGGCGTTGAAGTCGACGATGCTCGGCGGCGTCAGCAGCGCGCTCATGCCATCGAGCAGGGTCGACTTGCCCGAACCGGAGCGGCCGACGAACAGGAAGCCGCGCTCGGCGATCGGCACTTCGGTCAGGCCCGAGAACGTGCCCCAGTTGAGCACCTGCAGGCGGCGCATGCGGAACTGGTTCGCGCGGGCATCACTGGCCGGGTCGTTGAACAACGCGGCGGCGGGAAGCAGGGTGTGGGAAGCGGTGTCCATGCGGCTCATCCTTCAACCGCCGCGCCTGGCGCGACGGCGACAAACAAATGTGATTCGACGCGCGTGCGCGTCATTCGTCGGCGTCTTCGACGGCGGCTTCGGCCTCGGCCGGCGCCGGCTCGCCTTCGCGCAGCTGGCGGTAGGCCTCGCCCAGGGTCTGCACGTCCTCGGCCGAGAACAGCAGCTTCAGCGCCGGCGAGATCTCGTAGCGGTCCTCGCTGCCGCGCAGCTTGGACAGCAGCTGGTTCTCGCGCATCTTGGCGATCGCCGCGGCCACGCGCTTGCCGTAGCCGGCCTGGTCGGTGGAGACGTTCTTCTGGTAGATGCTCATCGCCTCGACCAGTTCCAGCTCCTCCACCACCGCGCGTTCGCCGCGGGTATCGGCCTCGGCCAGCTGCTGGCGCAGGTGCAGCAACAGCACCGACTCGATGAAGGTCAGCGGCGCACTGCGCAGCAGCGTCGGCGAATCCAGCTCGGCGGTATCGGCCTGGCGGGTGAAGGCGATGCCGCCGTCACGGTCCAGCACCAGCTCCAGGAACAGCTCGCACAGCAGGCTGCGCACCGCGTCCTCGTGGCGCAGCAACGCGGTCCACTGGGTCGGCTGGCGCTGCGCATCGACGCTGGGGCCGGCCAGCAGCTGGCACAGCGCGCGGCGCGCCTCGGCCGGCAGGCGGCCGGTGTCGCCCAGGAACAGCGCGCCGGTGTCCTTGTTGGTGGCCGGTGCGGCGGGTGCCGGTGCGGCCTGGCCTTCGCCTTCGTTCTCGATTTCGGTCTCAGACCAGTTCATCGCGTCTTTCCTTGAGGAACCACACCAGCGGCACGCGGGCACGCCGTGCCCTGCCGTCGCCGCCGGTCCATTCCACGGTTTCCAGTTGATCGCGCACCACCATGCCGTGGCGGGTGCCGATGGAGAGATAGCCGATCACGCTGCCCAGGCCCTGCCGCGCCGGCCGCTCGCGCAGCACCTGCGCGATGGACAGCTGCGGGCGGGTGCCAAGCAGCATGAACAGGTTGTCCTTGAGCGTGCGTACGTCGATCTCCGACTGCGCGACCAGGTCGCCGACGCTGTCCAGCGAGATCTCGGCCGCATCGGCCATGAAGATCGCCGTCTCGACCTGGTGGCTGCGCGGGTCGTGCAGGCGCCATTGGCCGATCGAGCGCAGGCGCGCGGCCGACAGCGGCAGCACGAAGCCGGTGGCGGCGGTGGGGTGCATGTCGTCGCGCAGCTGCAGCGCCTGGCCCTGGGCCTGCTTGAGCAGCTGGTTGAGGCGGCGCTGTTCCAGGTAACCACGGCTCTGCACGAAACCGCGCAGGCTGCGCGCGAAGTGCTGCATCACCTCGTGCACCTGGCCGCCGCGCTCGAGCAGGGTGCTGGTGAAGTTGCGCAGGAAGTTGCGCTCGTTGCGGTCCAGCTTGCGGGTGAAGCCACGGTCGAGCACCGCGTCCAGCGCGGCGTCGAGCTCGGCGCTGCGGCGTGGGTCGTTGAGCAGGTCCCAGAACGCCTGGAAGCTGCGCCCGGCATCGGATTCGCCGATCACGTCGACGCCATTGAACAGGCGGTCGAGCACGTCGCCGCGCGCGCCTTCGTCGTCGATGATGCGCTCGCGGAAACGGCGGTTGAGCTGCTCGAAGTCATCGCGCACGCGGCGGAAGTCCTCGGCCAGGTCATCGGCCAGGCGGATCACGTCGCGGGTGCGTTCCAGCGCGCGCTTGCCGTCGAGGGTGGCGACCTTGCCGCTGGCGGCCTGGGCGATCTCCGCATCGATGCGCTCACGCTCGGCGCGCAGCGCGGCCAGCCGTGCCTCGGGGTTGGTCTCGGTCTGCTGGGCCAGCTGCGAGAGCTGCTGCATGACCATCGACAGGCGGCTTTCGGTGGCCAGGCTGGCGTTGTGCTCGACCCCGGCGATGAAGCGGATGGCCTGCACCGCCTGGCGCGAGAGCTCGTACTCCTCCTCGCTCGCTCCTTCGGGCAGGCGCCGCTCCAGCCAGCCCTGCGACAGCCAGTAGGCGATGTAGGCCTGCGCGGTGCGCGGCAGCTCGACGTCGAGTTCCTCGGCGTTGAGCGCGTCCAGCTGCTGCTGCAGGCGCTCGGCCAGGATCGAGCCCGGCACGCGCCGGTCCGCTTCCAGCAACAGGCCCTGCAGCAGCCCGATCAACACCGGCGCGCGGTCGGAGGCCAGCAGTTTCCACAGCGGCTGCTCGCGCAGGCGCTGATAGCCGGCAATACGTTTGGGGTACTTCATCGACAGCGCGCGGGTCCTTGGCTTAGCGGCGGGCGTGGCCGACTTCGATGAAACGCAGGAACTCGGCGCGGGTGCGCGCGTCGTCATGGAAGGTGCCACGCATGCGCGAGGTGACCATGGACACGCCACGCTTGTGGATGCCACGGGTGGTCATGCACTCGTGCGAGCCTTCCACCACCACGCCCACGCCCAGCGGCTGCAGCACGTCCTGGATGACATCGGCGATCTGCGCGGTCATCTTCTCCTGCACCTGGAAGCGGCGGGCATAGGCCTCGACCACGCGCGCCAGCTTGGAGATGCCGACCACGCGGCCGTTGGGCACGTAGCCGACGTGGACACGGCCCAGGATCGGCGCCATGTGGTGCTCGCAGTGGCTTTCGTACTCGATGTCGCGCAGCACGATCATCTCGTCGTAGCCGGCCACTTCCTCGAAGGTACGTGCCAGGTACTCGCGCGGGTCGTCCTGGTAGCCCTTGAACCAGTCGCCGTAGGCCTCGGCCACCCGGCGCGGGGTATCCAGCAGGCCTTCGCGGGCGGGATCTTCACCGGCCCAGCGCAGCAGGGTGCGCACGGCGTCTTCGGCCTGGGCCTGGGTGACGGGCGGGTTCTTGGAATCGGTCATTACAGACAGCGCTTGGATTACGGGGTGGACATGCTACCAGCCGGGCCCCGGAGGGGGCAGCACGGCGGGTTCACGGTGGCCGGGGCCTCCCTGTTCATGGCCTGCGTTCAGGTTCAGCCGCCCTCAGGGCCGCTGCCGGGCCGTTTCGGTATCCCGCTCCAGCGCCTTCAGCAGGCTGGGTTCGGCCGGGCTGGCGATATCGGCGATGCGCCACTGGCCCTGCGAACGGCTGAGGGTGAGGTCCAGCGCCAGCGGTGCGACCGGATCGGCCAGATGGGCGGTGGCACGCAGCCGGTCGCCGTCCAGCGGGGTGAGGGTGAAGGCCAGCTGGCGCAGGTCCTGCGCGGTGTCCTGGCATTGGCACAGCGGGTCGGCGTCGAGGTAGCCGACCTCGCCGTCATTGGCCTGGCTGTTGGCCTCCATCGCCGCCAGCAGCGCCGGGGCGTAGACCTGGTCGTCGGGCAGCACGTCCTCCAGCGGTACGTCCGGGTAGTACGTGGCGTAGACGTGGGCCAGGAAGGCGCGGGCCTGGTCGAGGTCGGCGGTCGTGACGGTGGCCGCAGCGGGCGCGGTGGCCACTTTCGGGCTGTCTGCCGGCGGGGCGTTGCAGCCGGCCAGGGCCAGGGCGAGTGCCCACGTCCATGTGTTCTTCATTCTGCAGTCCTTGATGGGTGGGATGATTTGCCGGGAGCTTACCCCTCCCCTGCGCCTTCGGCGCCAGGGAGGGGGCGGTTCATGCGGCCGGGTCGATCACGCTGGAGCAGCTCCGCCCAGCAACCGCTCCGCCAGGCCCGACCAGCGGCTGGCATGCCGGGCCAGGGCCGCCTCGATCACCTCGGCGCTGCCGGACAGGTGCAGCCCATGCCGGGCACGGGTGATGCCGGTGTACAGCAGCTCGCGGCTGAGCACGCGGTTGTCGCGGCGTGGCAGCTGCAACCAGACCTGGTCGAACTCCGAGCCCTGCGCCTTGTGCACGGTCATCGCGAACGCACTTTCATGCGCCGGCAAGGCGGCCGGGTGGAAGGCACGCGGCGAGGACGGATCGTCGCCGGGGAACCAGGCCGTGGTGCCACGGCTGCCGCCATCGCTCAGGCAGATGCCGACGTCGCCGTTGAACAGGCGGTGGCGATAGCTGTTCTCGGTGATGATCAACATCCGCCCGTGGAAGTAGCCGGGCCCGGCACTGCCGCGGCGGGACGCGCCGGCCAGGCGTTCCTCGATGCGGACATTGAGGCCACGCGCGCCCTGCGGGCCTTCGCGCACTGCGGTGAGCAGGCGCAGGCGGCCGGTCAGGGCCAGGGCCTCGGCCGGGCTGCTGGCGGTGGCCAGGGACTCCCAGTACTGCTGCAGCGGACCCCGCCACGCCGCCAGCGGATCGACTTCACCTTCATGGAAGTGCACGCCGGCCAGGGTCTTCCCGCGCAGCAGCGCCAGCGCCTGTGCGGCATCGCCCTCGCGCATCGCGGTGGCCAGCGGTGCCAGCTGCAGGGCGTCGCTCTGGCGGTAGCCGCGTTGCAGCTGCACGCGGGCACCGGCAAAGGCGCTCGGGGTGGTTTCGATGGCCTCGGTGGGCAGGCTGCCGAGCAGTGGCTGCAGCGCTTGCGCATCGGCCGCGGCGATGCGCTGGCCGTCGCCGGCAGCGCGCAGGATGGCGCTGAGCACGTCGCCGGCTTCCACCGACGGCAGCTGGTCGGGATCACCCAGCAGTACCAGCCGGGTGCCGTCGGCCACCGCTTCGACCAGCTTGGTCATCAGCGGCAGGTCGATCATCGAGGCCTCGTCGACCACCACCACGTCGTAGGGCAGCGGGTTGTCGGCGTGGTGGCGGAAACGCGGCGAATCGGGAATCACGCCGAGCAGGCGATGCAGGGTGGTGCCGGTGGTCGGCAACTGCTCGCACAAGGCGGCATCGACACCGGCACCGGGCAACACCTGCAGGGCGTTGCGCAGGCTTTCGGCCATGCGTTCGGCGGCGCGGCCGGTCGGGGCAGCCAGGGCTACGCGCGGCGCCGGTTTGCCCTCGGCCCGGGCCTGCGCGGCCAGCAGCACCAGCAGGCGGGTGATGGTGGTGGTCTTGCCGGTGCCCGGGCCGCCGGTGACCAGCAGCAGGTTGTGACGCAGGGCGACGGCGGCGGCGCGGGCCTGGAGGTTGCCAGCGAGGGGTTTGTTGCCCTCATCCGCCCTTCGGGCACCTTCTCCCGCTTGCGGGAGAAGGGAGGACTGACGCTCAACGTGCTGCGCTTGGCCCCCTCTCCCGCCTGCGGGAGAGGGCTGGGGTGAGGGCATCCCAAACAAATCCCCCTGCGTTGCCACCAACGGCAGCACCTCGCCCGGGAACAACCGCGTGAACAGCGCCGCCACACCGCCCAGCGCCGCCAAGGGCGGGCGCACGCCACCGATCCGTTGCAGTCCCAGCGCCAGGCGCCGCTCGTACTCGCGGTAACGCCGCAGGTACAGCAGGCCGTTCTCCCAGACCAGCAGCGACTGCGCGCTGGCCTCGCGCGCATCGGTCGCCGACACGATCCATGGCGAGGCCGCCAGCTGTGCGCTCCATTGCGCCGGGTCCGGCCACTCCACGCCCACGTCGACCAGCCGCTGCGGCTGGCGTGGATCGAAGCCGGCATGGCCCTGCGATACCGCCAGCGATGCCAGCGCGGCGGCGGCCAGCACGGCGTCCGGTGTGTCCGGGTCCAGCCGGCGCAGGCTCTGCGCCAGTGCGTGGTCCAGCGCGCGCAGGGCACCGGCGTTGTTCAAGGCCTTGAGCAGGCTCATGCCTCGCCCTCCAGGCGCGCCAACAGGGCCGCATGGCCTTCGCGGCCACCGGCAAACAGTTCATCCACCGCATGCACCAGTTCCGGCGCGAAACGGTGCGCGTACAACCCCGGCGACGGCGTGCGGCGGGCGTCCAGGCCGCGGCAGAACAGGTAGCGGATGCCACCGAAGTCGCGCGCGTAGTCGTAGCCGGCACCGAGGCGGAACCGCAGCCAACGGTGCAGGGCCACGGTGTAGATCAGCGCCTGCAGGTCGTACTCGCTGTGTTGCATGGCCGCTTCCAGCTGCGACGGCGCGTAGTCCGGCAACCGGTTGGATTTGTAGTCCAGCACGTACCAGCGTCCGTCGCGGACGTAGGTCAGGTCGATCTTGCCGGTCATCAGCCCTTCCAGCTGGCGGCGCAGGCCAAAGCCGTGGCGGTCACGCACCACGCCGTGTACATGCAGCACCCGCAACAGGGCCGGCACGGTGGTGGCCTGCATGGCGAAGTGGAATTCGATCTCGGCGCTGTACGTACCCATGGCCAGCGAATGCAGCGCGCCGCCCTCGGGCAAGGTCACGGTCAGGGTCTGGCCGATCAGGCCGGTCAGCAGGCTGACGCCGTCAGCGATGTCTTCCTCCACATAGCCGTCCTCGCGCAGGGCCTTGGCGATGATGGCGCCCTGCCCGTCCGGCGCAGCCTCCCCGGCCTGCCAGGGACCCCAGGCAGCGAAGTCGACGTTCTCCAGCGCGGCATGCAGCACGTTGCCGAAACGGCTGCCGGCAAAGCGGGGGTCGAATACCTCGGCCGGCGTGTCGACCACGGCCGGTTCGGCTTCCACGTCCACCTGCGCCGGTTCGTCGGAGGCGCCGCCCTTTTCCTCGGTGGCCGCGGCGGAGGTGTCCTGCCCGCCGTCGGCATGGGCCAGCTGGGTGAAGCTGTACACCCACCAGTCGTGCGGCACCACGCGCTGCACCGCGCGCACCGGCGGCAACGCCTGCTCGCGCTCGGCGGGCAGGCGCGGCGGCAGGCTGTGCGGGCCACCATCAACGATGTGGATATCCGCGTGCGCGGCCAGCTCGGCCATGTCCTGCAGCATCGGGCCCAGCCGCGAGGACGCCAGGCCGGTCAGTGCACCCCCGGTTATCCACAGGGCATGCTCGGCGCGGGTCAGGCCGACGTACAGCAGGCGCGCGGTTTCGGCTTCCTCCTCGGCGCTGACCTGCTGGCCGACGGCTTTCCACTGCGGGTCGTCCTTGTCGATCTTCCAATGCAGCACGCGCTGCGCACCGTCGTGCACGGTGCGGTGGTTGGACGTATCCGGCGCGTTGGTCGCGATGCCGACGAACGGCAGGTAGACCAGCGGGTACTCCAGGCCCTTGCTCTTGTGCAGGGTGATGATCTGCACCCGGCGCGCGTCCGATTCCAGCCGCAGCAGCTGGGTCTCGTCGCTTTCATCGGCGTGCGCCATGCGCGTCTGCAGCCAGTCGAGCAGGCCATGCAGGCCGATGCTGCGGTTGCTGGCTTCCTGCAGCTGTTCGCCCAGCTGCAGGTAGTTGGTCAGGCGGCGCTCGCCATCGACCAGCGCCAGCAGGCGTTCGGCCTGCTCGGCGGCAAGGTCGGACAGCAATGCCAGCACGCCACCGCGCTGCCAGCGCTCGCGCCACTGCAGCAGGCGTTCCTGGTGCGCGCGTTGGCGATCACCCTCGTGCTCCATCGCCGCGATCGCGGCGGCATCCTCGCCCAGCAGCACGGTGGACAGCGCGGCGCGCAGCCGGCCTTCGTCGGCCGGTTGCAGCAAGGCCAGCAACAGCAGCCGCACCTCGTGCGCCTCGGCGCTGGAGAACAGGCTCTGCTTGCCTGCCGCCACCGCCGGGATGCCCACCGCCGCCAGGGCCTGCTGGATGCGCGCGGCCTCCTTGTGCGACCGCACCAGCACGGCGATGTCGCCGGGCTGCACCGGCGCGCCATCCACCTGCGCGCGGCCCTCGCGCGACGCACGCAATACCCTGTGGATATCACCGACGCAGGCCAGCGTGGCGGCCTCGCGGGCATCGTCGGCCTTGAGCGGCTTGCCGTCGGCATCGCCCTGGATCACGCACACGGTCAGTGCCGGTGCCGGCACACCATCGATGAGGTAGTCGGCATCGTTGCGCTTGCTGCCCGGCAGCACCGGTTCGAACTGGATGCGCTCATCGAGGAAGGCGGTACTGCCGGCGTTGTCGTACAGCGCCTGGATGGCACGCAGCACGCCGGGGCGCGAACGGAAGTTGCGGTCCAGCGCCGGTGCCGCCTCGGCCAATGCCTTGGCCTGCAGGTAGGTGTGCACGTCGCCGCCGCGGAATCCGTAGATGGCCTGCTTGGGGTCGCCGATCAGGAACAACGCGGCCTCGCTGCCATCGCCCGGCGCGAACACGCTGCGGAAGATGTCCCACTGGCGCGGGTCGGTGTCCTGGAATTCGTCCACCAGCGCGAAGCGGTACTGCGCGCGCAGGCGCGCGGCCAGCACCGCGCCGTGTTCGCCCTGCAGGGCATGGGCGACGTTGTCGATCAGGTCGTCGTAGGTCTGCAGCCGGCGTTGCTGCTTGAACGTGCGCAAGCGCTGGCGGGCTTCGTCGCGCAGCTGGTGCAGCAACGCGATCGACTGCTGGCGCTGCCAGCGGGTGACCTGCGCCATTGCCTGCAGGTAGTCGGCAAGCAGCGGCTGCAACGGCGACACCGGCGTGCTGCCGGCCTTGGCCTTGTTGGTCTTGGCGGTGAGCGCCTCCAGCGTGAGCCGCTCCAGCCGTTCGTCGAGTTCAACCTCCGGGTCGGGATGGCGGCTCCACTGCTCCAGCTGCAGGAACACCGTGTTGACCCAGTCCGGCTTGTAGCTGGCCTTGTTGAGTACGCCGCCGTCCATTGCCTCACGCAGCTGCTGCAGGTAGGTCGGTCCGTGTTCGATCAGGCCGGCGGCCAGGCGCTGCACGGCGGCATCGCGCAATGGGCGGGCGTCCTCGACCAGGCTGTCCGGCACCTCGGGCAGCAGCGGCAGCTCGCCGGCCAGCTTGTCCAGGTCGGCGGCCAGCGCATCGGGACTTTTCCACAGGCCCAGCAGGGCCTCCAACCGCTCACCCTGGCCGGCATGCAGGCGCCACAGGTCGGCGGCCAGTTCGGCATGCAGTTCGCGGGTGTTGGCCAGCAGTTCCGGCGCGGCGAAGGTGTGCCCGCTTTCCAGCGCGTATTCGCCGAGCACGCGGGTGCAGAAGCTGTGGATGGTGAAGATCGCCGCCAGGTCGGTTTCCTCGGCGGCCGCGCGCAGGCGCCGTCCCAGCTGGGCCGCGCTCTCGCCGCCCTGGTCCAGGTGACGTTGCAGGACGGCGTGGGTCAGCGCGGTTTCCGGGGTGTCGCTGGCGTCCGGCGCCACCCCGACCAGGCGCGCAGCCAGGTCCAGGCGCTCACGGATGCGCTTGCGCAGCTCCTGGGTGGCGGCATCGGTGAAGGTCACCGCCAGGATCTGGCCCATGCGCAGGCCGCGCTCGACCACCAGGCGGGTGAACAGCGTGGCCAGGGTGAAGGTCTTGCCGGTGCCGGCGCTGGCTTCGATCAGGCGCAGCCCGTCCAGCGGCAGGTCCAGGTAGGGGTCGTGTACGGCGGTGTTCATGCCGCACCTCCAGTGCGCCCGGCCGGGCCTGGTTCGGCCCGTACCCGGCCCTCGCGCAGGGCCGAAAATATCAACAGGCTGTTGTGGATAAATCTGTGAGTAGTGTCTTCGGCGGCGAACGGATCGCTGCCGCGCAGGGCCAGCCGCAGCGCTTCGCCGTCGCGTTCGCCCCAGCTGTAGTCGCCGCCGTACCAGCGCGCGTGTGCAGACTTTTCGCGGTTTTCGGCAGCGGCGTTGTAGATCTCCCAACCGGTGTACGGGGCAAACAGCAGCGGCGCCTGCAGACCGTCGGAACGTAGCTGCAGCAAGGCTTTCAAGGCGTTTTGTGCTGCTTCCGGCGAAGGCGCCGGCAGGGCGTGCGGGCCGTGCCCGTCCTGCCCGCCGTCGTGGAACTGCAGCAGCGGCAGGCCGGCACCGGCGGCATTGGCCAGCAACCAGTCCAGCCCCCCACGCAGCACGTAGGCCACCCCAGGCGCACCGGCATGCAGGCGCACCAGCCCCTGTGGATGAATCTGGTTGACCCGCCCATGCAGGCGCAGGCCATCGATCTCTACTTCGTACAGTTCCGAGCGCAACGGCTGGCCGTCGTACCAGGCCGCGAAGGCTTCGGCGCTGGGCCGGACCCGGCCGAGCACGCGCTTGAACTGCTGTTGGCCCAGCGCACCGGACGGCAACAGCGCGCGCGCACGCAGGCGCTGGTACAGCCCCTGTTCGCGGCCTTCCAACAAGGCGGTCAACACCTGCTGCTGCAGGGCCGAATGCTCGCGGCCACCGCCGGGGACGACCAGCGGCTCGGTGTCTTCGCTGTGGTCGATCTCGCCGGCCAGGCGCAGGCCCAGCCGCTGGCCGAGGAACTGCCCGGCCGGGTCGGACAGGAAGCGGCGCAGGCTGTCCAGCGACAAGGCATCGTCCTCCAGCGCGGCCGGCAACGGCGCGGCATGCAGGCCGGTGAACCACGGCGCCAGCGCACGGCGGTTGCCACCGACCGCACCGGCGGCCGGGTGCCATTGCTGGCGGTAGCTGAAGCGGCGCGGCTCCTCGCCACCAAACGCGGTCGGCGCGAACGGCTGCAGCGGGTGGCGTACCACCAGCTGCCGGCGCACCGCAGCCGGGTCCTGGTGGTAGGCGGCCGCCGCGTCGATCAGTTCGCTGACCAGCACCGAGGGCTCGCGCACGCTGCCATCGCGCGCATCGGCGCCCAGGTAGCTCAGGTAGAACACCTCCTGCGCGGAGGCGAACAGCTGCAGGAACAGGAAGCGGTCGTCCTCGCGCAGCGAGCGGTCGCCATGGCGGCGGCGCGTGGTGCCCAGCTCAGCGGTGAGCCGGCTCAGGCCTGCGGCCGGGTCGCGACGCGGGAAGTCGCCGTCGTTCAGGCCCAGCACGCAGATCACCCGGAACGGCAGCAGGCGCATTGGCACCATGCGGCCAAAGCTGATGCCGCCGGTCAGCAGCGGGGCGCGGGTATCGGCCTCGGACAGCACCGCGGCGAAGTGCGCGCGCACCACCTCGGCCGGCACGCTGGCGGCGAAGCCGGCCGTGTCCGCGTCCTCGGCGAATTCGCTGACCAGCTTGCGCAGGCGGTCCAACGCGCGCTGGGTGGACGGCTCGGCCGGGGGCTCGGGCAGCAGCGCCTGCAGCAGGCCGAGCAGGCGTTCGCGCCATTGCGCCGGGGTCAGCGCATCGGCCAGCGTCTTCTGGTAGCGGGCCAGCACCCGCAGCAGGCGGATCAGCGCATCCAGCGCGGCCAACGCACCGCCTTCCAGTTCCGGCCACGGCGCGACGCCGCCGATGTCCTCGTCGCTGCCGCTGGCATGGCCGAGCAGCAGGCGATCCAGCGCGAACTGCCAGGTATAGGCATCGTCGCGCGGGGCCTGGTGCGGGTCCGCGCGATGCGCAGCGTCCAGGCCCCAGCGGGCACCGGCGGCCTGCAGCCAGGCGTGCAGGCGTTCGAAGGCGGCCGCGTCCAGCTCGGCGGCGGCGGCCAACGGCGCGCTGGCCAGCAGGTCGAGGATTTCATTGAGGCCGAAGCGCGACACCGGCAGGCCCAGCAACTGCACGAACACCTCGGCCAGCGGCTCGCCCTGCAGCGGGCTGGCATCGGCCAGCGCCCACGGGATGTGTTCGTCGCTGCCGCCGCGGCCACCGAACACCGATTCCAGGTACGGCACGTAGGGGTCGATGTCCGGCGCCAGCACCGCGATCTCGCGCGGCTGCAGCGGCGGGTCGAAGCGCGGGTCCTCCAGCAGCGCGCGCAACTGGTCGTGCAGCACCTGCATCTCGCGCAGGCGGGTGTGGCAGGCATGCACCTGGATGCTGGGGTCGTCCACGCGCAGGCGCTCGCGCAGCGGCGGTTCGGGCAGCGCGCGGCGGTGGTACAGGTCGGCCTGCAGGCGGTGCAGCAGGCTGTCGCCCAACCCACCGGCATCCAGCCCGGGGCCGGCCTCGCTTTCCGGGTCGACGTAGGCGGCGATCTCGCCGGAGGGGTGCACCACCTCGTAACTGCCCAGCACCGCCATGAAGTCGCGGCCAGCCGCGCCCCAGGCCTGCAGCAGCGGGTTCTCGCCGGCCTGCGCGCCGAACGGATCGGCCTCGCCGCTGCGCAGCTTCTCGCCCAGCGTCTGCAGGTCACCCCAGTACGAGCGGGTCGGCGTGGGCATGTAGAAGTGCAACGTGCCGACCCGCGCCTGGGTGGCGATCACCCGCAGCACGTCCGGCGACACATTGAGCGTGGCGAAGGCGAACAACCGCCCGGGCAGGCCCTGCGGCAACGGCTTGCCGTCACCGTCGAAGCGGCGCAGGTAGTCATCGATGCGACGCGCGCGGTACTGGCGGCCCCCGGCGATGGTCCGCCACAGGATGGCCTGGGGATCGTTGGGCTCGCCGCCCTGCTCCCAGTCCAGCAGCCAGTCGCGGCGCCAGGCCTGGTATTTCTCGAATACCCCGCCCAGCTCGCCGGCCAACGCCCACGGCCGCAGCGGGTCGTCGCGGTCCAGGTAGGCGCGCAGCGCGGCCATCGGCGGCCGGGCCATCAGCGCCGGATCGGTCAACGCCGCGTACAGCCGCCAATGCAGGCCACTGGCGCCGAGGTCGTCGGCTTCACCACTGACGTTGGCGTTGAGCGCGCGCGCCACGAACTCGCCGGGCGTGAGGAACTCCAGGTTGGCGGCGATGCCGTACTCGGCCGCCAGCGTGGACTGCAGCCAACGCCGCATCGCCACCTGCGGGATCAGCACCGTGTCGGCGGCCAGCAGCGGCTGCCCGGGCGCAGGTTCGCGCAGGGCATGGGCCAGCAGCGAGGCCAGCACGTCCAGGGCATTGGAGTGATAGAGGCGGAAATCGGGTACGGCGGTCATCGCGCCATCTTGCCGTAGCCGAACTACTGCCCGCCAACATTATGTTGATCGACGCGCCGGCAGCACCCGATCCCCGATCCCATCAGCTGGAACCCACTGCCCCGACTACCCGCAGCCGGCTGCTCACCATGTCTGCGTCCTCTCCGCTCAAGCCGGGCGTCAGATTGATGGAGAATTCCAGGGAAACATCGACGGGGCGCAACGCGAATCGACTGATGTCCTGGGGCTTTACCGGAATCGAGAAGCGGATGGATTGGCCCGGGGCCAATACCTGCAACTGTTCGCGCAATGCCGCTGCAGCGAGCGTGGTTCGCAGCGACGTGGTTCTTTGCGTGTGGTTGTCATGGACCCTCACCGATGGCCCCCGCTGGCGGATGTACTCCAACGGCAGGCTCACAGGCTCGGAACCGCCGTTGCGTAGCTCCAACTCAATGTTCAGCGTTACCCCTTCGTGGAAGCGGCAATGTGCATCATCCACGCAGCGTGCATGCAGTTCGATCATTGGGTCAGGCTCCTTGTTCTGCGCTACGGCCGGAACTACGGCAATCAACATCGTGGTGAATAGCTGGGTCACTCTACGGTGCATATTATTTCCCTGCCGATCTCATGGCGCAGTAGTTCCTGTACCTCGCGTGCAATGTTCCAGGCATGGCGTGGCTTGATTGCGTTGCAATCCTCCGCGTTCATGATCGTTGCATCTGGATCCGATAATTCCCGCGAATCTGGCTTGGCCACAAGCGTTTCAGGGTCGAAGCTACCGTCTGGCTTTATGTAACGGACGGTTTCTTCGTCCGGATCATTGTACGAATACTCATCTGGAAGACCGATGCAATGCGCAAACTCATGCGCAAAGGTCCATACGGTGGTACTGACGGAAACATCAATATCCGGGTAGCTCACCTGCTCGCGTTCATATCTGCGGTGAATGAACAACATGTAGTCGCCACCCCCATCCACCCAACGGACCTCGTAGCGGATCGGACGTTTCCGGCTGCCGCACTCAGGATCCCTGATCCCCAACACGAGCTTTCCGTTCCAGTAGCGCGAGATCCCTTCGGCCATACGCTGTTTGACGCTCGCCACTTCAGCCGCCGTGATACCTGGCATCGGCACCACTTTCACCTCGATGGAGACCACGATATCGGCCTGTGTCTTCAGTGGCACCTCGATCCGGTAGCTGACGGGGAAGGAATAGTTGTGTCTTTCACCCGTACTGGCATAGGCCTCGTAGTAGCGGCCATCAATATCACCACTGATCCGCACGTCGTGGTCCTGGACCCAACAGCCCGGATCCGACGCCTCCTCGGTGGGAGCATCAGAAGGCGCTACGGGGCTCGGTGACGACGCAATCACATTACTGGCCCGTTTCGGCGCTGTTGCAACGACAGCACTCCCGACATAGCCGCCATGATTGACATGCACCAATGGCTGCTTCCCGGCCAGCAGTACGCACCCACAGCTGGCCTTGTCCCCATTCCGTGCGACGGCCTGCCCGTCGATCAGGAGCGTGGGGTCACCGGTCACGATGGCGCCGGCGCCATGCCGGGTGCACAGGACCTTGTCGCCGACTCGCGCCACCGCGCGGCCGTCGATATCGGTGTGCGGCGAGCCGGACAGCACCGCGCCTCCGCGCTGCAGGGCATCGCCAACCACGATGAGCATCCGTGACATCGCCGCTCGGCCTCCCTGGCCGATCCTTCAGGGAAATCAGCGGCGGACCTTAGTGCAGGGATGCGGCGGGATGATCAGGGGCGGCGAGGTTGGCCCGGGATCACTGGCATGACAACGCGCGGGGCTGGCAACAGGGCAGTTCCACTTGCCGCGCGGCCCGGCGACCCCGTACGGATTGGGCCAACCGGCGGACACTGTGTTGCTGCTCCCGGGACTGCTCATCACCCATGGTTCGCCCGGCAGATGCGACAATACTGCACGGACCAGTTCGCTTTTGTTCAGCCGCGTCTGATAATCCTACAACGTTGTTTTTCCGTTAAAGGCCACCATGCCCTCGAACCCGCCACCCTTGGTGCAGTTGTCCAACGTACGCATCGACCGCGGCGGGCGCACGATCCTGCGCGACGTCTCGCTGCAGGTGCCGCGCGGCAGCATCACCGCGGTGCTGGGTCCGTCGGGCAGCGGCAAGTCGACGATGCTGGCGGCGCTGACCGGCGAGCTGCGTCCGGTAAGTGGCAACGTGCAGCTGTTCGGCCAGGACATCCCGCACGGCAACCGCGCCCTGCTGGAGATGCGCAAGAACGTCGGCGTGCTGCTGCAGGGCAACGGCCTGCTGACCGACCTGAGCGTGGCCGAGAACGTAGCGCTGCCGCTGCGCGCGCATACCCGGCTGCCGGAACCGGTGCTGCGCCGACTGGTGCAGATGAAGCTGCACGCAGTGGGCCTGCTGGCCGCTGCCGATGCCTGGCCGCGTGAGTTGTCCGGCGGCATGGCACGGCGCGTGGCGCTGGCCCGCGCGTTGGCACTGGACCCGCCGCTGATGATCTACGACGAGCCGCTGACCGGGCTGGACCCGATCGCCTCGGGCGTGATCATGAGCCTGATCCAGCGCCTCAACGACAGCCTCGGCCTGACCAGCATCATCGTCAGCCACCACGTCCACGAGACCCTGCCGATCAGCGACCAGGCGGTGGTGATCGCCAACGGCGGCATCGTGTTCTCCGGTACGCCGGACGAACTGCAGGCCAGCCAGGACCCGCTGGTGCGCCAGTTCCTGCACGGCCAGCCGGACGGCCCGATCCCGTTCGATGCGCCGGCGCGCAACTACGGGCTGGAGAACGCGTGATGGTGCCGATGCACGAAATGCGTGATTCCTGCCCCCTCACCCGCATGGCGGGAGAGGGTTGGGGAGAGGGCGCTTCTGCGCGCAAGACGGCCCCCCTCCGCCCTTCGGGCACCTCCCCCGGCAAGCGGGAGGAGGACAACAGCGGCTTCTGCACCTCCAACACTTCAGGAGTCGCTCTCTGATGCCCTTCGCCTCCTCCATCCGCTCGCTCGGCCGCGCCGGCCTGTTCTCGCTGACGGTGCTGCGCGGCTCGCTGCCGACCCGCGACTTCCTGGCCGAGCTGACCCGCGAGATCTACAAGATCGGTGCGCGTTCGCTGCCGATCATTGCCGTTGGTGGCGCCTTCGTCGGCCTGGTGCTGACCCTGCAGGGCTACCGCACGCTGACCACCTTCGGTGCCTCCGACGCGCTGTCCACGCTGCTGGGCCTGTCGCTGTACCGCGAACTGGCACCGGTGCTGACCGCGCTGCTGTTCATCGGCCGCGCCGGCAGCTCGATCGCCGCCGAACTGGGCCTGATGCGTGCCACCGACCAGATCAAGGCGCTGGAGCTGATGGCCATCGACCCGGTCGCCAAGGCGGTGGCGCCGCGCTTCTGGGCGGCGGTGCTGACCGTGCCGCTGCTGACCGGCGTGTTCTGCTCGCTGGCCATCACCGGTGGCTACTTCGAGGCGGTGCATGTGCTGGGCCAGGACAACGGCACGTTCTGGTCGGGGCTGCGTGGCAGCGTCGACTTCTGGGATGACTTCGCCGTGGCCCTGCTCAAGTCGGCGATCTTCGGCGGCACCGCGGCGCTGGTGGCGGCCTACGTCGGCTTCCACGCCGAGCCGACCATCGAAGGCACCTCGGTGGCGACCACCCGCGCGGTGGTCAACGCCTCGCTGCTGGTGCTGATGTTCAATTTCGTGCTGTCGGCACTGCTCTTCCAGTAATACCCCACGCCCCGCGCCGGTCGCGTGGGAACAGAACCCGAACGGCTTCGCCGCGGCGAAGCACCAGATGGATCAGGAGTGAGATAACAACATGGCCATCCGTGGACCCAGACTCGAATTTTCCGTCGGCGCCTTCCTGCTGCTGGCCCTGGCCTCGCTGCTGGTGCTTGCCGTGGCATCGACCAACCAGCGCTTCGGCGTGGGCGGCGGTGACTATGTGCTCAAGGCCCGCTTCACCCAGATCGGCCAGCTGCGCAAGCAGGCGCCAGTGAAGGTCGGCGGCGTGACCATCGGCCAAGTGGCTGATATTCAGCTCGACCCGGTTAAATACGACTCCATCGTCACCCTGGCCCTGGACGGCAAGTTCAAGGATCTGCCCGCCGATACCTCGGCAGGCATCTTCACCAGTGGCCTGCTGGGCGAAAGCTACATCGGCCTGCAGCCCGGTGGAGACCCGGAACCACTCAAGTCCGGTGACGAGATCGTCTTCACCCAGCCGGCGGTGGACCTGATCCAGCTGGTTGGCAAGTACATGTTCAGCGGTGGCGGCAATGCCGCCGGCGCCGAGACCCACGAAACCCCCGGCGCAGACGCGCCCGCAATGGAACCGCAACCATGAACGTGAAACTGCTCGGCGCCGTGCTTGCTTCGGCCCTGCTGGCCTCCACCCCGGCACTGGTCAGCGCGCAGGCGCGCCCGGCCGCCACCGCGGCCCAGCCGTCGCCGGCCGCACGCACCGTGCTGGATTCCAGCACCCGCATCATCGACACGCTGCAGTCCCGCCGCAGCGAGTTCCGCAGCAACCCGGCCGCCCTGCGCAGCTTCATCGACGGCGAGCTCAGCCGTGGCTTCGACCGCGACTACGCCGCCCGCCTGGTGCTGGGCGTGCACGGCCGCGGCGCGTCGGACGAGGACGTGAAGCTGTTCGCCGACGCCATGGCCGACAACCTGATGTCGCGCTACGGCTCGACCCTGCTCGACATCCAGGGCAAGCCGAGCTTCCGTTACAAGGGCGAAACCGCGCTGCCGGGCAACCGCGGCGTCAAGGTGACCACCGAACTGGTGCGCTCGGGCAGCGAGCCGACCCCGGTGGAGTACCTGATGCGCAACGTCGGCGGCCAGTGGAAGATCTTCGACGTGATGATCGAAGGCATCTCCTACGTGCAGACCTTCAAGAACCAGTTCGACGCCCCGCTGCGCCAGAAGTCGATCCGTCAGGTGGCCACCGAGCTGCGCAGCGGCAGCATCCAGGCCAACGCCGGCCCGGCTCCCCGTGGCAAGTAATGCCAGCGCCCGCATCGAGGGCGACACCCTGCACCTGGCAGGCGTGCTCGACCGCGCTGCGGTAACGGCGCTGTGGCCGCAGCTGGCGCGCGTGCCGGGCACGTTGCGCCAGCTCGACCTGCAGCTGCTGGAACGTGTCGACAGCGCCGGGTTGGCCGTGCTGGGCGAGCTCGCCGCACGCCTGCACGCGCATGGGCCAGTGCAGGTCCTCGGTGCACCGGCAGGGCTGGACGAACTGCGGGCAGCCTACCGGCTGTCCCCGTCACTCGATTTCAATGCGACCGCAGCAGGAAGCTGACATGAGCATCATCCGCACCCTCCCCCTCCTTGCCTGCGTCGTGCTGCTGGCCGCCTGTGCCGGCAAGCCTGCACGCGACAGCGCGCCGGCCTCCCGCCTGGTCGAACCGTCGCAGGCCATCGAACAGCCCGTGGCGACCAATGACGTGCCGGCGGCGGCGGAAACCCCCGCCGTCGACACCGACACCTCCGGGCACGACACGCCGCCGGCCGCGGCCAGTGCGGGCACCGCCAGCGAAGAGGTGGCCCCCACCGCCGCCGAGGACGACTTCGCTGCGCTGTACGGCGGCCCGTCGCCCAGCACCGGCGCGGAGGAAGCCACCGGCGCGCCGCCGTCCTACGACCCGTGGGAGAAGTACAACCGTGGCGTGCACCGCTTCAACAATGCCGTCGACCGCAGCGTCGCCCGCCCGCTGGCCACCGCCTACACCAAGGTGGTGCCGCAGTTCGCGCGTACCGGCGTGACCAACTTCTTCAGCAACCTGCGCTCGCCGCTGACCATGGTCAACCAGCTGCTGCAGGGCCATGCCGATGACGCCTGGGACACGCTGGGCCGCTTCCTGATGAACAGCACCTTCGGCATCGGCGGCCTGTTCGACCCGGCCAGCAAGGCGATGGTGCCCAAGCGCAGCGAGGACTTCGGCCAGACCCTGGGCACCTGGGGCTGGCGCCAGTCGCGCTACGTGGAACTTCCGTTCTTCGGCCCGCGCACGGTGCGTGACGTGTTTGGCCTGGCCGGCGACATGCCGCTCTCGCCGATCCGCCAGATCGAGATGGACAAGGTCCGCATCGGCCTGCAGGGCCTGCAGCTGGTCGACACGCGTGCCCAGCTGATGGCGGTGGACTCGCTGCGTGACACCGCGGTCGACGAATACGCCCTGACCCGCGATGCATGGCTGCAGCGCCGCACGTACCAGATCGAGCGCGACCTGCGCCACAACCGCGGTGACGACGATGACGACCCGACCACGATCCCGGTCGATGCGATGCCGATGCCCGATTGGGGCAATTGATCGCCGGTGATGCCGCAAAAGAAAAAGCCCGGGGAAACCCGGGCTTTTTCGTGCCGCTGGAACCCGTTACGCAGCAGGGCCGGGAGGCGATCCCGGCCCCGCGCATCACGCCGCCAGGGCGGTATCGATGGCCGCCAGCAGCGCCGCGTTGTCAGCCGGGGTATCCGGCGAGAAACGGGCGACGACACTGCCGTCCTTGCCGATCACGAACTTCTCGAAGTTCCACAGGATCGCCGGCGCGGCGTTGGTCGGGATGTCCAGGCTGGCCAGCTTCTCGCGCAGCGGGCCATCACCGGTGGCAACCGGCTGGGCCGCGGTCAGCTGCTGGTACAGCGGGTGGATGTCGACGCCGGCCACGCTGATCTTGGAGAACATCGGGAAGCTGACGTCGTAGGTGAGCGCGCAGAACTGCTTGATCTCGTCCTCGCTGCCCGGCTCCTGGCCGTTGAAGTTGTTGGCCGGGAAACCCAGCACTTCCAGGCCGTCACCCTTCTTCTGGCGGTACAGCTTTTCCAGGCCTTCGTACTGCGGGGTGAGGCCGCACTTGGAGGCGGTGTTGACCACCAGCAGCACCTTGCCGCGGTAGTCGCCCAGCGTGGCCGGTGCGCCATCGATGGTGGTCAGCGCGGTGTCATACACGGAAGCAGTCATTGCGGTTTCCTGCGGGGGGTTGGGGAGGGCAAGCATAGCGGGCGTGGATGGCGCTGGCACGACCTCGGGGTGCCCGTTACGCGCTGTTCCAGTGATGCCGGTAATGCCCGGCGTCGCCTGCGATCAGGTTTCGTCGGCACCCGTGTCTTCGGCCTCATCCTCGCCGCCGAGATCGCCCAGCAGCGCCTGCGCGGCGTCGGCCGACAGCGATTCCACGCCGCGCAGCTTGCGCTCGATGGTGCGGGTCTTGCGGCTGGCATCGCCCAGGCTCTTGCCGACCGTGTTGATCTGCTTCTCGGCCTTCTCCAGGATGCCGGCGAACTTGCCGAACTCGCCCTTGACCGCACCCAGCAGGCTCCACACTTCGGAAGAACGCTGCTCGATGGCCAGCGTGCGGAAGCCCATCTGCAGGCTGTTGAGCAGCGCGGTGACCGTGGTCGGGCCGGCGATCACCACGCGGTGCTCGCGCTGCAGCGCGTCGACCAGGCCCGGCCGGCGGATGGTTTCGGCATACAGGCCTTCGGTCGGCAGGAACATCACCGCGAAGTCGGTGGTGTGCGGCGGCACGATGTACTTCTCGCTGATCGACCTGGCCTGCACGCGGATGGCGCGTTCGAGCTGGTTGCCGCTGCCGCGTACCGCCTCCAGGTCACCGGCTTCCTGCGCATCGAGCAGGCGTTCGTAGTCCTCGCGCGGGAACTTGGAGTCGATCGGCAGCCATACCGGCGCCTGGTCGTCGCCGCGCCCGGGCAGGCGCACCGCGAAGTCGACCATCTCGCCGCTGTCCGGGCGCACCTTCACCCCGCGCGCGTACTGCTCGGCGGTCAGGGTCTGCTCCAGGATGTTGTCCAGCTGCACTTCACCCCAGCCGCCGCGGTTCTTGACGTTGCTCAGCACGCGCTTGAGGTCGCCCACGCCGGTGGCCAGCTGCTGCATCTCGCCGAGCCCGCGCTGCACCTGCTCCAGCCGCTCGGACACCAGCTTGAAGGACGAATCCAGGCGCGTGTTGAGCGTGCTCTGCAACTTCTCGTCCACGGTCTGGCGCATCTGCTCGAGCCGGGTGGCGTTGTCGCCCTGCAGGTCCTTCAGGCGCGCTTCCAGCGTCTGCCGCATCTCGTTGATGCCGGTCTCGTTGCGCTGGGTCAGCTCGACCAGCCGCTGGCCGAGCAGTTCACCGAAGCGCTGCTGCAGCTGCACGCCTTCCTCGCGGCCCTTGCGGGTGTCTTCGACCAGCGCCTGCTGCAGGCCGGCCAGCTGGCGCGCGAACACGTCCATGCGCCCCTGCTGCTGTTGGCCGAAGGCATCAAGCTGGTCGCGCACTTCCTGCAGGCGTGCGCCGAGCAGCTGCGCCAGCTGCTGCTGCAGCACGTTGTTTTCCTCGCGGCCCTTGCGTGCGTCGTCGTTGAGGCTGTCGCGCAGCAGGTCCAGGCGCTGGTCGGTGCGGGTGGACAGGTCGGTGAGGTTGCGGCCGAAGCCGTCCATGCGCGCGTCCTGCTGGCGGGTCATCGCCTCCAGCTGCTCGCGCAGTTCGCCGCGGCCGATGCGTTGCTCCTCGCGCAGCGCATTCTCCAGCGTGGCATTGTCGGCGCGGCGGAACAGCAGCACCAGCTGCAGCACGAGGACGACCAGCACCAGGGCCGCCAGGATCAGGGTTTCGGTTTGCATGCATGCAAGTGTAGCCCCGTCGATCTCACCGCCTGCGCCGCATCTGCGATCATGTAGGCCCCCCTGCACCACCCATTTCCCATGAAGCCGTCGCTTTCCCTGCTGCTCGGCCTGGCCTGCCTGGCGCCCTTGCCGGTACCGGCCGCGCCCTCGCAGACCGTCACCTCGCCCCACGCACTGCCCGCCCACGACACCCGTCCCAAGGTGTTCCTGGCCGGCAGCATCGAGATGGGCAAGGCCGGCGACTGGCAGCAGCAGGTGCAGCAGGCACTGGCCGACGAAGGCGTGCTGATGCTCAACCCGCGCCGCGCCGACTGGAACCCGGCCTGGCGCCCGGAAGCGGATGAACCCGAGTTCCGCCGCCAGGTGGAATGGGAGCTGGCCGCGCTGGAACAGGCCGACATCGTGCTGATGTACTTCACGCCGGGCACGCAGAGCCCGATCACGCTGCTGGAGTTCGGGCTGTACGCGCGCTCGGGCAAGCTGCTGGTCGCCGCACCGGCCGGCTTCTGGCGCAAGGGCAACCTGGACATCACCGGTGACCGCTACGGCGTGCCGCGCCATGACGACCTGCCGGCGCTGATCACCGCGGTGAAGCAGCGCCTGGCCGCACAGCGCGCGGCCCAGCCCGGGACCTGAGCCATGCCGTGGATGGGCATCAACGACGTCGGCACCTTCGTGGTGGCGGTGATCCTGTTCCTGATGCTGCCCGGCCCGGGCACCTTCACCCTGCTCACCGCCACCGCGCGCGGCGGCGTGCGCGCCGGCTACGCGACGCTGGGCGGGTTGATGCTGGGTGACCAGATCCTGATCGCCATCGCCGCCACCGGCGTGGCCGCGTTGCTGCAGGCACACCCGGCGCTGTTCGCCGGCCTGCGCTACCTCGGTGCGGGTTACCTGATCTGGGTGGGCGTGCAGCTGCTGCGTGAACCGGCCGCCGGCAGCAATGGCAGCGACGCGGTCCAGCACGGCCGGCGCTGGTTCCGGCAGGCCTTGCTGGTCGGCGTGCTCAACCCCAAGGCCATCCTGTTCTACATGGCCTTCTTCCCGCTGTTCATCGACCCGGCGCGGCAACGTGGCGCGCTGACCCTGGCGACCATGGCGGTGCTGATCGCCGTGCTGAGCATCGGCTGGTGCTCGGTGCTGATCTTTGGCGGGCAATTCATCGCCCGGCGCCTGGCCGGGTATCCACGGGTCGGGGTCTGGCTGCGCCGCGCGGTCGGCGTGTGCCTGATGGTGTTCGGCGTGCGGCTGGGCCTGGAATAGGAGCCGCTGCGCCAGAGCGGTACGATCAGCCGATAACCCTGGCTGTGCGAGGCGGGCAATGAAGATCTCCTGCAAACGGGCCTATGAGGCCGCCAGCGCCGACGACGGCCAGCGCTTCCTGGTCGACCGCCTGTGGCCGCGCGGCGTCAGCCGCGAGAAGCTGCAGGCCACCTGGCTGAAGGACGTGGCCCCGAGCACCGCATTGCGCCAGTGGTTCGACCACCAGCCCGAGCGCTGGGAGGCGTTCGAGCACCGTTATGCCGCGGAACTGGCCGGTTCCCCGCAACACCTGAAACCGCTGCGCGACGCCCTCGACGCCGGCCCGGTCACGCTGGTCTACGGCGCGCGCGACACCCGGTACAACCAGGCCGTGGCGCTGCGGGATTACCTGCTCGCCCACCCTCGCCATTCATGATCAGCGCGCGGCCCCGGTTTTGTGCCGGTTCCGGCAGCGATGCCAATGGCAATCGCCAAAGCCCGCTGAAACCGCGCATCTTTCTGGCTTTGCTGCACTGCATTCGGCGACACTCGCCGACTTCCTGAATCACCACGAACCGTGAGGTCCGCATGCAGTCCTGGCTCCGGCGCAAGCCCATCGACCAGCTCACCGAACACGAAGAAGGCCGCCGCCTGATCCCCTCGCTGAGCTGGCCCCACCTGGTCGCACTGGGCATTGGCGCCATCGTCGGTACCGGCATCTACACGCTGATCGGCGTGGGCGCGGACAAGGCCGGCCCCGCGGTGCTGCTGTCCTTCATCATCGCCGGCGTGATCTGCGCCTGCGCGGCGCTGGCCTATGCCGAGCTGTCGACGATGATGCCGGCCGCCGGCAGTGCCTATACCTACAGCTACAGCGCGCTGGGCGAGACCATCGCCTGGGTGGTGGGCTGGAGCCTGATCCTGGAGTACTCGCTGGTGGTCAGCACCGTGGCGGTGGGCTGGTCGGGCTACTTCGTCGGCTTCCTGGAGTGGCTGCACACCTCCTTCGGCTGGAACGTGATGCTGCCGCAGGCGCTGGCCGCCGGCCCGCACGCCGGTGGCGTGATCAACCTGCCGGCCATCGTCATCACCTTCCTGGTGGCCGGCATGCTGATGCTGGGCACGCGCGAGAGCGCCACGGTCAACGCGGTGCTGGTGGTGCTGAAGCTGATCGCGCTGGCGGTGTTCGTGGCCGTCGCGCTGCCGGCCTTCAACGCCGAGAACCTGCAGCCGTTCATGCCTTACGGCTTCCCCAAGTCGGTCAGCGCCGACGGCGTGGAGCGCGGCGTGATGGCGGCCGCGGCGATCATCTTCTTCGCCTTCTACGGCTTCGACGCGATCTCCACCGCCGCCGAGGAGACCAAGAACCCCAAGCGCGACCTGTCCATCGGCATCATCGGCTCGATGGTCGGCTGCACGATCATCTACCTGCTGGTGGCCGCTGCCGCGGTCGGCGCGATGAGCTACACGGTGTTCGGCAAGAGCGCCGAGCCGCTGGCATTGATCATGCGCGAACTGGGCCACGGCACCGCCGCGCTGGTGATCGGCATCGTCGCCATCATCGCCCTGCCGACCGTGCTGCTGGCCTTCTTCTACGGGCAGAGCCGCATCTTCTTCGTGATGTCGCGCGATGGCCTGCTGCCGCGCGGCCTGTCCAAGGTCAACCAGCGCACCGGCACGCCGGTGGTCATCACCCTGTTCACCGCCGTGCTGGTCGCCGCCCTGGCCGGCGTGGCGCGCCTGGACGAGATCGCCGCCCTGGCCAACGCCGGCACCCTGGCCGCGTTCACCGCAGTGGGCCTGTGCCTGCTGGTGCTGCGCAAGCGCGAGGCCGGCCGCGAGCGCAAGTTCCGCGCGCCGCTGGCGTGGATCGTCGGCCCGGTCGCCATCCTGGGCTGCATCTACCTGTTCTTCAGCCTGCCCACCCGCACCCAGCTGTGGTTCCTGGCATGGAACGCACTGGGCCTGGTGGTCTACGCGGTGTACAGCCGCCGCAATGCGGTGCTGGGCAAGCGGTAATCCACCGCTCCATGTGGATGACACAAGGCGGGCTTCGGCCCGCCTTGTGTTTGTGGGATTACATCCCCGCCTACCTGCGTTACCGAGCCTGCCTGGCCGCGTAGTCCTGCGCCTGGCGCATCACCCGCAGCACGTTGCCGCTCCAGATGTTGGCGATCTGCGCCTCGCTCAGGCCACGGCGCTGCAACCATGCGGTGATCTTGGGTAGGTCGGCGGCGTCTTCCATGCCGATCACGCCACCACCGCCATCCCAGTCCATGCCGATGCCCACGTGGTCCGGCCCGACCACGTCCAGCATGTGGCCCAGGTGCTGGAAGAAGTCATCCAGCGTCGCCTTGCGGCGTGGGTACTTCTGGTCCAGCTCGGCCATCGCCCGGGCCAGTTCCACGCCCTTGGTCATGCTCATGTCGTCCCAGCCCCCCAGGCGCTTGCCGAGTTCTTCCTCGGCCTGCTTGCGCTCGGCGGTCTTGGTCTCGTCGATCAGGTAGCCGCCATAGGCATTGGCCTGGATCACGCCCCCCTTGGCGGCGAGCTGGCGCAGGCGCGCGTCGTCGAGGTTGCGCGGGTGGTCAAACACCGCCTTGGCCGAGCTATGCGACAGGATGAACGGCACCGGCATCATCTCGATGAGGTTGTCGAACACCGCATCGGACGCGTGCGACTGGTCGATCACGATGCCCAGCTTCACCGCCTCGTTGACCAGCGCCTTGCCGGCCGGGCTCAGCCCCTTCCACTCCGCGCCCTTGGGGTCGGTGGCCGAATCGGCGAACTCGTTGTTGGCGAAATGCACGGTCGACATCAACCGCAGGCCGGCCTTGTAGTAGAAGCTGAGCAGCGAGGGGTCGGCCACCAGCGGGCTGCCGTTCTCCATGCTGATGTAGACCACGCGCTTGCCGGCGGCCTTGATCCGCGCCGCGTCATCGGCGCTCAGCGCCAGCTGGAACTTGTCCGGGTTGGCGGCCAGCATCTCGTGGATCTGCAGCATGCGCTGCAGGCCATGGTCGCGTTCGGTGGTGTGCGCGGCCGGGGTGCGGTCGCCCTGGTCGGTGTAGATGGCGAAGAAGCCGCCATCGAGCGCGCCTTCGACCATGCGCGGGTAGTCCACCTGCGACAGCGCGTTGTGGTCGTGGCGCTGCATGATGTTGAAGTCCGCCCGGGCGAAGTTGGCCGGGGTATCCAGGTGCGAGTCCAGGGTCAGCAGGCGGCGCTGCAGTTCGCTGGCCTTGGCCAGTTCGGCCTGACTGAACTCCACGGCCGAGGCCGCCAGCGGGAAGCACAGCGACAGGGATACCAACAGGGACAGGGGACGCAGCGTCATGAGGCCTCACCAGGGGTGGAAAGGCCCGACCTTAGCCCCGCCTACCGGCCACGGCCAGTGACGGACGGCATGGGCGCGCCGGACACCCGCCGCGCGCGATCCGCCCCCTCCCTTTGGCGCAGCCAAGGGGAGGGCTGGGGAGGGGTAAGGCCCTCCCGCTAATCCCGGATCAATCCACCACGCGGCAGAACACCGCCTTGAGGTAGCGCGATTCCTGCACGTGCGCCATGAACGGATGGTCCGGGCCGGCACCGGCCACCTTCAGGATCTGGATGGTGCGGCCGGAATAGAACGCGGCGCGGCGCAGCATGTCCAGGAACTGGTCCTCGGCCACCAGGCCGGTGCAGGAGAACGTGGCGAACAGGCCACCGGGCTTGACCACGCCCAGCGCCAGCTTGTTCATGTCCAGGTACTTCTTCAGCGCATTGATGACCTGGTCGCGGTCGCGGGTCATCTTGGCCGGGTCCAGGATCACCACGTCGTACTGCTCGCCGCGGTTGGCCGCATCACGCAGCCACGGGAAGATGTCGGCCTGCACGAACCGCGGCTTGGCGTTGTTCAGGCGTGCATTGCCCTTGGCGATCTGGATCACGTCCTGGTCGATGTCCACGCCCAGCACGTCGCTGGCGCCGCGCGCGGCAGCGTACACGGCGAAGCCACCGGTGTTGCAGCACAGGTCCAGCACGCTCTTGCCTTCCACCTGCTGGCTCAGCCACTCGCGGTTCTCGCGCTGGTCGGCGAAGAAACCGGTCTTGTGCGCGCCGGCCGGGTCGGCACGGAACTTGATGCCGTACTCGGTGATGACCGCTGGTTCGGTGGTGGTGTTGCCGTGGAAGTCGAAGCTTTCCTGCTTCTGCACGTGCTCGTCGGCGAAGCTGTGGAAACGGCAACCCGGGAACTGTTCGCGCAGCGCTTCGTAGATCCACTCGCGGTGGCGGAACATGCCGGCGGCGAAGAACTCGACCACAATCAGGTCGTCGTAGCGGTCCACCACCAGCCCGGACAGGCCATCGCCCTCGCTGTGCACCACGCGCCAGGCATTGGAGACCTGGTCCAGCTTGAGCACGTCACGGCGCAGCGACACCGCCTCGGCGATCTTGCGGCTGAACCAGGCCTGGTCCACCGCCACCTCCGGATGGGTTTCCAGAATGCGCACGGCGATCCGCGAATGACCGTTGTAGAAGCCCCGGCCAATCCACTCACCGTCCACGCCGACCACGTCGACGATGGTGCCGGACTTCGGCTTGACGGTCGGCTTCTCGACCAGTTTCTGGAAAATCCACGGGTGGCTGGAGCGCCACGCGTTCTTCAGGCGTACGACGGGGAGTGGGGTATTCATGCCGCTATTGTAGCCGCGCCGGGGGCCGCTCCCGCGGTGCTCTCATTGACTGTGCGGGGCGCAGCCGGCAGTATTCAGCCCCAGAAGGGGAGTAGCTCCCAGACGTTGTCGCCGTCAGTTCGAGCCGCAAGGCTCCGGTGCAACGGCAGTTCCGGCCTCCGGTACTGTGAGCAAGACCTTCGCCGCATTGGCGAAGCTCTGTCCCCGGTCTCCCCGATTCCGTGTCCAGCTCTTGGCCTGTGTGGTTCCGAGAACCCTTTTAACGACCGGAATTTCCCATGATCCAGACAATCGGTAATCCCTGGCTTTGGGGCGGCTTCATCGCCGTCGTCATCGCCGCCCTGTTGATCGACCTGGTGCTGATGCGCCACGGCGGCCCGCACAAGGTCACCTTCAAGGAGGCCCTGCTGTGGTCCATCGGCTGGGTGGCGTTGGCCCTGGCCTTCAATGCCGGCCTCTGGTACTACCTGAACGAGACCGCCGGCACCGCGGTGGCCAACGAGATCGGCCTGCAGTTCCTGACCGGCTACCTGATCGAGAAGGCGCTGGCGGTCGACA
Source organism: Stenotrophomonas sp. Steno-C18 (assembly GCF_056393195.1). NCBI lineage: Bacteria > Pseudomonadati > Pseudomonadota > Gammaproteobacteria > Lysobacterales > Lysobacteraceae > Stenotrophomonas > Stenotrophomonas sp. Steno-C18. The sequence goes on along the minus strand of NZ_JBWJOX010000008.1, from coordinate 166,933 downwards.
ACATCTTCGTGTTCCTGCTGATCATGGGCTACTTCGCGGTGCCCGAGACCCAGCGCCAGCGCGTGCTGATCATCGGTATCCTCGGCGCCATCGCGCTGCGCACGGTGATGATCTTCGCCGGCACCGTGCTGGTGAACCAGTTCCACTGGCTGCTCTACGTGTTCGGCGCGTTCCTGCTGTTCACCGGCTGGAAGATGTGGTTCGCCGCGGGCCAGGAGCCCAGCCTGGATGACAACCCGGCGCTGAAGTTCATGCGCAAGCACCTGCGCATCAGCCACGAGTACAACGGCAACCGGCTGGTCGCCGAGAAGGACGGCGTGCGCTGGTTCACCCCGATGTTCGTGGTGCTGATCCTGATCGCGGTCACCGACGTGATCTTCGCGGTGGACTCGATCCCGGCCATCTTCGCCATCACCACCGACCCGTTCATCGTGCTGACCTCGAACGTGTTCGCGGTGCTGGGCCTGCGCGCGATGTTCTTCCTGCTGGCCGGCATGGCCGACCGCTTCCACCTGCTGCCGTACGGCCTGGCGGTGATCCTGGCGTTCATCGGCGCCAAGATGCTGCTGATCGACCTGTACAAGATCCCGGTGCCGGTGTCGCTGGGCGTGGTCGCCGCGATCCTGGTCACCACCATGGTCCTGAGCCTGAAGATCCCGCCGAAGCAGAAGCACGGCTGATCCACCGCCGCCAACGGGACTGTCCCGTTGGCGGCACAGCGGTTCCCATGCCCGTCCCCCTTGCAAACCGGGGACCCGCCGCAATCCCAATGACATGGATACGCCAAACGTCCCCGCCACCGGCGCCTCGCCGGCCAATGACCGCAGCGACCGCAACCGGGTGCTGCGCGCCTTCAACCTGAGCCTGGGCTTCGTGCTGCTGCTGGTGGCCGTGTTCGCCGTGCAGAGCAGCGGCTGGGACTGGCGCGCCTGGTCGGTGGCGCCCCTGGAAGCCAAGGGCCTGTGGGGCCTGCTGGGCGCCCCGCTGCTGCATGGCTCGATCGAGCACCTCGGTGCCAATGCGGTGGCCCTGCTGATCCTCGGCACGCTGGCCGGCAGCGTCTACCCCAAGGCCACCGTACGCGCGCTGCCGCTGCTGTGGGGGGGTTCCGGGTTGGGTGCCTGGTTGCTGGGCGAGCCCGGCAGCCATCACCTCGGTGCCAGCGGCGTGACCCACGGCCTGATGTTCCTGGTGTTCGTGCTGGGCCTGCTGCGCCGCGACCGGCCGGCCATCGCCGCCGGCATGATCGCCTTCCTGTTCTACGGCAGCATGCTGATCACCATCCTGCCGCATGAGCCGGGCGTGTCCTGGCAATCGCACATGGGCGGTGCCGCCGCCGGCGTCATCGCCGCGCTGATGTTCCGCCACGCCGACCCGATGGCCCCCCGCAAGCGCTACAGCTGGGAAGACGAGGAGGAAGACGAGGTGCTGGCCGACGCCGATGAGCTCGAGCCACCGTCCCCGCGGCAGGTACCGGTGTTGTGGCAGCCTCGCGAGGGCCGCGACTACGAAGTGGTGGTGCCGCTGCGCCGGCGCGACCCGAACGACCCCGCGTAAGTGCGGCCCGGGCCGTCAGGCCTACCCCTGCCGCGAGTAGCGCCCCACGATGGCCAGGCGCAACCCGCCCCATGCCAAGGCGGCAGGCACGAGTACTTCCAGCACCGCGATGAAGAGCTGCAGCAGGAAGCCGTAGGGTTCGGCCTCCCAGTGATAAACCACCGAACCACTGCCCCGCCAGTGGCTCACGCGGAGCGTTCCACTGCCCAGTGCGTGCAACAGCACCCAGGCCTGGCTGAGCGCCAGAACGGCGAGGAATGCCCCGATCAGCGCCATGACGACGCGGACGCCTGCCGGCAGGGCATCGTCCTGTCGAGGGGCGCGCGGTCGCGTTCCAGGGGCGTCCTCCACGACGCTGGCCTGCCGTGGGGGCCGGTGCCGGGGCGCGGCTGCCGGCGAGTTCAGCGGCACGACCACGATCCCGGCCGGAGCCTCCACCTGCAGATGCGTGGCGATCCGCTGCAGCCATTCGCCGGTGACGCCGCTGCCCGGCCGCACGGCGATCGTTTCGAAACTGAGCTGGTGCTCGCTTCCATCGACGTGCATCAGCCATAGCCGCACGGGGGCACGGGCGTTATCGCCATGGCGCCGGAGCTGCAGGCGAGGCTGACCCGCCAGCACGAACGCCGCGTCGACGCGCCGCGCCCTTCCAAACAGGTTGTGGGAGATGCGGATGCCCTGGTTGCCGGGCCTATCCAACACCAGCGTCTCGCGCAGACGGAAATACCAGAGCGAAGCCAGCGCCATGGCGATCATCAAAGCCGATGCCAGCCCTGCCAGCACCGGATCCATCCCCGTGCCATGGAGGTCGCGCGAAAAGAGCAGCAGCACGGGGCCGACGGTGAAGACCAGGCTGAAAGCGACCAGCAGCACCGCCGCCACCGCGTTGCGCGAATGGATGCGCAGCACGGCGCCTTCCTCGAACCGGTAGCCGATCAGCAAAGCGTCCCTCCATGATCCTGCCAATGCCCACTGCCGGCATTTTCACACAGGACAACCACCCTCCCTTTGGGCACCGCCGTGACTGGCAAGCGATGACAGGGCGTCACGTGATCGATCCGGTGCCGCCAACCCGCGGCGGCCCGGGCCGAAGCAGCTGCGGCGTCGCGGTGCAGTCCGCTCCTTACGGAGTGCCGTCCACCGCGCGGCGGCCCAGTGCGGGATCGTCGGTGAACAACGCATCGATGCCGGCCTTGAGGTACTCGCGCATCTCGGCCACCGATGCCTCCGGGTTGCGCGCATTCTCCGCACCCTGGCGCATTGCCGGCGGCAGGAACGAGTTCTCCGGGCGGAAGGTGTAGACCACCACCTGCAGGCCGGCGGCATGCGCATCCCCGACCAGTGCGGTGGGTGCAGCCAGGCCCCCCTGCGCGTTCCACGGGATCACCATGCGCCGTTCCGGGCCGATGGCGTCGGCGTAGCCGGCGATCTCCTTCAGCCCGGCCGGCGTCGCCATCTGCGCATAGGTCAGCGTGCCGCCGGCCAGCACCACGTCGGCCGGCATGTCGCCGGCAGCATCCAGCAGCTGCAGCAGGCGGATGTTGGAATCGCGGCCCAGCTTGGCGCGCAGCGCGCGCAGGTTGGCGGTCTCGAAGGACTGCACCATCACCGGCGCCACCTTGGTATAGGCATTGCCCTGCAGCGCGGCCAGCAGCTTGTCTTCCATCGGCAGGCCAATGCCGCGGAAGTAGCTGCCGTGCTTGATCTCCGGCACCAGCCCGATGCCGCGGTTGGCGCGGCCGGCCTGCTGCACCAGGAAGCTGATGATCTCGTCCAGCGAGGCAATGCGGAACTGCCCGTCGAACGCAGTACCGCGCACCTGTGGCAAGCGCTCGCGGGCGTACAGGGTCTTCAGCTCGGCCAGGGTGAAGTCTTCGGTGAACCAACCGTCGATCTTCTTCCCGTCGATCACCTTGGTGGTACGGCGCTCGGCGAATTCCGGGTGCGCGGCGACATCGGTGGTCGAGCCGATCTCGTTCTCATGGCGTGCCACCAGCACGCCGTCCTTGGTCATCACCAGGTCCGGCTCGATGTAGTCGGCGCCGTCGGAGATGGCCTGGGCGTACGCGGCCAGGGTGTGTTCGGGCAGCAATGCGCTGGCACCACGGTGCGCGTAGACCGAAACGTGTGGATAACTCTGGGCGGCGTTGGCGTGCATTACCGGGCAGCATGCCATGCCTGCCATCATCAACCATCCCCACCTGGACATCGCACCGCACCTTCATAAAAAAACGAAGGCGCAATGATGCCGCTGCGATGTGACCGGCGAAAGAAAGAACAGCCTCAGGCCGGCTGCAATCGCCAGCCATCCCTGTCCAGCTGCAACGTGGCATCGATGCCAATGGCCTGCAGGAAGGCCGGATCGTGAGAGACCACGACCAGCGTGCCGCGGTACTGCCGCAGCAGGCCTTCCAGGGCTTCCAGTGATTCCAGGTCCAGGTGGTTGCCCGGCTCGTCCAGCAACAGCAGCTGCGCCGGCGGGTCCGCGTAGAGCACGCAGGCCAGCGCCGCCTTGAGCCGCTGCCCGCCACTGAGCCGGGCCGAGGGCAGCACCGCCTGCGCGGCGTCCAGGCCCAGCAGCGAGAGACGGCTGCGAGAGGCGGCTTCCTCCTGCAGCGGGTTGCTTTCGCGCAGCCCCTGCAGCGCACTGCATTGCGGCGGCAGGACCGCCAGTTGCTGGTCCAGCAGCGCTGCGGGCACCGCAACCTGTACGTTCCCCGCCACCGCTTCGCACTGACCGGCCAGCAGCTTGAGCAAGGTGGATTTGCCGGTGCCGTTGGCTCCACTCACGGCCAGGCGCTGGCCCCGGCGCAGCGACAGGTCCAGCGCTGGCTGCGCCGGGTCGCTCCACGGCAGACGCACGCCTTCCAACCGCACCACCCATTCCGGGCCACCGGGGAGCAGCGCCGGCATCAGCAGCACCGGTGGCGGCGCATCCAGCTGCGCATGCGCCTGCCGCACCGCGTCGTCCAGCCCCGCATGCCGTTGCTGGAGCTGCTGTCGTGCCTTGCCGGCGTTGGCTTCGGCACGCTGGCGCTGCAGGCCCAGCAGGATCGGCGCCTGGTTGGCCCTGGCCGCATCGCGGCTGCCACGCGCGCTGCGCTGCTCCAGCCGTTCGCGTTGGACGCGCAACTCCTGCTCGCCCTTGCGACGTTCATGGCGACGCTGCTGTAGCAGGGTTTCGGCCGCCACCTTTGTGGCAGCGCGCGCCTGTGCATAACTGGCGTAGTCGCCACCATGGCTGCGCAGGCCCTGCGGCGACAATTCGACGATGCACTCCACCTCGGCCAGCAACAGGCGGTCGTGGCTGACCAGCAGCACGCCCTGCCCCCGTGCCCGCAGTTGCGCGGCCAGCCACTGCCGGCCAGCCAGGTCCAGGTGATTGCTGGGCTCATCCAGGATCAGCAGCTCCACCGGTTGCAGCAGCGCGCCCACCAATGCCACCCGCATCCGTTGCCCGCCACTGAGCTTATCCACAGGCATGTCCGCAGAGACACCCTCCAGTCCCGCGTCGAACAACGCCTGCTGCAGCGTTTCGCGCAGCATCCACTGTTCGCCCACCGCGTCGAAGTCGGCCGGGTCGGTGCTGCCCGCCTCGATCCGCAGCAGCGCCGCCAACACGTTATCCACAGCGGCAAGCTCGGCTACCCGCTGCCCGGGAGTCACCGCCACCTGCTGCGGCAGGTAGTGGACGCGGCCCATGCGCCGGCAGTGTCCGGCGCTGGGTACGCGCAGCCCGGCCATCATCTGCGCCAGCACGGACTTGCCCACGCCATTGCGGCCGACCAGGCCGGTCAGTCGTCCATCGAAGCGTGCAGTGAGATCAGAGAAAAGGCAGCGCCCATCGGGCGTGTGCCAAGCGACGCCATCCAGCGTCACGGATACGGAAGTTGTCATGCGTGGTTCCATCGATGCCCGAAGCACCCGGCCGCCAACGGCAGCAGGGACTGGAAGGGACCGTCATTGCGACGGTGGCATCAATGGCGCATTGGACTGGCTCCGCAGGCGGGGGGATCCCGTAACGGCGCATAGCCTACTGCGCGCAGGCTGAATGTGTCATCTCAGGCGGGGCATCACTTGCCGATGCAGAAACTCGAAAAGATACGCCCCAGCAGGTCGTCGGCCGTCATCCGGCCGGTGATCTCGCCCAGTGCATCGTGGGCCAGCCGCAGCTCCTCGGCAGCCAGTTCGAGCTGGTCGTGGTGCAGCTGCGCGTCGGCGATTTCCAGGTGCCCGGCGGCACTGGCGATGGCCTCGACATGGCGCAGGCGCGCGGAGAACTCCCCCTGCATGCCTTCCCCGGCACCGTCGCTGGCGATGGCGCGCAGGCGCGCGTGCAGCTGCTCCAGCCCTGCCCCGCTGGCCGCCGACAACGCGATGCTGTCGGCCCCCAGGTCCTGCGGCCACTGTGGCAGCAGGTCGCATTTGTTGAATATCCACAGCTGCCGCGCGGCCTGGGCGGCGGCATCGCCAATGGCCTGCTTGCCCGCGTCCGGATCACGCGCATCCAGCACCACGATGGCCAGGTCGGCGCGCTGCATTTCGGCACGGGCGCGGCGCATGCCTTCGCGTTCGATGGCATCGCCACCTTCGCGCAGGCCGGCGGTATCGACCAGTTCCAGTTCCAGGCCATCGATGCGGATGGTTTCGCGCAGCGTGTCGCGGGTGGTGCCGGCGATGTCGGTGACGATGGCGCGCTCGCTGCCGGCCAATGCATTGAGCAGCGAACTCTTGCCCGCATTGGGCGGGCCGATCAGCACCGCGTGCAGGCCATCACGCAGCTTGCGGCCACGCTCGGCGTCGATGCGCAGTTGCTCCAGCAGCGCGCGCGCCTGTTCGATGCCGGCGCGCACCTGCGCACCGCCCAGCGTATCCAGTGGCTCATCGGCAAAGTCGATGGCCGCTTCGACATGGATGCGCAAGCGCACCAGCTGTTCCCCCACCTCTTCCACGCGCCGCGAGAACACGCCATCGAGTGAACGCCGCGCCGCGCGGGCCGCGCGTACGTCACCGGCGGCGATCAGGTCGGCGATGGCCTCGGCCTGGGCCAGGTCGAGCTTGCCGTTGAGGAAGGCCCGCTCGCTGAACTCACCGGCACGCGCCTGGCGCGCGCCCAGTTCGATGCAGCGCGCGAGCAGTTGTCGCAATACGACCGGACTGCCGTGGCCCTGCAGTTCCACCACGTCCTCGCCGGTGAAGCTGCGCGGGCCGGGGAAGTACAACGCGATGCCGTCATCGATCACCTCGCCGCCTGCATCGCGGAACCTGGCGTAGTGCGCGTGCCGCGGCTGCAGCATCGGGCAACCCAGGTCCACGGCGATCTGCAATGACCGCGGCCCGGAGACGCGCAGCATGCCGACGCCGCCGGCAGCGGCGCCGCTGGCAATGGCAACGATGGTCTGGCCGGTGGACAACGCGCTCATCCGCTACAGCTTCTGCAGTTGCGCGCGCGCCTGGGCCGCGCCGCTGCCTTGCGGCTGCAGCTCCAGGTAGGTGCTGTAGGCCTGCCTGGCCTTGGCCTTGTCGCCGGCATTGAAGTACGCATCGCCCAGGTTGAGGTAGGCCACCGCACGCGAGGGATCGATTTTCACGGTGTTCTCCAGCCAGCGCGCAGCCTCGGCATAGCGCTGCTGGCGGTAGTAGACGAAGCCCAGGTTGTTGGCCGCCAGGGCGAAGTCCGGACGCAGTTTCAGCGCTTCGGTGAACTGCGCCACGGCCTCGTCATAGCGCTTCTCGCGGTACAGCTGGAGGCCGCGGTCATTGGCCTGCTGGGCACGCTGGCGGTCGGACACCGCCCCGGCCGCCGGCACCACCAGCGTGCTCCTGCCGCCCTGCAGGTCGGTCACGGTCACCGGTGCCTCGGCCTCGCCCTTGGCATCCTGGGCGGCGTCGACGCGGTTGTTGAGCGCGATCGCGTCGGCCGAGAGCTGGCGGGTATCGGCGGTCAGGTATTCCTGGCTGTCCGGTACCTGGAACACGAACTCGCCGCCCTGCGATCCGGGCAGGCTGCCGAATGCTGGGGTCTGCCGCGACACCGCCGACACCGCCGGCGCCACGTACGCGGCCAGCTCGGTGCCGGTGATCAGGCCATCGCCATTGAGGTCGCCCTTGCCGGCCAGCGCCTGCAGCAGCACCCAGGTGAACACCGAATGCCCGTTCGGACCGCTGTCGGCCACCTGCTGGTCGGCGCCACCGGCGGTCAGCATCTGGCGGGCGCTGCGGCGCGCGTTCTCGCGCAGGAATGCCGACGAGGATGGCCCGCCGCGGGTCAGGCCCAGGCCGCTGTAGCAGGCATCCATGACGAACATGACGTGCTTGGCGCGCAGGCTCTCGGCGATGTTCTGGATGTCGGTCATCGCGATCGCGTCGGTGGCGAACTCGTTGGGGTCCGAATCCACCGGAATGATGTAGCCCAGGTCGCGCCCGGAGGCGAGCTGACGGGTGGCACCATGGCCGGCGAAGAACACGAACACGCGATCGTTCCGGCCGGTGCGGTCATCGGCCAGGCGGTCGTGGAAGGCGGCCAGGATGTTGTTGCGCGTGGCCTGTTCGTTCTTCAGCACGATCACCTGCGAGGACGGGAAGCCGAACTGCCCGGTCAGGGTGTCGGCGATGGCCTGCGCGTCATGGCTGGCGTACTCGAGCTTGGGCCACCTGGCGTAGTCGTCGATGCCGATCACGATGGCCCAGGATTTTTCGTAGCCGGTGGTCACGGTGGCGTCGCTGGTGGCGCCCTTGCGCGGGCGGCTGACGCTGAAATCACGGCCGTTCCAGCCGGCGAACTGGTAACCGTCGGCGATCAGCCGGTCCAGGATCTGCGGCAACGCCTTCACCGCGCGGTCGTGGATGTCATGGAACAGGATGATGCCCTTCTGTTCCTTCTGCACCTGCTCGACCACGCGCTGCACGATCGACTCGGGCACCGGGTCGGCCCAGTCCATCGAATCGATGTTCCACATGATCGACTTCAGGCCGGCCTCGCCGAGCAGCTGCAGGCCTTCGGCGTTGCGCGCGCCATACGGGAAGCGGAACAACGGCGCGCGGCGGCTATCCACGTCCTTGAGCAGGATGTCGGTGCCCAGCACCTGCTCGCGCAGCGCGTCGCCGCTGGTCCGCGAGAGCTGTGCATGGGTCAGGCTGTGGTTGCCCACCGCGTAGCCCTGCTCCATCAGGTTGCGGCTGATGCCGGCCATCGGCCCGAGCGTGACCTTGCCATCGGGCTGGATCGCGCCCAGGTTGCGGCCCACCTCGAAGAACACGCCCGGCACGTCGTAGCGCTTGAGAATGGCCACCACTTCATCGGTATAGGCCTTGTGCGGGCCGTCATCGAAGGTCAGCACCACGGTCTTGGCCGGCAGGTCGCGGCCGAAGATCTCGCGCTCGCTGTCCTTCATCGACATCGGGTAGGGCTCGATCACCCCGTAGTCGCGCAGGATCGCCTCGCGGCTGTATTGGGTATGCAGGTGGGCGATGTAGTCGTCCCACTTCTCGCGCTTGAGCGTGATGGCACGGGTGCGATCGAAACGGCTGAAGATCCGGGTGATCTCCTGGTTGTAGTTGCGCTCGATCTCGTCCAGCGCCTCCAGGTCCTCGCCGATGCGCTGGTGCAGCTTCACCGCCGGCAACGAGGAGTCCTTGCCGACCCGCTCGTGCAGGTCACGCAGCACTTCGCGGAACGCCAGGCGGTCGGCGTCGTACAGCTCCGGTGCCGATTCGATGTAGTCCAGCACCGTGCCCAGCGTGGCGAAGCGTTGTGGGCTGCTCTGGCGCAGCAACGCATCGAACTGCGCGGCGATGGCCTCGCGCTGCTCCAGCCCGTCATGGAACAGCTGTTGGCCAATGCGGCTGGAGGTGGTGCGGTCGGCCGGCGTCTGCTGTGCCTCATCGGCCAGCAGCACGACGATGCGGCGATGGCCATCCAACTGCTTCTGCAACGCGCCCAGCAGCGGTGCCGCCGCCGGGTCCGTCGCTGCTGCCGCGGCGGCGCTGGGTTGGGCGACGGGCGCCTTGCCGGCCAGTTCCTGCTGCCTGCCACAACCGGAGGCCAGCACGCAGGCCAGCAACAGGGGCGACAACAGCGCGCGGGACGAAGGCAGCGAACGGGGCATGGCGGGCTCGACGACGGAAAACGGTGGAAGGGGCGCGAACGCGGGGCGATTCTAACGCCACATGCGAAAAGCCCGCCTTGCGGCGGGCTCCTCGACTTACTTGGCTTCGACCTTGGCCGGCAGCGTGTCCTCGCCGTGCTTCTTGATCATGTACCACTGCTGCAGCAGGCTCAGGCCACCGTTGACCACCCAGTACAGCACCAGGCCGGACGGCATGAAGGCCATCATCACGCCGAACACCAGCGGCATGAACTGCATCATCTTCTGCTGCATCGGGTCCATGCCCACGGCCGGCGTCAGCTTCTGGGTGAACCACATCACCGCCATGTTGATGACCGGCAGGATGAAGTACGGGTCACGCGCGGTCAGGTCCTGGATCCAGGCAAACCACGGGGCCTGGCGCAGTTCCACCGACTCCACCAGCACCCAGTACAGGGCGAAGAAGATCGGCATCTGGATCAGCAGCGGCAGGCAGCCGCCCATCGGGTTGATCTTTTCCTTCTTGTACAGCTCCATCATCGCGGTCTGGAACTTCTGGCGGTCATCGCCATAACGTTCCTTCAACTGCGCGATGCGCGGCTGGAACTTGCGCATCTTGGCCTGCGACTTGAACTGCGCATTGGCCAACGGGAACAGCGCCAGCTTGAGCAGGATCACCAGGCCGATGATCGACCAGCCCCAGTTGCCGACCAGCTTGTGCACCTGGTTCATCACCCAGAACAGGCCCTGGCCGATGATCGCCATGATCGAGAAGCGGCTGTAGTCGACCACGCGGTCCAGGCCCTTCACGTCTTCCTTGGCGATCTGGTTGACCAGCTTCGGGCCCACCCACAGGCGCGCCTCGGTGCTGACCTTCTGCCCCGGTGCCACGGTGAAGCCCGGGCCGCTGGCTTCGATCACGTTGCGCGGGCCGTTCTGCGACAGGCGGTACAGCGCGGCCTGGTCGGCCTGGGGGATCCACGCGGTGAAGAAGTGGTGCTGCAGCATCGCCGCCCAGCCACCGGTGATGGTCTGGTTGAGGTTGCCGTCATCCATGTAGTCCTTGAACGCACGGCGCTGGTAGCCATCTTCCGGGCTGAACCAGGTGGCGCCATTGAAGCTGAAGGAGTCCGGGTTGGTCATGCCGCGGGTGACGATGGACGGCACGCGGTCCAGCTTGCGGAACACGTAGCCCTGCCACGGCGCGCTGCCGGCGTTGCTCACTTCGTCCTTCACCGAAACGGCGTACTCGCCACGGGTGAAGGTATAGGTGCGGTGGATGCTCACGCCGTTGGGGCCATTCCACACGAACGGCACCTGCACCTGGTTCTGGCCGTCGGCCAGCACCACCTCGGTGGCGTTGCCGGCCGGCTGGAAACCGGCGGCGCCAGGTACCGGCGAACCGGACTGGCTGGCCCAACCGGCGGTGGCGGTATACGGGTGCGCCTTGTCCTCGGTCAGCAACTGCACCGGCGGGCTGCCGGCGGCCTTGGTCTGCGGGAACTGCAGCAGGTCGGCGTCGAGCACGCTGCGGCCATCCAGCACCAGCTTGAGGACGTCGGTGGTGACGGTCACGCGCGGTGCGGCACTGGCCGCTTCGACGCCGGCAACCGCCGGGGCGGCCGGAGCCTCATGGCCGGGGACGGTGGCCTGCGGCACAGTACCGGTGCCGGGCACGGCGAGGTCGGCATCGTTGGACACCGGCACGGCCGGCTGGGTCGCGGCCACGGTGGCCGGATCCGGCGCGTTCTTCTCGCGACCCCATTCCATCCACAGCAGCACGGCCACCATCAGCCAGGCGAAAATCAGGAATACACGGGTCTGGTTCATCAGCAGGCTGGCTCGGCTCGGCCGGACGAAGCATCCGGCGCGTTCAAAGGAGTGGGTTCAGCGCCCTTGCGCGGCGGCATTGTGCCGTCCGCGCCCGCAGCGGGCAATGCGCCGGCACGGCGCAGCAGGCGTTCGAACGCCTCGCGGATCTGTTGATTGCTGGCCGTCTTGGCCGCCGAGCGGGCAACGACGACGAAATCGCCACCGGCCAGGCACGGCAAAATATGGCGTGTTGCATCGCGCAACACACGCTTGATACGGTTACGGCCGACCGCACGCGTATCCACCTTCCGTGACACGGCCATACCCAACCGAGCGGGGGCATCCCCTTTCAGCCAGTGGAGTGTCATCAGCGGGTCGGACACACGGCGGGCGCCGTTGAAGACCGTAGAGTATTCAGCGCGCGTACGAACCCGCGCAGAGCGAGGGAATCGCTTGCGCGGGAAGGCACTGCTCACGATTGAAGTTGCATGTGCCGCGGAGAGCGGCAACGCAATCAAGCGCTGAGGACTTTGCGGCCCTTGGCGCGGCGACGCGACAGGACCTTGCGGCCGTCAGCGGTCTTCATGCGGGCACGGAAGCCGTGATCGCGCTTGCGCTTGAGGTTGCTGGGTTGGAACGTGCGCTTGGTGGCCATGGGGGCACCTGTATGAATGGGACGGAAAGAACCGGAAATTCTATAGAAGCGCCCACCACCCCGTCAAGCTTCCGAAACGACGGATATTCACAGGCCGGTGCACAGCTTGTGGATGAGCCTGTGAATAAATCCGGGACAAGCATTCCCGCATCCGGTCTGCGGTGGTAGTCTGGGCCATCCACTTTTCCCTGTTCCGGCCTGTGGCCCGGCGGCTTCCTGCGCCTTGCCGACAAGGCCTTTGATGATTATTGCTGATGGATGCCTGGTCTCTTTGTCTTGAACGTCTTGAAGCGGAATTCCCGCCGGAAGATGTCCACACCTGGTTGAAGCCCTTGCAGGCCGACCAGCGCGCTGACAGCCTGGTGCTGTACGCGCCCAATGCCTTCATCGTCGAGCAGGTGCGCGAGCGTTACCTGTCGCGCATCTCCGAGCTGCTCGCCCATTTCGCCGGTTTTTCCGAGGTCATCCTGGAGATCGGCTCGCGCCCCCGCGTGGCCGAGCCGGCCCCGCTGCCGGTGAGCAGCGGCGTCCAGGCGCCGGTATCGGCACCGGTGGTGCCGTTCAACGGCAACCTGGATGCGCACTACACCTTCACCAACTTCGTCGAAGGCCGCAGCAACCAGCTGGGCCTGGCCGCCGCGTTCCAGGCGGCACAGAAGCCCGGCGACCGCGCCCACAACCCGCTGTTGCTGTACGGTGGCACCGGCCTGGGCAAGACCCACCTGATGCTGGCCGCCGGCAATGCCATGCGCCAGGCCAACCCGGGTGCCAAGGTGCTGTACCTGCGTTCGGAGCAGTTCTTCAGCGCGATGATCCGGGCGCTGCAGGAAAAGACCATGGACCAGTTCAAGCGGCAGTTCCAGCAGGTGGACGCGCTACTGATCGATGACATCCAGTTCTTCGCCGGCAAGGACCGCACCCAGGAAGAGTTCTTCCACACCTTCAACGCGCTGTTCGACGGCAAGCAACAGATCATCCTGACCTGCGACCGTTACCCGCGCGAGGTCGAAGGCCTGGAAGCGCGTCTGAAATCACGCTTGGCCTGGGGCCTGTCGGTGGCGATCGAGCCGCCGGATTTCGAGACCCGTGCGGCCATCGTGCTGGCCAAGGCGCGCGAACGCGGTGCCGAGATCCCGGATGACGTGGCGTTCCTGATCGCCAAGAAGATGCGCTCGAACGTGCGCGACCTGGAAGGGGCACTCAACACCCTGACCGCCCGCGCCAATTTCACCGGCCGCGCGATCACCACCGAGTTCGCCCAGGAAACCCTGCGCGACCTGCTGCGTGCCCAGCAGCAGGCGATCAGCATTCCCAACATCCAGAAGACCGTCGCTGACTACTACGGCCTGCAGATCAAGGACCTGTTGTCCAAGCGCCGCACCCGTTCGCTGGCCCGTCCGCGCCAGGTCGCCATGGCGCTGACCAAGGAGCTGACCGAGCACAGCCTGCCGGAAATCGGCGATGCCTTCGCCGGCCGTGACCACACCACCGTGCTTCACGCCTGCCGCCAGATCAAGACGCTGATGGAAACCGACGGCAAGCTCCGCGAGGACTGGGACAAGCTCATCCGCAAGTTGAGTGAGTAAGCCATTCGGGGCACCGGATAGGTCGTAGGGAAGAAGCCGGACGAATCATGCACCGACGCCGCAGAGGCGTCATCGCACAAAACGGTGCATGATTCGGGGGCAGACGTTGGGGAAGTTGTGGATAAAAACGCGTCTCCAAAAACGCGGAAAGTTATCCACAGCATTCCCCACCCGTTCCGGGCCAGTAGTACAGAGGGTTTCAGTGCATAGAAACCTTTTGAAAACAAATACTTGGGTGTGTTTTAAACCAAATCTGGCTCTACCAGCACCACCAAGCTTTTGATTTAACCCACATCTTTTAAAAGCATAGGGGCACGAAACCACATGCGTTTCACACTGCAGCGCGAAGCCTTTCTCAAGCCGTTGGCCCAGGTCGTCAACGTGGTTGAACGCCGCCAGACTCTGCCGGTTCTGGCCAATTTCCTGGTCCAGGTGCAGGGTGGTCAGCTTTCATTGACCGGTACCGACCTGGAAGTGGAGATGGTCTCCCGCATCGCGGTCGAAGACGCCCAGGATGGTGAAACCACCATTCCGGCGCGCAAGCTGTTCGAGATCATCCGCGCCCTGCCTGATGGCAGCCGCATCACCGTTTCGCAGACCGGCGAAAAGATCACGGTGCAGGCAGGCCGCAGCCGCTTCACCCTGGCGACCCTGCCGGCTAACGACTTCCCGTCGGTTGACGAAGTCGAAGCCACCGAGCGCGTTGCCGTGCCGGAAGCGGCGCTGAAGGAGCTGATCGAGCGCACCGCGTTCGCGATGGCCCAGCAGGACGTGCGTTACTACCTCAACGGCCTGCTGTTCGATCTGCGCGACAAGACCCTGCGTTGCGTGGCCACCGACGGCCATCGCCTGGCGCTGTGCGAAACCGAGCTGGAAAGCAGCACCGGCAAGCGCCAGATCATCGTGCCGCGCAAGGGCGTGACCGAGCTGCAGCGTCTGCTGGAAGGCGGCGATCGTGAGGTGGAACTGGAAGTCGGCCGCAGCCATGTCCGCGTCAAGCGCGACGATGTGACCTTTACTTCGAAGCTGATCGACGGCCGCTTCCCGGATTACGAAGCGGTGATCCCGATCGGTGCCGACCGCGAAGTGAAGATCGAGCGCGAAAGCCTGCGTGCTTCGCTGCAGCGCGCCGCCATTCTGTCGAACGAAAAGTACCGCGGCGTTCGCGTCGAGGTGACCCCGGGGCAGCTGAAGATCAGCGCGCATAACCCGGAACAGGAAGAAGCGCAGGAAGAAGTCGAGGCCGATACCCAAGTCAATGATCTGGCCATTGGCTTCAACGTGAACTACCTGCTCGACGCCCTGTCTGCACTGCGCGACGAGCACGTGGTCATCCAGCTGCGCGACTCGAACTCCTCGGCGCTGGTGCGCGAAGCCAGCAGCGAGAAGTCGCGCCACGTCGTGATGCCGCTGCGTCTCTGACCGGTGTTCCACGTGGAACATGAAGAAGCCCGGCGAATGCCGGGCTTTTTTCTTGCAAGGTTCCACGTGGAACCTGATTCCGGAGCGGACGTTTCGGAAGCCGTTCGCGGTGGTGGCAAAGGACCGCCATTGCAGCCGGTCTCGCGCAATTTCCTCTCAAAGGCCCACGGCACTTCGCATCTGCCATCACCCCGCCTGCTTTTTCCCTTCCTGGATCTCGATTTCCGGCGACGGGACCTGCCCCAAGCGCCGGGTTCTTCCCACTGTGATCCGATTCCGGGCTCAGATGGCCCCGGCTTGGAGGCCATCTTCGGAGTAACGGGAGATGCTGCGGTTCTGGTTGCCCGGCTGATGGGTATCGAGAACGCCATTTTCCCGCAGAAGCTCGGCAAGCGGGCTGTTCCGTTGAGCTTGGCCGGCCATGGGACCGTAGATTTCGCCGGTTCCGCAGCCGTTCGGCCGAAAAGCGAAGCGCGCAGGCAGCAGATCCCCGATGCCGCTTCGCCCAGCGTCCGCCGTTTGCCCCTGGTTTCGTTGACTTCTGCCGGTATCGGGCCGCATGACGAGTCCAGAAACGGCGATATCCGCGGTTTCGGAATACCTGCGTGGGGCGAGAAGGCCGGCAGGTTCCACGCGGCGCCTTCGAACCCAGCTCAGCGCCCGGGGATTTCTTCAAATCTGAAAGTCAGGTGGCGTGCAGGACTCCCGGATTTCGCCATTTGAGCCGCTTTGTCCCGGCCCTGGTGCGGCGACGCTTTTTCGCAGCTCTATGCTTTAAATCTGAGAATAAATCAAAAGCTTGGTGGTGCTGGTAGAGCCGGATTTCATGTAAAACTATGCTAAGTGACTGTTTTAGCTAAATATATTAGCTTCGAAACCCCCTTGAAAAGTGGCCGTCAAGCCTGTGGATATCTGTGCATAAGGTGATCTCTGTGGAAAAGTGCCAAATTTATCCACAGATTGCCGAAGTTATACACAGACCTTTCCCCCAGAGCTGTCCCGCGAAGAAAAAGCCCCCAAGAACGGCCCACCGGGCGCGGGGCCTGATTTCGTGAAATCTGAAACGGCGTGAAGGGTTGGATGCTGCAGAATTCGCGAAATTGCAGGTGTTCCACGTGGAGCGCCTGGGTGAGCGTATTGCCCGCACCCCGTTGGCAGATGCTTTAAGCTGCGCCCTTGTCCGCCGCGGATGGCGCGGTGGTTGGGTACTTGAGCGTCAATGCATATCGTCCGTGTTGCCCTGAACCGCGTCCGTCGGTTCGATTCGGTGGAATTGGCGCCCCGCCCTGGCATCAACCTGATTACCGGCGCCAATGGCGCTGGCAAGACCAGCCTGCTGGAAGCGCTGCATCTGATGGCCTACGGCCGCAGTTTCCGCGGGCGCGTACGCGATGGCCTGGTCCAGAAAGGTGCGGACAGCCTGGACGTCTTTGTGGAATGGGAAGAGCGCGGAGCCGGCGGTGAGACCGTAGTTCCACGCCGAGCCGGGCTGCGTCATGGTGGCCAGAGCTGGAAGGGCCGTCTGGATGGCGAGGATGTCGCGCAACTGGGCACATTGTGCGCCGCGTTGGCGGTGGTGACCTTCGAACCGGGCAGCCATGCCCTGGTCAGCGGGGGGAGCGAGCCCCGTCGTCGCTTCATCGATTGGGGATTGTTCCACGTGGAACCGGACTTTCTCCCCCTGTGGCGGCGTTACACCCGGGCGTTGAAGCAACGCAACGCGCTGCTCAAGGCCGGGGCCCCGGGCCATCAGCTTGATGCCTGGGACAGGGAATTGGTTGAAGCGGGCGTGCCGCTGACTTCGCGCCGCCAGCACTACGTGGAACGTCTGCAGGAGCGGGCCATTGCCATTGCCGCCGATCTGGCCCCGACCCTGCAGTTGCAGACCCTGGAACTGCTGCCGGGGTGGCGCCGCCACGAGGTATCGCTGGGGGATGCCCTGCTGCTGGCCCGCGAACGTGACCGCAATGCCGGCTTCACGTCGGTGGGACCACATCGCGCGGACTGGGATGTGGGCTTTGCGCAGATCCCTGGCCGCGACGCGCTGTCCCGCGGGCAGGCAAAGCTGACCGCACTGGCCTGCCTGTTGGCCCAGGCCGAGGATTACGCTGCCCTGCGCGGTGAATGGCCGGTCATCGCGCTGGATGACCTGGGCTCGGAACTGGACCGCAATCACCAGCGGCGGGTGCTGCACCGCCTGGCGCAGGTGCCGGCCCAGGTGTTCATCACCGCCACCGAAGTACCGGCAGCCCTGGAAGAAGAGCTGCGCCCGGCGGCAATGTTCCACGTGGAACACGGCACGCTCCAGGCCGTGGTTTGAGCCTTCAGGGCGGAAATCTGCCCGGTAGGTATAATCGGAACGTCACCCCTACCCCCCATGCCCCTGCCGTACCGGCAGTGCATGACCTGCGGAGCCTACGGCAAGCGCAATGAGCGAAGAACAGAACACCCCGGCCACGAACGGCAATTACGACGCCAACAGCATTACCGCCCTGGAAGGCCTGGAAGCGGTCCGCAAGCGCCCCGGCATGTACATCGGCGACGTCCATGACGGTACCGGTCTGCATCACATGGTGTTCGAGGTCGTCGACAACTCGATCGACGAAGCGCTGGCAGGTCACGCCGACAACGTCACCGTCACCATCCATGCCGACGGTTCGGTGTCGGTGTCGGACAACGGCCGCGGCATCCCGGTCGGCAAGCACGAGCAGATGAGCAAGAAGCTCGACCGCGAAGTGTCCGCGGCCGAAGTGGTAATGACCGTCCTGCACGCCGGCGGCAAGTTCGACGACAACAGCTACAAGGTTTCCGGCGGCCTGCACGGCGTCGGCGTCAGCGTGGTCAATGCGCTGTCGGAGAAGCTGATGCTGGATATCTTCCAGGGCGGCTTCCATTACCAGCAGGAGTTCAGCCACGGCGCGGCGGTGCGTCCGCTGGAAAAGCTGGAAACCAGCGACAAGCGCGGTACCACCGTGCGCTTCTGGCCGTCGGTGGTCGCGTTCAACAACAACGTCGAGTTCCACTACGAGATCCTGGCGCGCCGCCTGCGCGAACTCTCGTTCCTCAACTCCGGCGTCAAGATCGCCCTGGTCGACGAACGCGGCGAAGGCCGTCGGGATGACTTCCATTACGAAGGCGGCATCAAGAGCTTCGTGGAACACCTGGCCCAGGTGAAGACCCCGCTGCACCCGAACGTGATCGCGGTGACCGGCGAGTCCAACGGCATCGTGGTGGAAGTGGCGCTGCAGTGGACCGATTCCTACCAGGAAACGATGTACTGCTTCACCAACAACATCCCGCAGAAGGACGGCGGCACCCACCTGGCCGGTTTCCGTGCCGCGCTGACCCGTACGCTCAACAATTACATCGAGCAGAACGGCATCGCCAAGCAGGCCAAGATCAGCTTCACCGGCGATGACATGCGCGAAGGCATGATCGCGGTGCTGTCGGTCAAGGTGCCGGACCCGAGCTTCTCCAGCCAGACCAAGGAAAAGCTGGTCAGCTCCGACGTCAAGCCGGCGGTGGAAAGCACCTTCGGCGCCAAGCTCGAAGAGTTCCTGCAGGAAAACCCGAACGAAGCCAAGGTCATCGCCGGCAAGATCGTCGATGCCGCGCGTGCCCGCGAGGCCGCCCGCAAGGCGCGTGACCTGACCCGCCGCAAGGGCGCGTTGGACATCGCCGGCCTGCCGGGCAAGCTGGCCGACTGCCAGGAAAAGGACCCGGCGCTGTCGGAACTGTTCATCGTCGAGGGTGACTCGGCAGGCGGCTCGGCCAAGCAGGGTCGCAACCGCAAGAACCAGGCGGTGCTGCCACTGCGCGGCAAGATCCTCAACGTGGAACGCGCACGCTTCGACCGCATGCTGGCCTCGGACCAGGTCGGTACGCTGATCACCGCGCTGGGTACCGGCATCGGCCGCGACGAGTACAACCCGGACAAGCTGCGCTACCACAAGATCATCATCATGACCGACGCCGACGTCGACGGCGCCCACATCCGCACCCTGCTGCTGACGTTCTTCTACCGACAGATGCCGGAGCTGATCGAGCGCGGCTACGTCTACATCGGCCTGCCGCCGCTGTACAAGATCAAACAGGGCAAGACCGAGCTGTACCTCAAGGATGACCCGGCGCTGGATGCCTACCTGGCCAACAGCGCGGTGGAAAACGCCGCCCTGGTACCGGCCACCGGCGAGCCGCCGATCGAGGGCGTGGCGCTGGAAAAGCTGCTGATGGTCTACGCCGGCGCGCAGGATGCGATCGAGCGCAACGCGCACCGCTATGACCGCGGTCTGCTCGAGGCGCTGGTCGATTTCACCCCGATGGACCTGCAGCACCTGCGCAGCGCCGGTGAGGGCGAAGGCCTGGATGCGCTGGCCAAGCATCTCAACCAGGGCAGCCTGGGCACGCCGCGTTTCACCCTGACCCTGCAGGAACCGAACGAACAGCGGCCGGCGGCCGTGCTGGTGACCCGTCGCCACATGGGCGAGGAGCACATCCAGGTGTTGCCGTTGTCCGCGTTCGAGTCCGGCGAGCTGCGTCCGCTGCACCAGGCGTCGCAGCTGCTGCATGGCCTGATCCGCGAGGGCGCGACCATCAGCCGTGGCAACAAGAGCACCGAGGTGACCGGTTTCGCGCAGGCGCAGGCCTGGTTGATGGAAGAGGCCAAGAAGGGCCGCCAGATCCAGCGCTTCAAGGGCCTGGGTGAAATGAACCCGGAACAGCTGTGGGACACCACCGTGAACCCGGATACGCGCCGCCTGCTGCAGGTACGCATCGAGGATGCGGTGGAAGCGGACCAGATCTTCAGCACCCTGATGGGCGACGTGGTTGAACCGCGCCGCGACTTCATCGAGGACAACGCGCTGAAGGTCATGAACCTGGATATCTGAGAGATCCAGCCGCAAGACCCGGGCGCCAGGCATCCATGGCGCCCGTCTTCTGCCCACCGCCTGCTCTGCAAAGGCCCGCGATGTCCGTCCCTCCCCCGCTCTCCCCGCCCATGGCACGCAAGCAATCGCCGGTCATCGGCTTCATCGCGGACCTGTTGCTCGCCGCCGGCTTCCTGCTGTGCCTGAGCCTGGTGTGTGGCCTGGCCTGGGGCCTGTGGCGTGGCGTCATGGTGGGCATGGAGGCCGCGAAGAACGGCAATGGCATGCCGGCCGGCAAGGAATTGTCGGGCCTGCTGGGTGACCCGGGCGCGCTGGCGCAGATCCTGATCGCGCTGATATCCACCGGCGGCGCGGCACTGGTGCTGTACTTCTGGCGTCGTCGCGCCACGCCGGCCGAGCGCGCGCAATCGCACCGGAATGCCCGCCGCGGCACGACCTGGGGCTGGACGCTGCTGGTAGCGGCCTGCGTGTTCATTGGCAGCAGCCTGATCAGCTGGATCGGCAAGCAGTTCGGCATCGAGCCGGCCCCGACCAACCTGCCGCTGATGGAACAGGCACTGGCCAACTATCCCCTGCTGCTGGTGGTCTTCGCCGTGTTCCTGGCCCCGGCCTATGAGGAATTGCTGTTCCGGCGCGTCCTGTTCGGCCGCCTGTGGGCCGCCGGCCGCCCATGGCTGGGCATGCTGTTGAGCGGCGCGGCTTTCGCGCTGGTGCACGAGGTGCCCGGCACCAGCCCCAACGGGCTGCCGGAGATGCTGCTGTTGTGGTTGATCTACGGGGGCATGGGCATCGCCTTTGCCTGGCTGTACCGCAAGACCGGGACGCTGTGGGCGGCCATCGCCGCGCATGCGATCAACAACGCCATCGCGCTCGGCGCGCTGGTCTGGTTCGGCGCGCAGTAAGCCGAACGCGCGGTTGACGAAAAATTAAGCAGGACGCTCGCACACTGCAGCCATGAATGTGGGGGATCCATCATGAAAGCCGCTGCTTTCGCCATCACTGCCATCCTGCTGCTCGGCGCCTGCGCGACCACCACATCGCCGACCGGGCGTCGCCAGGTCGTTGGTGGCGTTTCCCAGCAACAGCTGGACCAGCTGGGCGCGCAGGCCTTCGCCGAAACCAAGGCCAAGGAAACCGTCAACCGCGACGCCCGGCAGAACGCCTACGTGCAATGCGTGGTCAACGCGCTCGTCGCCCAGCTGCCCTCCCAGTACCATGGCGTACGTTGGGAGACGGCGGTGTTCGTCGACAAGGAACCCAATGCCTTCGCCCTGCCCGGCGGCAAGGTCGGCGTGAACACCGGCATCTTCAGCGTGGCCCGCAACCAGGACCAGCTGGCGGCCGTCATCGGCCATGAGATCGGCCACGTCATTTCGCGCCACCACGAAGAACGCATCACCAAGCAGATGGGCGCCTCCGGGCTCTTGCAGGTGGCCAGCGTGCTGGCCGGCGCCGCCTACGGTGAAAGCGCGGCCAGCACGGTCAGCCAGCTCGGTGGCATGGGGGCGCAGACCATGTTCCTGCTGCCCGGCTCGCGCACCCAGGAAAGCGAGGCCGACGTGGTTGGCCAGCGGCTGATGGCCCAGGCCGGGTTCGACCCCTCGCAGGCGGTGAACCTGTGGCAGAACATGATGGCGGCCAGCGGAAACCGCTCCCCGCAATGGCTTTCCACCCACCCGGACCCGGCCAACCGCATCCGTGAACTGCAGCGCGATGCGCCGGCGCTGATGCCTGTTTTCCAGCAGGCCCGCCAGGCCGGACGGATCCCGCGGTGCGGATGACCCGGGACATTGCTGCAGTACACCAACGGAAGTGATTTCTCCGTCAAATAATTTCTGCTACGTTTGCGTGCTCGGTTTCTTTCCGAATAGTCCGAACTCCGCTCCCAAGCGGTCCCATCGAGGTGAACCATGATCTTCCGCAGCCATAAACAAGCCGTGCTTTCCGTCCTTATCGCGACCGCGCTCGGTGGTGTTGTGGTGGCTGATGCCGTTGCACAGTCGCGTTCGTCCGATCGCAACGAGCGTCGCGGTGGCCGTGGTAGCGCCAAGGCTGAAGTGCTGTTCCCGGAGGCGACCCGCCAGGAGCCCAACGGCAAGGCTTCCTCGAAGATGAGCGGCAAGCTGCAGAAGCTGTTCGAGGCCTACAACAAGAGCGAGTTCGAGCAGACCCGTGCGCTGGCCGATGAAATCATCGCCGCCGAGGCTGCCAACGACTACGACAAGGCAGTGGCCAACCAGCTGGCCTCGCAGGCCGCCTACAACCTGGACGACAACGCCGGCGCCAAGCAGTACCTGCAGCAGGCGCTCACCCTGAACCAGCTGGACAACAACGGCCACTACCAGGCACTGCTGATGCTGGCCCAGCTGCAGATCCAGGACGAGCAGTACGCCGAAGGCCTGGCCAACCTGGACAAGTACTTCGCCGAGTCCAAGTCCAACAAGCCCGAAGAGCTGATCATCAAGGGCCAGGCCCTGTACCAGACCGAGAAGTACGCCGAGGCCATCCCGGTGCTGCGCGCCGCCATTGCCGCCTCGCCCGAGCCGAAGGACAACTGGAACCAGCTGCTGATGGCGTCCTACGCCGAAGCCGGCCAGACCGGTGAAGCGGTCAAGGAAGCCGAGGCGCTGGCCAGCCGCAACCCCTCGGACAAGAAGGCCCAGCTCAACCTGGCCAGCATGTACATGCAGGCCGACCAGATGGACAAGGCCGCCGCAGTGATGGACAAGCTGCGTGCGTCCGGACAGCTCACCGAAGAGCGCGAGTACAAGCAGTTGTACTCGATCTACGCAAACACCGAGAACAAGGAACGGGACGTCATTGCGGTGATCAACGAGGGCCTGGAGAAGGGCATCCTCAAGCCGGATTACCAGGTTTACCTGGCCCTGGCGCAGTCGTACTACTACAGCGAGCAGATCCCCCAGGCGATCGAGGCCTGGCAGAAGGCCGCTCCGCTGTCCAAGGATGGTGAGACGTACCTGAACCTGGCAAAGGTTTTGCATTCGGAAGGCCGTATCCCGGAAGCAAAGCAGGCTGCCCGGGACGCAAAGGCCAAGGGTGTCAAAAACCCGGCTGATGCCGACAAAATCATCAACCTGAAGTAAGCAGGAATAACGCCTGAACAGCTGTTTTTGAGATGCGCAGCTGGTCAGGATTGGTATAAGCTTGGAGGTTCCTGCGGTGTCATGCACCGCTGAATCTCAGGGGCGACAGTAATGCTTGCCCCGCCTCACTACAGAGCTCTTGGCGCATGACGGAACAATTGGTCTTCCACCACAGGTACGACGACAGCGATAAGGATAAGGGTCTGAGCTGGCCCCGTATCGCTGGCATCGCCTTTGTAATCGCACTGCACTTGGCAGCCCTGATGATGCTTCTGATCCCGGCCGTGGCCCCGAAGGCCGCTGCGGAGAAGGAACGCAACGTCATGGTGACGCTGGTCGACGCCCCGCCGCCGCCGCCGCCACCGCCGCCGCCGCCGCCGCCGCAGGACATCCCGCCGCCGCCGGTCAAGAACCTGGCGCCGCCGAAGCCCTCGCCGCTGCCGCCGCCGCCGGAAGCCCCGGTGATCGACGTGCCGGAACCGCGCCCGAATGACGTGGTGACGCCGCCGGCCCCGCCGGCTCCGCCCGCCCCGCCGGTCGACATCCAGGCCAGCGTGGACATCTCGTCCAAGAACATGAACCCGCCGCGTTACCCGCCGGCCGCTTTCCGCGCCGGTATCCAGGGCGAGGTCATCCTGATCATTGATGTCGATGCCAACGGCAACGTCACCAATGTCGCCGTCGAGAAGTCCAGCCGCAACCGTGACCTCGACCGTGCTGCCATGGAAGCGGCGCGCAAGTGGAAGTTCAACCCCGCCTCAAGCGGTGGACAGAAGGCGGCTGGTCGCGTCCGCGTCCCGGTCAACTTTGCGCTGAGCTGATCCGTGTGGCGGCCAGGACTGGCCGCTGCTGGAACGGTTCAACTTTAGCTACACCCTTTAACACCACACACAACAAAGGTAAGCGTCATGCTGCAGGAAATTTTCATCGCCGCTGCTGCCGGGGGCAACGCAAACAACGCCCTCTCGCAGATGGGCTTCGAGCACCTGATCCACGAAATGACCTCCAAGCCGGGTGACTTCGCCGTCTCCTGGGTCGTGCTGATCACCCTGGTGGCGATGTCGGCCATGTCCTGGTACTGGACTGTCATCAACATCTTCCGTACTGCCCGCCTGAAGTCGGCCGCCGGCCGCGTTCCGAGCCTGTTCTGGGATGCCCCGAACGCCCAGGACGCCATCCGCGCCATGGAAGAGCAGCCGGCTTCCGAGCCGTTCTCGAAGATCGCCCTGGACGCTGCCCAGGCTGCTGCCCACCACCAGCAGGCCGGTGCCGCCGAGACCCTGAGCCGTTCGGAGTTCGTCGATCGCGCCCTGCGTCAGGCCGTGACCCGCGAGTCCAACAAGCTGCAGGGCGGCATGATCCTGCTGGCCACCGTCGGTGCAACCGCTCCGTTCGTGGGTCTGCTGGGTACCGTGTGGGGCATCTACGGCGCGCTGATCAAGATCGGTGCAACCGGTTCGGCCTCGATCGACGCCGTTGCCGGCCCGGTGGGTGAAGCGCTGATCATGACCGCCATCGGTCTGTTCGTGGCTATCCCGGCCGTGTTCGCCTTCAACTTCTTCAGCAAGATCAACAGCGCGACCATCAGCAAGTTCGATACCTTCGCGCACGATCTGCACGACTTCTTCGCCACTGGCTCGCGCGTTCGCTGAGCCAGTAAGCCGAGCAGTCCTCGCAACGATATAGACGGAGCCCGTTATGGCTTTCAGTAGTGGTAACAGCAGCGGCCCGATGGCCGACATCAACGTGACGCCCCTGGTGGACGTCATGCTGGTGCTGCTGATCATCTTCATCATCACGGCTCCCCTGATGTCCCACAAGGTCAAGGTGGAGTTGCCCGAGGCCAACCTGATCCAGAATCCGGACGATGCTGAAAAGCGTCCGAATCCGATCACGGTTGCCGTCAAGGAAGACGGTTCGCTCTACTGGAACGACGAGCCGGTCTCGAAGGAGACCCTGGAATCGCGTTTCGCCACCGCTGCGCAGCAGACGCCGCAGCCGCCGCTGAATCTGCGTGGTGACAAGACCACCAAGATGAGCGTGATCAACGAAGTGACCAAGATCGCGCAGGGTCAGGGCATGCTGGACGTCGGTTTCGTTGCCACCAAAGAAAAGGGGCAATAAGCGATGGCATTCAGTAGTGGCAACAACAAGGGCCCAATGGCCGACATCAACGTCACGCCCCTCGTGGACGTGATGCTGGTGCTGCTGATCATCTTCATCGTGACCGCGCCGATCATGACGTACCCGATCGCCGTGGATCTGCCGCAGCGGGTCATCAACCCGCCGCCGCAGCTGCGCGAGCCGCCGCCGCCGATCGATCTGCGCGTGGATGCGAGCAACCAGGTTTTCTGGAACAACAGTCCGGTGAACGTGGCTGACCTGCAGCAGAAGATGGAAGAAGAAGTACAGAAGGATCCGACCAACCAGCCGGAACTTCGCATCGAAGCAAGCCCGGATTCGGAGTATGAAGTCATGGCCAAGATCCTTGCCCAGGCCAAGAATGCTCAGATGAAGAAGATTGGCTTCGTGCAGTAATACTGCAACACCAAGTCATGACGCGACTGGAAAACGCCCCCGGAAACGGGGGCGTTTTTTTTTGCTTCGCGAATCGTAATGGTGCGCAGCGGTGGAAACGGGATGGGGCGCTGCTGCCCTGCCCTGCTGTGCACCGGCAGGGAGCGGTTGGACACGAGCGCCAGGTGCTGGGTGGCGAGCGACGGGCTTGTGGATAAACGAAGCAGAAGGCGGCCGCGGTAGCGCACCTGGAAGGGGAAGCGCGTGGCGGCGTGCAGATTGCGTTGCGCCGGAAAGCCCTGCATCGCGAGCCTCCCGCTGTGGATAAACATGCGCCGGGCTAGGTACGTGTGCGGAAATCGCTGGGTTCCACGTGGGATTGCGCTGCAGAATGCTTGGCACCGAGCCTGATTCGGCGCCATCGATCGGAGAAACAAGACGTGCCTGTTGGGATATCCACAGATGCGGCGCAGGCTGTGGATGAAACTGCAGCCTCATCCAATCCGATGCATCGTCCGGATGCGCGATTGCAGGCCATCAGGAGGCGTTGTTATCCACAGCTCCTGTGCTGAACGGCTCGATTCTCCGGCCTGGTGAACGCGGATTCCAGGGTTATCCACAGGCCATGGTGCATCCGTTTCGGGATGCCGGATGGCGCTTATCCACAACCGCCAGCGAGTGGCGGCACTCTGCCAAGGCGGATCCGGGCGGATGATCGGTCTGGCTGTGGATAACGCCTGCTATACCTCGCGAAGCGCTATCACTACCAGAACAGCCGGATTTCCGAGAATCTACAGAAATTGAGCGATATTCAGCGATCTTTGCGCCTGAAACCCGACGCATCAGGAATGCCCGAGCAGGGGCGCCGACGAAATCAGGCTGGCCTGCCCCACCCCCGGCGTGGCAGGTCCAGGAGCGCTACAGGGGGCCGGTGGATAAGTCATGCCTCTCAACGTACCGGGCGCCAGATATCCACAACAGAGCAGCGGGAGGGCTGCCGGTTGCCATCGAACCGGTGTTTATCCACAGGAGAAGGGCAAAGCAGTGCTGCACCAATACCCCGAATGGCCCCGGATGCTCCCGTTTGTGGATAAAAATGCGTTCAAGCGACGAGGGATGCCTGCTTATCCACAGCAATCTGGGGATAAGCGGCTTCGCAGGCCTCCGGTGTGCTTCGTGACCCGGACGACACCTGATTTATCCACAGGCGCTGTCCGGATCAGGCGGGTTGCCTGTACGTGGACCGTTGCAGCTGTGGACAAGTCCGGGCCGGAAGTACGCGGCGCCCGGGAAAATAACGCTACTTGTCGGCCTATTGGTAGAATTTAGGAGAAGATAACCGCCGAAACTGCCCTTTTCGATACGGCGAATCCATCCACAGGGCATTGTCGTCAGGGGCCCAGGAGAGCATCCGCTTCCTGCTACATGCCCCGCGTGTCCTGCAAGTCCTCTTCGGGTGGCCCGGCGTTCCTTCCCCGCTCCGGCATCAGGCGGGCAGGGCCCGCACTTGAGGGGATGGCAGTGGGTGTCTGTGAGAGCCAGCGCCCGGCCTGTGGATAACCATGTGAATGATCATGTGCTCATGCCGCATGCGCATGTCGTCCATCGCCGGGTACCCCGCCTCCGACCTGGATCAGGCGTCGACGGCCGGCTCCCCTGCCCGCTCGATGATCGTCAGGTAGCCTGCCACCGTGGCTTCGATGCCTTCATACAGGGCCTCGCCGATCAGTGCATGACCGATGGAGACCTCCAGCACGTCGGGGACCTGGGTCAGGAAGTGATACAGGTTTGCCTGCGACAGGTCATGTCCGGCATTGACGCCCAACCCGGCGGCCTGCGCGCGGCGTGCGGCATCGGCAAACAGGGCCAACGCCGGGTCCACCGGGCCGGTGGCGAAGGCCTCGGCGTAAGGGCCTGTGTACAACTCGATGCGATCGGCCCCCAGGGCTGCGGCCTGGGCAAGGTCGGGATTGCCGACATCGACGAACAGGCTGACCCGGCAGCCATATCCCTTGAGCGTGGCGATCAACGGACGCAGGCGTTCGCTGTCGCGGCCGAAATCGAAGCCATGGTCGGAGGTGAGCTGGCCGTCGCCGTCGGGTACCAGGGTGACCTGCGCCGGACGGGTCTGCTCGCACAGCGGCAGCAGGCCGGGATAGCCCTCGCGCGGCGGCGCGAACGGATTGCCTTCGATGTTGAACTCCACGCCATGCTGGCGGGTGAGTTCGGACAATGCGTAGACGTCGTCGGCGCGGATGTGGCGCTGGTCCGGGCGCGGATGCACGGTGATGCCGTGCGCGCCGGCGCGCAGGCAGGTCATCGCGGCACGCACGACGTCCGGATCGCTGCCGCCACGCGAATTGCGCAGCACGGCGACCTTGTTGACGTTGACGCTGAGCTGGGTCATGGCTGGTTGGGGTCCTGCAGCTGCGGGGGGGCGGGAGCCGCTGCCGGCGCCGGCAAAGGGGGCGTTGTGGTCGCGGCGTCGGCAGTGGCCGCGGGACGGAGCTGCTCGCGCAGCGCCTGCAGTTCGGCCGCGTGCAGTGGCCGCGGGACATCGTTGACCACGCCGTCGAACTTGGCCGCGTACAGCCCCTTCACCCACAGCAGCATGAACACCAGCGCCGCCACCAACGACAGCACCAGCAGGGCCATGTTCGTCGTGGACAGGGCGAACACGAATGCAGCCAGCGCAAGCAACAGGAACAACCAATACATGGTCTCGACCTCCCCGGAGAGGACTGCAGTTTAACGGCCGCTGCAAGCCCGGTTCCATGGGCCGCGGAATGGACGGAGCGCTGGAAGGCATGGACGGCGAAACGCCCCTGTCGCCGCCGGTTCAGCCATGCCAGGCGGGGCGTGCCGCGCGGTCTTCAGAGCAGTGGTGAGGCCAGCCGGGCCACGGCCTCCGGCAGCCGCTGCCGCCACAGGGGGCGCTGGCTGCTTGGCACCACCTCGGTGGCGCTGTCGAACTCCTGCTGCAGGATGGCGTCCAGCTCGGCGGTCAACCCGCGGTCGTTGTACATCATCGACAGCTCGAAGTTCAGGCGGAAGCTGCGGTGGTCGAAGTTGGCGGTGCCGACGATGCAGGTGTGGTCATCGGCGATGAAGGCCTTGCTGTGCAGCATGCGCGGGCCGTACTCGAAGATGCGCACGCCGGCCTCGAGCAACTCGTCGAAGTAGGAGCGGGCGGCCAGGGTGACGAACTTCGAATCGCTCTGGCGCGGGACCATCAAGCGCGTGTCCAGCCCGCCGAGCGCAGCCGAGGTCAGCGCCATCCGGGCGGCTTCGCCGGGCACGAAGTACGGGGTGACCAGCCAGACGCGGTGGCGGGCTTCCTGGATGGCGGCCACGTGCAGGCGGTGGATCGCCTCCCATGCCGAATCCGGCCCGGAGACCAGCACCTGCGCGCGGATCGTGCCCTGGTCGCGCCGCGGCACGTCGGGTGGGAACAGGTCCTCGCGCCGGAAGTTGCCCGCGCCCTGCCCGGTGGCGTAGATCCAGTCTTCCAGGAACACCAGTTGCAGGCTGTGCACCACATGGCCCCGGATGCGCATGTGCAGGTCGCGATACGCATTGGGGTTGCGGCTGTCGTCTTCCTCGTCGGTGACGTTGATGCCGCCGGTGAAGGCGACCTCGCCGTCCACCACCACCAGCTTGCGGTGCGTGCGCAGGTTCAGCCACGGGCGCTTGAACGGCTTCAACAACTGGCGCGGGTGGAACCAGGCCACCTCGCCGCCGGCGTCGAGCAGCGGTTGCAGGAAGCGCTTGCCGATGCGCGAGGAACCCACCGCATCGAGCAGCAGGCGCACCTTGACGCCGGCCTTGGCGCGTTCGACCAAGGCATCGCGCATGGCGGTGCCGGCGTGGTCGGGCTCGAAGATGTAGTACTCCAGGTTCACGTGGCGACGTGCCTGGCCGATGGCGGCGATGATCGCCGCGTAGGTGGCCGCGCCATCGACCAGCCAGTCGACTTCGGTGGCGGTGCTGGGCGGCAGGCCGGTGGTGGCCTGCCCGACGCGCGCCAGCTCGGTGCAGGTGTCATCCTGCGCGCCGACCGCGTCGTAGGTGCCCAGCCCCTCGCGCGAGCGCCCGCGGCGCAGGCGCTGGCGGACGATGCGTTGTGGGCCGAACAGGTAGAACACGAACAGGCCGATGTAGGGCAGTGCCGCCAAGGACAGGATCCAGCTCAGCGTGGCCACCGGTTCGCGCTTCTGCAGCACGATGTAGCAGGCCAGCAGGACCAGGTAGACCACGTAGGTGGCGGCCAGGATCTGGCCGAGGTGGGGAAGGCTGGACAAGCTGGCCCAGAGGCTGTGGAAGGCATCGCGCATCCGCCGATTCTAGCCATCCGACGGTGCGCGCGAGGGACAAAAGCCGCCCATGGCGCCGGTCGATCACCTTGTGCAAGGCCGGCTGAAGCGCCGGGCAGCTGAATGTGGCCAGTCGCTGACAGTGAGACAGGCGCGCGCTAGCGTAGGCCGATGTCGACCCCCTCCCCCATCAAAGGCCGCGGTGCCAGCAGCTACCTGCCCGGCCGGTTCGAGACACAGCTCACCGAAGCCGTGGACGATGGCTGGGCGACAGAGGAGAGCGAGGAGTTCGCCCAGGCCCGGCTGCGCACGGACGTACGCCCGGAAACCGCGCGCAGCATCATCAGCCGCAACACCTCGCCGGACGTGGGTTTCAGCCAGTCGGTGAACCCGTACCGCGGTTGCGAGCACGGGTGTTCGTACTGTTTCGCCCGTCCCACGCATGCCTACCTCAACCTGTCGCCGGGGTTGGACTTCGAGACCAAGATCTTCGCCAAGGTCAACGCGGCCGACGTGCTGCGCCGGGAGTTGTCCCGGCCGGGCTACGTGCCGCAACCGATCGCGCTGGGCATCAACACCGACGCCTACCAGCCGATCGAACGCAAGCTGGGCATCACCCGGCAGCTGATCGAGGTGATGCTGGAGACCCGGCACCCGTTCTCGCTGATCACCAAGAACGCGCTGGTGGAGCGTGACATCGACCTGCTCGCCCCGCTGGCCGGGCAGCAGCTGGTGAGCGTGCATTTTTCGGTGACCTCGCTGGACCCGCACCTGTCGGCGAAGCTGGAGCCGCGCGCCTCGGCCCCGCATGCCCGCCTGCGCGCGATGCGGCGGCTGAGCCAGGCCGGCATCCCGGTGGGGGTGATGGTGGCGCCGGTCATCCCGTGGATCAACGACGCCGAGCTGGAAGCGGTGCTGGAGGCCGCCCGCGATGCCGGGGCCTGCAGCGCGGGCTATGTGTTGCTGCGCCTGCCTTACGAAGTGGCACCGTTGTTCCGCGATTGGCTGCAGGCGCACTACCCGCAGCGTGCCGAACACGTGATGAGCACCATCAACCAGCTGCGCGGCGGCAAGGATTACGACAGCCAGTTCGGCAAGCGCATGCGGGGCGAAGGAGCGTACGCCGACCTGCTTTCCAACCGTTTCAAGCTGGCGCGCAAGCGGTTGGGGTTTGATGCCCAGAACAGCCATTGGCCGAAGCTGGACTGCAGCCGTTTCATCGCGCCGGCCCCGCCGAAGAAACCGTCGCTGCAGGGCGAGTTGTTCTGAGCGGGCAGGCCGGTTGCCGGGTCAATCGCCGCCACCTCCACCGTCCCCGCCACCATCGCAGCTGCCCCCATCGCCGCTGCAGTCGCTGGCATAGGCATCGGTTCCCAGGATCGGCCCGCCGCCGTCGGATGCGGAGAACGAGTCATCGCGCGGCGTGGCGGCGGCATTGGCCTGGGTGCTGGCGAAGCTCAGGCACAACACCGCGCCGATGACCGGCAGCAGCCAGATCGTGGCGATCTGCAGCACGCGCTGCGAGGCGGACAGGTCCGGCACACGGAACACCGCGCCGGTGGCGAGGAGATTGACCAGGACGAGCAACAGCGCGGCAAGCGCGATCCAGTTCATCGGTGAGCTCCAGTGTTCGCGTGATGCGGGCCGGGTGCGGGGCAGCGTAATGCCTGCCGCGTGAAGGGGGACGTGGCGCCTAAGGCTGCCCGTACAGCCGCTGGGCGGACTGGAACAGGATCCAGCTGGTGGCGATGAACTTGTCGCCGCCCTGCGGGCGGTTGCCGCGATGGGTGTGGGTGAAGGCGGTCGGTGCGATCAGCAGGCTGCCGGTGCGCGGGGCAACCTTGCGTTGCTGGAACAGGAACTCGGTCTGGCCTTCGTCGAAACCGTCGTTGAGGTAGAGCGTCCACAGCAGGTGGCGGTGCAGGGTTTCGCCGCTGGCGTCGCGCGGGAACAGCTCGCAATGCCAGTACGGGTAGCCGCCCTCGCCCGCGGTGTACCACTGCAGGTTGATCGCGCCCGGGCGCAGGCAGGTGCGGGCCAGGTCGGACAGCGCGCGCTCGTCCATGGCGGGGAAATCATCGGCGGTGAGGCGGCGCGGTTGGCCGTCGCTGCCGGGGACCTGCAACATCAGCGGCGAGATCAGGGCCTGTGGATAACGTCGTAGATAACGCAGCAGGCCATTGAAGACGGCGACCTGCAGGCGCTGGTCGACATCGCGCCAATCCTCGCTGCCGCTGATGCGCAGGTCGCGGCTGTGCTTGAGGTCCGGATGCACGCCGCCGCCCACGCGGCCGGGTTGCAGCTGGTTGCTGTGCTGCATGCGCTGCACGATCGCCGCGCAGTCCTGGGCGGACAGCGCGTCGTCGTAAACCTCGATGAAATCCACGTCGCTCATCGGTGGTTCCCAGGAGAACTGAGGCCGATGGTGGCGTGGAACACCTGCTTTGGGTAGTGCCAGGCCCTCCCGGCGGTGCATTGCCGGGAGGGCTGCAGCGGAGCGTGGTCCCGCTGCAACGAGCGGTGATCAGTTGGCGTCGTGGTCGGTGTGGTAACGGGTGGCTTGCGCCACCTCGTTCTTCGAACCGAGGAACACCGGCACGCGCTGGTGCAGCTGGGTCGGCTGGAGGTCGAGGATGCGCTCGCGGCCGTTGGTGGCGGCGCCGCCGGCCTGCTCGACCAGCAGCGCCATCGGGTTGGCTTCGTACATCAGGCGCAGCTTGCCGGCCTTGCCCGGGTCCTTCTTGTCCCACGGATAGATGAAGATGCCGCCGCGGGTCAGGATGCGATGCACGTCGGCCACCATCGAGGCGATCCAGCGCATGTTGAAGTCCTTGCCGCGGCTGCCTTCCTTGCCGGCCAGCAGGTCGGCCACGTAGCCCTGCATCGGCGCTTCCCAGTGGCGCTGGTTGGACATGTTGATCGCGAACTCCTTGGTGTCCGCCGGGACCTGCATGTTGCGCTGGGTCAGGATGAAGGCGCCGGTCTCGCGGTCCAGGGTGAAGGCGTGGGTGCCATGGCCGACGGTCAGCACCAACATCGTGCTCGGCCCGTAGATGCAGTAGCCGGCGGCCACCTGCTGCACGCCCGGCTGCAGGAAGTGTTCGTCGCCGGGCTGCTTCACGCCGGCCGGGGCACGCAGCACCGAGAAGATGGTGCCGACCGAGACGTTGACGTCGATGTTGGAGCTGCCATCGAGCGGATCGAACAGCAGCAGGAAGTCACCCTGTGGGTATTCCGACGGCACCGGCTGGCTGTGGTCCATCTCCTCCGAGGCGCAGGCCGCCAGGTGGCCGCCCCAGGCGTTGGCTTCGAGCAGGATCTCGTTGGAGATCACGTCCAGTTTCTTCTGTGCCTCGCCCTGCACGTTGCCGGTGCCGGCATCGCCCAGCACGCCGCCCAACGCGCCTTTGCTGACGGCGATGGCGATCGAGGTGCAGGCGCGGGCGACCACCGCGACCAGCTGGCGCAGGTCGGCGTTGATGCGCTTGTTCTGTTCTTCCTCGATCAGGAAGCGGGTCAGCGACGTACGGGACATGGACGGGAGCTACCTTCAGACAAAAGGAGCGCTATTGTCGCGGGTTGTCCTGCTTTTTTCGAGCTGATGGCCATGCTGTGTCCTTTTGCGGACAAAAGCAGCCATGCGGCGCTGCCGTTGGCTTTATCCACAGGGTCCGTACCATGGAGGCCCGGAGGGGAGTGGCATGGATTGGAATCAGGTGACACATGGTTTGTTGGCAGCCCTGGGCATCGGGCTGCTGATCGGTGCGGTGCGCGAGCGCCAGCACGGCACGAGCCGCACGCTGCAGGCCGGCGTGCGTACGCACGCCCTGCTGGCGCTGATGGGCGCGGTGGCGATGCTGCTGGGCTTGCCTGCGTTCCTGGTGGCGCTGCTGGCCGCCGCGGCCCTGGCCTGGACCAGCTACCGCATCAGCGCGGCCGACGACCCGGGCCTGACCGGCGAGATCACCATGCTGACCACGGTGCTGCTCGGCGGGCTGGCACTGGAGCAACCGGCGCTGGCCGCCGCATTGGGCGTGGTGGTGGCGATCCTGCTGTGGGCCAAGGCGCCGTTGGCGCGGTTGAGCCGCGAAGTCATCACCGACCAGGAGGTGCGCGATGCGTTGCTGCTGGCAGCGTGCGCGCTGGTGGTGCTGCCGATGCTGCCGTCCGAGGCGGTGGATCCCTGGGGCGTGCTGGTGCCGTACAAGCTCTGGCAGATCGTGGTGCTGGTGATGGGCACCGGCATGCTTGGGCATGTCGCGCTGCGTGCGGTGGGCGCGCGCTGGGGCCTGCCGGTGGCCGGCTTCTTTTCCGGTTTTGCCTCCTCCACCGCTTCGGTGGCGGGGTTCGGGCGCAGCAGCCGGGCGGCACCGGCGCTGGTCCCGCCTTCGGCATCGGCCGCCTTGCTGGCCAACCTGGCCTCGTTGTTGCTGTTCGCGGCGGTGATCGGCACCACCTCGCCGGCCCTGCTGCGCGCCAGTGCGTGGCCATTGCTGGCCGGCGCGCTGGTACTGCTGGGGTTCGCGGCGCTGGGCCTGCGCCATGTGCCGGATGAAGCGGTGCCCGAGACTTCGACGGCAAAGGCATTCCAGCTGCAGCATGCGCTGATGATCGCGGTGGCGATTGCCGCGGTGCTGCTGGTATCGGAAGGGTTGCGCCAGCTGTTCGGCCAGGCCGGGGCGCTGGTGGGCGCGACGGTGGCGGCGCTGGGTGAACTGCATGCGGCGGCGGCAAGCATCGCCAGCCTGACCACGTCCGGCGGGCTGGAGCTGGGCCAGGCGCGTTGGGGCGTGATCGCCCTGCTGGCGTCGGCGTCGTTGGCCAAGTCGGTGCTGGCCTTCCTCAGTGGCGGTGCACGCTATGGCGGCATCGTCAGCGTGGGGCTGGGCGGGATGGTGGTTGGCGCTGCAGTGGTGGCCTGGCTGGTCGGATGAGGAACGTCGGGGAGCGGAAGGGCTTTGCGATCCTGCGGAACCCCACGCATCAGGCATTTGGCCGCTGGCTTCCGGTTCGCCGAGGGCGTGTTGGGGAGAGGCAAAACCCTTCGCGCGGCACTAAAAAAGCCCGGGTTTCCCCGGGCTTTTCAACAGGTCAGCGACGGTCGATCAGCCGCGGCTGACCTCGTAGACGGCCTTGGCCACGTAGTCCAGGTTCTTCTGGCTCAGCGCGGCTACGCAGATGCGGCCGGTGCCCACGGCATAGATGCCGTAGTCGTCACGCAGCCGGTCCACCTGCGCCTTGCTCAGGCCCGAGTACGAGAACATGCCGGCCTGCTTCTCGATGAAGCTGAACTCCGGCGCGCCCAGGGCGGCCAGCTTCTGCACCATGCCGGCACGCAGGGCGTGGATGCGCTCGCGCATCTCGGTGAGCTCGGCATCCCACAGGCCACGCAGCTCGGCGCTGCCCAGCACGCCGGCCACCAGGGCGGCGCCGTGGGTGGACGGGCTGGAGTAGATGGTGCGGATGATGCGCTTGACCTGCGACTGCACGGCCTTGGTCGAGGCCGCATCCGGGCCCACCACCGACAAGGCGCCGACGCGCTCGCCGTACAGCGAGAACGACTTGGAGTACGAATTGGCGACGATGAAGCTGTCGATGCCGGCCTCGGCGATGATGCGCACGGCCTGGCCGTCCGGCTCGATGCCCTTGTCGAAGCCCTGGTAGGCCATGTCGATGAAGGGGAACAGCTGGCGGTCCTTCAGCAGCGCGGCAACCTGCTTCCACTGCTCGGTGCTCAGGTCCGCGCCGGTCGGGTTGTGGCAGCAGGCATGCAGCAGCACCACGGTGCCCGGCTGCAGCTTCTGCAGGTCGGCGACCATGCCGGCGAAATCCAGGCCGTGGGTGGCGTTGTCGAAGTAGGTGTAATCGACCACGTCGAAACCGGCGGCGCCGAACACGGCGCGGTGGTTTTCCCAGCTCGGGTTGCTGATGGCCACGGTGGCGTGCGGCAGCAGCGTGCGCAGCAGGTCCGCGCCGACGCGCAGCGCGCCGCTGCCGCCGATGGTCTGCGAGGTGGCCACGCGGCCGGCGGCCAGCAGGTCCGAACCTTCGCCGAACACCAGCTTCTGCGTGGCCAGGGTGTAGGCCGGCAGACCGTCGATGGGCAGGTAGCCACGCGGTTTGGCCTCGGCCACCAACTGCTGCTCGTACTGCTTGACGGCACGCAGCAGCGGGATGCGGCCGTTTTCGTCGTAGTAGATGCCGACGCCAAGGTTGACCTTGGTCGGGCGGCTGTCAGCGTTGTATGCCTCGGTCAGACCCAGGATCGGGTCGCCAGGAACCTGTTCCACGTTTGCAAAGAAGGACACGGCGGTACTCGTTTCAGAGTGGCGGGGAGTGGGGGTGTCCGGCGCGGATCACGCACGGCGGCCAGAACCGCCACATCGTAGCAGGGTGGGGCGGCGATGGCCGGAGGATTTCAGTTGGAACTACAGCGGCAGTCATGCACGCGTCGCAGGCACCACCTGCGCGATCATGAACGGATGCGCCCCCCTGCCCCGTTCCTGATCGTTTCCGGCCTGTTTCTTGCCGATCCCGTCCACGCCGCCGAACCGGTGCCGGAAACCCTGCGTGCCGTGCAGGTACAGGCGGCCAAGGTGCATGCGGTGGATGACTTCGAATTGCCCGCCTCCAGCACCACGGTGGACGTGGGCACTGCTGGCAATGGCCGCGGCGCGCTGGTGGGCGAAGCGCTGGGCGGCGTGCCGGGCCTGTCGGCGCGCGAACGCCAGAACCTTGCCCAGGACACCCAGCTGTCGATCCGCGGCTTTGGCGCGCGCTCCACCTTCGGCGTGCGCGGCGTGCGCCTGCTCGTCGATGGGGTGCCGGCGACGATGCCCGATGGGCAAGGCCAACTGTCGCATTTCAGCCTGCTCGGCGCGGACCGCATCGAGGTGCTGCGCGGTCCGTTCTCGGCGTTGCATGGCAACTCTTCCGGTGGCGTGCTGCAGCTGTGGAGCGCCGATGGCCAGGCCGGTGACCCGTGGCGGCTGCGCAGCAGCGCCGGCAGCAATGGCAGCGCCAGCACCGGCGTGCAGCTCAAGGGCAAGACGGGGGCGATGCATTACAACGTGGCCGCCAACCACTTCCGCACCGATGGCTGGCGTGACCACAGTGCGGCGCGACGGGAGTCGCTCGCGGCGCGGTTGGGGTTCGCGCTGGCCCCCGGGCAGCGCCTGGACCTGCTGCTCAACGGCTTCGATGCCCCGCACGCGCAGGACCCGCTGGGCCTGACCCGCGCGCAGGTGCAGGCCGATCCACGCCAGGCCACGCCGGTCGCCGCCCAGTACGACACCCGCAAGTCGGTGCGGCAGAACCAGGCCGGGCTGGTCTACACGCTGGACCGGGAACACCAGACCTGGCGCTTGATGGGCTATGCCGGGCAGCGTGCGGTCGAACAGTTCCTGGCGATCCCGCCGGCGACCCAGGGCAACCCGCTGCATTCCGGCGGCGTGATCGATCTGGACGGCAACTACGGCGGCCTGGACGCGCGCTGGGCCTGGCATGGCGCGCTTGCCGGCCGGCCATTGGAGCTGGTGCTCGGCGCCAATGCCGACCGCCAGCGCCAGCACCGCACCGGCTACGAGAACTTCATCGGCACCACCTACGGCATCAAGGGCCGGTTGCGCCGTGACCAGCGCGACCAGGTGCAGAACGTGGACCAGTTCGCGCAGGCATGGTGGCAGTTCAGCCCGCGCTGGTCGGCGCTGGTCGGTGCGCGGCACACGCAGGTGCGGTTCCGCTCGCAGGACCACTACCGCACCGCCGGCAACCCGGATGACAGCGGCCGCCGCGACTATTCGGCCACCACGCCGGTCGGCGGACTGGTGTTCCGCGCCAACGACGGCCTGCGCCTGTACGCCTCGGCGGGCCGCGGCTTCGAGAGCCCCACCTTCAATGAGCTGGGTTACCGCGCCGATGGCGGTGCGGGGATGGCGCTGGACCTGTCCTCCTCGACCAGCCGCAACTACGAACTGGGCGCCAAGTGGCGTGCACAGAGCGGGGCGCGCCTGGAACTGGCGCTGTTCCGCGCCGATACCGATGACGAGCTGGCGGTGGCGACCAACAGCGGTGGGCGCAGCAGCTACCGCAACATCGGCGCCACCCGTCGCCAGGGCGTGGAGCTGGGATGGCAGCAGCCGATCGGCGAAAGCCAGCACCTGCAGCTGGCCTGGACCTGGCTGCAGGCCAGCGTGCGTGACGGCTACCTGACCTGCACCGGCCTACCCGCGCCGTGCCGGGTACCGACCAACCGGGTGGCGCCCGGCAGCCGCCTGCCGGGCGTGCCGCGCCAGCAGCTGTCCGCGCGTTGGCAGTGGCAGCCGGGGGCATGGCAGTGGGCTGCCGAAGTGGTCGCTGCCAGCGACATGGTGGTCAACGACTTGGCCGATGCGCGCGCACCGGGCTACGCCCTGCTGAACCTGGAGGCGGCACGGGAATGGCCGACCACGCGCGGCCCGCTGCGGGTGTTCGCACGCGTGGACAACGTGCTGGACCAGCGCTACATCGGCTCGGTCATCGTCAACGACGGCAACCAGCGCTACTACGAGCCGGGACCGGACCGCGGTGTCACGCTGGGGCTGCAATGGTTGTGGGACCGGGGTTCCTGAGCCTGCGGCGGGCAGCCGTCCAGGGTCCCGCTCTGCCCTGCCCCATTCACCGGCCGTCTCTCACTGTTCGCTAACAGGCAGCTCACGGCGAACTGACGGGAGGGGGCGTAATTGTGGCTGCCCCGCAGGAGGAGGGTCGTGCCATGTACCGCCCTGACCGTGTCGAACACCGCCCCGCCCCGACGTTGTTCAGGGCTGATCCGAGCGTGATCCGGCGCGGGCGACTGCAGCGCAACGCGCATGCCGCCGACGAGGTGGCGCAGGACTTCGTGCAGTACAGCCTGGATGACTACGCGCGTCGCCGTCGTGGCGCACTGCGCTGGCGTGACCTGCAACCGGCCTATGCCTTCGCGCTGGTCACGCACGCGGCGGATTGGCCGCGCGGCAGTGCCGACACCGAAGCCGAGCTGGCCGCGCACTGGGAGCAGAGCCGTGGTGAATCGCGGCTGGGCTGGGAGAAGGTGCGCGGGGTGATCGAGGATGCGTGGCTGGCGCTGGATCGGATGCCGACTGCCGCGGTGCACGTGCGGATCGGGTAAGGGAGCAAGCCCGAGGCGACCCCTCCCCAACCCTCCCCTGGGCTGTGCCCAAGGGAGGGGGTCAAGCCATCAGGCGCTGAAATCCAACACCACGCGGCCTTCGATGGCACCGGCACGCATGCGCGCGAACACGTCGTTGATGTTTTCCAGCGTGTCGGTGCTGACCGTCGCGGCGACCTTGCCATCAGAGGCAAACTGCAGCGATTCCTGCAGGTCCAGGCGGGTGCCGACGATGGAGCCGCGCACGGTCACGCCGTTGAGCACCATGCCGAAGATGTTGAGCGGGAAGTCGCCCGGCGGCAGGCCGTTGAGCGATACCGTGCCGCCACGCCGGACCATGCCCAGCGCCTGCTCGAAGGCCTTCGGCGACACCGCCGTGACCAGCGCACCGTGGGCACCGCCGATCTCCTTCTTCAGGAACGCGGCCGGGTCGGTGGTGCGGGCGTTGACGGTGACGGTGGCACCCAGGCGCTTGGCCAGGGCCAGCTTGGCGTCGTCCACGTCCACCGCGGCCACGTTCAGGCCCATCGCCTTGGCGTATTGCACCGCCATGTGGCCCAGCCCGCCGACGCCGGAGATCACCACCCAGTTGCCGGGCTTGGTGTCGGTCATCTTCAGGCCCTTGTACACGGTGACGCCCGCGCACAGCACCGGGGCGATCTCGACGAAGCCGACGTTGGCCGGCAGGTGGCCGACGTAGCCGGCGTTGGCCAGCGCGTATTCGGCGAAGCCACCGTTGACCGAGTAGCCGGTGTTCTGCTGGCTCTCGCACAGGGTCTCCCAGCCGCCCATGCAGTGCTCGCAGTAGCCACAGGCCGAGTACAGCCACGGCACGCCGACGCGGTCGCCTTCCTTGACGTGGGTGACGCCGGCACCCACCGCCACCACGTGGCCGACGCCTTCATGGCCGGGGATGAAGGGCGGGTTCGGCTTGACCGGCCAGTCGCCCTCGGCGGCGTGCAGGTCGGTGTGGCAGACGCCACAGGCTTCGATCTTGACCAGGATGTCGCCCGCCGCCGGGCGCGGCACCGGTACTTCCTCGATGGCCAGCGGCTTGCCGAACTCGCGTACCACCGCTGCCTTCATCGTCTTGTCCATCATCGATCTCCATACCAAGGGGTAGCTGCAATCTGACGCCAACCCGGGGCCGGCGCATTGATCGTGATCACGCCCGGCACGTTGCCGTGCCGGGCGTGGGGGCTCAGAAGAAGCCGAGCTTCTTCGGCGAGTAGCTGACCAGCAGGTTCTTGGTCTGCTGGTAGTGGTCGAGCATCATCTTGTGGTTCTCGCGGCCGATGCCCGACTGCTTGTAGCCACCGAAGGCGGCGTGCGCCGGGTAGGCGTGGTAGCAGTTGGTCCACACCCGGCCGGCCTGGATGGCGCGGCCCATCCGGTACAGGCGCGAGGCATCGCGGCTCCACAGCCCGGCGCCGAGCCCGTACAGCGTGTCGTTGGCGATCTGCAGGGCCTCTTCCTCGGTCTTGAAGGTGGTCACCGAGACCACCGGCCCGAAGATCTCCTCCTGGAACACGCGCATGTCATTGCGGCCCTTGAACACGGTCGGCTTGACGTAGAAGCCGCCCTCCAGGTCGCCATGTAGCGCGTTCTGTTCGCCGCCGATCAGCACCTGCGCGCCTTCGGCCTTGCCGATCTCGATGTAGGACAGGATCTTGTCCAACTGCTCCTTCGAGGCCTGCGCGCCGACCATGGTGTTGGGGTCCAGCGGGTTGCCCTGGACGATCGCCGCCACGCGCGCCAACGCGCGTTCCATGAACTTCTCGTAGATCGACTCCTGGATCAGCGCGCGCGACGGACAGGTGCACACCTCGCCCTGGTTGAAGGCGAACATCACGAAGCCTTCCACCGCCTTGTCCAGGAAATCATCGTCCTCGGCCATCACGTCGGCGAAGAAGATGTTGGGCGACTTGCCGCCCAGCTCCAGCGTCACCGGGATCAGGTTCTGGCTGGCGTACTGCATGATCAACCGGCCGGTGCTGGTCTCGCCGGTGAAGGCGATCTTGGCGATGCGCGGGCTGCTGGCCAGCGGCTTGCCGGCCTCCAGGCCGAAGCCGTTGACGATGTTGAGCACGCCCGGCGGCAGCAGGTCGCCGATCACTTCCATCAGCACCAGGATCGAGGCCGGGGTCTGCTCGGCCGGCTTGAGCACCACGCAGTTGCCGGCGGCCAGTGCCGGGGCCAGCTTCCAGGCGGCCATCAGCAGCGGGAAGTTCCACGGGATGATCTGCCCGACCACGCCGAGCGGCTCGTGGAAGTGATAGGCCACGGTGTCCTCGTCTAGCTGCGACAGGCTGCCTTCCTGTGCGCGCAGGGCACCGGCGAAGTAGCGGAAGTGGTCGGCCATCAGCGGCACGTCGGCGTTGAGCGTCTCGCGGATCGGCTTGCCGTTGTCCCAGGTCTCGGCGTGGGCGATCAGCTCCAGGTTCTGCTCGATGCGGTCGGCGATGCGGTTGAGCAGGTTGGCGCGCTCGGTGCTGGAGGTCTTGCCCCAGGCGTCCTTGGCGGCATGCGCGGCGTCCAGTGCCAGTTCGATGTCCTCGGCGTTGGAGCGCGCCACCTGGGTGAACACCTTGCCGGTGACCGGGGTGATGTTGTCGAAGTACTGGCCGCTGCGCGGCGCCACCCATTGGCCGCCGATGTAGTTGCCATAGCGGGGCTTGAACAGCGACTGCGGGTCGGTGGCCATGGGCTTGGTGGACAGGACTGCGTTCATGCGTGCATCTCCGGGATCAGCAATGGGATGGACCGCGCGCGGCGGTGGTCCCTGCAAGGCGCAAGAGCAGTGCCAACTTCGCCGTGCTGCGTTGCCGCACGCGGCAAATGCCGCCGGGACGGCGCCGCGGGGCGGCCGGTGTTGCGCCGCATCAGCCCCGGACGTTGCAGTGGCCACGGCACTGTGCT
Organism: Stenotrophomonas sp. Steno-C18; assembly: GCF_056393195.1. Taxonomy (NCBI): domain Bacteria; kingdom Pseudomonadati; phylum Pseudomonadota; class Gammaproteobacteria; order Lysobacterales; family Lysobacteraceae; genus Stenotrophomonas; species Stenotrophomonas sp. Steno-C18. The sequence goes on along the minus strand of NZ_JBWJOX010000008.1, from coordinate 124,924 downwards.
GTTAATCGGAACAGGCAAACGGACACCTGTCGCAATCTGCGACACAGGAGTTTCCATGGCACAGCTACCGCAACACCGCGTGGGCAACGCCCGGCGTTCGTTCTTCGAGCGGGGCACCCTGCCCGTCGGCACCGTGCCCGATGCCATCCTGCAATCGTGGCGACGTTGCCAGCGCAGCGGCCTGGCGGTCGATGCGCAGCCGCAGCTGGAACCGCTGCCCGGTGCCAACCTGCGTGAACTGCGCGAGCGCCACGAGCGCCTGTGGCACCTGGCGCGGGCCGAGCTCGATGGCCTGGCCGCGCATGCCGCCAGCACCGACAGCATCGTGCTGCTCACCGACGAATCCGGTTGGATCCTCAATGCCGAGGGCAATGCCGGCTTCCTGGACAGGGCCGGCCGCGTCGCGTTGATGCCCGGCGTGTGCTGGAGCGAAGCGGCGGTGGGCACCAATGCCATCGGCACCGCCATCGTCGAAGGACGGGCCATCGAGGTGCGCGGCGGCGAGCACTTCTTCGCGCCGCACGGCATCCTCAGCTGTGCGGCCACGCCCATCCATGACCCGCATGGGCAACTGGTCGGCGTGCTGGATTTCACCGGACCGGCCAGCGTGCAGCAGATGCATGCGCTGGGCCTGGCGCGGTTGGCGGCCAATCGCATCGAGCACCGCTTCTTCGAGAACGGCATGGACAGCTGCGAGCTGCTGCGCCTGCACCATGACCGTGCGCTGCTGGGTACGGCCGGCGAAGCAGTGCTGGGCTTCCGCAACGGACGGTTGGTGGCGGCCAACGGCGTGGGCTTGCGCCTGTTCGGGCTGGAGCGTGGTGACATCGGCCGCGCCTCGTATGAGGCATTGTTCGATGCACCGCTGTCGCGCATGCGCGATGACGGCATGCTGCAGGACCGTAGTGGCCGCATCCTGCACGGCCAACTGGAGGCGTCGGCGGCGCGCGTGGCGCGTACGCAGGCGGTATCCGTGCCGGTGCCGCAGGCGCGCCCCGCCCTGCCCTTGCCGGCGGCCGGCACGGTATTCAGTGCGGCGCAGGAACAGCAGCTGGGGCGCGCCGGCCGTGTGCTGGAGGCCGGTCTGCCGGTGTTGCTGCAAGGCGAGACCGGCACCGGCAAGGAGGTTGCGGCGCGCGCGCTGCATGCGCGTGGCAGCCGTGCCGGCAAGCCGTTCGTCGCGGTGAACTGCGCGGCGCTGCCGGAAGGATTGATCGAGGCCGAGCTGTTCGGCTACGAGGAAGGCGCCTTCACCGGCGCGCGTCGCCAGGGCAGCCCGGGCCTGCTGCGCCAGGCACAGGGCGGCGTGTTGTTCCTGGACGAGATCGGCGACATGCCACTGGCCCTGCAGCCACGCCTGCTGCGGGTGCTGCAGGACCGCGAACTGTCACCGCTGGGGGGTGGCAAGCCGGTCAAGCTGGATTTCATGCTGGTCTGCGCAACGCATTGCGATCTGCAGCAGGCGATGGATGAAGGTCGTTTCCGTTCGGATCTGTACTACCGCATTGCCGACCACGTGATGCGCTTGCCGGCGTTGCGCGAGGAAGCGGACCGTACCGCGCTGGTGCAGGCGCTGTGGGCGCCGTTGGCGCAGCAGCGCACGTTGTCGGACCAGGCCCTGCAGAAGCTGGCGGCCTACCACTGGCCGGGCAACCTGCGGCAGCTGGTGGCCTGCCTGCGCACGCTGGTGGCGTTGAGCGAGCCGACCGCGGTGATCGCGGCGGAGGGCTTGCCGGAATATCTGCTTGTGGCGTCCCCACCTGCCGTCGTCCCGGCCGGCGACGGCAGCCTGCAGGAGATGACGCTGGAGGTGATGCGCCAGGCGCTGGCGGCGTGCGATGGCAATGTCAGCCAGGCGGCGAAGCGGCTGGGGGTGAATCGCAGTACGTTGTATCGGCGGTTGAAGCTTTAGGAGCCAGACCCCTCCCCGGCCCGTCCGGCCCTGCGGCACGGCCTCGGGCGTTCACCGGGTCGCACGCCCGTGGCGTGCACACGCCCCTCTTCACCCCCTTGGCGGCGCCAAAGGGAGGGGGCGGTCATGCGAGGTCTTGCAGATAGCAGCGATTGCCGCTTCTGCTCCCTCCCTTTGGCGCAGCCAAGGGGAGGGTTGGGGAGGGGTAAGCGCCCTGCCCCGTCTTCCAATCAGCCCGGCAACACCGACGCCTGTCGCGCCAACTGCTCGATGCCGGCCCAGTCACGTGCCTGCAACAGCTCACGTGTGGTCAGCCAGCTGCCGCCCACGCACAGCACGTTGGGCAGGTGCAGGAACTGCGCGGCGGTCTGCGCGCTGATGCCGCCGGTCGGGCAGAAGCGCACGTCGCCGAACGGGCCGTTCCAGGCCGAGAGCATGGCCGCACCACCGGCCTGCACCGCCGGGAAGAACTTGAACGTATCCAGGCCCTGCTCCAGCCCGCGCATCAGTTCCGAGGAGGTGGCCACGCCCGGCAGCAACGGCAGGTCGGTGTCGCGCGCGGCGGCATACAGCCGGTCGGTGGCGCCTGGCGATACCGCGAAGCGCCCGCCAACCGCCTTGACCTGTTCCATCTGCGCCGCGGTCAGCACCGTGCCGGCGCCCACCACCGCATCGGGCACCGCCTCGACCATCGCCTTGATCGCGTCCAGCGCGATGGGCGTGCGCAACGTCACCTCGATCACCGGCAGCCCGCCACGGAACAAGGCATGCGCCACCTGCACCGCATCGTCGACGTCCTCGGGGGTGAACACCGGGATCACCGGGGCCAGTTTGAGCACTGCGCGTACGCGCGGATCAGCGCCGGACATCGAATTTTCCTTCGCCCATCAGGGCCATCACGTCGGCCACGCCGACCGGGTTGAAATCTCCGGGGATCGAGTGCTTCAGGCAACCGGCCGCTAGGCCGAAGCGAAGGGTGGTGTCGGCGTCCAGGCCCTCGATCAACCCGTGCAGCACGCCGGCAGCGAACGCGTCGCCACCGCCGATGCGGTCAATGATATCGGTCAGCTCCTCGACCGGTGCGAGCGCGCGCGTGCCATCACGGCCGAGCAGCATCGCGCCGATCGAATGGTGGCCCACGCTGTGCGCGGTGCGCTGCGTGCAGGCCATGTACTGCAGCCGCGGGAAGGCGGCGAAGGCCATCGCCGCGGCCGCGTCCACGCGCGCCTGCGCGTCGGCCTGCGCGAACTCGCCGCCCAGCACCACGCCGATGTCACGGTAGTCGGCGAACACGATGTGCGCGCAGTCGAACAGGTCGCGCAGGATCGCCTTGGCGTCCCCGCCCCAACGTTCCCACAGCTTGGGCCGGAAGTTGCCGTCGAAGGAGACCTTGATGCCCAGTGCGCAGGCTGCGCGCGCGGCGTCCAGCGTGGCCTGCGCCGCCTCCGGCCCTAGTGCCGGGCTCACCCCGGACAGGTGCAGCCACTGCGCACCCTGCAGCAGCGCCGGCCAGTCGTAGCTGTCGGCGCGCGCGCTGGCGAAGGCCGAATCGGCGCGGTCGTACACCACTTCACTGGGACGGTGGCCGGCACCGGTGGTCAGGAAGTACAGGCCCATGCGGCCTTCGGCGCGGCGCACCCGGCCGGTGTCCACGCCGTGGCGGCGCAGCTCACCGGTGACCGCCGCACCGAGCGGGTTGTCGGCGACCACGCTGACCATGGCCACGTCATGGCCGAAGTGGGCCAGCGACACGCCGACATTGGCTTCGGCGCCACCGCAGTGCACCTCCAGGAAAGGGCTTTGCAGCAGCAGCTGGTGGCCGGGGGCGCCCAGCCGCAGCAGCAGCTCACCGAAACAGACAACGCGGGGGGAATTCATCGGGACTCCTGCTCATCGTCGAACCGGCGCGCATCATGGCACGGGAAATTGACTATCGGTGTCATTTCACCGTTTCTGTCCTCCTGTCCCGTCGCCGCAATGGGCGGGAATGTCCTTGGGACAAGGTATTACAAGGGTCTTGCGGCCTGTTGCAGTGCAAGATGCCCCACCTTCACGCAGCTGCTACTTTCCGTTTTGACTAGCGGTGTCATCCGCGCTCAGCAGTACATAACGATCAGCCGATTCGCATGTAGACCTTGGAGAGGGGAAGCACATGGATCCACGTAACGCATCAAAAAAGACACCGGTTACCTTGCTCGCGCTGGGCATCGGCCTGGCCCTGCAGGCCGGCTCCGCCGCCGCCCAGGACGCGGGTACCGCGGCGACCGAACTGGATGCGGTGACCGTCACCGGCTACCGCGCCAGCGTCGAGAAGGCCCTGGACATCAAGCGCGGCGAAACCGGCATGGTCGATGCCATCGTCGCCGAGGACATCGGCAAGTTCCCGGACAGCAACCTGGCCGAATCGCTGCAGCGCATCCCCGGCGTGGTGATCACCCGTGACGGCGGCGAAGGCCGCAACATCTCGGTGCGCGGCCTGGGCCCGGACTTCACCCGCGTGCGCATCAACGGCCTGGAAGCGCTGAGCACGGTCGGCAGCAGCGATGGCCAGGGCGGCACCAACCGCGGCCGCGGCTTCGACTTCAACGTGTTCGCCTCGGACCTGTTCTCGCAGCTGATCGCGCGCAAGACCGCCTCGGCCGACGTGGAAGAGGGCTCGCTGGGCGCCACCGTGGACCTGCGCACCGCGCGTCCGTTCGACTATGACGGCCTGACCATCGTCGGCAACGTGCAGGCCGGCTACAACGATGCCTCGCAGTCGGCAATGCCGCGCTTCGCCGGGCTGATCGCCAACAGCTGGGCCGACGGCAAGTTCGGTGCGCTGCTGTCGGTGGCGTATTCCGAGCGCGAGACGGTGGAAGAGGGCACCGGCACCGTGCGTTGGGCTGGTGGCACCACCAATGGTGGCTTCAACCCGGCCTCCGCGTTCAAGGATGCGCTGCGCTCGGACGTATACTCGCCGCGCTTCCCGCGCTACACGCTGATGGAGCATGACCAGAAGCGCCTGGGCGTGACCGGCGCGCTGCAGTTCAAGCCGTCCGACCGCACCACCTTCAGCCTGGATGCGCTGTACTCCAAGATCGACGCCAAGCGCGACGAGAAGTACATCGAGGCCAACGGCCTGAGCAAGTCCAGTGCCGATGGCAAGAAGGAAATCCTGGTCAACGACGGCGAAGTGCGCAACGGCGCGCTGGTCTACGCGCAGATGGACAACGTCGACATCCGCGCCGAGAACCGCCACGACGAGTGGAGCACCGAGTTCTACCAGGTCAGCCTGGACGGCGAGCACCGCCTGAGCGACAACTTCACGATCACCGGCAAGGTCGGCACCTCGCGTTCCAAGCACGAGAACCCGATCCAGGCCACGATCATGATGGACAAGCTCAACGTCCAGGGCTACAGCTACGACTACCGTGGCAACGCCAACAAGCCGGTGTTCAACTACGGCATCGATCCGACCGACCCGAACGGCTGGACGCTGTCCACCGTGCGCCTGCGCCAGAACTACGTTTCCAACGACTTCGACAACGGCCAGCTGGAATTCTCCTGGGCCATCGCGCCGTCGTTCACGCTGGAAGGCGGCATCCAGGCCAAGAATTTCCGCTTCGATTCGATCGAACGCCGCCGTGCCGCCACCGAGACCAACGTGCCGACCTTCAACGGCAGCAAGATCGTGCCGGCGGACATGACCGAGCAGGCCAGCCTGCAGGGCATGAGCGGCTCGCCGGGCAAGTGGGTGGTCCCCAACTTCGACGCCATCGTCAATGCCTACGGCATCCTCAACGGCACCGGCGACTACGCCCTGGTCGATTACGCGGCCAGCATGCGCAGCGTCACCGAGCAGGACCGCGGCGCCTGGCTGATGGGCACGTTCGGCTTCGACATCGGCTCGGTGCCGGTATCGGGCAACATCGGTGCCCGTTACGTGAAGACCAAGCAGAGCTCCACCGGCGTGGCCACCGCGAGCGGCACGCCGATCAGCACCACGGTCGGCCGCGAGTACAACGACTTCCTGCCGTCGCTGAACCTGGTGGCGGAGATCACCCCGGACTTCCTGGTTCGCTTCGGCGCGGCCAAGGTGATGTCGCGTCCGGGCCTGGGCAGCCTGACCCCCGGCGTGACGGTCAATGTCAGCGGCAGTGCCCGCACGGTGAGCGGCGGTAACCCGATGCTCGACCCGATCCGTGCCAAGACCGCCGACCTGGGCTTCGAGTGGTACTTCAACGCCGGTGCGATGCTGGGCGTGGCGGTGTTCTACAAGGACATCGAGAGCTTCATCCAGAACACCCGCGAAAGCCGCATCTATTCGCAGAGCGGCCTGCCGGCCAACCTGCTCGATGGCACCACCGCCAGCGTCACCGACGAGTTCGTGTTCACCGTGCCGATCAACACCCCGGGCGGTGACCTGACCGGCGTGGAGTTCAACTACACCCAGCCGTTCACCTTCCTGCCGGGCAAGTGGTCGAACCTGGGCATGCAGCTCAACTACACCTACGTCGAATCCAAGATCCAGTACCTGACCAGCTCCGGCGCCGCGGCGCAGAAGACCGACCTCACCGGCCTGTCGAAGAACGCGTGGAATGCCACGCTGTTCTACGAAGGCGAGCGCTGGTCCGGGCGTGTCTCGGCCACCAACCGTGACGACTACCTGATCCAGGTACCGGGCACCGAGGCCGGCTTCAATAGCGCTGCCCAAGGCGTGCACGGCCAGAGCGGCACCACCTTCCTCGATGCCTCGATCCGTTACCGCATCAGCGACCAGCTGGAGCTCAGCCTGGAAGGCGCCAACCTGACCAACGAGGCACAGGAGTCGTGGGTGTCCAACCCGTCGGTGTCGCTGCCGCTGGAGTACAGCGAGACCGGGCGCCAGTACACGCTGGGCCTGCGCTACAAGTTCTGATGCTGCAAACCCGCCCCGGTGCAAGGCCGGGGCGGAGCAATGATGGTGCGACGCAGGATGTGAAGACGCGTTGGCGTCGCTAACTTGGCCCCCCGCATGCGGAACCGTTCCGCCGCTGCATGCTTCCAAGAGACGCCCGATGTCCCCACGCTCCATTGTTTCCGTACTGCCCCCGTTGCTCCTGGCTTCCGCGCTGCTTGCTGCTCTCCCGGTGGCAGCGCGGGCTTCTTCGCCGGGCATGCTGTTCCGCGTATCGGCCGACAACGGTTTCGTCGCCGACAGCGCCCAGGGCGACCCGGTACCGAACTTCCAGGACAAGGTGAGCCTGGTCGATGACGGCGCGCACGGACGCGCCATCCAATGGCAGGACGACGGCGTGCTGTCCTGGAACGCGCCGGGCAACATCCAGGCCGCGCGCGGCACCTTGTCGTTCTTCTGGCGCGCACGCTACGCGGTGGGTGAGGCGCCGTTCGTAATCTTCCGCGTCGGCTACGCCGACCACAGCAGCTGGGACATGGCCTGGCTGCGCATCGACTGGAACGGGCAGGGCTTCGACGCCTTCGTCACCGACGCCAACCTGGCGCGTACCCGCGTCTCGTTCAAGCTCGACCACATCCCCCGTCCCGAGCAGTGGCAGCACATCGCCTTCGGCTGGGACGAGGACCATGGCGTGCGGCTGTTCGTGGATGGCCGCGAAGTGGCGCGCGCCGAAACCACCGGCGACTATGATGCGGCGCTGGACCAGTTCGGCCTGGCCGGGCGGGTGATGGCGCCCTACCAGGTACAGAGTCGCTACAACTTCCTGCGCGGCAGCGACGTCGACGAGATCCGCGTCTACGACCGCCTGCTCGATGCCACCGCCGTCGCTGCATTGGCCCGCAATGCCGAGCCGCGCATCGCCGGGGAGGGGACCGGCTCGCAACGCGCGTGGTGGCACCGCCACGGCTGGGATGGCGCGCCACCGCCGTTGCTGTCCACGCCGGTGACCACGGTCCGCAAGATCGAGTTCGCCGACGTCAAGGACAAGCAGCAGTGGATGTGGAAGGGCACCGACGGCATCGCCGAGACCACCTGGCCCGGCGTCTACAACCGCTCGCGCCTGCCCGGACGCAATGACTATTTCCAGCTGCCGGACTGGAACACCTACGTCGAAGGCGGGCAGCGGCTGGACCTGACCGTGCCCGAAGGCGAACGCATCAACCGCGTGGAGATCCGCGGCGCGGCGTTCGGCACGCTGGCCGGCACCGCCGGCACCCTGTTCACCCGCCCCAAGGGCGTGGTGCGCAGCGTTGACGGTTTCGCCGAGCAGCGCGGCGGGGTGCTGCACTTCAGCAACGTGGCGCAGGAGACGCCGATCCAGGAACTCTGGGGCTACCACGTCAGTGATGCAGCCGAGCCGGAAGGCACGGTCAAGCAGCGCTACCTGATCGACAGCAGCGTGCTGCCGGACTACACCAACATCGCCACCCTGCGCGACTACATCGACGGCCGCTTCGCCGCCGATGAGCGCAGCACGGTGATGGCGTTGCCCAAAGGGGCGGGCGCACGCAAGCGTGGCGCGGACACGTTGCCATCCGCGCCGGCACCGATCGTGCACGTGCTGATCACCTCCGGGGTGGGCGATGCGCCGGCGGCGCAGCCGCTGATCCGCAGCTGGGCCTACAGCTGGGAGAACATGCACGATGGCCTGGATGGCGTGGCCATCGACATTCCCGCGCTCGACCTGCCGGCCACGCATGACGGTCCGGACGGGAAGGTCATCCCGCTCAACATCCGCATCAAGGACCCGATCTGGCCGGCGCGCGACATGATCGACGTCTCGGTGTCGGTGAAGCCGGGCCAGGCACGCACACTGTGGCTGGACCTGCGCGACCGCATCCTGACCGCCGACAGCCTGTGGCTGTCGATCGCCTCGGCCGCACCGGGCTTCAACGCCACCTCGCTGGACGGGGCCGAAGTGCGCCTGGTGTTCAAGCAGCGCAGCGAAGCGCTCAAGGAGCACGTCGCCGACCGCTTCAACCAGGTGCGCGACAACTGGGGCTTCCTGGTCGAGGAGCACACCACCTCCAAGCGGCAGCGCCTGTACGCGCGCGTCTACGCCGACCTCAGTGACCTGCTGCGGGTGGACCCGGACCACGCGCTCGGCCGCCTGTACTGGAACTACATCAGCTACAACAGCCAGGGCAAGCCACCGTTCACCGCGCCGCAAGCGCCGAAGGGCGTGCCGGCGTGGGCGTTCAACCAGCTCGAGGACCTCAAGCACGTGCGCCGTTTCGTCGACTGGTGGATCGACGAACGGCAGGTGGCATACGGCGATTTCGGCGGTGGCATCTCCGACGATTCCGACCTGACCCAGCAGTGGCCGGGGCTGGCCCTGATGGGCGTGCAGCCGGACAAGCTCAACGCCTCGCTGACCGCGTTGTCCGACGCGGTGTACCGCAACGGCATGTTCTCCCACGGGCTGAGCACGATCGAGACCGACGAGCTGCATGCCTACGAGGAGGGCATCAACACCAACAGCGCGATGCTGTACCTCAACTGGGGCGACCCGCTCACCGTCGAGCGCCTGATGGAGACGGTGAAGGCCTTCGATGAGCGCATCATCCTGCCCAATCCGCAGGGCCACCTGCTGTTCTCCAGCAACTGGTACGGCGGCAACAAGGTCTACCGCGAGCAGAACTGGCAGTGGCAGAAGCCGTACTCGTTCCCGGCGCTGCACCCGGCGTTCCTGGTCGGCGAGTACAACGCCGACCCGACCGGTCGCAAGCTGGTCACCGGCCTGGCCGACAGCTACCTGGCCCATGCCTACACCGACGACAAGGGACGCTGGGCCTTGCCCAACGAAATCCACTGGGCGACCGGCAAGACCCGCGGCGGCGAGTTGAACCAGGGCTCGGGCAGCGGCGATGTCATGCACCTGTTCTGGGCGGCCTGGCGCTGGAGCGGCGATGACCGCTATCTCAAGGGGCTGGACTACCGCGTGGCGCGCGGCGGTCCGGGTGTGCTGTCCAACCTCGGCGAGAACTACATCGACGTGCTCGGCCGCCAGCAGGACTGGGGCAAGCAACTGCTGGCCGAGGCCGACAAGGGGGCCGGCGGCTTTGCCAACATCACCGCCTGGCAGCTGACCGGCGACATGAAGTACCTGCAGCAGCTGCACGCCGATGGCATCCAGGCCAAGGCGCAGCGCGAGTACATGAACACCGAAGGCCACTGGTGGAGTGATCGCGTGGAAGCACCCAGCGAGTTCCTGCAGCGCGTGCGCCTGGGCGGCATCGCGCTCAAGCGCAACCAGAGCTGGCCGGGCCACACGCTGAGCTGGTCGTTCGCGCAGCCCGACGGCGCGGAGCAGGTGGCGCTGGCGGTGCATGCGCCGTCGCGTGAGGCGTTCAAGGTGATTGCCTACAACGTGAGCGCCACGCCGCAGGATGCGACGTTGACCGGTTGGAACATCGCGCCGGGCACCTGGCGGGTCCGCAGTGGCGTGGATCGTGACGGGGACGGCGTCATCGATGGCACCGCACAGGTGCGCGAGGTGCTGCTGGAGAAAAGCGTCGGCACTGGCCTGCGGTTCCTGCCGAAGCAGACCCAGGTGTTCGAATTCACCCTGGTCACGCCGGGCGAGCCGGTGGAGACGCGTGCGGACCTGGGCATCGGCCGCGGCGACCTGCGCGTGGAAGGCGAGCGCGTGCTGTTGACCGTGCACAGCCTGGGCCACGTGGCCACGCGTGCCGGGCATGCGCTGCTGGAGGATGCGCGCGGGCGTGAAGTGGCGCGGGTGGCGATTCCGGCCTTGGAGGCACCGCGGGACCTGGTGCCGCGCACCGTGCAGGTGGCGTTGCCGTTGCCGGCCGGTTTCAACCATAGCGGCGCGCGGGTGCGGGTGATGCAGGACGGGCAGGGCAGTGAAGTGACGCTGCGTAACAACAGTTTGCTGCTGAACTGAGGAGAATCGCGAAGAGCACCCCTCCCCAACCCTCCCCTTGCCGATGGCAAAGGGAGGGGGCAAGAGCAGGCTTTATCGCGAACTGACAGCACTAAGCAGAACCGCCCTCCCTTTGCCGCAGGCAAGGGGAGGGCTGGGGAAGGGGCGTTTGAAGGGGCTTCAGCGAGAAGCCCGGCCCGTCGGGACGCTCACCCCCGCCAGCGCCGCAACACCGCGGCCTGCGCCCAACGCGCGGCGATGTTCGGCGCGGTGATGCACACCGCTTCATCAGTCACGGTGGTCACCGCACGCTCCAGCAACTGGATGTCGGCCTCATGCTGGCGCGCCACGTGCGGGTCCTCGAAGAAGATCGCGCGTTGGCAGCGGTGCTCCAGCACGCGGTCGGCGATCTGTGCATCACCGCCGAGCGGACCGCTCTGGAAACGCTGCACCCATTCCTTCTCGCGCGGCCAGCCGCGGCTCCACGCCATCTCGTTCAAGCGCTGGCCGGTGGTGCCGGTACCCACGCGCTCGGCGAACTGCGAGAGCACGTCGAAGTGCTCGGCGGCGAAGGCCAGCATCTGCGGCTTGCGCGCGTCGTGCGCGATCAACGCCAGGCACTGGTTGCCGAAGTCATTGAGGTCGTCCGCGCCGGGGTCCGGTGCCAGGCCGGCGTGGATGCGCTCCATCTCGATCCAGTCACGCGCGGTGGCCACCGTCGAGATGAACGGCTTGCCGTGGATCACGCACTGGCGCTTGAGCGCGATGGCCTCGGGAAAGATCGAGGACGGGTCCACCGGATCAATGAAGTAGATCGCGCCATCGAGCGTGCGCTCCGGCGAGCCCATGCCGACGACTTCGGCGACCAGCTTCATCAACCCGCCCTCGCGGCCATACGGGTAGCGGTGCAGGGCAGGGTAGTCGGCCAGCGGGCCAGCGCCGACGATGGCGTCATGGGTGCGGCCCACCGCATGCAGTTCCAGGCCCAGTTCGCGGATGCCGCCCTCGCAGGCACGCAGCCAACGGAACAGCGCCGCGTCAGTGCTTTCATGGTGCAGTCGGTTGGCGGCCAGGCCGATACGCATGACGGGAAACATCCGGAAGGGAGACGCCGCTAGTGTACGGCGTGCTCCGTTACCGCGAAGCGGCTCAGGCCTGCAGCAGCGTGACGATGCTTTCGGCGGCGTCGCGGCCTTCGGCCACCGCGGTCACCACCAGGTCCGCACCGCGTACCGCATCGCCGCCGGCGAACAGCTTGGGGTTGTGGGTCTGGTAGGGCAGGCGGCCGGCACCCCCGGCTATGATGCGGCCATTGCCGGTGGCTTCCACGCCCTGCGAACCCAGCCACTCGGGCAAGGTCGGCGAGAAGCCGAACGCAATGATCACCACGTCCGCTTCCAGCAGCGATTCACTGCCCTCGATCGGCTCGGCGTTGCGGCGGCCATTGGCATCGGGTGCGCCCAGTTGCGTCTCGACCACGGTCACGCCGATCACTTCGTCGTCGGCACCGGCTTCGATGGCGAGCGGTTGGCGGTTGAACAGGAAGCGCACGCCTTCCTCGCGCGCATTGGCCACTTCGCGCGCCGAGCCCGGCATGTTGGCCTCGTCGCGGCGGTAGGCACAGGTGACGCGCGCCGCGCCCAGGCGGATCGCGCTGCGCACGCAGTCCATGCCGGTGTCGCCGCCGCCGAGCACCACCACGCGCTTGCCGTTGAGGTCGGGCAGGGCGATCTGGTCCTCCCAGCCGGCGATGGGCCGGCCGTGCGGATCGTTGCCGCCGACGATGCGGCTGTTCTGCACCAGGAACGGCAGCGCCGGCAGCACGTTCTTCAGGTCCTGGCCGATCAGCCCGCCGTCGGTGTAGCGGTACGCACCGGTGCCGAGGAACACCGCGTCATAGTCGGCCTGCAGTTGATCGACGGTGATGTCGCGGCCGATCTCCACGCCCAGCCGGAATTCCACGCCCATGCCTTCGAGGATCTCGCGGCGGCGGCCGATCACGCTCTTGTCGAGCTTGAAGCTGGGGATGCCGAACTGCAGCAGGCCACCGATCTGTTCATAGCGGTCGAACACCACCGCCTGGATGCCGGCACGCGCCAGGCGGTCGGCGCAGGCCAGCCCGGCCGGGCCGGCGCCGACGATGGCCACGCGCTTGCCGGTGGGCTGCACCGCGTGCAGGTCAGGCTTCCAGCCGGTGGCCAGCGCGGTATCGACGATGTACTTCTCCACCGCGCCGATGGTGACCGCGCCGAATTCCTCCAGCGTGCAGCTGCCTTCGCACAGGCGGTCCTGCGGGCAGACGCGGCCGCACACTTCGGGCAGCGGGTTGGTCGAATGGCACAGTGTCGCCGCTTCGTGGATGCGGTCTTCCTGCACCAGCTGCAGCCACTGCGGGATGGCGTTGTGCACCGGGCACTTCCAGCTGCAGTACGGGTTGCCGCAATCCAGGCAACGGCCGGCCTGGTACTGCGCGTCGGCCTTGTCGAACTTGCCGTACAACTCGCCCCAATCGCCGGACGTGCGCAGTTCCACCGGGATGCGCTGCGGCATGGTGCGGGGGAGGTCGAGGAACTGGAAGGCTTGCTTGCGGCTCATGGGAACTCATTGCGTCTGGGAGGCTCCCTTCTCCCGCGTGCGGCAGAAGGTGCCCCGAAGGGGCGGATGAGGGAGGCTTTCAAAGCGCCCTCACCCCGGCCCTCTCCCGTAGACGGGAGAGGGGGACAGTGCATCAGGCAGCGTTGCGCAGCGCGGCAGCCAGCGATTCGATGCTGGCCGCCTTTGGCTTCACCAGCCAGAACTTGCCGACGTAGTCGCGGAACTCGTCCAGGATCTGTTGCGCCCAGATGCTGCCGGTCATCTCGCGATGACGGCCGATCAGGGTGTGCAGGTGCTGGCGGTAGCTTTCGAAGCCCTCGGCCGAGATGCGGTGGATGTCGATCAGCTCGTGGTTGTACCGGTCCACGAAATCGCGGTCGATATCCAGCACGTAGGCCAGGCCACCGGTGAAGCCGGCACCGAAGTTCAGACCGACCTTGCCGAGCACCGCGACGATGCCGTCGGTCATGTACTCGCAGCAGTGGTCGCCGGCGCCTTCGATCACCGCCAGCGCGCCGGAGTTGCGCACACCGAAGCGCTCGCCGGCGCGGCCGGCGGCAAACAACTCGCCGCCGGTGGCGCCGTACAGGCAGGTGTTGCCGATGATGGCGGTGTTGCGGGCCTCGAAGCGCGCACCGCGCGGCGGGCGCACCACCAGCCGGCCGCCGGCCATGCCCTTGCCGACGTAGTCGTTGGCCTCGCCTTCCACTTCCAGGTTCAGGCCATCGACGTTGAACGCGCCCAGGCTCTGCCCGGCGGTGCCGCGGAAGCGCAGGTTCAGCGGTGCCTCGGCCATGCCGTGGTTGCCATGCGCGCGGGCGATGGCGCCGGCCAGGCGCGTGCCCACCGAGCGGTCGGTGTTGTGGATCAGGAAGCGATGCTCGCCGCCGCGCTTGTGCGCGATGGCGTCGGCCAGCAGGTCGTCCATCTGCGTGGCCAGGCTGTCCGGTGACTGGTACAGGCGCTGCGCGGCGCAATGCGAACCCGGGTACTGCACCGGTGCGAGCAGGCGCGACAGGTCGACCTTGACGCCTTCGCGCGGCGAGACCTCCAGCTGTTCCAGCAGGTCGGTGCGGCCGACGATCTCGTCCAGCGAACGCGCGCCCAGCAGCGCCAGCCACTCGCGCACTTCCTCGGCCAGCAGCCGGAAGAAGTTCTCCACGCGCTCGGGCAGGCCGGTGAAGTAGCCCTCGCGCAGGCGCTCGTCCTGCGTGGCCACGCCGGTGGCGCAGTTGTTGAGGTGGCAGATGCGCAGGTACTTGCAGCCCAGCACGATCATCGGGCCGGTGCCGAAGCCGAAGCTGTCGGCGCCGAGCAGCGCGGCCTTGATCACGTCCAGGCCGGTCTTCAGGCCGCCATCGGTCTGCAGGATGGTGCGGCCACGCAGGTCGTTGCCGATCAATGCCTGGTGCGACTCGGCCAGGCCCAGTTCCCACGGCACGCCGGCATAGCGGATCGAGCTGATCGGCGAGGCACCGGTGCCGCCGTCATGGCCGGACACGGTGATCAGGTCGGCGCCGGCCTTGACCACCCCGGCGGCAATCGTGCCGACGCCGGCGTGCGAGACCAGCTTCACCGACACCAGCGCATCCGGGTTGACCTGCTTGAGGTCGTAGATCAGCTGCGCCAGGTCTTCGATGGAGTAGATGTCGTGATGCGGTGGCGGCGAGATCAAACCGATGCCCGGCTTGGCGTAACGCAGGCGCGCGATCAGCTCGTTGACCTTGTGGCCGGGCAGCTGGCCGCCTTCGCCGGGCTTGGCGCCCTGGGCGACCTTGATCTGCAGCACCTCGGCGTTGACCAGATATTCGGCGGTGACGCCGAAGCGGCCCGAGGCCACCTGCTTGATCTTGGAACGCTTCTCGGTGCCGTAACGCACCGGGTCCTCGCCGCCTTCGCCGGAGTTGGAGCGGCCGCCGAGGCGGTTCATCGCGATGGCCAGCGCCTCATGCGCTTCCGGCGACAGCGCACCCAGCGAAATGGCGGCGGTGTCGAAGCGCTTGAACAGCGCTTCGGCCGGTTCCACTTCCTCCAGCGGCACCGGCGTGGCCGCCGGCTTGAGCTGCAACAGGTCGCGCAGTGCCGAGGTCGGGCGCGAATGCACCGCGTCCATGTACTTGCGCCAGTCCTCGGCCTTGCCGGTGCGCGCGGCGCGCTGCAGGGTCAGCACCACGTCCGGGTTGTACATGTGGTATTCGCCGCCATGCACGTACTTGAGCAGGCCGCCCACTTCGGCCGGCGCCAGCTCGTTCCACGCACGCGCGGTGAGTTCACGCGCCTCGGTATCCAGCCGCGCCAGGTTGACGCCGCCGATGCGCGCGGTGGCATCCGGGAAGCACAGCTGCACAACATCCGGATCAAGGCCGATGATCTCGAACAATTGCGCGCCGCGGTAACTGGCCACGGTGCAGATGCCCATCTTGGAGATGATCTTGCTCAGGCCCTTGTAGATGCCCTTGCGATAACTGCGGCCGATCTGCGAAACCTCACCGCCCTTCTTCAGCTGCAGGATGCCGCGCCGGCCCATGTCGAACAGCGTCTGGTAGGCCAGGTACGGGTACACCGCGGTGGCACCGTAGCCAAGCAGGCAGGCCATGTGGTGCGCGTCGCGCGCGGTGCCGGTCTCCACGATCAGGTTGACGTCGCAGCGCAGGCCCACCCTGGACAGGTGGTGGTGCACCGCGCTGGTGGCCAGCAACGCATGCACCATCGGGCGGTCCGGCACCGGGTAGCGGTCGGACAGCAGCAGCACCACGATGCCGTCGCGCGCGGCCTGCTCGCACTGCGCGCAGATCCGCTCGATGCCGGCCTTGATGCCTTCCTCGACGCTGTAGGACAGGTCGATCAACCGGTTGCGATCGACGTACTGCGGCATCTTCACCAGCTGGCGCAGCTTGCGCTGGCTGAGCACCGGCGAGTTCAGGATGACGTGGTTCACCGTCTCCGGGCCGGCATGGAAGATGTTGGTCTCCTTGCCCAGCTGGGTGCTCAAGGACATCGCGCAGTCTTCGCGCAGCGGGTCGATCGGCGGGTTGGTGACCTGCGCGAAGGCCTGGCGGAAGTAGTCGTACAACGGGCGCGTATTGCGGCTGAGTACGGCGATGGGCGTGTCATCGCCCATCGAGCCGGTGGCTTCCTGGCCGGTCTCGGCCAACGGGCGCAGCACCTGCTCCACTTCCTCGGACGTGAGCTGGAACAGCTTGTGGTAGCTGCGCAGGGTCGGCTCGTCGAACGGCTCCTCGGCCAGCGACGGGTCGATCAGCTCGGTCTGCAGGTAGGTCACGCCCTGGTGCAGCCACTGCTTGTAGGGCGCGCGCGCACGGTTGATGCGGTCGATCGCGTCGGAGTCGAGCAGGTCGCCGCGCTTGAGGTCGATGGCCATCATCTGGCCCGGTCCCAGCTTGCCCTTGCGCACCACGCGCTCGGTGGGCACTTCCCACACGCCGGCTTCGGAGGCGACCAGGAAGTGGCGGTCGGAGGTCAGCATCCAGCGCGCCGGGCGCAGGCCATTGCGGTCCAGCGTGCAGGCCGCATAGCGGCCATCGCAGGCGACGATGCCGGCCGGGCCGTCCCACGGTTCGGTGTTGAGCCCGTAGAACTCGTAGAACGCGGCCAGGTCGGGGTCCTTGAACTCCAGCGACTGGGTCGCCGGTGGCACCAGGATACGCAGGGCCTGGATCAGCTCCATGCCACCGGCGACCATCAGCTCGAGCATGTTGTCCATGCTCTGCGAGTCCGAGCCGTGCATCGAGATCACCGGGTCGAACTGGGCGATGTCGAACTTCGGGGTCTTCCACACCTTGCTGCGCGCCTGCGCCCAGTGGCGGTTGCCCTCGATGGTGTTGATCTCGCCGTTGTGGGCGAGCATGCGGAACGGGTGCGCCAGCGGCCAGCGCGGCATCGTGTTGGTGGAGAAGCGCTGGTGGAACACCACCACGCTGGCGGCCAGTTCGTGGCGCTGCAGGTCCGGGTAGAAGCTGCTCAGCTTGTCCGGCAGCACCATGCCTTTGTAACTGATGGCATCGGCGCTGAGCGTGGTGACGTAGTAGTCGGCCACCTCGCGCAGCTGCTGCTCGCTGCGGCGGCGCGCCAGGAACAGCGCGAGCGCGAACAGCTCGGCGCCCTGGCTGGCATCGGCGTCGACGAACACCTGCTCGATCTTCGGCAGCGTATCGCGGGCCAGTTCACCGCAGACGCTGGCATCGGTGGGTACCTCGCGCCAGCCACGCGGGTGGCAGCCGGCGCTGCGCAGTTGGGCATCCAGTTCGTCGCGACAGCGCTGCGCGGCGTCGGCGTCGTGCGGCAGGAACACCACGCCGGCGGCGAAGTTCGGGCCGATGCGGAGGCCGGCTTCCTCGGCCAGCTGGCGCAGGAACACCGTGGGCTTGCGCAGCAGCAGGCCGCAGCCGTCGCCGGTGAGCCCGTCGGCGGCCACGCCGCCGCGGTGGGTCATGCGCGAGAGCGCGGCGATGGCGGTGTCGACCAACAGGCGGGACGGCTGGTCATCGAGCTGGGCGACCATGCCGAAACCACAGGCGTCGCGTTCGTCTTGCGGGTCGTAAAGCCCTTGCGGGGTACCGGCGGCCATCTGTGCCTCGTAGCGATGTCAGGTGAGCGGCGACACTTCCGCCCGCTCGCCAAGCACGCCATGCACACGGGGGTGAGGCGCGCCGCACGTACTGCAATCGCTCGGCTTGTCTGGGGAAAGGCTGGAGGTGGTCGCCGTCACGGCGTTCGTTACCAGCGCAGGCGCCCTCGCGCTCACCCAGTGCACACGATGTGCTCTTCCTGGAGCGCACCTGAAGGTCACCGGATGCGATCGACTAGATCACACATGTTGCGACGCCGCAATACATCGTTGCTTGCGCAACCAAAGCCTTGCAGGACAAGGCTTTGGCGGTTTCCTGTTCAGCCGCAGCGGACGCCGCTGATGACGCCCTTGTCATCCACTTCGATGTTCAGGCGTTCGCCGATGAACTCCATGGTGATGGGCTGGTTGGGCTTGAGCAGGCGGACATCGTTGGCGCCGGCGTCTTCCTTGGCCTGCGCCTGCATGGCGTCGGAATAGGTCTGGCCGACCAGACCCTGCACCTGACTGGCGTCGCAGCTGCCCGGCGGCGGCGGGGTGGGATCGGCATCGGCGGCAGCGGCCTGGGCGGCCTGCTGGGCCTGGTCCAGGACCTGGTCCTGCTCCTCCGGGGGTGGGCCCTTGCAGGCGCCCAACAGCAACACGAGTGCGGTGGTGGCAATCAGGGCGGCGGGGCGGCGCAGGGCGCGCGGCGTCGACGGGAATTGCATCGGTACTCCAGAGCATGTGAAGACGGAGCAAGCATATCGCTTGCATCCGTACCTGTGCCGCTTCCGGTGAATGGATTCAGCCGCAGCGCAGTGCGGTGATGTTGTTGGTGCGGCCGACTTCGATGGTCAGGTGGTCGCCGCCGCTGCTGGCCGGTGCCGGTTCGGAGGCGGTGGTGGTGCCATCGGAACCCCGCACCACGCTGACGTGCAGGCTGTCGCTGTCCACCCGCGCGCGCTCCACCGTGCCGGGGCCGGCGGCCAGGCCAACCGCGCCGCGCACCATGTCGGTGTGGCATTGGCCCGAGATGACGCCGTCGATGGGTTGCACCTGGGTGACCTGTGCGGTGCTGCAGGCGGCGCAGGCCAAGGAGAGACCAGCCAGAAGAACAATGCGGTGCATGGCGCGCTCGGCTTCGATGGGGGAGGTCCAGCCTGCGATGGCGGGGGTAAGCAGCGGGTGAAAGGGGGCGGTTCCCGGGCAGGAGCGCCCCCTGCCCAGCCTATGGCAATGGCAGGGAGCGGATCATGGCTCCCGGTCCGTATCCGCAAGCCGACGCATTGGCTCCCTCCCTTTGCCAGCGGCAAGGGGAGGGCCGGGGAGGGGTGCCTTCGGCGACAAACCCAACGTCCACTTCCCGGATAATCCCCGCATCCAACCTCGCAGGACGTCTTGATGCAGCAGGAAAGCTGTCGTGTTCTGGTCCTCGGCGGGTACGGCCACTTCGGTGCACGCATCGTGCGTGCGCTGGCCACCACGCCGGGCATCACCGTCATCGCCGCTGGCCGCAATCCCGCGCAGGCCCCGGCCAACCTGCCGGGGGTGGATCTGTCGCGTATCGAGCTTTGCCGGTTGGATACCGCCGATCCTGCATTTGCCGACCAACTGGCCGCCACCGGCGCGCAGCTGGTGATCCACACCGCCGGGCCATTCCAGGGACAGGGCTATGACGTTGCGCTCGCGTGCCTGCAGGCCGGCATGCATTACATCGATCTTGCCGACGGGCGGGAATTCGTCCGTGATTTCGCCTTGAAGGTGGATGCGCCGGCACGCGCCGCCGGCCGTAGTGCGATCAGCGGCGCCAGCACGCTGCCGGCGCTGTCCAGTGCGGTGGTCGATGCGCTGGCACCGCAGTTCGAGCGGCTGCAGGGCATCGACATGGTCATTGCGCCCGCCCAGGCCACGCCGTTGGGCATGGCCACCGTGCGCGCGGTGCTGTCGTACTGCGGCAAGCCGTTCGATTGCTGGATCGATGGCCGCTGGCAGCCGGTGATCGGTTGGGCCGATCCGCAGCCGGTGCGCTTCGCCCAGATCGCATCGCGCCTGGCCGCGGCCTGCGACGTGCCCGACCACGACCTGCTGGTGCAGCGCTATCCGGGCGTGCTGACGGTGCGCTTCCGCGCCGCGCTGGAGTTGCCGTTCCTGTCGCGCTGCCTGGCCGGCATCGCCTGGCTGCGTCGTTGCGGGTTGCCACTGCCGATGGAGGCCATGGCCGGCGTCTTCGCCCGTGCAGGACGCTGGTTCGACCGCTTCGGCACCGACCTGGGCGGCATGCGCGTGACCCTGCGCGGGCTGCGCGGCGGTGTTACCCACACCGCGCATTGGGACCTGACTGCGCCGATGCTGCACGGCCCGGAGATCCCGACCTTCGCCGCGGTGCTGCTGGCGCGCCGCTTCGCCCGCGGCGAGCCTCTGCCAACCGGCGCCCACGCCTGCGTCGGCCTGCTCACCCTGGCCGAATTCGAAAGCGAGTTCGTGCGCTGGCAGATCGAAAGCGCAGCCTCCTGAACCGGCGGAGCTTATGCCGGCCCCGGTTTGGCTGAAGCGTTCATGTGGCCGTGCGGCAGGGTGCCGACCGGGCTATTGACTACATTTGTAGTCAGGCCTACCGTGGCGACACGTGTAGTCACCGGAGCGGGCCATGCGCCGCAAGACCATCGGGGACCAGGAACTGGCCCTGCTGCAGTACATCGGAGAGAACGAACCCACCAGTGTCGGTGAGGTCGCCACGGCGTTCGGCGAGGCGCGCGGGTTGGCCCGCTCGACCGTGCTGACCATGATGGAGCGGCTGCGCACCAAGGGGTACCTGCAGCGCGCCCAGCAGGACGGCGTGTACCGCTACCACACCACCGCCGAGCAGCAGGACGTGGTCAACAGCGCGGTCGGCAGCTTCGTGGAGAAGACCCTGCAGGGGTCGATCTCGCCGTTCGTGGCGTGGATGTCGGAAAAGGCCGCCGTCAGCGACAACGAGCTGGCCGAACTGGAAGCGCTGGTCAGCAAGCTGCAGTCGCAGCGCCGGGAGGATTGATCATGGACAGCCTGTTCGAACTGCTGGGCAACCGCCTGCTCGCCACCAGCGTGCAGACCGTCGTGCTCACCGCGCTGGTCTGGGCGTTGTGCCGCTTCGTGCGGCGCCTGCCGGCCAGCACCCAATGCGCGCTGTGGTGGCTGGTCGCGCTGCAGGCGGTGGTCGGCCTGGTCTGGAGCGCACCGCTGCAGCTGCCGGTGCTGCCGGCGATGGACAGCACCGTCAACGTGGTGCAACAGGCCGCCGCTGCCGCACCGGCGCAGGCCAACGCCGCACCGGTGATCGTGATGCAGCCACTGCCGTTGGAGAGCGGCTGGTCCTGGCTGCAGGTGGTGATGGCGGTGTGGTTGGCCGGCGTGCTGGTGATGGCGCTGCGCACCTGGGTGGCCTGGCGTGCCAGCCGCGCGCTGCTGCGCCACGCCCAGCCGTGCCAGGACCACAAGCTCAACGCGGCCCTGAAGCTGGCCGCCGAGGCCCATGGCCTGTCGCGTGCACCGCGGCTGATGCTCAGCAGTGCCATCGACTCGCCGCAGTTGATCGGCCCCTGGCGGCCGGTGCTGCTGTTGCCGGCGCGTGGCCTGCCGCGCATGCGTGACGACGACCTGGACATGGCGTTGACCCATGAGCTGGTGCACCTGCAGCGCCACGACCTGTGGCTGGGCCTGATGCCGGCCCTGGCCCAACACCTGTTCTTCTTCCACCCGCTGGTGCATCTGGCGGCGCGCGAATACGCCATCGCCCGCGAAGCCGCGGTGGATGCCGCGGTGGTCGCCGGCGACCGCCATTGCCGCCAGCACTACGGACGCCTGCTGCTGCAGCTGGGCGTCGCACCCCGGCCCGGCGCTGGCCTTGCCAGTGCTTCGCCGACCTTCCTCAGCCTCAAGCGGAGATTGCTCATGCTGCAGAACACCTCTTCGTTCCCGCGCGTCGGCGCGGGCCTCATCCTGGCCGCGGTCGCGCTGGCGGGGGTGCTGCCGATGCGCCTGGTCGCCATGCCGGGGCCGCCCGCACCCCCGGCGCCGCCTGCAGCCCCGCTGGCACCGCCGCCGCCGCCGGTACCGCCTGCACCGGCAGCCGGCGCGTCGGTGGAGCACACCGTGATCCGTACCAACGGTGACCTGGATGACCTGCCGGTGCCCCCGGCGCCGCCCGCTCCGCCCGCACCCCGCGCGGCCAAGCCACCGGCCGCTCCTGCAGCGCCGGCTGCACCCGCGCGATCGCTGGGCACGCAAGGCGTGATCCACCTCAGTGATGACGGCGGCCGCAACAGCTACGTGCTGGTCAAAGGCAACCAAAGCATCATGAACGGCACGCTCGCCGACCTGCACCAGGCGCAGCGGCTCAACGATGGCAATGGCGTGATCCTGCTGCGCCGCGACGGCAAGCGTTACGTGGTGCACGATGCCGACACGCTGTCGCGCTTCCAGCAGATCCACCAGGAGACGCAGCGCATCGCCGACGAACAGGGCAAGCTGGGTGACCGCCAGGGCGCGTTGGGTGACCGTCAGGGTGAAATCGGCGAGCGCATGGGGGAAATCGGCGAGCGCATCGGTGAGATCGCCGCGCGCCAGGCCGAGCTCGCGCTGGCGCGCCGGGACGACGCATCGGCGCGCCGGGCGATGGAAGACGCGCGCCGCGAAGCGGAGAAGGCGCGTGCGGAAATGGACAACCCGGCGATGCGCGAGGAGATGCGATCGCTGGCGCGCCAACAAGCTGAGCTGGGCCGCCAGCAGAGTGAACTCGGCCGGCAGCAGGCTGCGGCGAGCCAGCGCGCCCGCCAGGAAGTCGAGCGCCTGATCGACCAGGTCATCCGCAACGGCATCGCGCGGCCGATCAACGGTTGAGGGGGCATGGGCCGGCCCGCGCTGCGGTGCCGGCCCATTGCGGCGTGCCGCCGCCGCATGCGCGGCATCCATCCCGTCCACCGGCAGGACGGCAGCACGCGGTAACGCCGCCTGCCGATGCCTGCGGGTCAGCCTTGCCCGGTCAACGCCAGCGCCGCGCGCTCGTCGGCCTCGGCCTGCACGAGCCGCAGGAACAGCTGCGCCAGCGTCACCACGTCCTGGTGGTTGTGCTCGCCG
The DNA here is from genome assembly GCF_056393195.1 of Stenotrophomonas sp. Steno-C18. Taxonomy (NCBI): domain Bacteria; kingdom Pseudomonadati; phylum Pseudomonadota; class Gammaproteobacteria; order Lysobacterales; family Lysobacteraceae; genus Stenotrophomonas; species Stenotrophomonas sp. Steno-C18. The sequence continues at coordinate 101,907 of NZ_JBWJOX010000008.1, read as the reverse complement.
ACGCGACGCAGGTTGCGCGCGCTGCCGCCGCGCAGGTAGTTGAGCCACGCCGCCGGTGCCTCGGAGCCGGGCAGGTCGTCCTCGCGGGCGATGCGCAGCAGCTGGCGTTCGATGGTCGCCAGCCGGCAGTTCTCCCAGGTGCCGCGATAGCGACGCCGTGTCGGGTAGAGCAGGTCCACATGGTCGAGCGCCGAGATCGGGTCCCCGCGCCGCGCCAGGCGGTAGCGGGTCTTCAACAACGGGGCGTCGTAGCTGCGGCCGTTGTAGCTGGACAACACGGTGGACGGCGACAACCAGCTGGCGAACCGCTCCAGCATCGCGCCTTCGGCCGCCATCGTGGACATCAACAACTGGCGCACGCGCAGGCCTTCGCCGCGCATTGCGTCGCGGTACCAGTCGGCGGCACCGATCATGAAAGCACGGGTGCCGGTGCCACCGGCCAGGCCGGTGGTCTCGGTATCGAAGAACAACAGGTCCTGCGCGGCGACCGTTTCATCCGGCCGCTTGCTGAAGGCCAGTGACAACGGCTGGGCGGGAATCGCCTGCGGAATGAAGGCTTCGATCAGGTGCAGGCCGGGCGCGACCTCGGTGCCGGGCAGGCTGCGGTCGACCGGCCCGCTGCGCTCGGCGCGCGGGGTGGGCGTGATCGCGCGGTTGCGCGAGGCCAGCAACCGGCGCAGGGCGTCACCGTCCTGTGCGCGCGGCGCAGTGGGTTTGTGCTGGATGGCATCGACCCAGTCGAACACCGAACCGCCTTGGCCTGCCTGTCGCAGGCGCGGCCCTGGCCGCGAAAGGGAAGATGCATCCGCAGCCGACGAAGCGCTTGGTGCAACCGCAGGTGCGGCCGCGGCCTCCACCGGCGCCGGCTTCGCGCCCAAGGGCGCTCCTGCCGCGGGAGTTTGCGGTGCATGGCCGGCCTGCGTGCGCAGCGCCTTCAGCTTGTCCAGGCTGATGCTCATGGCAGCAGGTCGAGTGCCTCGTCGGCCTCATCGGCCATGACCGGCTGCACCTGCTCGCAGCGTTCGGCCGACAGCAGTGACAGCACCCGCAACGCCAGCGCGCGCGGGGTGACGCCGTTGCCTTCTTCCTGCGCGGCCAGCACCGGGCCCACGCAGGCCGGGCAGCCGGCGGTGCAGTCGCAACGCTCGACCAGTTCCAGCGCGCGCTGCACCAGCTCGCCCTGGCGCAGCCACAGCGGCTCGCTCAGGCCGACGCCGCCGGGGAAGTTGTCGTACAGGTACACGGTCGGCACGAAGCTCTGCATCAGCTCCACCGCGCCTTCGCCGCCTTCCACGCCACGCAGCTGGCCGCGACCGGTCTGGTCGGCCACCGCGAACCACGCGCCATCGCCGTTGCCCACCGCCTTCTGCAGGTCGCGCGCATCGGCCATCACCGCCACGGTGGCGACGATGTGCAGCGCGTAGGCCGCGCCGAGGAAGCCATCGAGCGCGTCCTGCTTCTGCGCGAAGCTGCGCAGCAGCGTGGCCTGCGGCAACTGCCACCACACCGAGGTGGTGTGCAGCTCCTGGTCGGGCAGGTTGACCGGGCCGTAGCCGATGTTCTCGTGCGTGTAGTAGCGGATCTTCTTGTAGCCGGCCACGCGCCGCACCACGTGCACCTCACCGTGGTGCGAGTCACCGCGCCCGGCCACGTTGCCGTCGAAGCGGTCCAGTACCTTGAGCTTGGTGTAGTCGATGCTGTCGGTGTAGTAGTCCACGTGCGTGCGGGTGACGTAGGCCTTGCGCCCGTCCCAGTCCAGCCGCTCGACCTGGTAGGGCGTGCTCTGCACCATGTGGATCGCGCCTTCGTACAAGGTCAGCGCGGCGGCGGAGTAGTCCACCTCGGCGATGATCTGCTGCTTGCCGTCGCTGCGGTCCACCACCACGAAGTTGCCGTCGGCCACCGCGCGCAGGCTCACCGCGTTGGCCGGGTAGCTGTCGGCGATCCACTCCCAGCGGTCGCCTTCCTGGTGCACCACCTCGGTTTCGGCCAGTGCCTGCAGGAACACCAGCGGGTCGATCGGCCCGAACGGCTCACCGGCCAGGAACGGCAGTTCGAACGCCGCGCAGCGGATGTGGTCGAACAGGATCAGCGGCTGGTCCGGCGCGATCCGCGCGTGCTCGGGCGTGGCGTTGGCGAAGAAGTCCGGGTGCCGCACCACATACTGGTCCAGGGGTTGGCTGCTGGCCACCATCACGCCCAGCGCCGCCTGCTGGCGACGGCCGGCGCGGCCGAAGCGCTGCCAGGTCGCCGCCACGCTGCCCGGGTAGCCGTTGAGCACCACCACGTCCAGTGCGCCGATGTCCACGCCCAGCTCCAGCGCCGAGGTGCTGACGATGCCGTCGATGTCGCCGGCGCGCATCGCGCGCTCCACCTCGCGGCGCTCGGTGGGCAGGTAGCCGCCACGGTAGGCACGGATGCGCGCCGGCTTGCGCGGGTCGTTGTCGAAGATGTCCTTCAGGTACTTGGTCAGCACCTCCACCATCAACCGCGTCTGCGCGAACACCAGCGTCTTCAAACCGCTCTTGATCGCGATGCGCGCGATGCGATTGGCCTGCGAGCGCGCCGAGGCGCGCAGGCCCAGGTCCGGGTTGATCACCGGCGGGTTCCACAGCAGCACGTGCTTGGGCCCGGCCGGTGCGCCGCTCTCGGTGATCGCATGCACCTGTTCCTCCACCAGCGCCTCGGCATGCGCATGTGGGTTGCCGATGGTGGCCGAGCACAGGATGAACTGCGGTTGCACGCCGTAGAACGCGCAGATGCGCTTGAGCCGGCGGATCACGTTGGTGACGTGGCTGCCGAACACGCCGCGGTAGGTGTGGATCTCGTCGATCACCACGTAGCGCAGGTTCTCGAAGAACTGCGCCCACTTGGTGTGATGCGGCAGGATCGCCTGGTGCAGCATGTCCGGGTTGCTGACCACGATGTCGCCATGCAGGCGGATCGCCTGGCGCGCGTCACCGGGGGTATCGCCGTCGAAGGTGAAGGCCTTCACGCCGAGGTCGCCGGCGCGGTTGAGCTCCAGCAGCTCGGCCACCTGGTCCTGCGCCAACGCCTTGGTCGGGAACAGGTACAGCGCCTTGGCGTTGCCCTGCATCGCCGCGCTCACCACCGGCAGCGTGTAGCACAGCGACTTGCCCGACGCGGTGGGGGTGACGATGGCGACGTGCTCGCCGCGCTGGCTGGCGTCCCAGGCCTCGGCCTGGTGCGAATACAGCTGCTCGATGCCACGCGCCTTGAGCGCGGCCTTCAGCGCCTCGGGGACGTCGTCGGGGATCGGCGCGTAACTGCCTTCGCGGCCCGGGATCGTGAAACTGCCGGTGACCCGGTCGCTGTAGCGCTTGGCCAACCGCTTGCCGAGCAGCGAGCCGTCACGCGAGGGCAGGCCATCGGTGGTTGCCAGCGCCCGTTCGCTGGCTTCGGTGCGGGGAGCGAGGGAGAACGCCATGCACGCAACTGCCGATCAAAGGACGGCATCAAAGCACAGCGGCGTCTCATGTTGTGAGACGCCGCCATGCGTTGGCCTGGCGATGCACGGCGTGACTTCAGGTTGCCGCGCCGATGAGTGGCGTCAGAAGCGCCAGGGTTGCCCGGGCGGGGGCCGCCTGGCGATGTCCTGGGCCAGGGCGGTGCGGCGGGCAAGGGCCTGCCGCAGGCCTTGTACCAGCAGGTAGCCCTGGCCCAGGAGCAGGCCAAGGCTGAGCATCAGCAGCAGGCTGCCGGCGATGGCCGCCACGCCCCTGCTCGCGCCATCGGCGTCCATCGCCATCAGGTCCAGGTGCAGGCTGCCATTGTCCTGGTAGGCCGCCATGACCCGTGCCTGCAGGCTGAACGGGCTCGGTTGGAGGGACAACTGCTCGGACCGCGCCCATTGCACGAGCAGGTTGTCGGGCACCGCGCGGCCCTGCACGGCGTAGGCTTCGGTGATGCGCTGGTCGATCTGCTCGGTGGGCAGGACAGGGTCGTCCAGCGCGAGGATCACCCCGCCGCGCTGCTGTTCGAGCAGTGGCGTGCTCTGGCCGACCAGCGCCTGCTTGAGCGGCGTGCTGGCGAAGTCCCGGGTGAGGGTGCGGATGGCCTCCACGTCACCAGGGCTCATCTCGATGCTGTTGAATGCTGCCGGTATCTCGGCGGCCTGCTTGCGCAACTGCGCGGCCAGCGAAGGCCAGTCGTCCAGGGCCGTGTCACCGTCCGGCCCGTTGAACTGCAGGTCCAGCGTCCGCACCAGCGAGGTCTTCAGGTCGGTGCAGGCCGGGGCGTCGGTGGTGCAGGCGTCTTCCACCAGCGCGACGAGATCCTCCAGGCCGCGGACTTCCCACACTTCCCGCAGCGCGCTGAGCGAGAGCGTGTCCATCGCGCCCAGCATGGACGCCAGTGCGGCGTGACGGCTGGAGGGGCGGGTCCGCAGGTACTCCCCGCCATACAGCGCCAGCAGTGCGGGTTCGACCTGCGGGAACGGCATGCGCGCCGGGGTGCCGCCCCAGAGCACCTGGCTGCAATCGGCAATGGCGATGTCCTCCTGCCCGGGGGTGCGGTCGCTCACCAGGGCACAGGTGCCCTCCCCGGAGACCTTCAGGACATCACCCGGGGAGGGGCGATCCTGCAGCAGCCCCTGCGGCGTGGCATCCTCGCGCACCGTGCCGGGGATGATCGACGCCATGCCGGTGGTGAGCATGTTGCGCACGGATCCCTCGTCCGGCAGTGCCAGCAGCAGGCCGAACAGCCCGAGCAGGGTCAACAGCAGCGGCACGCCCCAGCGCGGCGCGGGAAAGCGCTGGTGTTCCTCGGCCAGCGACCAGCCTTCGCCCAGCCCGAGGACCCGGCCGTTGAGGCGGTCGACCTCGATGTGCATGTCCTCGCCGTAGGGCACCCGGTTGCTCTTCTGCCAATGCCTGGGCAACTGGACCTGCAGGTTGCTGCCCAGGAACGTGTGGCGCTGGGTGAGGGACGCATTGTTGGCCGCCTTCATCGCGAATTCGGCCAGGCGTCCCCTGGCGCGATCGATGCGCCGTACCGCGGGCACCACCGGTGGCGTGCGGCGCACGGCGCGCACGATGGCCACCGTGATGCAGGCCAGGCCGGCGACCAGGAACAGCAGCTGGACCGGCCTGCCGAACGCACAGGTGGCCAGCCACAACAGGAAGACGGCCAGCACGCAACACCACACGGTGGCCGAGCGCCACTGCCGGGGAAGGCGTAGCTGTGCCTCGACAGTGGTTTCATCCCGTTGTCCCAGCCATTCCGGTTCCGTCGCCGCCGCAACGGTCGTTGCCGGCGTGACGGGCGCGTCCGACGCCGTGGTGGTGAGGACCACCGGGGCTTCCTCCGGCGTGGTCTCTGTCCCGGTGGGAGGCGTCGCCCGCAGCGCGCGCCGGTAGCCGTCCACCACCTCGAAGCCATTGAGCTTCACCACGACGGCGACATTGCCGGAGATCACCACTTCGGCCTCGTTGTCCTCGGCCAGGAACGCCTCGGCGTCATAGGGCAGCAGCACCGTCACGTCATCGATGGTGTCGTGTGTGGTGCTGCTCCCGTTGGCGGAAAGCCCATGCTGGCGATACCGGCCGCGGATGCGTCGGACATCGGGCTTGAAGTGGAGCTTCTGTGCCTGCTGCAGGGGTGCCAGCGCGGCCAGTTCCTCCTCGCTCAGCGTCCGCAGGACCGGCTGCGTGCGCAGGGTTTCGAGCGCATTGCGGTCATCGGCGCGCCGTATCGCGTAGATGATGAGGCTGATCAACGCCCACGCCAGGAAGGCAAGCTTGGCCCATACATACCAGCTCATGGCCGCCACCCTGGGTGCGCTGCCAGACCTGCTTGCCCGTGATCCTTCGCCATGCCGGCCATCGTTCCTCCCTGGAACTATCGAATGAACATCCGTTGTCAGGTCCCTGCCCGGAGAGGGCGGATAGCCCCGTGGCTACAACCGATAAGTCTCAATCCGTAAATCGTGATCTACGGGTGATGTGGGTAGGGAATGCCGGATTTTAAGCACAGATTTTGGCGATTGGCACGGCGCAGCGCGGGAGGCGATGGCGATGTGTCTGGGTGAATGGCGTCCCTGGCAGGAGATCCACCGGGAGCGTGGGCCGCCGGTCTGCGGGTATCCCGCGGGCCGCTCCTTCTGCATCGATGACGGTGTCAGCTGGCCCGTCGCAACGAATTCTGAAGCTCGCATCCGTATCCTGCGCATGACCGGTAACGCGCATGAGGATGCTGTGGTGGCAACAGGTGGATGGCAGGGAGCAACCGTGGTGGTCGGCATGATGCTGGCCGGCGTGGCATCGGCGCAGCAGGCGGCCCCGCAAGCGGTCCCGCCGGCGCTCAGCCCGCCGCCCGTGGATGGAACGGCGTTGCCATCGCCGCCGCCGGCCACCGCCGGTGGCAATGTCACCACGCTGGGCGAGGTCCGCGCGATCAAGCCCGAGGACGACCAGCCGCTGGACCTGTACCGGTTCAAGAACCCCGTGCAGGCCGAGCCCAACCGCTTCAGCAAGAACTGGAGCGAGCCGCCCACGGTGGAGGAGGTCAGCCTGAGCGGCGGCTACGTGATGATGGGCATCTACTACGGCCTGGCCAAGGCGGCGCAGGGCTTCAACAAGCTGACCCATGCACCGGCGCAGATCCAGTCGGCCATTGCCCGTCCCCCGCCGGAGCTGACGCCGGAGCAGCAACGGCGTGCGGCCACCTTCTGCGCGCAGCAGGGCTGCGTGCAGCCGGCCGAGGGCCGCTGACGCAGGATGCCGGCCTGGCACGCTGGCCGCGGTACGCATCCCTGTCTTCCTGGCGTCTAATACGCGCATGAATCCCCCGCACCAACGTCCGCCGCAGCGGCAGGCGGCTGCCAAGTCGGCGCCCGCCAGCCCCCTGCACCCGCGCAATCGTCACCAGGGCCGCTATGACCTGGCGCGGCTGGTGGCCGCCAACCCAGCGTTGCGCCCCCACCTGGTCCGCACGCCGGCCGGCAGCCAGAGCATCGACTTCAGCAACCCCGTCGCGGTGCGTGAGCTCAACCGCGCACTGTTGGCCAGCGACTACGGCATCGCGCACTGGGATATCCCCGAGGGTTACCTGTGCCCGCCGGTGCCCGGTCGCGTGGACTACCTGCACGGGTTGGCCGACCTGCTGGCTGCCGATGCCGGTGGCAGCGTCCCGCGCGGTCCGGCGCTGCGCGTGCTGGATGTCGGGGTGGGCGCGAACTGCATCTACCCGCTGCTGGGCCAGGCCGAATACGGTTGGTCGTTCGTCGGCAGCGACATCGATGCCGGCGCGCTGCAGTCGGCCGGCGCCAACGTGCGCGCCAATGGCCTGCAGGGCGTGATCGAACTGCGCCAGCAGCACGCGCGTGGCCAGCTGTTCGAGGGCGTGCTGCGTCCGGACGACCACTTCCACCTGACCCTGTGCAACCCGCCCTTCCACACCTCGGCCAAGGAAGCCGCGCAGGGCAGCCAGCGCAAGGTGCGCAACCTGGGCGGGGCGGCCAGCCCCCGTGGCAAGGCGCCGGCGCTGAACTTCGGGGGCCAGGCCAACGAGTTGTGGTGCACCGGCGGCGAGGCTTCGTTCCTGCGCCGGATGGTGCGCGAAAGCGTCGATGTGCAGGCGCAGGTGCTGTGGTTCAGCTCGCTGGTGGCCAAGCGCGAGCACCTGGCCGACCTGCACCGGCAGCTGGCCAGGGCCGGCGCGGTCGAGGTGCGCGAGGTCGGCATGGCCCAGGGCAACAAGCAGAGCCGCTTCCTGGCATGGAGCTTCCACGCGGCCGGGCAGCGCCGGGCCGCGTTGCGGGGCGATTGATCAGGACGAGATGCCCGCCAGCACCGCATAGGTGACCACCAGCGACACCAGCACGGTGTAGATGCCGCCGATGAACAGGTAACGCAGCAGCGTCAGCACGACGTTGCCACCGTACACCCGCTGCTGCATCCAGATCAGGTACACCGGCACCGACAGCCACAACAGCACGTACACCACGTCGGTGGTGGCGTTGAAAACCGGGCCGGCCAGCGCGTTGCCCAGCCCGGCGACCAGGAAGGTGGCCAGCAACACCAGCATCAGCCAGGCATGGCTGTACAGCGCCACCACCAGGTGCTCCAGGTAGCCGATGCCGCGGCCCAGGTAGGCCACGCGCAGCACCAGCGCGAACACCGGCATCAGGAAGAACAGCGCGCCGGGCAGGGCGGTGAGCACGGCCTGCACGTACAGGTCGGTCTTGCCGCCCATGCGCGCGACGTTGGCGTTCGCGTTGTCCAGGCGATGGTTGAGCCACTTGTTGGCGAACCCCGGCCAACTGTCGATCACGATCGGGTTGGTCTCCGGGTCCCATGGCTTGCCACCGACCTGGTGGTTGAAGAAGCTGCCGCCCCTGCCCTGGGCGGTGCGCCCGGCCACCGCCGTGGCACGTTGCACGGCGTTGCCCGCCGCGCCCTGCGGCGCAGTCTTCGCCAGTTCGGCCAGGCGTTGCTCGGCGGCCGCGTTGATCGCACCGATGCCGATGCCCAGCGCAGGGCCGCCGGTGGCACCGTCGTTGAACTGCTGGCCCAGCCGGGTCAGCTCGGCATCGCGTCGCGCCTCCACCTCCTCGGCGGTCTGCGCCGTATCGAACAGCGTGGTGCCCTTGACGTGCCCACCAAAGTCATCGGCATGCAGGGTCAACTTGCCGACGAAGAAGGTGAACAGGGTGAGGATCACGAACAACCGCAGGGGCTGCACGTAACCCACCCGCTTGCCGCGGAGGTAGTTGAGCGCCACCCGGCCCGGGACCAGCAGGTCGCGCAGGGTGCGGAAGATGCGCCCGTCCAGGTGCCAGAACGACTCGAATACTTCCTCGATCGCATGCCCGACGTGCTTGAGCGGGTTGTGCGCGGATTGCCCGCAGGTGTGGCAATAGTGCCCCTGCAGCGAGGTGTCGCAGTTCTCGCAGGCACCGTGGGCGTGCGGGGCGTCTGGCAGGGCGTCGGGTGGGTTCATGGGTGCGGCAGGCAGCGAACAGAAGCTGCATACGATAGCGGGGTTTGCCTTTTCTGTTCAGGTGCCAGTCATCGAAATCGGCCGCGCGCCGGTACCGCGTCAGCCGCGCTTCTTGCGGTGCCACAGCGCGTTGACGATCACCCAGCGCCCGTCGAACCGCCCCAGCTGCAGATGGTCGATGAACCAGGGGCTTTCCAGCCGCACGGTGGCGATGTCCTCATCCACCGCCAGCACGGTGATGCTGCGCTGCCATTGGTCGCGTGGTGTCTTCAACGCGCCTTCGCGGGTGTAGCGGATCAGCTCGTCCGAGCTCATCCGTCCCAGCCCCAGTGTTTCGTTCGGGTTGGCCATCACGTTGCGCTTGGCCAGGTCCGGGTGCAGGGCGCGTGTCACCCGCGCCACGTCGCCTTCCAGCTGGCCGTCCATGTAGTCATGGGCAGTGGCCTCGATGGCCTGCAGGGTCGCCGCATCCGGCGCCGCCGATGCCGCGCCGGTCACCCACAGCATGCCCAGCAGCACTACCCGCATCGCACCCGTTCGCATGGCCCACTCCCGATGGTTGATGGCCCAGCCTGCCAGTGGTCGTGGCCGGTGCCATGGGCCGGTGGTCACCCCGGAGGCCATGCCTTACCGTGTGGCCAATGCCTGCAGGGAGATCACTGCCGATGGAAGCCGCCCCCCGCTCCGCCAACCCGTCCTATCGTTTCGGCCTGGCCGCGCTGCTGATGCCGCTGGTCAGCCTGCTGGTCGGCAGCATCGCGGTGGCGGTGATCCACGGGGGGCTGGAGGAACTGGCTGCCATGCTGATCACCGGCATCGGTGGTTGCGTGATGGGGTGCCTGCTGGCCCTGGTCTCGCGCTGGCGCCGTGAATCCAATGCCTGGCTGGGCTATACCGCGCTGTTCTTCAACGGCCTGCCGCTGCTGGGGCTGCTGGTGGCCTCGCTGTAGGAGCGGCCTTGGCCGCAAAGCACGCAGGCTTGCAACCGTACCGGTTTCGCGGCCAGGGCCGCTCCTGCGCGAGCGCGCGCCAGGTCAGCCGCCGATGGCGGCCTTCAGTTCGGCCAGCTGCTCCTGCAGCTCGGCCACGGTGGCTTCCAGCTGCTGCACGCGGGCTTCCAGCGCGCTGTCGCTGACCGCCGCCGGTGCAGACTTGTAGGTCTCGGCCAGGGCGTCCAGGTCCAGCGGGCCGCTCATCAGGTGCATGAAGCGGTCCTCGCGCTGGCCACCGGCGCGCGGCAACTGCACGACCAGGCCGCGCTGTTGCAGGCGGTCGAGCTGGTGGCGCAGGTCGGTGGCGTCGGCGAACCGGGCCATGCGCTCGCTGCGGGTGCTCAGTTCACCGACGGTCTGCGGGCCACGCAGCAGCAACAGGCCGAGCAGGGCAACCTGCTGGCGCGGCAGGTCCAGCTTGGTGCCGGCCAGGTGCTCGTAGCGCTCGGCACGCGAGGAGAAGTGCTGGCGGGCCAGGCCCAGTCCCTCGAGCTGGCGCAGCGCGTGCTGCACCTTGCCCGCGTCCAGGTTCATCACCGGCTCGCGCGCGGTCTTCTGGTTGGCCGCCACCTGGGTGGCGTTGACGGTCAGCGGGTAGGCGTCCGGGGTGGTGGCTTCCTTCTCGATCAGGCAGCCCAGGGTGCGGGCCTGCACGGGGTCGAGGATCGGGAAGCTGGGGGTCTGCGGGCTGTCGTCGGTCATGGTGGGTGTTCCGGTCACGCGGGGGCGCAAGGATAGCCGAGGCGGGAAAACCGGGGTCAGGCCCGGTCCGGCGCGGCTGCCGCCGGGGCGGGCAAACCGGGGAGCCGGTAAACTTGGCCGGTTTTCGCTGATCCCGGTAGTCTTCATGTCCCGATTCCCCGCCCTCGTCCTGCTGGCCGGCACCGCGTTGTCGCTGGCCGCCTGCACCGCCCCTGATCGCCTGCAGCGCCCGTCGGCGCCGGTCGCCCCGGCCGCGGTGGTCCCGGCCCCGGTGGCCAATGACAACCTCAACGCCGTGTTGTGGGTGCAGCGCTCGCAGGAGTACCGCGCCAGCGCCTTGCAGACGTGGAAGCTGGCTGGTGAACAGCTGGACCGCGCCCTGGCCGACCCGACCTGGACCGCGCTGCTGCCGGAGGAAGGGGGCACCCACCAGTCGGCCCGGCTGAAGCCGGCCGTGGTGGTGGACGTGGACGAGACCGTGCTGGACAACTCGCCGTTCCAGGCGCGCCTGGTGCACGACGAAGGCAGCTACAGCGACGCTGGCTGGGCGGCCTGGGTCGACGAGCAGAAGGCCGAGCCGGTGCCGGGCGCGGTGCGGTTCGCACAGCTGGCCGCGTCCAAGGGCGTGACCATGATCTACATCAGCAACCGCACCTCGGCGATGAAGGACGCCACCCTGGCCAACCTGCGCAAGGTGGGCTTCCCGGTGGCCGATGACAGCGTCTACCTGGGCCTGGGCACCGAGGTGCCGGGCTGCCGCCAGGTGGGCAGCGAGAAGGGCTGCCGGCGCCTGCTGGTGGCGCAGCAGTACCGGGTGCTGATGCAGGTCGGCGACCAGTTCACCGATTTCCTGCAGGTCCAGGACAACACCCTGGCCGCGCGCGACGCGCTGCTGGACAAGTACCAGGGCTGGATCGGCTCGCGCTGGTGGATCCTGCCCAACCCGACCTACGGCGGCTGGGAAAGCGCCGCGTTCAACAACGCCTGGTCGCTGCCGGCCGAGCAGCGCAACGCCGCCAAGCGCGCCGCGCTGGAGGTGGCCCGATGAGCCGTGCCCCGCTGCCGCTGCGCACCGATGAACGGCTGATCTTCGCGCTGGACGTACCGGGCAAGGTGCAGGCGCTGGAGTGGGTGGAGCGGCTGGGTGATGCGGTGTCCTTCTACAAGATCGGCATGGAACTGCTGGCCTCGGGCGAGTATTTCGACGTGCTTGATGCACTGGCCGCGCGCGACAAGCGCGTGTTCGTCGACCTGAAGTTCTTCGACATCCCGGCCACCATCGCCGGTGTCATCGGCCGCCTGTCGCAGTGGCCGGTCAGCTACTGCACCATCCATGGCTGGCACCCGGAGATGATGGCCGCCGCCGCGGCCGCCAACCGTTCGGACATGCGCCTGCTGGCGGTGACCGTGCTGACCTCGATGGGGCGCCCGGACCTGGCCCAGATGGGCATCGACCGCGAGCCGGTGGACGTGGTGGTCGAGCGCGCGCTGGCCGCCCAGCACGCCGGCATCGACGGGGTGATCGCCTCCGGCCAGGAAGCTGCGCCGATCCGCGCGGCCACCGGCGCCGGTTTCTCCATCGTCTGCCCGGGCATCCGTCCCGGTGGCCCGGTGGGCGATGACCAGCAGCGCACCGTGGGCGTGGCCCAGGCCTTTGCCGACGGCGCCGATGCCATCGTGGTCGGCCGCCCCATCCGGCTGGCCGCCGATCCGCGTGCCGCGGCCTTGGCGATGCAGCGCGAAATCGCAGATGTATTCAAATAAATCAATAACTTATTTGATGATTAATAAAGTATTGCTTTAACTGAAGTGGGCGCGTAGGCTACGCGTCGTCCGGCCCTGCCGGTCGATGTGTCAAACATGTCTACCGGCTCGCGCCGGCTTGAGGAGGTTCGCCACCGGCAACGGGGCGGCCTCTTTTTTTATGTGCGTTTTCCAGCGGCGATGCACCGTGCAAGGGCGCCGCTTCGCCCCCGCCTTTGCCGAAGGCACGGGGAGAGCCGGGGAGGGGAGGCTTCTGCCATCAGCGGCACCCCGCCTCCGCTCCAGCCCCATCCGCCCAGCCGTGACGGCCGTGCTTGCCGCTGTCACCGGGCAGGCTTCAAGATCAGCCCGCTCACGGGGGAGAGGACCAACGACGCCATGCAACGCCGTTCTTTACGTACCTGCCAGCAGCTCGCGTTCCTGTCCGTCTGCGCGGTGGCGCTGCTGGGGGCTGCCTGCAAGCGCGACAGCGCGCCGCTGCCCGGTGCGGCCACCGAGCCGGCGGCCACCGTGCGCCAGCTCGCCCAGTACCTGCATGACAACGACCTGCCCGGCTATGCCAGGGCCTCGGTCACCCCGGCCCAGTACGCCGCGCTGGAAACCGCCTGGGCGCAGGGGCACAGCCGTTGGCCACTGACCGACCTGCCGCTGGACGAGAAGCTGCCCGACCTGCTCGGGGCGCTGTCCGAACCCGGTGCCGAGCAGAAGCTGCAGCGCGCCTTCCGCGCGCAGTTCGAGGGCCAGGCCGCCAGCGTCCGCCAGGCCGCGCATTCACTGGGCCTGTTCGGGGTGCAGTACATCACCCACCAGGGCGACTACACCCCGGCCGAGCGGGATCACTACGTGCAGCTGGTCAACGTGCTCAGCGGCTGGGCGCAATCGGCACCGCTGTCCGATGCCAAGCTGGCGCGGACCAACATCGGCACGCTGACCACCGCCGCGCGCGCCACCGGGCTGGGCAGCGCGCAAGCCTTCCAGGACGCCGGCATGAGCGGCAGCCTGCAGCGGCTGGTGCCGTTCGCGGCGGCGCTCAAGCAGGTGCTGGCCAGCTACGGCCTGGCCCTGGACGAAAGCGTGGCGCAGATGCGCACCGGCCTGGTCTCGCAGGACGGCGACAACGCGCTGGTCCGCGTGCAGTACCCGCTGGCCGGCAAGGACGTGGACCTGCAGGTCGCGCTGGTGCGCCGCGACGGGCATTGGTACCTGGCCCGTACCGTGGCCGAAGCCGACCAGGTGATCGCCGCGGCCCAGGCCGCCGAACAGGCCCGGGTGGAAGCCGCACAGGCCGCCGCGACCGCAGCGGACCCGGCCACGGCGCCGGGCAGCGATCGGCCAGACACCGCCAAAACGGCGGCTAAGCCATAATGGTCCAGATGTCGAAACAGAAATCCCAACCCGAACAGGGCGACCTGCTTCCGCCGGACGATGCCCACGCGGCGCCGCCCGCCCCGCCTGCCGCCATCGTGCCGGGCACCCCCAGCCGTGCCGTGCCCGCCCGGCCCGCCGGCCGTCGCCCGCTCTGGGCGCGCCTGCTGGGCAAGCTGGTCGAGCCCTGGCTGGGCCTGAAGATCGAGCCCGAACAGGCCGGCGAGTACGACGACGGCCGCCCGGTGGTCTACGTGCTGGAGGACTACGGCCTGTCCAACGCGCTGATCCTGGACAAGGCCTGCCGCGACGCCGGCCTGCCTTCGCCGCTGGTGCCGCTGGCCGGTGACCTGCTCGGCCGCAAGCGTGCCTACGTGGCGCTGTCGCGGCGTTCCAGCAACAACGCGCTGATCCCCGAGCAGCGCGGTGCCAAGACCCACTCCGATTCGCTGGCCAAGCTGCTGCAGGCGCACCGCGCCAACCCGGCGCTGGACGTGCACCTGGTGCCGGTGTCGATCTTCGTCGGCCGCGCGCCGGACAAGCAGAGCGGCTGGTTCGCGGTGCTGTTCTCGGAAAACTGGGCGCTGGTCGGCCGCTTCCGCCGCCTGCTGGCGGTGCTGCTGAACGGCCGCGACACCATCGTCCGCTTCGCCCCGCCGGTGTCGCTGCGCGAAACCGTGGACGAAGGGCTGGAGCCCGAGCGCACCGTGCGCAAGCTGCAGCGCGTGCTGCGCACGCACTTCCGCCGCATCCGTGAATCGATCATCGGCCCGGACCTGTCCACCCGCCGGCTGCTGGTGGACAAGGTGCTGGCCGCCGACCCGGTGCGCGAAGCCATCGCCGCCCAGGCCAAGCGCGACAACTCCAAGACCACCGACGCCTGGAAGAAGGCACAGGGCTACGCCTGGGAGATCGCCGCCGACTACTCCACCCCGGTGGTGCGTTCGGCCAGCTTCATGCTCAGCCACGTGTGGAACCGCATCTACGCCGGCGTGCTGGTGCACCACCTGGACAAATTCAAGGAAGCCGCGCCCGGGCACGAGATCGTCTACGTGCCCAGCCACCGCAGCCACATGGACTACCTGCTGCTGAGCTACCTGCTGTACGACCGCGGCATCGTGCCGCCGCACATCGTGGCCGGCATCAACCTCAACCTGCCGGTGGTCGGCACGCTGCTGCGCAAGGGCGGCGCGTTCTTCATCCGCCGCTCGATCAAGGGCAACGCGCTGTACTCGGCCGTGCTCAGCGAATACGTCGCCCAGCTGGTGGCCGGCGGCTATTCGATCGAGTACTTCGTCGAGGGCGGGCGCTCGCGTACCGGCCGCCTGCTGCAACCCAAGGGCGGCATGATCTCGATGACGCTGCGTGCCTTCCTGCGCCAGCCGCGCAAGCCGGTGCTGTTCCAGCCCATCTACATCGGCTATGAAAAGCTGATGGAGGGCGGCAGCTACCTGGACGAGCTGTCCGGCCGGCCGAAGGAGAAGGAATCGATCTGGGCGCTGCTGTGGGGCATCCCCAAGGTGCTCAAGCAGAACTTCGGCCAGGTGGTGGTGAACTTCGGCGAGCCGATCGCGCTGAACGACGTGCTGGCGCAGAAGGCACCGGACTGGAACGGCCAGCCGGTCGGCGAGGACGAGAAGCCGAGCTGGCTGTCCAGCGCGGTCGATACCCTGGCCGAACAGATCCAGGTGCGCATCAACGGCGCGGCCGACGTCAACCCGATCAACCTGCTGGCGCTGGCGCTGCTGTCCACGCCCAAGCACGCGATGGGCGAGGCCGACCTGATCGCGCAGATCGAGCTGAGCAAGAAGCTGCTGGTCGAGATGCCGTACTCCGACCGGGTCACGGTCACCCCGCACTCGCCCGAGCGCATCATCGCCCATGCCGAGGACATCAATGTCCTCACCCGCATCAAGCACCCGCTGGGCGACGTGCTGAGCGTGAGCGGCGACACCGCGGTGCTGCTGAGCTACTTCCGAAACAACGTGCTGCACCTGTTCACCGCCTCCTCGTGGGTGGCCTGCTGCTTCCAGAACAACCGCCGCATGAGCCGTGGCGGCCTGCTGCGGTTGGGCCGCGGGCTGTATCCGTTCCTGCAGGCCGAGCTGTTCCTGCCGTGGAGCGAGGACGAGTTCGCCGCGCGCATCGACCAGACCATCAGCGTGTTCGTGCGCGAGGGCCTGCTGCAGCACGTGGGCGAGGACGACGGCGGCATGCTGGCGCGCAGCACCGGCCAGACCGACGAGGTGTTCCGCCTGCGTGCGATCGGCCATTCGCTGCAACAGGCGTTCGAGCGTTACTACATCGCCATCGCGGTGCTGGTGAAGAACGGCCCCGGCACGCTCGGCGCCGCCGAGCTGGAGAGCCTGTGCCAGCAGGCCGCGCAGCGCCTGAGCCTGTTGTACGCACCGGCCGCGCCGGAGTTCTTCGACAAGTCGCTGTTCCGTGGCTTCATCCAGAAGATGCGCGAACTGCGCCTGGTGTGGCCGGACGAGAACAGCAAGCTGTTGTTCGACGAGCGCCTGGACGCCTGGGCCAAGGACGCCAAGTTCATCCTCGGCCGCGAGCTGCGCCACACCATCGAACGGGTCAGCCCGGAAGCGGTGAAGCCGGAAGCCCCGGCAGCATAGAAATGAAAAACCTCGAGTTCTGACGAGCAGACACTGGATGTGGATGACGCTATGAATGAGAAAGTGAAGGGATTCGCAAATGCTGTTGAAGGGCTACCCGCGATGGAAGGCGTGGGGGTTCGTCACATATGGCATGACGGACGCTGGTGGTTCGTCGTTGTTGATGTCGTGGCAGCATTGACTGAATCAAGCAACCCAAGCGGATATCTACGTGATCTGCGGCAGCGTGATGAAGTGCTTTCCCGCAGTTGGGAGATCTTGGTCACGCCGTTGCGTGTGGACACGGCTGGTGGCCGGCAGATGTTGAACTGTGCCACGCTCGAAAGTGTGTTGCGCATCGTCCAATCGATTCCTTCGCCACGGGCCGAGCCATTCAAGCTCTGGTTGGCAAAGGTTGGTAATGAGCGCATCGAAGAGAGAGGCGACAACGACTTCACTGCATTGAGTGAAGAGCAGAGGCGGGTTCTGCTGCGTGAGCAGGTAGCAGGGCACAACAAGGATCTAGCTGCCGCTGCCCGCGAAGCGGGTGTGGAAACGCCACTGGAATATGCGGTGTTTCAAGATCATGGTTACAAGGGTCTGTATGGCGGCCTCGGCGCAAAGGACATTCATGCGCGCAAGGGGTTGAAGAAGAGCCAGAAGATTCTTGACCACATGGGCAGCACTGAATTGGCAGCCAACCTGTTTCGTGCCACGCAAGCCGAAGAGAAGCTCAAGCGTGAGCAAGTAAAAGGAAAGGCTGCTGCCAATCGCACGCACCAGCAGGTCGGGGAAACTGTGCGCAGAACCATTCAGGAACTGGGTGGCACCTTGCCGGAGCAGTTGCCAACGCCCGACAAGAGCATCCAGCAGATTCAGAGGGAAGTGCAGCCGAAATTGCCCACGCGGCCGCGCAAAAAGTAACGGAATTCCACCCTGTTTCCCGAATAATCAGTTGGTTGCGTAAAGGGGGGGGGCAAATTGCCCCCCCCCTTTGCATTGCATCTCCACCCAGCTCGGGGAAAGGCGGCGCGTTCGCCGGAGCACCCGCGGCAATCAGCCCAGCGTCTCAACTAAGCGGGAGAGTGGTCGCCACCCAGATTTTGAGCCGAGCTACGCTAAATGCGTCGGCTTGTTCGCCCGCGACAGGCGCCGCTGCAGAAGCTATTCGGCCTGACCGAAGCTGATGGCCGCCGCCAGCGGCTGAACGACGTCAGGCCTACGCCGGCTCGTCCGGGATCAGCATGCTTTCCAGCTTGGTGATGCAGTCCTTGAGCTGCAGCTTGCGCCGCTTCAGCCGTTTGGCCTCCAGCTCGTCGTCCGGGTTGGCGGCAAGGCGGGTGATGCGATCGTCCAGGCCGCGGTGTTCACTCCGCAGTACGGCGATGCGCTGGCTGATCTCGGCGGGCGTCATGGTCTCCACGGGGGCTGAGCATAACCGGTTGCCGTGTCCGGTGAGGAGGGGCGCCGCCGAGCCGGTAGAATGCCGGCAATGAGTGCCGTCATCCCCCTGCCCGATCCCGCCCCGCGTGCCCGCGACCCGCGCCTGGCCGAACGTGAACACCACAAGCTGGCCAAGCGCCTGCGCCGCCAGGTGGGCCAGGCCATCGCCGATTTCGGCATGATCGAGGCCGGCGACAAGGTGATGGTCTGCCTGTCCGGCGGCAAGGACAGCTACACCCTGCTGGACATCCTGCTGCAGCTGCAGAAGAAGGCGCCGGTGCCGTTCGAGCTGGTCGCGGTGAACCTGGACCAGAAGCAGCCGGGCTTTCCCGAGCACGTACTGCCGGAGTACCTGGCAGGCCTCGGCGTGGCGTACCACATCATCGAGCAGGACACCTATTCGGTGGTCAGCCGGGTGATCCCGGAAGGCAAGACCATGTGTTCGCTGTGCTCGCGCATGCGTCGTGGCGCGCTGTACAACTACGCCGAGGCGAACGGCTTCACCAAGATCGCGCTGGGCCACCACCGCGACGACATCGTGGCCACGTTCTTCATGAACCTGTTCCACCATGCCAAGGCCGCCGGCATGCCGCCCAAGCTGCTCAGCGATGACGGCAAGCACGTGGTGATCCGGCCGCTGGCCTACGTGCGCGAAAGCGACATCATCGACTACGCCGTGGCACGGCAGTTCCCGATCATCCCGTGCAACCTGTGCGGCAGCCAGGAGAACCTGCAGCGCAAGCAGGTCGGGCTGATGATGAAACAATGGGAGAAGGACCACCCCGGCCGCATCGAGCAGATCGCGCGCGCGCTGGGCGATGTCCGGCCCTCGCAGCTGGCCGACCCGCGGCTGTTCGACTTCATGGCGCTGGGGCGCCGCGACGAAGCCCCGCTGCCGGACGCGCATGCGTGGCTTGCCGGCGGCGAACAGGGTACGGAGCCCGCGGACCCCTGATCCCCTGATGCCGCGCAGGTCGGGCCTGGTCCGGCCCCGCCGCCGTCTGTTGCATTCCCGTTTTCCCTCTTTCCTTTTCCGGCTTCCAATTCATGTTTTTCAAGAACCTGACGCTGTTCCGCTTCCCCACTTCCATTGATTTCTCCGAAGTCGACACGCTGTTGCCGCACGTGGTGCTCAAGCCGGTCGGCGCGTTGGAAATGACCTCGCGCGGCTTCATCTCGCCGTTCGGCCGCGACGAGAAGAACGTGTTCTCGCACCGCATCGGCGACGCGCTGTGGCTGACCGTCGGTGGCGAGGAGAAGATCCTGCCGAGCGTGGTGGTCAACGACCTGCTGGCCCGCAAGCTGGAGGAAATCGAGGAGAAGGAAGGCCGCAAGCCCGGTGGCCGCGAGCGCAAGCGCATGAAGGACGACCTGCTGCACGAGCTGCTGCCGCGTGCCTTCGTCAAGAGCTCGCGCACCGATGCCTTCCTGGACCTGGAGCACGGCTACGTCGCGGTGGACAGCTCCAGCCGCAAGACCGGCGAGAACGTGATGAGCGACATCCGCGGCATGCTCGGCAGCTTCCCGGCGATGCCGCTGAACGCCGAAGTGGCGCCGCGTTCGATCCTGACCGCGTGGATCGCCGGCGAGCCGCTGCCCGAGGGCCTGAGCCTGGGCGAAGAGTGCGAGATGAAGGACCCGGTGGAGGGGGGCGCGGTGGTCAAGTGCCAGCACCAGGAACTGCGCTGCGACGAGATCGACAAGCACCTGGACGCCGGCAAGCAGGTCACCAAGCTGGCGCTGGTGTTCGAGGACAACCTGTCCTTCGTGCTCGGCGACGACCTGATCGTGCGCAAGCTTAAGTTCCTGGACGGTGCGCTGGACCAGCTCGAGCACATCGACGAGGACGGCCGCCGGGCCGAGCTGGATGCGCGCTTCGCGCTGCAGAGCGGTGAAATCCGCCGCCTGTTCCTGCTGCTGGAAAAGGCGTTCAAGCTGAGCAAGGCCGACAGCTGAACCGGAACCGGCGTCGTCCCGGCGCGGTAACCCGGCCGGGTCTATGCTGTCGCCATGGCCCGCCTGCTTCGCCGTCTGATCGCCCCCACCGCGCCGGGTATCCAGCGCGACACGGTGCGCCTGCGCCTGGATGACGCGGCCGAGATCGAGGTGCTGCGCGTGCGCGACCCGCGTGCGCGCCGGCTCAAGCTCAGCGTGGATGAACGTGGCGCGCGCTTGACCTTGCCCACGCGCGCGAGCCTGGTCTCCGGCGAGCGTTTCCTGCAGGCCAACCGGCAATGGCTGCAGCAGCAGTTGGCGCGTTTCAGCGACGATGGCCTGCTGGCGCCGCCGCTGTTGCTGCGCGAGCCCGGCGTGCTGCCGCTGCGTGGTGCATTGCTGCCGGTGCATTGGGAAGACGGGCGCTTCACCCGCATCGAAGTGGACGAGGCCGGGGCGCATATCCAGCTGTCCGCGCGTGCCGGGGAAGCGGCCTTGCGTCGTGCATTGCGCGAGTTCTACGAAGCCCAGACCCGCGCCGACGTCGGCCAGTGGCTGCCGAAGTACCTGCCGGGGCTGGCGCGCGCGCCGGCACGGCTGCGGCTGAAGGTGATGTCCTCGCAATGGGGCTCGCTGGCGCCGGACGGTTCGATGGCGCTGGACCTGGCGCTGGTGCTGGGCCGGCCCTCGGCCTTCGAGTACGTGCTGGTGCACGAGCTCTGCCACCTGCTGCAGGCCAACCACTCGCCGGCGTTCTGGGCCGAGGTCCAGGCGCGCTTCCCGCACTGGGAGCAGGAGCGCGACTACCTGCGGCTGGAAGGGCGGCGCTTGAAGGGCACGTTGCACCAGTTGTTGCAGGTACGGGCGTAGGGGCGAAGGGCTTACCCCTCCCCAACCCTCCCCTGCTGCGCAAGGGAGGGGGTAGAAGCAACATGGCTGCCATCTGTCACATCGCGTGGACCGCCCCCTCCCGTGCGCAGCAGGGGAGGGTTGGGGAGGGGTGCTTTGGGGGCTTTCCCGATAAACCCCGGGAGCCCGTACGCCCTCCCGGCTCCCACGCTTCGTACCGGCGCGTGGGTCAGGCAATACGCCGCTGCGGGGACCGCCCGCGCACCTCGCCGGCACCCGCATAACGGAACACCGACACCGCGCCGGCCAATGCCTCGGCCTGCTGCTCCATCGAACGCGCCGCCGCGCTGGCTTCCTCCACCAGCGCCGCATTCTGCTGGGTGGTCTCGTCCATCTGGGTCACGGTGTGGTTGACCTGCTCGATGCCCACGCTCTGCTCCTGCGATGCGGCGGCGATGCGCGCCATCAGGTCGGTGACCTCCTTCACCGCGGTGACGATCTCGTCCATCGTGCTGCCGGCCTGGGTGACCAGGCGGGCGCCGTCGTCCACCTTGCCCATCGAATCCTCGATCAAACCCTTGATCTCGCGCGCGGCGGTGGCCGAGCGCTGTGCCAGCGAGCGCACCTCCGAAGCGACCACGGCGAAACCACGGCCCTGGTCGCCGGCGCGCGCCGCTTCCACCGCGGCGTTCAGCGCCAGGATGTTGGTCTGGAAGGCAATGCCGTCGATCACCGAGATGATCTCGGCGATCCGGTGCGAAGCCTGCTCGATGGCCTGCATGGTGCTGACCACCTGGCCGACCACCTGCCCGCCGCGCTCGGCCACGCCGGCCGCGCCGATTGCCAGCCGGTTGGCATCGCGTGCGGATTCGGCGTTCTCGCGCACGGTCGAGGTCAGCTCCTCCATCGAGGCGGCGGTTTCCTCCAGACTGGCCGCCTGTTGCTCGGTGCGCCGGGACAGGTCGTCGTTGCCGCTGGCGATCTCGCCGGCGGCGACGGTGATGGCCTGCGAGCAGTGCTTGATCTGGTCGATGATCACCGCCAGCCGCTCGGCGGTCAGGTTGGCATCGTTCTTCATCGCCTCGAAGTCACCGGCATGTTCGCCGGTGATGCGGTGGTCCAGGTCGCCGTCGGCCAGGGCGGCCAGCATCGCGCGGACCTGGCCGGTGGTGCCGGCCAGCGTGTCGAGCAGTTGGTTGATGCCCAGCGTCAGGGTCTGGATGAAGCCGGCCTCGGCCACCGGCTGCAGGCGCTTGCCCAGGTCGCCGGCATTGGCCGCGGCGACGATGCCGGCCACGCTGTTCTCCAGCTGCAGCTCCTGGGTGCGGTCGTGCCATTCCACCGCGAAGCCGCTGCGGCTGCCGTCGGCGTTGAACACCGGCGTCACCACCTGGCTGAAATGCACGCCGCCGATCTGGATGCGGCCGTTGTGGGGCTGGCGCAGCTGGTCGAGGATGCCGCGGATGCGCGCCGGGTTGGCGTGGAAGCGGTGGATGCTGCTGCCTATCAGCGTGTCCACGTCGAAATCCGGGAAGGCCTTGCGCAGGGTGTCCTGCTGGTTGCGCAGCAGCGCCACGACCGAGCGGTTCACGTAGCGGATGATGTGGTCGTTGTCGGCGATCATCATGCCGGTGCGCGAGGTGTCCAGCGACGCGCGGATCTGCGCGTTCTCCTGGTGCATGGCCTGCTCCTGCTGCCAGCGCTGCTGCACGCGTGCCTGCAGCGCCGCCACGCTGGCGGCCAGCGTGCGTGTGGTGCCAATGCCAATGCCAGTGCCGTCGCCGGCAACCGCATCCAGCTGCGCGCGCAGGCTGGCCGGTGTATCGCCCAGGGCCCGCAGCGGGCGCAGCAACGTGACCGTCAGCAACGGCAACCCGCACAGACAGAGCACCAGCAGCAGCCATTGCCGCGACCACGCCGCGATCGCGACGATGGCCACGCACAGGACCAGCGCCGCCAACAGCGTGCCGCGCTGGCCTGCCCAGGCCAGCTGCAGTGCGGACGGATCGGGGGGCTGGGCGACGGGGTGGGGACGTGGATGCATGGCAACTCCGGGTCAGGCAATCGGGGGAAGGACGACGGGAAGGACGATCACAGCGGCCGTTGCCGGCCCGCACGCGCAGGCGCGCGGCCGGCGTGGCCGGCAGCGGTGCGGGAGGATCCGGCCCGGGAACAGGGGGCCGCGGCGGGAAAGGCGGGAAAGCATGCTGCGATCGGACGCGCAGGGCCCATCGCGGGCCTGCGTTACTTCATTCCCTGTAACGGTCGTAACCCCGTTAGCGGCGGCGCCACGGGCCTCTGAACCAGACCAAGGCCGTATTGCGGTGCCGGGATTCAGCTGGCGTCGGGCAAACCGGCGATGAAGCGCTCGATGATCGCCGCCACCGCGGCCGGCTGGTCCATGTGCACGTGGTGGTGGCCGGGCAGGGTGTGCAGGCGGCCGTCGGGCAACAGCGCGGCGCGCTGGCTGCGCTGCGGTTCGGGGAAGTAGTCCTGCGCCGGCGTGGCATAGATCACCTGCACCGGGCAGCCGATGGCGCTGACCACGTCCCGCACCTGGTCCTCGGTCATGCGCACGGCGGTGGGCAGCATCAGGCGCGGGTCGCTGCGCCAGCTCCAGCCGCCATCGACCGGCTTGACCCCGCGCTCGACCAGCAGCCGCGCCGAGGTCTCGCTGAGCTGGTTGACCATCATCCGCGCCCGCACCGGCGTGGCCAGGTCGGGGAACACGCGCAGCTGCTTGTCATCGAGCCTGGACGCGGCGGTGACGAAGGTGCGCAGGCGCTGCACGGTCTCGGTGGCCGGCGCGGCCAACCCGCCCAGTGCCTCGATCGATACCAGCGCCTGCACGCGCTCACCGGCCACCGCCGCGACCAGGCTGGCGATGGCCGCGCCCATCGAGTGGCCGAGCAGCACGCAACGGTCCCAGCCCAACGCATCGGCGATGGCCAGGGTGTGCACGATGGCCTGCGGCGTGGTGTACGGCGTGGTCAGCGGCAGGTGCTCGCTGAAGCCGTGGCCGGGCAGGTCGACCATCACCAGGTCCAGCGTCGGCAGGTGGGCGGCCAGGGGCAGGAAGCTGGCGGCGTTGTCGAGCCAGCCATGCAGGGCCAGCACCTTCAGCCCGCCCGGGGGGCCGCTGCGCAGGCCGGCCAGGCGTTGCCCGTCGACCCGCAGTTCGAACGCGGTGGCACTCATGCCGTCTGCGCCGTGGCCAGTGCCGCCAGGGCACGGGCATGGGCGGCACTGTCGTTGAGGCAGGGGATGTAGCGCATGGTCGCGCCGCGTTCGGCCAGGGTGGCGGTGAAGCCGAGCGCGACTTCCTCCAGCGTTTCCAGGCAGTCGGTGGCGAAGCCCGGGCAGACCACATCGATCTGGCGGACGCCGCGCTCGGCCATGGCCCACAGGGTGGGCTCGGCATACGGCTGCAGCCAGCGTTCGCGGCCGAAGCGTGACTGGTAGGCCAGCGTCCAGGCCTCGTCGGACAGGCCCAGCGCTGCGGCGATGGCACGGGCGCTGGCTTCGCAGCGCTGCGGGTAGGGGTCGCCGGCGTCGGCCAGGCGCTGCGGGATGCCGTGGAAGGAGAACACCAGCTTTTCGGCGCGGCCGTGCTGCTGCCAGTAGGCGGTGATGGACGCGGCCACGGCGGCGACCCATTGCGGGTCTTCGGCGTAGTCGCGGACCAGCTGCACCTTCACCTTCGGGTGGCGCTGCTGCCACTGCAGCACCACGTCCTCGACCGAGGCGGTGGTGGTGGTGGAGTACTGCGGGTACAGCGGCAGAACCACGATGCGGCGCGCGCCTTCGGCGGCCAGCGCATCCAGTGCCGGACGCAGCGCCGGGTTGCCGTAGCGCATCGCATCGCGCACGCGCCAGTCCGGCAGCAGCTGCTGGATGCCCTGCGCCAAACGGCGGGTATGCACGGCCAGCGGCGAACCTTCCGGCAGCCATACCTGCGCGTACTTATGCGCCGAACGGCCCCCGCGCAGCGGCAGGATCAGGCCATGCAGCAGCGGCTTCCACAGCAAGGGGGGAATGGACACCACGCGCCGGTCACCGAGGAACTCGGCCAGGTAACGGCGCACCGCCGGCGCGGTAGGGGTGTCGGGCGTGCCTAGGTTGACCGCGAGCAACGCGGTGGTGGGGGCGTTGGACATCCGGGTATTTTCGCAGGTCTTGGGCGGTTGGGGACGACGCGTGGTGGCCGGGGAGGGTTGGGAGGGGGAAGCCATGGCGCCGGCTTGCACGCACCCGCCACAGGCTTCCGCTCACCACCGATTCATCCCGCCGCGCCTAATTTCAGGCACTTGCGTTATCTTTCTGTGCACCGACCTACGGAGTTCACCATGCGCCGCCTGCCGTGCCTCGCCCTGTTGCTGTCCGCCAGCCTCCTGTCCGCCAACGCCGTTGCCGGCCCACAGGAAGACCAGCGCGCACGCAATGCCGTGCGCGTGCTCAGTGAAATCCAGGACATCCCCGAACAGGCGATCCCGGACAAGCTGCTCGACGAAGGTCGCGCGATCATCGTCATCCCTGACACGATCAAGGCCGGCCTGGTGCTGGGTGGCCGTCGTGGCCACGGCCTGATGTCGGTCAAGACGCCCGATGGCAGCTGGTCCAACCCGGTGTTCATCAAGCTCACCGGCGGCAGCATCGGCTTCCAGGCCGGCGTGCAGTCCTCCGACGTGATCCTGGTGTTCCGCAATGACCGCAGCCTGGACAACATCGTCAACGGCAAGTTCACCCTCGGCGCCGACGCCGGCGTGGCCGCCGGCCCGGTCGGCCGCAATGCCGCCGCCGCCACCGATGGCCAGCTCAAGGCCGAGATCTGGTCGTGGTCGCGCGCGCGCGGCCTGTTCGCGGGCGTGGCGCTGGATGGCGCGGCGCTGCAGATCGACGATGCCGCCAACCTCGATGCCTACGGGCAGGGCACCACCCCGCGCATGATCATCGAAGGCCGCCTGGCCAGCGCGCCGTCCAGCGACGTGGTCGCCTTCCGCGACCGGCTGGAGGAATCCACCTATGCCGCCCGTGAAAAGCGCGGCACCCAGGGCACGGTGGCACCGGTGGCGTCCACCGCGCCGCGCGCCGATGCGGTCAGCGTGCCTGCACCGGTCGCAGCGGGCAGCGATACCGCCACCACTGCCCCGATCCAGCCGGCGCCGGCTCAAACCGCACCGCAGCAGGGTTTCCAGCCGGTGAATGAGGGCGAGATCCGCACCGAATCGCTGGACGGTGGCAACTGACCTTCGGCATAGCGATCGGGTCATGCCCGGTGCGCTATGCTCAACAACCTTCCACACATAACGCGAGCGGATCATGGGCAGTTTCAGCATCTGGCACTGGTTGGTCGTGCTGGTCATCGTCCTGCTGGTGTTCGGCACCAAGCGGCTGACGAGCGGCGCCAAGGATCTGGGCAGCGCGGTCAAGGAATTCAAGAAAGGCATGCGCGAGGAGGACAAGCCCGCCGCACAGCTGGGCGATGACTCGCGCAAGGCCGAGAAGAGCGCCGAAACGCAGGCCGAGCACGACCGCGAAGCGCGCTGATCCGGAGTTCCGGGCGTGTTCGATATCGGTTTTGGCGAGCTGTTGCTGATCGCCGTGGTGGCCCTGGTGGTGCTCGGTCCCGAGCGCCTGCCCAAGGCCGCGCGGTTCGCCGGGCTGTGGGTGCGCCGCGCCCGCAACCAGTGGGATTCGGTCAAGCAGGAGCTCGAGCGCGAACTGCACGCCGAGGAACTCAAGCGCAACCTGCAGGACGTGCGGCAGTCGATGCAGCAGGCCGAGAGCGGGCTGCGCGATCAGGCCCGACAGGTGCAGGACGGCGCCGACGCGCTCGGCCGCGAGGTCGAACAGGTGCCAGCCACGGAAACGGAAACGTTCATCGAGCCACGGCCGATCGCGCCGCGCCCGGTTGCCGCGGAAGCCACCGCTGAAGCACCGGCGCAGGAAGCGGCCGACCGTGCCCTGACGCAGGAAGGCCCGGCCTCGCCCGCGCAGGAGCCGTCGCGATGAGCGGGACCGACTTCAACGAAAGCCCCCTGATCGAGCACCTGATCGAGCTGCGCGCGCGGCTGGTGCGCGGCCTGCTGGGGTTGGGGGTGGTGCTGTTGGCGCTGCTGCCGTTCTCGCGCACGTTGTACAGCCACCTGGCCACGCCGCTGATCTCGCAGCTGCCGGCCGGGCAGACGATGATCGCCACCAATCCGGCCGGCGCCTTCTTCGCGCCGCTGAAGCTGACCTTCTTCACCGCGGTGTTCGTGGCCGTGCCGTGGCTGCTCTACCAGGCCTGGGCGTTCGTGGCCCCCGGCCTGTACGCCCGCGAAAAACGGCTGGCGGTGCCGCTGCTGGCCTCGGCGGTGGCACTGTTCTACATCGGCTGCGCCTTCGCCTATTTCCTGGTGCTGCCGGCGGTGTTCCACTTCCTGACCACGTTCCGCCCGGAAGTCATCGCCATCACCCCCGATGCCAATGCCTACCTGGACTTCGTGCTGGCGATCTTCTTCGCCTTCGGGGCCAGCTTCGAGCTGCCGGTGGCGATGGTGATCCTGGTGCTGCTGGGCTGGGTGACCCCGCAGCAGCTGCGCGAAGGGCGCGGTTACGCGGTGGTCGGCATCTTCGTGCTGGCCGCGATCCTGACCCCGCCGGACGTGGTGTCGCAGCTGATGCTGGCCATCCCGATGTGCTTCCTCTACGAACTGGGCATCCATGCCGCGCGCTGGCTGCAGCCACGTGACCAGGACAGCAAGCGCGCGGCCTCCTGAGTCCTGCCTCACCGCGCTGGCACAGGTTCTGCGATACCTTTCCCGATGAATACAGGCCAGGTCCGGTTACAGTGGCCGGGACGGCGCCGGGGGAATTGAGAGTGACGGACAAAAAAGAAAGCTGGATCAATAACTTGCCGCTACTCGGAAAGATGGTCGCGGCATTTGCGCTGGTGTTCCTGTGCTTCCTCGTCGCCGGTGGCATCAGCTACCGGACCGCCAGCGAGGATGACCTGGCGCGGAAACGTGAAAGCCAGCAGATCGAGGTCATCCGCCACGTCGAGGACGCCATGCAGGCGGTGCGCCTGCAGCAGCTGGCCCTGCGCAACTACCTGCTGGGGCAGGGCGAGGACGAGCGGGTCGCGCTGCGCGAGCAGGGTGACCGGCGCGACGCGGCGCTGGAGGCGGCCAGCAAGGCCGGCAACGCCGCGCACGTGGAGCAGATCCGCACCGCGACCCAGGCCGCCAACAACTGGGACCAGATGGTGGAATCGGTGCTGGCCGAGCCGGCCACCGGTGCGGACGCCTTCGAACAGGCGCGGCGCAAGCTGGAGCGGGTCAACACCGGGCAGGCCAATGCGCTGGTGGTGATGCTGGGCAACATCTACGACAGCGAGATCCGCACGCTGCTGGCCGAGCGCGAGGAAATGAGCAAGTGGATCGACCGCGCGCAGAAGGTATCGCTGCTGCTGCTGGTGATCGGCTTCGCGGTGATCGTCGGCACGCTGTGGATGATCGCGCGGGTGGTGGTCGCCCCGATCAACAGCCTGACCGGCAAGATGACGCGGCTGGCCGACGACGACCTGGAGGTGAAGATCGGCGGGCTGGAGCGGGGCGACGAAATCGGCGCCATCGCCCGCGCGCTGGAGGTGTTCCGGCGCAATTCGGTGGCCTCGCGCGATGCCAACTGGGTCAAGCTCAGCGTGGGCGAGGTCGGCGCCGAGCTGCAGGCCATGCAGGAGGCCGAGACCTACGGCCAGGCGCTGGTGTCGCAGATCGCGCCACGCATCGACGCGCCGATCGGCGTGTTCTTCCTCTGGGACGAGGACGAACAGGAACTGCGCCTGCAGGGCAGCTACGGCTTCCAGCGGCGCAAGCACCTGGGCCTACGGTATGCCATGGGCGATGGCCTGATCGGCCAGGCCGCGCTGGAGCGCAAGCGCATCAGCGTGCAGCAGGTGCCGGATGATTTCTTCGGCGTGCATTCGGCGCTGGGCGAAGCGCAGCCGCGCCAGCTGGTGGCGGTGCCGCTGTTGTTGCAGGGGCGCCTGCTCGGCGTGCTGGAGTTCGGCACCTTCGGCCAGTTCACGCACACCCAGGAAGCCTTCCTGGACGCGGTGCTGCCGCAGGCGGCGCTCGGCCTGGAGAACATCCGCGCCTCCGAGCGCACCCGCACCCTGCTCGAGCGCACCCGCGCCCAGGCCGAGGAACTGCGGCGCTCGCAGGTGGCCTTGCAGGCCCAGGAAGAGGAACTGCGCGCCACCAACGAGGAACTGCAGGGCAAGACCGTCGAGCTGGAGGAGCAGGCACAGCGCCTGTCCGCCTCGGAGGAGGAGCTGCGCGTGCAGGCCGAGGAACTGCAGGCCTCCAACGAAGAGCTGCGGCAGAAGACCGAGGTGCTCAACGAGCAGAAGGACGTGCTGCAGGTGCTGCAGCGCGAGACCGAGTTCAAGGCGCAGGAACTGGCACGCGCCAGCCAGTACAAGACCGACTTCCTGGCCAACATGTCGCACGAGCTGCGCACCCCGCTCAACAGCCTGCTGATCCTGTCCAAGGAGCTGGCCGAGAACGAGAGCGGCCACCTGGACGTGGAGGAAGTGGAGGCCGCCGCGGTCATCCACGACTCCGGCTCCAACCTGCTGCGCCTGATCAACGACATCCTGGACCTGTCCAAGATTGAGGCCGGCAAGATGGACGTGCACCGCGAGGAGGTGCGCATCGAGGGCGTCACCCGCGAGGTGCTGCGCCATTTCCGCCACATGGCGGTGGAGAACCGGCTCGAATTCGCCATCGACCTGGACCCGTCGGTGCCGGAAGTGCTGGTCACCGACCGCTCCAAGCTGCAGCAGGTGCTCAACAACCTGCTCGGCAACGCCTTCAAGTTCACCCGCGAGGGCAAGGTGACGCTGCGCCTGGCGCTGGCCGACCACGCGATGCTGACCCGCATCGGCGTGGCCGCCGGCGAGCAGTACATGGCGCTGTCGGTGCAGGACACCGGCATCGGCATTCCGCCGGAGCGCCTGGATTCGATCTTCGAGGCCTTCGAGCAGGTCGACTCGAGCACCAGCCGCCATTACGGCGGCAGTGGCCTGGGCCTGGCCATCGCCCGCCGCCTGGCGCAGCTGCTCGGCGGCCACCTGGTGGTGGAGAGCGAGCCGGACAAGGGCAGCTGCTTCACCCTGGTGCTGCCGTTGCTGTCGGCCGCGGTCAGCAGCAGCACCGCCGCCACCAGCGACGCGGCGCCGGCACCGCTCGAGCGACGCCCGGCGGCGACGCCGGCGCGTGCGGCCACCGCGCAGCTGATCGACTGGATCCCGGACGACCGCCACAACATCGCCGCCGGCGAGACGGTGATCCTCACCGTCGAGGATGACCCGGCGTTCGCGCGGATCCTGGTCGACCTGATCCGCCGCAAGGGCCACCGCGCGCTGGCCGCCGCCGACGGCGAGAGCGGCCTGGAGCTGGCCCGTCGCTACCGTCCCACCGGCATCCTGCTGGACGTGATGCTGCCGGGCATGGACGGCTGGTCGGTGCTGCAGCACCTCAAGCACGACCCGGTCACCGCGGCGATCCCGGTCCACTTCATCTCGGCCGTGGACGAAGCGGCCAAGGGCGTGGCGCTGGGCGCGGTCGGCTACCTGACCAAGCCGGTGGACCGCCCGGCGCTGATCGCCGCCTTCGACCACCTGCTTGACGTGGCCGGCAAGATCGTGCGCAAGCTGCTGCTGGTCGATGACGATGCCGATTCACGGCTGGCGCTGACCCGCCTGCTGCAGGCCGACAACGTCGAGATCGACCAGGTGGCCTCCGGCGAGGAAGCGCTGGAGCGCATCGCCACCCACAGCTACGACTGCATCGTGCTGGACCTCAACCTGGGCGGGATCTCGGGCGTGGAGTTCCTGGAGAAGGCCGCCACCCTGGTGGCGGTGCCGCCGGTGGTGATCTACTCCGGCCAGGACCTCAGCCGCGAGGAAAGCCTGAAGCTGCGCCAGTACACCGACAGCATCGTCATCAAGGGCCAGCGCTCGCCCGAGCGCCTGCTCGACGAGGTGAGCCTGTTCCTGCACAGCATTGGTTCGCGCGGCGCCAACGCCACCCCGTCGGACGACCAGAACCTGGGCGGCCGCCAGGTGCTGCTGGTCGACGACGACATGCGCAACCTGTTCGCCCTGTCCAAGTCGCTGCGCGCGCGCGGCATGAACGTGATCATGGCCCAGGACGGCTACAAGGCGCTGCAGCAGCTGCAGGAAAACCCGTCCATCGAGCTGGTGCTGATGGACATCATGATGCCCGGCATGGACGGCTACGAGACCACCCGCGAGATCCGCAAGCGGCCGGAATGGGCCAACCTGCCGATCATCGCGGTCACCGCCAAGGCCATGCACGGTGACCGCGACAAGTGCCTGGATGCCGGTGCCAACGATTACCTGACCAAGCCGGTGGACCTGGACAAGCTGTTGTCGATGATGCGCGTATGGCTGCAAAAGTAGGCCCCGATGCTCCCCTTGCCAGTCGCGATGAGATCGACGACATCGAAGTCGATGCCTTCATCCAGGCGATGGCGCGGCGGCACGGCTACGATTTCTCCGGTTACGCCCCGGCCTCGCTGAAGCGCCGGGTGCAGGCGCTGGTGCAGACGCTGGAGATGCCGCACATCGGCGAGCTGACCGCGCGCGTGCTGCGCGACGACGAGATGGTCTCGCAGGTGATCTCGCGCCTGTCGGTGCCGGTGTCGGAGATGTTCCGCAACCCGGCGGTGTTCCGGAAGCTGCGCGACGAAGTGTTCCCGGTGCTGGCCTCCTACCCGCAGATCAACATCTGGCAGGCAGGCTGCGCGCACGGGCAGGAGGTGTACTCGCTGGCCATCCTGCTCAAGGAGGCCGGGCTGTACGACCGTTGCCAGATCTACGCCACCGATTTCAGCGACGAGGCGCTGGCGCGCGCGCAGGAGGGCATCTTCCCGATCCGCGACGCACGCCTGTACTCGGAGAACTACCTGGCCGCCGGTGGCCGGCAGACGCTGTCGGACTACTACCACGCCCGCTACGACTTCATGAAGCTCGACGCGCGGCTGCGCGAGCGGGTCACCTTCGCCAACCACAACCTGGTCTGCGACGGGGTGTTCTGCGAGGCGCAGCTGATCCTGTGCCGCAACGTGCTGATCTATTTCTCCGACGCCCTGCAGGACCGGGTGCTGGGGCTGTTCCGCAGCAGCCTCAGCCGCGGCGGGTTCCTGTGCCTGGGCAACCGCGAGTCGATCCGGTTCGCGCCCAGCGCCCGCGACTTCGTGCCGCTGGACGCCGAGCTGCGGCTCTACCGCAATGCCGGGGGCACGCTGTGAACCGCCCCGCCGGCCCGCAGCCGCAGGCCGTGGTGGTGGGCTGCTCGGCGGGCGGGCTGCAGGCCCTGCACGTCCTGCTGGGCGGCCTGTCCGGGCCGCTGCCGGTGCCGATGGTGGTGGTCTGCCACAGCGGTTCGGAGGACATGCGGCTGTTCTGTGAACTGCTCGCCGGCCGCAGCGGCCAGACCGTAGTGGAGGCCGAGGAACGCCAACAGCCCCGGCCCGGCACGGTTTATGTCGCGCCCTCGGGCTATCATCTGCTGCTGGAACGTGACGGCCGTTTCGCTTTGAGTGTCGATCCGAGGGTGTCGTTCTCCCGCCCCTCCATCGATGTCCTGTTCGAATCTGCTGCCGGCGTCTGGCGTGAACACCTGCTTGCCGTGCTGCTCACCGGGGCCAATTCCGATGGCGCCGAGGGCTGCCTGCGCATCCGCGGCCAAGGCGGTACGGTGATCGTGCAGGATCCACATACCGCGCAGGTACCGGTGATGCCGGCCGCCGCGCTGGAACTGGCGGGGGCCGACCATTGCCTGCCGCTGCCCGGAATTCCCAAATTGCTGGAAACCCTATGTTCGTGACCAAGCCGCCTGCCCCGCAGCGCCCGAAGATCCTGGCGGTGGATGACAACCCCGCCAACCTGCTGGTGATCCGCCGCGTGCTGGCCAAGCTGGACGTGGACGTGATCGAGGCGTCCTCCGGCAACGAAGCACTCAAGGCCACGCTGGACGACGAGTTCGCGCTGGTGCTGCTGGACGTCTACATGCCGGACATCAACGGCTTCGAAGTGGCCGAGATCCTGTCCCAGGAGGAGACCACCCGGCAGACCCCGATCATCTTCGTCACCGCCACCTACGCCGATGACGTGCACCGCCTCAAGGGCTACGGCTTCGGCGCGGTGGACTACATGGCCAAGCCGCTGGAGGCGACCATCCTGCTGTCCAAGGTGCAGGTGTTCCTGGAGCTGTACCGGCACCGGGTGGCGCTGCGCGATGCCCTGAGCGAGCTGTCCGAGCGCAACCGGCAGCTGGAGATCGAGGTCGAGCAGCGCAAGCAGATGGAGCAGGAGATGCGCCACCTGGCCATGCACGACATGCTCACCGGCCTGCCCAACCGCGCGTTGTTCATGGACCGCCTGGAGAGCGCGCACCACCGCGCCTCGCGCCACAACGGCATGTTCGCGCTGGTCTACGTGGACGTGGACCGCTTCAAGGACGTCAACGACACCTGGGGCCATGGCGCCGGCGACGCGATGCTGGTGGAGCTGGCCGCGCGCCTGCGCGGCACGCTGCGCGAGAACGACACCGTGGCCCGCCTCGGCGGCGACGAGTTCGCGCTGGTGCTGGAGGAACTGGACGACATCAGCGACGCGCACCGCCTGCTCGAACGGCTGGGCAAGGCGCTGGAGGTGCCGATGTGCTATCGCCTGCGGGATGGCGAGGACGTGGCCCTGACCATTGCCGCCAGCATCGGGCTGGCCGCCTACCCGGCCGATGGCGCGGAGGTGAATGCCCTGCTGCATGCCGCCGACCAGGCCATGTACCTGACCAAGCGCAGCCGCGACACGGCGTGATCGTGCACGGCCGGGGTTCCCCCGGCGCCGCGGATGCCTCCCGCCCTTGCCGGGCCGGGAGGCGGGTCGAAACTCAGGCCTCGAACACGTGGCCGCTGGACGGCGGCGGCGTGCTGCCGGCATCGGCCGGGGCCAGCATCTGCTTCCAGGCGGCGTAGACCGCGCCGGCGAACACCGGCATCAGCACCGCCATCAACAACAGCTGGGCCACGGCCATCGCCGCGGCCTGGCCGGCGATCAGGCCAATGACCAGCGCCACGATCATCACCGCGAAATAGATCGCGAAGATGGCGATGAAGGCCAGCACGAAGAACACCAGCATCGCCGGCAGGTTGTGGATGCTGGCGCGCAGGCTCTGGCGCAGTGCATGCACGCCGGTGGCGCGCTGGAACATCACCTGCGGCGGCATCACGAACAGGGCCAGGGTCAACGCGGCGAAGGTGGCCAGCATCAGCAGCAGCCACAACAGGATGCGACCGGCCGGCAGGGTGGCGACCAGCGCCTCGATCTGCGCCGGGTCCGGCTGCGTACCGGACTGGCTGAGCTCGTTGAGCTTGAGCATCACCTCGGACAGGTGCTGGAAGCCGGACGGTCCGCCGACCAGCACCAGCAGCAGCGTGCCCAGCAGCAACGCGCCCACCAGCTGCGGCAGCAGGGCGACCAGCAGGTGCGGCGCGCGGCCTTCCTGCACGCCCTGCAGCAGGTGTGCCGGACGGGCCGGGCGGCCCTGGTCGACTTCGCGCACGGCCCACAGCAGGCCGCCCATGAACAACGGGCCGGCCAGCAGCAGCAGGAACTGCAGCAGCGTGCCCAGCGCGGGCACCAGCAGCGACAGCGACAGCACCAGCGAGGTCCCCAGACCCCACAGGATGCCCAGCGAGCCCAGCGCCAGCGGCGCGCGCTTGAGCAGGCCAAAGCCGGTCAGCAGCCATTCCGCGCCGGCGGAGGCCGACACCTTGCGAATCTCGCTCATTGCAGTTCCGAAACAGGGGGGAGCGTCGGTCATGCCGACGTATGCGGATTATCGCTTGAAACGTGTCGTGGCGTTATGAGCGGATGGGACGGTGCGGCGCCGGAGCCAGGCACCCCTCCCCAACCCTCCCCTTGCCTGCGGCAAAGGGAGGGAGTGGCTTTGCGCGCGCTTTACAGGTCGTGGCAACGCCTCGCTCCTGCCCCTCCCTTTGCCGCAGGCAAGGGGAGGGTTGGGGAGGGGGCTTCTGATGGCAGCAGGGAACGTGCCACGCCGGGGAACCGCCCCGGTCGCGTATCCCCTGCTTAGTGGTGCTCGCTGCGCCGCACGTGGCGCACGAAACGGCGCAGCAGCTGGCGGGCCAGCGGCGCGGCGCTGACCTCGCGGGCAACGCTGCGTGCGCAGCCGCCATGGCGGGCGATGCAGTCGGCGCGTGCGCGTACGTAGCCGCGCATGTGGTGGGTGGCGAATTCGGGGTGGAACTGCAGGCCCCAGGCCTGCTCGCCCCAGCGGAAGGCGTGGCAGTTGTCCTGCACCGAGCGCGCCAGCACGGTGGCGCCTTCGGGGGCGCGCAGCACCGTCTGCAGGTGGGTGGCGTGGGCCGGGAAGGTGGCCGGCAGGCCGGCGAACAGCGGATCGACCGCGGCCGGTGCTTCCAGCTCCAGGCGGATCGTGCCGGACTCGCGCCCGGCCGGGTTGTAGGCCACCTCGCCGCCCAGTGCGTGGGCCAGCAGCTGGTGGCCATAGCAGATGCCCAGCAGCGGCATGCCGGCATGGGCGGCATCGCGCAGCCAGTCGGCGCTGCGCTCGCTCCAGTCGGCGCGGTCGGTGACGAAGGCGGCCGAACCGGTGACGATGGTGGCGGCGAACCCGCCGCGGTCCGGCAGCGCCTCGCCGTGCTCGACGTTGACCACCACGGTCTCGGCTTCCTCCAGCCCGGCGGCGACGCGGATCCAGTGCGGGAAGCGCCCGTAACGGCGCAGGGTCGGGAACGGTTGCCCGGTTTCAACGATCAGGAACGGCTGGGACTTCATTCCGCGGGAGGCAGTACTGACAGGACTTCCTCGATTGTAGTCAGCCCCTGCGCCACCTTTTCAAGCCCGGTGCGGCGCAGGGTACGCAGCCCTTCGGCGCGTGCGGCGCGGCTGAATCCGGCCAGGTCCATGTCGCGGGTGATCAGGGCGCGCAGCCGCGAACCCAGTGGCAGCAGCTCATACAGGCCGATCCGGCCCATGTAGCCGGTGCGCCGGCACTCCAGGCAGCCGACCGGCGCATATGCGGTGATGACATCAGGTAATGCGTCATGGGCATCACGCAGCGGGGCCCAATCGGCCGCTTCCAGCGTGTCGGGCACCTTGCAGTGCGGGCACAGGGTGCGCACCAGGCGCTGGGCGAGCACGCCGTTGACGGTGGAGCCGATCAGGTAGTGCGGCACGCCCAGGTCGAGCAGGCGGGTGATCGCCGAGGGCGCGTCGTTGGTGTGCAGGGTGGACAGCACCAGGTGGCCGGTCAGCGAGGCCTGCACCGCCATCTGCGCGGTCTCCAGGTCGCGGATCTCGCCGATCATGATGATGTCCGGGTCCTGGCGCAGCAGGGTGCGCACGCCGGCGGCGAAGTCCAGGTCGATGTTGGCCTGCACCTGCATCTGGTTGAATTCCGGCGCGATCATCTCGATCGGGTCTTCCACCGTGCACACGTTCACGTCCGGGGTGGCCAGCCGCTTGAGCGTGGAATACAGCGTGGTGGTCTTGCCCGAGCCGGTCGGGCCGGTGACCAGCACGATGCCGTGCGGGCGGGCGACCAGTTCATTCCAGCCGTCCGCTTCCTCCGGGCTGAAGCCCAGCTGCTCGATGCTCTTGAAGGCCGAGTCCGGGTCGAAGATGCGCATCACGCACTTCTCGCCGAACGCGGTGGGCATGGTGGACAGGCGCATCTCCACCTCGCGCCCGCCCGGCGAGCGGGTCTTGATGCGGCCATCCTGCGGGCGCCGGCGCTCGGCCAGGTCCATGCGGCCGAGCACCTTGACCCGGCTGACCACCGCGGTCATCACCGAGGGCGGCATCTCGAACACCTTGTGCAGCACGCCGTCGATGCGGAACCGCACCCGGCCCATGTCGCGCCGTGGTTCCATGTGGATGTCGCTGGCGCGCTGCTCGTAGGCGTACTGCAGCAGCCAGTCGACGATGCTGACCACGTGGTGGTCGTCGGCGTTGACGTCGCCGGAGCTGCCCAGCTCGACCAGCTGCTCGAAGCTGGGCAGGGTGGTGGCGTTGCCGCCGTCCCGTGAATCGTTGCGGGCATTGCGGATCGAGCGGGTGACGCCGAAGAACTCCATCGTGTAGCGATGCAGGTCCAGCGGGTTGACCAGCACCACCTCGATGCGGCGCCGGCTCAGGTGTTGCAGGTCCGGCACCCAGTCGCGAGCCAGAGGCTCGCTGGTGGCCACCAGCACGCGCTCGCTGTCCACGCCCAGCGGCAGGATGCGGTGGCGGCGGGCATAGGCGTGGGAGACCACGGCGGTGGCGGCGGCCACGTCCACCCGGGTCGGGTCGATGCGCAGGTAGCGGGTGTGGGTGCGGCCGGCCAGCCATTCGGTCAGCCGCTCCAGCGCCAGCTCGCCCCGGGCCGGTGGCGCGGCGGCCAGCTTCAGGTTGGCCAGCAGCACCAGCGGATGGATCTCGCTGGGATTGCGCGCGCCCTGGGCCGAGAAGCGGATCCGCTCCTGGTCGTGCGCGGCCACCAGGCCATCGCCCAGCAGGGCGGCGGCGACGTTGGAGAATTGCAGCTTACCGGGCGTGATCGGCACCGGAACCGGTGGTATCTGCGCGCTGCCTGCAGCCTGTTGCTCCACCCCGAACCCCTTGCTGGCGCGGCCAAAGAGCGGCCGCTCGCTATACTAGCGCACCCCTTTCGCATGGCTCAGGCAGCATGTCCGCGACCCCCACCGTTCCAATCACCTTCCAGGGCCTGATCCAGACCCTCAACGATTTCTGGGCAAAACAGGGCTGCGTGCTGATCCAGCCGCTGGACCTGGAAGTGGGCGCCGGCACCTTCCACCCGGCCACCTTCCTGCGCTCGATCGGCCCGGAAAGCTGGAACGCGGCCTACGTGCAGCCCAGCCGCCGTCCCACCGACGGCCGCTACGGCGAGAACCCCAACCGCCTGCAGCGCTACTACCAGTACCAGGTGGCGATGAAGCCGAGCCCGGACAACATCCAGCAGCTGTACCTGGATTCGCTCAAGGCGCTGGGCATCGACCCGCTGGTGCACGACCTGCGCTTCGTCGAGGACAACTGGGAATCGCCGACCCTCGGCGCCTGGGGCCTGGGCTGGGAAGTCTGGCTCAACGGCATGGAGGTCACCCAGTTCACCTACTTCCAGCAGGCCGGTGGCCTGGAGTGCAAGCCGGTGCTGGGCGAGATCACCTACGGCCTGGAGCGGCTGTGCATGTACCTGCAGAACTGCGACAACGTCTACGACCTGGTCTGGACCTACGGCCCGGACGGCACGCCGGTCAGCTACGGCGACGTCTACCACCAGAACGAGGTGGAGCAGAGCACCTACAACTTCGAGTACGCCGACGTGGAAGAGATGTTCCATCGCTTCGACGCCTGCGAGAAGGAAGCGCAGAAGCTGGTCGAGGCCGGCCTGCCGCTGCCGGCCTATGAACAGGTCTGCAAGGCCTCGCATTCGTTCAACCTGCTTGATGCACGCCGCGCCATCTCGGTGACCGAGCGCCAGCGTTACATCCTGCGCGTGCGCACGCTGGCTATGGCCGTAGCCAAGCTGTACGAGGCCAAGCGCATCGAAGCGGTGGCCGCCAAGGAGGTGCAGGCATGAGCATGCAGCCGTTGCTGATCGAACTGGGCGTGGAAGAGCTGCCGGTCAAGGCGCTGCCGGGCCTGGCGCAGGCCTTCTTCGATGGCGTGATCGACGGGCTGGCCAAGCGCGGCATCGCGTTTGACCGTGAGGGCGCCAAGCCGCTGTCCACCCCGCGTCGCCTGGCGGTGCTGCTGCCGGGCGTGGAAACCGAACAACCCGAGCAGCATTCGGAGGTGTTCGGCCCGTACCTGAACATCGCGCTGGATGCCAACGGCGCGCCGACCAAGGCGCTGCAGGGCTTCGCCGCCAAGGCCGGCATCGACTGGACCGCGCTGGAGCGCACCACCGACGCCAAGGGCGAGCGCTTCGTGCTGCGCTCGGTCAGCCCGGGCGCACAGACCGCCGCGCTGCTGCCGGAGATCGTGCGCGAGGCCATCGCCGCGATGCCGATCCCCAAGCCGATGCGCTGGGGCAACCACGAGTACGCCTTCGCCCGCCCGGTGCACTGGCTGGTGGTGCTGCATGGCAATGACGTGGTGCCGGCCGAACTGCTGGGCCTGAAATCGGACCGTTTCAGCCGTGGCCACCGCTTCATGGCCGACAAGCAGGTGTGGCTGAGCCACCCGAACGACTACGTCGAGTCGCTGAAGGCCGCCAGCGTGCTGGTCGATGCCGACGCGCGCCGCGAGCGCATCGTCGCCGAGGTCAATGCCGCGGCCGCGCAGGCCGGCGGCGTGGCGCGCATCACCGAGGACAACCTGGAGCAGGTCGTGAACCTGGTCGAGTGGCCGTCGGCGGTGCTGTGCAGCTTCGAGCGCGAGTTCCTGGCGGTGCCGCAGGAAGCGCTGATCGAGACGATGGAGATCAACCAGAAGTTCTTCCCAGTGCTGGATGACGGCGGCAAGCTGACCGAGAAGTTCATCGGCATCGCCAACATCGAGTCCAGGGACGTGGCCGAGGTGGCCAAGGGCTACGAGCGCGTGATCCGTCCGCGTTTCTCCGATGCCAAGTTCTTCTTCGACGAGGACCTCAAGCAGGGCCTGGCCGCGATGGGCGAGGGCCTGAAGAGCGTGACCTACCAGGCCAAGCTGGGCACGGTGGCCGACAAGGTGCAGCGCGTGTCGACGCTGGCCCAGCACATCGCCGCCCAGGTCGAGGTGGACCTGGCGCAGGCACGGCGTGCCGCCGAGCTGGCCAAGAACGACCTGCAGTCGCGCATGGTCAACGAGTTCCCGGAGCTGCAGGGCATCGCCGGCCGCCATTACGCCGTGGCCGGTGGCGAGTCGCCCGCCGTGGCGCTGGCCATCGACGAGGCCTACCAGCCGCGCTTCGGCGGTGACGACATCGCGCTGAGCCCGCTGGGCAAGGTGCTGGCCATCGCCGAGCGCCTGGACACGCTGGCCGGCGGCTTTGCCGCGGGCCTGAAGCCGACCGGCAACAAGGACCCGTTCGCACTGCGCCGCAATGCGCTGGGATTGGCGCGCACCATCATCGAGAGCGGCTTCGACCTTGACCTGCGCGCACTGCTGGCCACCGCGAATGCTGGGTTGGTCGACCGCAAGGTGCAGGCCGATGCGGGTGAACTGTACGACTTCATCATCGACCGCCTGAAGGGCTACTACGCCGACAAGGGCGTGCCGGCCACCCACTTCAACGCGGTGGCCGAGCTGAAGCCGGCCTCGCTGTACGACTTCGACCGCCGCATCGACGCCATCGGCACCTTCGCCCAGCTGCCCGAAGCCGAGGCGCTGGCCGCGGCCAACAAGCGCATCCGCAACATCCTGCGCAAGGCCGAGGGCGACATCCCGGGCATGATCGACCCGGCGTTGCTGCGCGAGCCGGCCGAGAGCGAGCTGGCCGAGGCGGTGACCGCGGCCATCGACGACACCGGCGCCAGCCTGCACCACAAGGACTACGTGGCCGTGCTCGGCCGCTTGGCTCGCCTGCGCCCGCAGGTGGATGCGTTCTTCGATGCGGTGATGGTCAACGCCGAGGACCCGGCGCTGCGCGGCAACCGCCTGGCGTTGCTGCGCACGCTGGGTGACCGCCTGGGCAGCGTCGCGGCGATCGAGCACCTGTCCAACTAATCGCGGGCGACATGCCGCAGACGAAGGCCCGCACGAGCGGGCCTTCGTCGTTCTTCTTCCGGCAGGAGCGGCCCCGGCCGCGAAGCACGCACGAAGGCGGTCCATGCAAGGGCCGGTGTGCCGATGAGGTTGCGACGGTTGTCGGTGTTGCAGGGGCTGCTGACTTCGCGGCCGGGGCCGCTGCTGCCTGATCGGCAGTGCGGGCCCACGGGTGACGTCCGGCACAAGCGCGCCGGGGATTTACATCGCTTTCACATGTGGCAAAACCGCCACATTGTGATTTTGCCAGTCATCTCCAGCCCGGTATGCTGGCGTGCATGCAGCCTTCCCGAATCACCCTTTTTCTCCTGTCTGCCGCGTTGTTTCTGGCGGCGCCCCTTGCCCATGCCCGCGGCACCATCCAGAAAGTCGAAATCAAGGGCCTGGACAAGGGCGACGACGCCGAGATGATCGAGAACATCGAGGCCTCGCTCTCGCTCTATGACGTCATCGGCAAGCAGCAGGGCGAGTCCCGGCTGGAATACCTGCTCTCCCAGGCCGAGAGCCAGACCCGCAAGGCGCTGGAGCCGTTCGGGTTCTACAACCCCAACATCACCATCGAAAGCCCGCGCGAGGGCGACAACGTGCGCGTGGTCGTGCGCGTGGAGAAGGGCGAGCAGATCCGGGTCCGTCAGGAAGAACTGGCCATCACCGGCCCGGCCGGCCGCGACCGCTACCTGATGGAGGACCTGGAGGCGTTCCAGCCCAAGCGCGGCCAACCCTTCGACTCGGTCAACTACGAAGCCAGCAAGATCACCATCACCCGCCGCCTGGCCGAACGTGGCTACTTCGACGCCGACTTCACCCAGCGCAAGGTGGAAGTCACCCGCGCCGAGAACGCCGCCGACATCTTCCTCACCTGGGACAGCGGCCGCCGCTACAACATGGGGCCGATCAACTTCCAGCAGGACTACTTCCGCCAGGACCTGTTCGAGCCGCTGGTGTACTGGGAGCAGGGCAGCTACTGGCACGAAGGCAAGCTGGACCGCCTGCGCGAGTCCCTGACCAAGCTGGACTACTTCAGCGTCATCGACATCCAGCCGCACCCGGAGCAGGCCGACGAGAGCGGCGAGGTGCCGGTGGACGTGAAGCTGACCCGTGCCAAGCGCACCATCTACACCGCGGGCCTGAGCTACGGCAGCGAGAGCGGTGCCGGTGTGCGCGGTGGCGTGGAGCGTCGCTACGTCAACCGCCGTGGCCACAAGCTCAACACCCAGGTCGACTACGCGCAGAAGCGCAAGAGCCTGATCACCAGCTACCGCGTGCCGGGCTTCCGCTGGCTCGATGGCTGGTACACCTACGCGGTGAGCGTCTATGACGAGCAGACCGACTACATCGACCTGCGCAACTTCAAGCTGATCGCCAGCCGCAGCGGCGAGATCAACGAGCACTGGAATGCCATCGTCTCGATGAACGCCCTGCGCGAGCGCTGGCGTTACAGCTCCGGCAACCAGTTCAACAGCGCCGTGTACCAGTACTCCACGCTGGTCTACCCGCAGTTGACCGCCGATTACGTGGACGTGGACGACAAGAGCTTCCCGCGCCGGGGCCTGAGCGGCAACGCGACCATGCGCGCCGGCATCGAGGGCGTCGGCTCGGACACCAGCTTCGTCCAGGCCGATGCGACCGTGCGCTGGTACGTGCCGGTGGGGGAGAGTGACCGCCTGATCCTGCGCGGCCAGGCCGGCACCACCTGGACCAGCGACCTGGTGGCGATGCCGCCCAGCCTGCGCTACTTCGCCGGTGGTGACCGCTCCATTCGCGGTTACGCCTACCGTGAAGTGGGCCCGCGCACGCCGGCCCCGGACAAGTTCGCCCTGGGTGCCAAGAACCTGGTGGTCGGTTCGGCCGAGTACGAGCATTACTTCGGCGGCGGCCCGTGGGGTGCGGCGGTGTTCGTCGATACCGGCAGCGCCTTCGACAACACCATCGACCTGCATACCGGCGTGGGCCTGGGCGTGCGCTGGAAATCCCCGGTGGGCCCGGTGCGCATCGACATCGCGCACGGCCTGAACAGCCCTGATTCGCAGTTCCAGCTGTACCTCAACATCGGAGCGGACCTGTGAGCCGGCGTCCGGAAGAGGTGAGCCCGGAAGAGCGCGAGGCGCGCATCGCCGAGCTGCGGGGGCGGCGCAGGGCGCGCATGCGCACGCTGGCCGTGCGCAGCGGCATCACCCTCACCGTGCTGGTGCTGCTGGGGTTGTTCGGCCTGTACTGGCTGCTGCAGACCGTGGCCGGCCGCGAAGTGCTGCTGGCGCAGGTGGTGGCACGCCTGCCGGCCGGCTCGTCGCTGACCTGGAGCAAGGCCGAGGGCCCGCTGGCGGGCCCGCTGATCCTGCACGACCTGGATTTCCGCTACGACGACCTGCATTTCAGCGCCGCCGAAGCCTACCTGGACCCGGACATCCGTCCGCTGCTGGGCCGCAAGCTGCGCCTGGACGCGCTGCGCATCCGCGACGCGCACCTGGAGCTGGGCCCGTCGGAGGACAAGCCATTCGAACTGCCGCGCTGGCCGGACGTGCTGCCGGCCATCGAGCTGCCGCTCGCGCTGCAGGCGGACACCATCGTGGTCGATGGCCTGCGCATCACCCAGCTGCAGGAACCGATCATCGACATCACCCGCGTCCGCGGGGGCATCGAGGCGGCCGATGGCGAATTCACCGCCACCCAGCTCAAGGTCAACAGCAACCTGGGGGACTTCCGCATCGACGGCCATTACCTGCCGCGCAAGGACTACCGGACCGACCTGACCGTGCGTGCCTTGATGCCGCCGCGACCGGGCCAGGCCGCGGCCCGGCTGGGGCTGGTGGCACGCGGCGACCTGGCGCACATGGAAGTGGCCCTGGCCGGTTACGCGCCCAAGCCGTTGCACGCCAGCCTGGTGCTGGACGGTCGCAACGACCCGGTCTGGAAGCTGGCCGCGCGCAGCGAGGAGCTGGACCTGGGCCAACTGGTGCCCGCGCAGTTCATGGCCGAAGCGCCCGCACCGCTGGCGCTGGACTTCACCGCGCGGGGCCGTGGCGGCAACGCGCAGCTGCAGGGACGCGTGCGCCAGGGCGAACAGGAACTGGTGCTGGCGCCGTCCAATGTCAGCATCGACAACCAGGTGCTGACCGTCGCGCCGCTGGTGGCCGAGGCCTTCGGCGGCACCGTGCGCCTGCAGGGCAAGGCCGATTTCTCCGATGCGCAGAACCCCGGCTTCCGCTTCGCGGTGGTGGCCAACCAGTTGACCTGGACGCCCGCGCCGGACCCGACCGCACCGGACAGCACGCCGGTGCCGAT
Source organism: Stenotrophomonas sp. Steno-C18 (assembly GCF_056393195.1). Lineage (NCBI taxonomy): Bacteria > Pseudomonadati > Pseudomonadota > Gammaproteobacteria > Lysobacterales > Lysobacteraceae > Stenotrophomonas > Stenotrophomonas sp. Steno-C18. The sequence goes on along the minus strand of NZ_JBWJOX010000008.1, from coordinate 58,195 downwards.
GCACCTGAAGGAGGCGCGGCTGGGCGTGGCCGGCAACCTCAAGCAATGGGCGGCGATCGGCAAGGCCGACGTGGCCCGCGACCAGCAGGACGCCAGCCTGGATTTCGACGTGCGCGGCAATGACCAGCAGGCGCAGATCGAACACCTGAAGGCGACCACGCCGGGCGGGGCGCTGGAGCTGGCCGGTTCGGCCGCCTGGGCCCCCGCATTGGCGTGGGACGTGGATGCGCGGCTGGCCAACTTCGACCCGGGTTATTTCGCACCGGGCTGGGACGGCGACCTGTCCGGCACGCTGGCGTCCCGCGGCAAGCAGTTGCCGTCGCCGGCCGGCACCGAGGACCTGCGTTTCGAGGCCACGCTGGATGCGCCGAAGATCAGCGGCCGGCTGCGTGGCCGCAGCGTCGACGCACGCGCCAAGCTGGCCGTGCAGGGGACGCAGGGCGAGGGCGACGTGCGGTTGGTGCTGGGCCAGAGCCGCATCGAGGCCAAGGGCAAGGTCGGCGACCGCATCGACGTGGATGCACGGCTGGAGCCGCTGCACCTGTCCGACCTGCTGCCCGGCGGCAGCGGCAGCCTGGCCGGCACCGTGCAACTGCGCGGCACGCCCAGCCAGCCGGACATCACCGCCAACCTGCAGGGCAGCAGCCTGCAATGGGACGACTGGAAGGCCGGCCAGGTCAGCATCAACGGCCGCCTGCCGTGGGCCGGCGACAACGGCAACCTGCAGGTGCAGGGCAGCGCGCTGGAGGTGGGCATGCTGCTCGACCACGTGCGCGTGGATGCACGCGGCAGCGTGCAGAACCTGCAGCTGGACGCGGAGACCCGCAACGACCTGGGCGCGCTCGCGCTCAGTGGCAGCGTGCGCCAGGCCGGGCAGGCGTGGCGTGGCGAACTGGGGGTATTGCGGATCGCGCCGATCAAGGGCGCACCGTGGCAGCTGCGCCAGCCCGCGGCGTTCAGCGTGCAGGGCAGCGCCTTCACCCTGGGCGATGCCTGCCTGGGCTCGGACACCGGTGGCGCGTTGTGCGTGGCCGCCAACTGGCCGCGCGAGGGCCTGCTGCTGCGCGGTGATGCACTGCCGCTGGCGTTGGTGCAGCCGTGGCTGCCGCCGAACTCGGGCCGCCGCATCCATCTGCGGGGCGACATCACCCTGGACGGCAACATCCGCCCGCGTGGCAATGCCTGGGAAGGCAGCTTCAAGGTGGCTTCGGCCGAGGGTGGCATCCGCCTGGGCGACAACGCCCGCGGTGAACTGGTGCGCTACGACCACTTCTCGATCAACGTGGACATGCAGCCCAACAGCATCAAGGGCTACCTCGGTGTCGGCTTCCAGGGCGATGGCTTCATCGACGCCAAGGTGCAGACCGGCTGGGAGCCCAACGCCGCGCTCAACGGCGAGCTGTACCTGAACATGTCGCGGCTGTACTGGATGGAGCTGTTCTCGCCGGACCTGGTGCGGCCCAAGGGCCTGGTCGAAGGCCACGTGAGCCTGCGCGGCACGCGCTCGCAGCCCACGCTGGGCGGTGAGGCCAAGCTGAGCGATTTCACCGGCGAGTTCCCCGCGCTTGGCCTGACCCTGAGCGAAGGCGTGGGCAACTTCACCGCGCAGCCCGATGGCTCGGCGCGCATCAGCGCCTCGGCCAAGACCGGCGGCGAAGGCGCGCTGAAGATCGACGGCGGGCTGTCGTGGTTCGGCGATGCCCAGCCGTTGCAGCTGCATATCCACGGTGACAACGTGCTGCTCGCCAACACCAGCGAGATGCGCGTGGTGGCCAACCCGGACCTGAACTTCACCCTGGCCGGCACCGCGATGGAACTGCGCGGCAGCGTGCATGTGCCGGAGGCCGACCTGGACCTGGAGCGCCTGGACCGCGGCACCTCGGTGTCGGAGGACATCGTGGTGCTGGACCCGGTGGACCCGGAGGAAGCGCCGTCCTCGCCGCTGGACATGGACCTGACCGTCAGCCTCGGCGACAAGGTCCGGATGAACGGCTTCGGCCTCAAGGGCGCGCTGACCGGACGCATGCAGGTGCGCGCGCGCCCGGGCCGCGAGATGACCGCCAACGGCGGGCTGGAAGTGAGCGGTCGCTACAAGGCCTACGGCCAGGACCTGACCATCACCGACGGCACGCTGCTGTGGAACTACGGCATCGTCTCGGACCCGCGCATCAACATCAAGGCGCAGCGCGAGATCGGCGACGTCACCGCCGGCATCCACGTCACCGGCCGCGCGCAGGCGCCGAAGGTGGACGTGTGGTCGGAGCCGGCCATGTCCCAGTCCGAAGCCCTGGCCTACCTGGTGCTGGGCCGCAGCCTGAGCATGGCCAGCAGTGATCAGGCACAGCAGGTCAACGCGGCCTCGGCGGCGCTGTCGGCCGGCAGCGGCCTGCTGGCCGCGCAGGTCGGTGCCAAGCTGGGCCTGGACGACGCCGGCGTGAGCCAGTCGCGTGCCCTGGGCGGTTCGGTGATCGGCGTGGGCAAGTACATCACGCCCAAGCTCTACGTCGGCTACGGCGTCTCGCTGGTCGGCAGCGGCTCGGTGATCACGCTCAAGTACCTGCTGCGCCGCGGCTTCGACATCGAAGTGGAATCGAGCACGGTGGAAAACCGTGGTTCGGTGAACTGGCGCACGGAGAAGTAAGCCCCCGGCCGTGCATCGCCGGGGATGGGCCGGGCGCGCCGCCATGCCGCGCCCGGCGTTACCGGGGAAATGCGTGCCGGGCGTGGCTCGGCACTACGGGGCGTCTTCCGTTGGTATCCGCTCGCCGCGCGTGCGAAGCAGGCGGCCCAGGTCGAACAGGCACAGGCCCAGCGTCAGGCCGCCGCTCAGCGCGCCGTAGGACAGGTTCAAGCCGCGCATGACGAACGGCGCGGCGAAGAACAGGCCGATCGCCAGCAGCGGCAGCATCTGGTTGAGCCGCGCCGAGGCGCGCAGCGCACGCCGCACGGCGAGCCACAGCGCGGCACCGCCCAACAGCATGCCCAGGAATCCCAGTGGCGTGGAGCTGAGCGCGATGGCGGCCACGGCAAGCAGCGGAAGCCACAGCCGCATCGCTGCAGGCGTGGGCAGCCAATGCATCAGCAACTTCCACGGCAGCACACCCATGCCCAGCAGCAGCGTGACCGCCGTACCGGTCAGGGCCAATGGCATCAGCTCACCTGGCGATGGCCAGCCCAGGCCTGCATCCAGGTCGGCGCTGGCTTTCATCACGTATACCGCAATGGGCAGCAGCAACCACAGTGCGGACAGGCCGATGCCGCGGATCAACCCCAGCAGCACACGATCCTGGCTGAGCCGACCGTCATCGGTGACCGCGCGCCAGAACCTGACCTGCATCTCGTGCAACGGCGGGCAGGGCAGGAAAGCGGCCGCGTCGCCGAGGTGCCGCAGCGCATTGCGCATCATGTGCAGGCGGGCCGGGTTTGCCGCGCTCAGCAGCGCCTGCAGGTGGTGCCACGGACGGGTCAGCAGCGTGCGGCACCGCCGTGTGTCGGGCAGTGTCGCCGGTGCGTCCTGGTCGGTCTGCAGTTCCAGTGCCAACGCCGCTTCGTTGCCCGCCTGCCAGATCCAACGCTGGCGCAGCGTCTCGCGCATGCCGGCCAGCGTGTCCGGGTCGACATGCGTGCCCACCTGGTCCCAACCGAACGCCGTGGCGAGCAGATCGAAATTGGCGCCGCCGATGGCGTCGCCACCGTGGTACAGGCGGCCGAGGAGCTCGCCACCGGCATCGGCCTTGCCGCTCAGCGACCAGAGCTCCGGGCACGTGTCCAGCCAAACCTGGAAGCGGTCCGGTGGCTGCGTGCCGGCGGCGTCGATGATGCGCGCGACCAGCGCGTCGAGGTCGATGGCCGGTGGCAGGACCAGATCGTCCTGCGCCAACCAGGTCGGTTCGGCGTACGGGTGGGTGGGCGCGACGGCCGCGGGTGCGGCACCGGCCAGCACGTCGGCCAACGACTGCGGCTCGATGATGATCTCCCCTGCATCCGGCTGCGCCGTCGGCCATGGGTCCTGGTCATTGTCCGGTGCTTCGGCGTCGGTGGTCGCCAACGCCTGTTGATGGCGCTGCCAGTGCAGGGCGGTCTGGTAGGCCTCGTGCAGGCGCTGGAAGGCCGCGGCGTCATCGTCCGGGCGGTTGCTGCGCAACAACCGGGCATAGGCGCGCTTGATTGCGCGCTCGTCGGCGCTGGCGTCGAGCTCGAGTACTTCCAGCGCCCAGTTCACTGCAGTCCCTCCAGCTCGTCCAGTGCCCGGCCGAGTTCGCGCCGGTGGCGCTCCACGCGCTGCGAGTCCTGGCTTTCCAGTGCCTCGCGGAACTGCAGCAGCCAGCCCTGCAACTGCTCGCGCTGGTCCACGTGTTCGGAGTACAGGCGCTCGGTGCGCGCGATCAGCGCAATGTTGGGTTGATGGTCACGCGGGTGCACCTTCAACGCCTGCAGTGCCTGCAGGCGTTGCTGGATCTGGTCCGGGGCCAGCACGCCGGGGTTCTGCTCCAGCACCAGCTCGTGGCGCTTGCCGGTGGCGTTCTCGGTGACCTCGACCTGCAGGATGCCGTCCACGTCGTAGGTGAAGCGGGTGGTGACCGAGCGGTCCTCGTTGCCGTGGTTGGTCAGCGGAATCTGCAGTTCGCCGAGCTTGATGTTCCTGTCCACCGTGGGGCTTTCGCCCTGGTAGACATCGAAGCGCAGGACCTTCTGCTCGGCATGCACCGGATGGAACACGTCCTCGCGGCTGACCGGAACCACGCTGTTGCGCTGGATGATGGGATGGAAGTAGCCGGTGCGCTCCTTGCCGTCCGGGCCCATCCGCGACACCTGCGTTCCCAGTGTGTAGGGACAGACATCGGTCAGCACCACTTCCCGCAGCGCGCTGTCGCGCGCCTTCATGCCGGCGGCGACGGCCGCGCCGAGGGCGATGGCCTGGTCCGGGTGGATATGGCGCAGTGGCAGGCGCCCGAACATGCGCGTGGCAAGGCGCACGACCATCGGCATGCGCGCCGCGCCGCCGACCAGGATGATGTCGTCCAGTGCCTCGGGCTTGAGCCGCGCGTCGCGGATGGCGCGTTCGATGGGCGTGCGCATCCGTTGCAGCAGCGGTTCGCACAGCTGCGCATAGCGGGCTTCATCCAGATGCCAGTGCAGCTCGCGGCCGCCCAGCGTGAGTTGCAGGTCAACCGCGCTGCGCGCGCTGAGCTCGCGCTTGAGCTGCTCCAGGCGGTGCAGCAATTGCGCCTGCTCGCTGGCATCGAGCGTCGCCGGGTCGAGTTTCATGTCCTGCCGGAAGGCGTGCGCCAGTACCTGCAGGAAGTCCTCGCCGCCGAGGAAGTTGTCGCCGGCGCTGGCATGGACCTCGACGATGCCGTCGAACAGCTCGAGGATCGATACGTCGAAGGTGCCACCGCCCAGGTCCAGCACCAGGATGCGCCCCTCGCGCTCGCGTTCCTGCAGCCCATAGGCCAGGGCCGCGGCGGTCGGCTCGTTGATCAGGCGCTCGACGCGGATGCCGGCCAGTTCTCCCGCGGTGCGGGTTGCCTTGCGCTGCGCGTCGGAGAAATAGGCCGGCACGCTGATGACGGCCTCCTCGACCTTGTGGCCGAGCGCGGCTTCGGCGTCGGCCAGTAGTGCGCGCAGCACCAGCGCGGACAGCTCCTCCGGGCGGAAGCGGTGGCTGCCCAGCCGGGTCTCGCGGTCGGTGCCCATCCAGCGCTTGAAGTGCGCCACGCTGTCGCCGGGATGGCTGACCAGCCGGTCGCGTGCGGCCTGGCCGACCAGCACCGCGCCATCGGCGACGCTGACCGCCGAAGGCGTCAACACCTGGCCGTGCGGGTTTGGAAAAAGGACCGGGCCGTCGGCACCGTGCATGCCGATCAACGAGTGCGTTGTGCCCAGATCAATGCCGACGATCATCCCTGATGCCCCTGTTCAAGTTGTCGTTGCGATTGTAGGCAAGCCACCGCGATGCGGAAACACGCCGTGCAACCGGGTGATGGATCGACATGCGGCACGGGCCTGCATGCCGGCGCGGGCATCGGGGCGCCGACCATGACCGCTGGCGGTTGCCGCTGTTGGCTGGCACGGCTACTGTCTGGCCCTGTTCTGCATTCCGCTGGAGTACCCATGACCCGCAAACCGCTTGCCGCCGCCCTGGCGCTGGGCATGTCCCTGGCCACCGCCGCCCATGCCAACGAAGGCATGTGGATGCCGACGCAGCTGCCTGACCTGGCCGGCACGCTGAAGGACGCGGGGTTCAAGGGCAATCCGGCCGAACTGGCCGACGTCACCGCGCCGCCGCTGAGCGCGGTGGTGCGGGTCGGTGGCGGCACCGGCTCGTTCGTCTCCGGCGACGGCCTGCTGCTGACCAACCACCACGTGGCCTATGGCGTGATCCAGTACAACGCCAGCAAGGAACACAACATCATCGACGAGGGCTTCATCGCCCAGGGGCGCGCCGACGAACGCGCGGCCAACCCGGATTACCGCGTGCTGGTGACGGTGGGCTTCGACAAGGTCACCGATGACGTGCTCAAGGACGCACGCGGCAAGACCGGCCGCGCCTACTACGATGCGGTGGAGAATGCGCGCAAGCGCATCGTCGCCGACTGCGAGGCCGAAGGCGGCGTGCGCTGCTCGGTGGCCAACATGTACTACGGCAGCGACTTCTACCGCATCCGCCAGCTGGAGCTGACCGACATCCGCCTGGTCTATGCGCCGCCGCGCGCGATCGGCAACTACGGTGACGAGATCGACAACTTCATGTGGCCGCGCCACACCGGTGACTTCACCCTGCTGCGTGCCTACGTGGGCAAGGACGGCAAGCCGGCGCCGTACAGCAAGGACAACGTGCCATACCACCCGCCGGCACACCTGACGATGTCGCTGGACGGGCCGAAGGAAGGCGACTACGCGATGCTGGCCGGTTACCCGGGCACCACCTACCGGCTGCGCACCGCCGCCGAGTTCGCCAACCAGATCGATACGGTGCTGCCGCGCCGCGTGGCGGTGTTCCAGCAGCTGATCGACACCATCGAGGCGATCGGCAAGGACAATGCCGATGCACGCACGCGCTACGCCTCGCAGCTGCAGTCGCTGAAGAACAACCGCAAGCGCGCCGCCGGCGAGCTGGAAGGGCTGCTGCGCAGCGATGCCAAGACCCAGCGTGCGCAGGACGAGCAGGCGATGCTGGCCGCCACCGACCGCAAGTACAACGCCGACATCGATGCGCTGTTCGCCTCGCTGGCGGCCGGTGAGCAGGCCGGTGCCAGCGAGTTCCTGGTGACGCTGATGTCCAGCCAGACCCAGCTGCTGCGCTCGGCCATGCTGCTCGAACGCCTGCGCATCGAATCGGCCAAGCCCGACGCCGAGCGCGAGAGCGGTTACCAGCAGCGCGACCAGGCGCTGATCGAAGGCGTGCTCAAGCAGGTGCAGCGTCGCTACGACCCGACGGTGGAGAAGGCCATCCTCACCGCGCTGCTGACCCGCTACCAGCAGCTGCCCGATGCACAGCGCGACGCGCACTACGACAACCTGTTCGGCCGTACCCCGGCTGAGCTGGCCCGGCACCTGGACGAGATGTACGCGCAGACCCGCCTGGGCGACGAGGCGCAGCGCCTGTCGCGCTTTGAATCCGCGCGCAAGGGGGGATTCATCAAGGGCGACGCGCTGGTGTCGGTGGCGTCGGCGCTGGTGATGGCGCAGCTCAACGCCGAGCGCGAAAGCAAGGAGCGCGAGGGCGAGCAGCTGCGCCTGCGGCCGTCGTACATGCAGGCGCTGTTCGATTGGCGTGCAAAGCAGGGCCGGGCGGTTTACCCGGATGCCAACAGCACGCTGCGCATCAGCTACGGCAAGGTCGAGGCGCTGCACCCGCGCGACGCGGTCAGTTATTCGCCGGTGACCACGGTGGCCGGCATCGTCGAGAAGAACACCAACACGGTGCCGTTCGATGCGCCCAAGCCGCTGCTGGCGGCCATCGCCAAGGGTGACTTCGGCAGTACCGCCGATCCGGCGCTGAAGACGCAGACGGTCAACTTCCTGACCAACCTGGACACCACCGGCGGCAACTCCGGCTCGCCGGTGCTCAATGCCAAGGGCGAGCTGATCGGCCTGAACTTCGATTCCAACTGGGAGTCGGTCAGCGCCAGCTGGTGGTTCGACCCGCGCTACAAGCGTGCCGTGCACGTGGACATGCGCTACCTGCGCTGGCTGCTGGCCAAGGTCTACCCGGCACCGGCGCTGCTGCAGGAGATGGGCGTGCCGGCGCAGTAAGCCCGGCCGCACCGGCAGAACTGTAACGGGGCCTACGGGCCCCGTTACTGTTTAATCTTCTGACACATGTACCCTCCCGTAACTGGTATTACGCTGGGCTAGAATCCGACATACGTAGGCAATGGTATGCCTTCGAACAGGAGTGATCGGTGCAGCAACAGGACAACATCATGGTGGGCGTCGAGCGGGAGCTGGCCCTGGCGCCACTGCGGATATGGATCGTCGGCAGCCTGGATGTGGTGCAGCCGCTGGTCTGGCATGGCGCGCAGGTGCATGCGCTGGACAGCATCGACGCGCTGTACCGCGAGCTGGCCATCGTGCCGTGCGACATCGTGCTGATCGACACCTCGCAGATCCGCGAGGACGTGGCCCGCACCGTGGCCCACCTGCGCCGTCGCGATGACCTCGGCGTGGTCCTGCTGGTCGACCCGGCCACCCCCGAGGCGGTGGCCGAAGGCCTGTGGGCCGGCGCCGACGCCTGCCTGCCGCAGCGGCCATCGTCCAACGTGCTGGCGGCCAAGCTGTATAGCCTGCGTCGTCGCTTGCCCGGCGAGCCGGCGCAGGTGGTGGAGGCCAGTGCCGCCCGCCTGCCGGAACAGGGCTGGATGCTGGAATCCGATGCCTGGGACCTGCGCGCGCCGGGGGGCAGCCTGCTGGCCCTGACCGAAGCAGAACGGGCGTTTCTGTCCCTGTTGTTCTCGTCCCCCTCTGAGACGGTGGCGCGTGAGCGCCTGATCGAAGCCCTGACCGACCAGCCCTGGAGCTTCGACCCGCACCGCATCGAAGTGCTCGTCCACCGGCTGCGCAACCGCGTGCGGATGGCCACCGGCCATACCCTGCCGATCCGCGCAGTACGGGGAAGTGGCTACCGCTTGACGGTCTGAATGTATAAATTTCGTTCAGAATAAATTCACGGATTTGAAATTTCGCGCATTCAGCCGAATTCCGCGGATGCATCGTGATTTCCCTGTGAAAACAAGATGATGGCGATGTGAGCCAGATCACATTATTTGTGTGACGTGAGGAAGTGAAAGTATCCGTCACGCGGCGGCACTGTTTCCGCGTAAGAGCGCAGTGAGAATCCGCGCCGTCACACGCACCTCACGGTGCTGAATTGCGACCCGTTTTGGGGCGGGTCGCCAAACCAGAAGAAGAACGTACACACGCGGGCTGCCACTGCATGGCGGCCCGGCCGCGCAGTGTTTGCAGAGGCTTTCCCGGTGAACAATCAAATCGAGCAGTGCATTGCCAGTGATGGCGTCATGGACGAAATGCGGCTGGGTCGCAGTGGCACCCGGTGGTGCTGGAAGCACAGAGCAGGCGCATTGCTGCTGCTGGCTGCATCGTTCCTGCCGGTAGCGGCATGGGCAGGTGCCAGGCCGGACGAGATCCAGCCGCCCAACAACATGGGCGTGCAGATGGTTGAAGACATGACCATCGACTGGACCGCGGTGCCCGCCGGTTCCGGCGGTGTACTGAAGGTGGACCTGGGTAACGCACTGACCGTGGACCCGGCTGACCTGGCGGCACTGGGTTGCTCACTCAATGCAACCATTCTGAGCTGCCCGGTAGCGACGGGCATTCCGGGTGGCACGCTGACGGTACCGGTACGGGGCTTGAGGGTGGGGACCTTCACCCTGGTGGCGACGGGCGATGACGCCAACACCACCACTGCCAGCAATTCCGGTTCGATCATCCACAGCGGTGACCTGTCCGTCACCAAGACCAAGGTGTCTCCTGTCGGTAACGCCATTGCCGGCGGCATGGTCCATTTCGAGCTGAAACCGCGCATCACCGGCATCGATTCCGATGTGCCGGCCGGCGCAACCATCGTGGTCAAGGACAAGCTGCCGGGCGGTCAGGGCCAATTCGCGCAGGTTACGGCCACTTCCAGTGGTGGCCCCGCCGGCAGCTGCCAGTACAGCGCTGCCGCGCATGAAGTCGTGTGTACCTATGCAGGCCCCTTCAGCGCGGCCAGCTTCAACAACACGACCATCAGCGTGGCCGGCAAGCAGATGCTGGATGGCGACTTCATCAACCAGGCTGAGATCTATCCGGAGTCGACGCTCACCTACCTTGATCGCGTCAACACGAACAACACTGACGATGTGCAGTACACCACCGAGCGGGGTACTGACATCGAGGCGCTGGTGTCGCCGCTGCCGGGTCCTTATCTGCCTGGCAACCAGGCGGACGTGACCATCAGTTTCAGGAACAACGGCCCTGTGACGTCCACCAATGGTGTGGTGCAGGCGGTCATCCCCGACGGCATGACCATCGTCAGCGTGCCTGCAGGTTGCAGCATGCCCGTGCCGAACGTGCCACCGCCGGGCCAACTGGTGGTGTGCCGGGTTGCCGACGTGATTCCGGGTGGCACGCTTGCCCCCGGACAGAAGGCGGATTTCCCCATCAAGGTGGAAATGCCGCCGCTGACCAATCCGAATGCGCCGCAGACCGGCACCATCACGGTGAAGGCGATTCCGGACAGCAGCCTGCAGGACGCCGACCCGAACAACAACGACAAGAGCGTGGACTTCACGGTCCATCCGCCGATCGCGGACCTGTCGCTGACCAAGGCCAAACAGGGCGCCACTGGCAGCCCGCTCAGCGGCCCCCAGGTGCCGGGTACCACCATCCGCACGGAGCTGACGATCCGTAACGAGAACAGCAGTTCCGGCGACCTGCGCTACAGCAGGGCCGAACCGCTCCAGGTGGTGGACTTCGTCCGTCCGGAGGAAATCAAGAACGATCAGCTGAGCAATGTGACGGACGCCAGCATCTGGGTCTGCACGGTATCCAATGCATCCGGCGCGCAGATGGCCCAGGCGCCGTCCCCCAACCATACGAAGATGGTGGTGTGCAAGACCACCGGCCCAAGCGTGGCGGCAGGCCCGGCGCTGGCCTCGGACCTGAGCTCCTTCAACACGCTGGTCCGTGACGGGACGCTTGTCGTCCGCTTTGACACCACGATTGCCGACATGGCGCCGAATGCCACGCCGGTCACGTTGAATGACAAGGCCTGCACCGGTACCACCGCGCTGGACCTGCTGGGCGTGCCCACCGCTGGCCGCCCGTATCCGGCTGACAGCAACGCAGGCAACGACTGCCGGGAAGCTGGCGGCAATCTGGTCGGAACCCCGGTGGGTGAAACCGGCGACAGCGGCGCGATCACCATCAACAAGACCGTTTCCAAGGACGGTGTTGCCGCCACTGCGCTCGAGAACGTGACGCTGTCCGAGCTCGACAACAACCTGTACTGGCATATCAGCATCACGCGTGGGACCGAACCGGGCCTGTTGCCGATTCCGACGTTGAACCTGACCGACGCAGTGCCCGGCATCGTCAACCTGCCGCACCTGAAAACCCCGGCCATCGCGGTGCTGATTGAAGCGGGATCGACGGGATACGCCTCACACAATTGCCCCGCCACCATCGCTGCGGGCCAGAAGAACCTGAGCTGTGCGTTCAAGGACGTGCAGCCGGGCGCCGTGATCAACATCCGGCTGCATGTCCAGCGCGAGCTGGGTGTTCTCGACAGCGTCGCAGGTACCGGGGCCAACCGTCGCCTGGTCAACACCGCATCGCTCTCCTCGCCGGACGCCGTGCTGACCGGCCGAGTCAGTGACTCAGCCGCGGCCGAAGTGGCGCCGCGCCTGGATGTGGCGATCAGCAACAAGACGGTGAATCCGTCCAGGCCGGCCATCGGCCAACCCGTCAAGTTCACCATCACCGCGACCAACCGTGGGCCGTACCACATTTACAACGATGGCGAATTCACGGTAGTTGACGATTTCTACACCGGCACGGCGGACATGAGCCAGCCGTCGTATGACCTGACGGGGACCCCCGCGCAGTTGTTTGCCGGTACCTCAGGGGCATTGCAATGCACTACGCAAGCCAATACCCCAAGCGCGAACTACACGCGCGTGTCCTGCACCAACACCCAGCAAATTGACGCCAACTCAGCGCATCCCGTGGTCGTCAATACACGGGTGCTGCGTCCGGCCCTGAATGCGATCACGCATCCGGTCGGTGCGACCATCTACGACAACCCGGTTGCCAAGAACAGCGCATCGGCTGTGCTGGGCGGTGGCCTGTGCGAGTGGCGCGCCGACGGCGACAGCGTCAGCGCTGCCTGCAATGACCCCAGCGCGCAGAGCAACAACCGGCATGAGATGGACTTCCAGGTCACCTCGCCGGACGTGGATCTGGAGCAGGGCAAGATCAAGGTGGTGCCGAACGGCCAGCGCGACTTCCGCCTGAACGATGTCATGACCTTCCGCTTCACGCTGCGCAACAACGGCCCGACGCGCGCAGAAAAGGTGGTCATGACCGACTACCTGCTGGAGGAGGCTATCGGCTACGAGTACCAGTTGTTGACCGCCAGTGGTCAGAACTACAACGTGGGTACGCTGCCGTCCGGCTACACCCGCGTGGCGCGTAACGCGAGCTGTGCGCTTTCAAGCAGCACCGGCCCGGGCAAGCAGAAGGTCGAGTGCACGCTGAGCGAAGACCACCTGGATGCCAAGGAGCAGGTCGATTTCGAACTGCGCTTCAAGCTTGTCAACCAGGGCAGCAATACGGCCACGGCCAGCAATGGTGTGCCTTACGGCAACATCGCCGTGATCTGTTCGGCAGAGAGCAACAACCCGGCCAGCAGCGTCAATGGCTACGAGAAGAACGGCTGGTGTGGTCCGACGGTCAGCAGCCAGAACAACAACGCCGCGCGTGTGAACGGCACGTTGTTCCCTTGGGCGGACCTGACCATCAACAAGGACACCAACCTGCCTGCGGGACAGACGGCCATCGAGGTGGGTGAGGCCGTGCCTTACGTGATCACCCTGGTGAACAATGATTTCTCCGATGCAGGTGGCTCGCGCGCGGGCGACACCGTGTCGCGCCTGCGCATGGTCGATACGCTTCCCAAAGGCTTTGTGTGGTTGACCACACCGGGCAAGCAGCCGACGGCTGCAGCCAATGGCAGTGCGGCCGTCAATGCACCATTGACTGTCAGCGCGGGTGTGCCCGCGGCGGGCACCGGCAACGTCTGCTTCCTGTCTGGCGGCAGTGCACAGATCACCAATGCTTCCCAGCACCAGGAAGTGACCTGTGACCTGCACGGCACCTTCCCCACCGGGGCAGCCAACAGTGTTGCCATCACCTTGTGGGCAATGCCGGTGCCGGGCGTGTACACCGGTCCGTTCAACCTGCCGGTGAAGAACACCGCCAAGGTAAGCCCGGGTCTGGACGGCGATGGCCAGCCGACCTTCGATGAGACGGTTACCACCAACAACGAAGACGATGCGGATGTGCCGGTGATTCGTGCTGCCAGCATTGCCGGCCGCGTGTTCGTGGACGTCGGTGACGACGGCGACCAGCACCCGGGCGACGCGGCCATCGGCCAGGTAACGGTGAAGTTGACCGGTACGGATGCTTTCAACAATCCGATCGCGCTGGAGACCCAGACCGATGCCAGCGGTGACTACCTGTTCGCGGCGCTGCCTCCGTCCAACGCGGCTGGCTATACCATCGTCCAGGTGCGTGGCCCGACCACCAACGGCTATGACAATGGCTTGCCGCAGCCCAACACGCCGCGCACGCATCGCAACGGCATAAGCACGGGCGTCACGCCGGCTGGCGGCAGCTACGCGGTGGGCAATACCCCCACCCAGAGCAGCATTGCAGGCGTGGTGATCGCCAGCGGAGCCGACGGCGTGCAGTTCGATTTCCCGAAGTTCAACGGGCGCAGCATTGGCGGCTTTGTGTTCGCCGACCGTGCCCGCGATGACATCTATGTCACCAGCTCGATCGATACGCCGATTCCCTCGGCCAAGGTGGAGCTGCTGGTATGGAACGCCGGCAAGGGGGGGTACGAGCTGTCGCAGGACGTGCAGACCAATCCGGATGGCAGCTACCTGTTCACCGGCCTGACGCCGTCGGCACGCTATGCCCTGCGCGAAGAACTGCCGGCCACGTATCTCAACCTGCACAGCGCGGTCAAAGCCGGCACCGTGAACGGCGCGGCCTGCGTGGGCTGCGTGGTCTCCAGAGAAGGCACGACCGGCCCTGCGGCCGATGTAGACCTGATCAGCGAGATCAGCCTGCTGGCAGGCAATGGCGCCAACTTCAACTTTGGTGAAGTGGTCCCGGTGTCGGTCTCCGGCACGGTGTTCTTCGACCTCAACAACAATGGCGTGAAGGAAGCGGGCGACGCCGGCATCGGTGGCGTGGATATCCGTCTGACCGGTACCGACGACCTGGGCAATGCGGTTGACCTGCCGTTGCAGACCAACGCCGACGGAACCTTCAGCTTCGAAGGCCTGCGTCCGGGCACCTACACCCTGATCGAGCCGACCCAGCCGGCCGGCACCGCGCAGGGCAAGACCACGGCAGGCCAGCTGGACAGCACCAAGGGCAACAGCGGTACCGCCAGCAATGGTGCGGCACCGGAATCGAGCAAGATCACCAACATCGACCTGACCCGGCCGGGTGATTTCTCCAGCGACAACCTGTTCGCCGAGGTGCCGACCAACAGCGGCATCACCGGCAAGGTGTGGATGGATGCCAACAATGACGGCGTGGTCGATCCGGGCGAGGACGGTATTGCCGGCGTCGAAATGGAACTGACCGGCACCGACATCAACGGCAACCCGATCACCCCGATCACCGTCACCACCGGTGCCGATGGCAGCTACAGCTTCCTCAACCTGCCTCCGGGCGAATACAAGGTGGTGGAGAAGCAGCAGCCGGCCGGCACCAATGACGGCAAGACCAAGCCGGGCAACATCGGCGGCACGCCGATGGGGACCGGATCGCTGGAAGGCAGCGCCACCGCACAGAACCCGTCGTTCATCGGCACGATCACCGTTGGCGTGGGCCAGGTGTCGGTCGAGAACAACTTCGGCGAAGTGCCGGCGGCCAGCATTTCCGGCAACGTCTACAACGACAGCAACGACGACGGCATCCGCCAGCCTGAGGAAGGCGGCTTTGCCAACGTCACCGTCGAGTTGACCGGCACCGACGACCTGGGCAACCCGGTCACGCTGACCACCACCACCGACGCCAACGGCAAGTACACCTTCGAGAACCTGCGTCCGGGCACCTATGTGGTGACCGAGCCCAACCAGCCGGCTGAAACGCTCAACGGCAAGACCACCGCCGGCAGCACGGGTGGCACGGGCGGCAATCCGTCGACGACCACCTCGGAGATCACCGGCATCGTGCTCAAGCCGGGCGACAAGTCGGTGGACAACAACTTCGGCGAGATCGGCGATTCGCCGGACATGCTGGTGAGCAAGTCGTCCGACACGGTGAAGTTCACCGTCAACAACGTCGCCACGTACACCATCCGCGTGCGTAACGGCGGGCAGCAGGCATCCACGGGCGAGTACATCGTCAAGGACCGCCTGCCGGCTGGCCTGAACCTGGCGGAAGTTCCGTCCGGCAATGGTTGGACCTGCTCCGGCGCGGTGGGCGATGCCCGCTTTGAATGCCGCAGTTCGGAAGTGGTCAACGCCGGTGCGACCTCCACCTCGGACATCACCGTCAAGGTGAACGTCACCGCCGAGGCCGCGCAGGCCGGCACCGTCAACAACGCCGTGCTGGTGGAAGGCGGCGGTGAGAACGAGTTCCGCACCCCGACCACCACCGAGCGCAACACGTTCGAAGGCGATGTGACCCAGTTGCCGGTGTGCGATGCGGCCATCACCCAGAACGTGTGCCGCGTGCCCAACCAGGTGCAGCTGTCCGCATCGGTCGGCGGCACCGTGTGGTACGACATCGGCAGCGACGATGCCTTCCTCGACGGCGGCGATACGCGCCTGCAGTCGTGGATCGTGGAACTGCTGGATGCGGCAACCGGCCAGGTTGCCAAGACCACCACCACCGCCGTGGACGGCAGCTACCGCTTCGGCGACGTGGTGCCGGGCATCAAGTGGAACATCCAGTTCCGTGACCCTGCGTCGGGCGTGTTGTGGGCGTGGCCGGTGAACCAGGAAACCGCCGGCGGCATGGGCGTGTCCTGTAACGCCACGCGTGCCATCAGCGATGGCAGCAGCAGCGCCTGCCGTATCACCGAGAACGGCACCAGCCAGCTGCAGGTCGTGCTCGAAGCCGGGCAGCATCTGCCGCAGCAGAGCCTGCCGGTGGATCCGTCGGGCGTGGTCTACGACGCCATCACCCGTGATCCGGTGCCGGGCTCCATCGTGACCCTGACCCCGGTGGGCGTGTGCAACGGCTACGACCCGAAGACCGCCATCCTCAACGCCGGTGCCGGTGGCTACCGCGTGGAAGGCAATGCGGTATCGATGACCGTGGGTACGAGTGGCTACTACCAGTTCATGTTCGGCCCGGCCGCGCCGGCACGTTGCGAGTTCCAGCTGACGGTGACGCCGCCGGGTGGCTACCAGTTCGTGTCGTCGCTGATTCCGCCGCAGGACGGTTCGCTGTCGCCGCTGGGCGCAGCCGGCACCAGCCACCTGGTGCAGCCGCAGGCCGATGCGCCGACCGGTGCGGTGGGCACGCCCACCCAGTACTGGCTGACCGTGTTTGCCGGTTCGGCCACCGCCGGCATCGTCCACAACCACCTGCCGTTGGATACCTCCGCCGGTACCGGCCTGGTCATCACCAAGACCGGTGACCGCCAGACCGCCGAGATCGGTGACACCGTGCAGTACAGCATCACCGTGCGCCAGACCTCCGGCAGTGCGATGGCGACGGTGAACATCGTCGATACGCTGCCGCGTGGCTTCACCTACATCGACGGCACCGCCCGTGTCGGCGGCCGCGCGCTGGATGAGCCGTTCGGCAAGCCGGGCCCGCGCCTGGGCTTCAACCTGGGCCCGATCAACGTCGGCCAGCAGTTGGTGCTGACCTACCGCGTGCGTGTTGGCGTCGGTGCGCAGCAGGGCGATGGCATCAACCGCGCGCAGGCCCATGGCTGCTCGATCACCGGTGGCTGTATCGATCCGGGTTCGATGACGCCGGTACCGGGTTCGGTGCCGTCCAACCAAGCGCAGTACCGCGTGCGCGTCACCGGTGGTGTGTTCACCGAGGAAGCCTGCGTGCTGGGCAAGGTGTTCGTGGACTGCAACAACAACCACGTGCAGGACAACGAAGAGCTGGGCATCCCGGGCGTGCGCCTGTACTTCTCCAACGGCACCTGGGTGATCTCCGATTCGGAAGGCAAGTACAGCTACTGCGGCCTGACCCCGCAGAGCCACACGCTGAAGGTGGATCCGTCCACCCTGCCGGCCGGCTCGCGCCTGACCACCAGCAGCAACCGCAACCTGGGCGATGCCGACAGCCTGTTCCTGGACCTGAAGAACGGCGAGCTGCATCGCGCCGACTTCATCGAAGGCAGCTGCTCCAACCCGCTGCTGGAACAGGTCAAGGCCCGTCGGACCCAGGGCGAGGTGCGTGCGCCGGAAACCGAAACCGGCCAGTCGCCGCTGCGTTTTGAAAGCAAGCCCGCCCGTGCGCCGCAGCAGGCCACGGACTCGGCCAACCAGAGACCGATCGTGCATCCGCGACCCAACCCGCCCTCGGCATCCGCTTCGCAGGAGGTGCAGCCATGAGCCGTCATTGCCTGCGCAAGATGCCGCGCATGAGCCTGCTGGCCTGCGCGCTGGCCACCGCCGCACTGCCGGTCATGGCACAGAACGTGGGTACCAGCTCGCGCTTCACGCCGGTGTTGGGTGATGCCACCACGTTGTATCCGCGCTCGCTGGTCACCACCGATACGCCGCCGGAAGTCGTCGCTGCCCGTTCGGGCCAGGCCGACTACAGCGGCAACGTCGGCGTGGACCGCGTGTCGGTGGAAGTGGACCGCGACGGCATCCCGGCCGACGGCCAGACGCCGGTGCATATCACCGTGCGCCTGCTCGGTGCCGACGGCAAGCCGTTGGCCGGAAAGAGCTACGCCACCATCGAGAACAGCGGTGGCCGCCTGCGTCTGCCGGGCTCGCGCACCGATGAATTCGGTCCGGGCGCGGCCGATGCCGACAAGGTGATGCCGGGCGTACAGGTGGAAGTGGAAAACGGCGTGGCCGAGTTCGACCTGGTCGCGCCGCATGATCCGCAGGATGTGCTGTTGCGCATCACCGCCGGCGGCCAGACCGCCGAAGGCACCATTGGCTTCCTGCCGGAAATGCGCGAGCTGCTGGCGACCGGCCTGATCGAGGGCATCGTCAATTTCCGCAACAAGTCCAACGCCAGCCTGATCTCGCCGGTGCAGTACAACGACGCCTTCGACCGTGACATCCGTCGCTGGGAGAAGACGTTCAACAACGGCAAGGCCAATGCCGCCGCGCGCACCGCGTTCTTCGTCAAGGGCCAGATCAAGGGTGAGTACCTGCTCACCGCCGCCTACGATTCGGACAAGGACGTGCGCGGCCGTCTGCTGCGTGACATCCAACCGGAAGAGTTCTACCCGGTGTACGGCGACTCGTCGCTGCGCGGCTTCGATGCACGTTCGGCCGAACGCCTGTACGTGCGCATCGACAACAAGCGCAGCTACCTGCTGTACGGCGATTTCCAGACCGGCGACACGCTGGCCACCACCAGTGGCATCGGTGGCAGCGGCCCGATCCCGCAACGCAGCCTGAGCACCTACAACCGTACCGCCACCGGCCTGGGCTGGCATTTCGAAAGCGAGCGCGTGCGTACCAACGTGTTCGCCATCGAAGACTCGCTGCGGCAGATCATCGAAGAGTTCCGCAGCCAGGGCAGCGGCCCTTACGCGCTGCGCAACAACGCCGTGCTGGAAGGCAGCGAGCGCGTGGAGATGATCGTGCGCGACCGCAACCAGCCCACGCGCATCGTTTCGGTGAAGCCGCTGGCGCGGCTGGTGGACTACAGCTTCGAGCCGTTCTCGGGCCGCATCCTGCTCAACCAGTTCCTGCCCTCGTTCGACAGCGACCTCAACCCGGTGTCGCTGCGCATCACCTATGAACTGGACCAGCGGACCGAGAAGTTCTGGGTGGTGGGCGCCGATGGCCAGTTCAAGCTGACCGACAAGCTCGAAGTGGGCGCCTCGGCGGTGGAAGACCGCAACCCGTACGCCGAGTTCAAGATGGGCAGCGTCAACGCCGGTTACCGCTTCGGTGAGAACACGATGCTGGTCGCCGAGTTCGCCCGCACCCGCAGCGAGGTCAACACCAACTCGCTCAACCAGGTCACCTCGCAGGGTTTGAAGGACGTGGTGGGTGAGGTGGAAGGCGATGCATGGCGCGTGGAATTCGCCCATGACGGCGGCAAGTTCGACGCCCGCCTGTTCGCCGCACGCACCGATCCCGAGTTCAACAACGCTGCCTCGCCGTTGTACGGCGGCCGTGGCGAGTACAGCGCCCGCATGGCCTACGCCGTGGGCCCGCGCCTGGAGCTGTACGTCGAAGGGCTACGCAGCGAAGACCGCAATCCGGATGGCGGCAAGCGTGACGCCGGCGGTGCGGGCGTGCGCATCGGTGCCACCGAGCGTCTGACAGTGGACTTCGGTCTGCGCAGCATCCGCGAGACCATCGGCGTCACCTCGCCGTGGTCGTCCGGTGCGCCGTTCGGGCAGACCGGTGGACTGACCGGTGGCTTCGCCACGGGTGGCGGCGGCGGTGCGCTGGGCTATGGCCAGCAGGCACTGGACCCGGCCACCGGCTTGATGGTCATCAATGGATCGTCGAGCGGCAGCCCGATCACCAGCGACCTGCCGGTGGGCACCAAGTTGGAATCGGACAGCGCACGCATCGGCCTGGGTTACCGCTTCAGCGACAAGTTCAGCGGTGGCGCCGAGTACGAACAGAGCGTCAGCGGTGAAGACCGCAACCGCGTTGCCGCGGGCGTCGACTACCAGGTGTTCGAGCGCAGCCGCCTGTACGGTCGCTACGAAAAGCAGACCGGCCTGACCAGCGCCTATGGCATCACCACCACCGACCGCGAGGCCGATGCGTTGGTGTTCGGTATCGACAGCAGCTACATCCGCGACACGCAGGCCTTCTCCGAGTACCGCATGCGTGACTCGATCAGCGGCCGCGACGTGCAGGCGGCCTCGGGCATCCGCAACAACTGGGACATCGCCCAGGGCCTGCGCCTGAGCAGCTCGATCGAACGGGTGAACGTGGTGGCCGGTGACACCGGCGACAGCACCGGCCTGGCGCTGGCGTTGGACTACACCGCCAATCCGCTGTGGCGCGGTGCCATCCGTGGTGAACACCGCATCTCCGAGGACGTGCCGGGCACCACTGCCAACGAGGCCTTCAACACCACGCTGCTGCAATTCATGGTGGCGCGCAAGTTGAGCCGCGACTGGACGCTGCTGGGTCGCAACTACCTGCTGGCCACCAACTACGAAGACCGTGGTGACGTGCTGCAGGATCGCTTCCAGCTTGGCCTGGCCTACCGCGACACCGACCGCAACCGGGTCAACGCGCTGATGCGCTATGAGTACAAGCTCGAGCGCGACGAGAGCGGCCTGACCCTGCTCGACGGTGAAGTGGTGGATGGCACCAGCCAGGACGTGCGCACCCGCGCGCATATCGTCTCGGCGCATGCCGACTGGCACCCGTCGCGTCCGTGGTGGCTGACCGGCCGCATCGCCGGCAAGTGGCAGCGCGACCAGTTCGCCTACAGCGACGGTGGCCGCGTCAACAGCAGCTTCAATGCCGTGCTGGTGTCCGGCCGCGTGGTCTACGACATCACCGAGAACTGGGACATCGGCGTGCTGGGTTCCACCTTCCGTGGCCAGTACGGTGCCAACCAGTACGCCTATGGTCTGGAAGTGGGCCGCCTGTTGCGCCAGAACCTGTGGTTGTCGGCCGGTTACAACTGGACCGGCTTCGAAGGCGACAGCGACCTCAACGGTTACGAGTACACGCAGCAGGGTGCGTTCCTGCGCCTGCGCTTCAAGTTCGATGAAGATCTTTTCCGTCGGGACCCGGTTCGTTACCGCGATCCGGCCCGCTGAGGATGACACCATGACCCTTTCGCCTATGAAAACCCGCTCGTTCCGCACCCTGCTGGCCGCCGCTGTCCTGACCGCTGTCAGTGGCGTGGCCACCGCGCAGCAGACCCAGCTCAACCCGCAGGCCAAGCGCATCACCGACGAGGCCATCCATGCCGACCTGGAGTCCTACGAGGCCACCCAGGGCCGCATCCAGGCGCTCAACGATGGCGGTCGCCCGATCCGCGACTACCACCTGTCCAAGGCGCAGTGCTGGCTGGACGTTTCCTTCCACGAGTACACCCGCAACGACCGCAGCGCCTTCCCGCAGGAAGCACTGACCGAGTCGGAGAAGCTGATCGTGGACATGGAGAACGGCGTCTCGCCGGTCCCCACCGACACCGCACTGGTCAACAACGCCAAGTACCTGCGTGCCGACCTGTGGCAGCGCCTGAAGGTCATCCACGGCACCCCGGGCTTTGCCTGCGCGGCGCAGAAGGTGGCCTGCGGTGAAGTGGAACTGGTGCACGCGGGCAACGAGTTCAACCAGCAGCAGTGGCGTCACTCCAAGCCGTACATCCAGATCGCCGAGGACCTGGTCAACGAGGCGGAGACCGCCGCGCGCCTGTGTGGCGTCGCCGATCCGTCCGGCCCGGTCGCACCGGCCCCGGCGCCGGGCCCGCTGATCGCCAACGTGCTGTTCGAGTTCGACCGCGACGGCTACAAGGACATCCGCACCTACTCGCTGGAAAGCGTGGACCGTGCACTGGCCACGATCGGCAGCGAGCAGCGCGAGCTGGCCGGCGTCACCCTGGTCGGGCATGCCGACCGCATGCAGGGTAACGGTTTTGACTACAACCAGGCATTGTCCGAGCGTCGCGCCAAGACCGTGCGCGAGCTGCTGATCGGTCGTGGCGTGGCCGCCGACAAGATCCGCTACGAGTACCGCGGTGATACCCAGCAGGTGCAGCAGTGCGACGGCGTCAAGCCGCGCGCCGCGCTGCTGGAATGCCTGCTGCCCAACCGCCGCGTGGAAGTACGCTTCGAGCTGGGCCGGTAAGCACCCGCGCGGATGAGGTGACGCGGAACGCCCCGGCCATGCCGGGGCGTTCTGCTTTCTGGACGGAGTGCCTGGCCGGCTGCGGCATTGGACGGGGCAGGGCCGGGCAGAACGACGGCACCCCTCCCCAGCCCTCCCCTGCTGCGCAAGGGAGGGGGCGGCTCCCGTGAACGGTCAGGTCGTCGCAGCACCGCTGTTGCTCCCTCCCTTTGCCACAGGCAAGGGGAGGGCTGGGGGGGGGAGCCTCCATCCCCGCAGCAACCCTTCCGGCATGACCTGAAAAACCACCCCCCACGGAAATCGCTAAACTCGACCGGCTTCTCCAAACGGGTACGCCCTTGGTCTCCAGCTGGATCCTGCTCCTGGTATCGCTTGGCTACGCCGCGCTGCTGTTCGGCGTGGCCTGGTGGGGCGACCGCCGCCCGCTGTACCCGGACCGCCTGTGGCTGCGCCCGGTGGTCTACAGCCTGGCGCTGGCGGTGTACTGCTCCTCGTGGACCTTCTACGGCGGCGTCGGCACCGCGGTGCGCTACGGCATCGGCTACCTGCCCATTTATCTTGGCCCGCTGCTGATGCTGGCCTTCGGCTGGCGCATCATCGAGCGGCTGGCGTTGATCGCGCGCAGCGAGAACGTGGTTTCCATCGCCGACTTCATCTCCTCGCGCTTCGGCCGCTCGCGGCGGCTGGCGGCGCTGGTGGCACTGATCGCCCTGATCGGCGTGGTGCCGTACCTGGCGTTGCAGTACAAGGCCGTGGCGATGAGCCTGCAGGTACTCAGCGGCGACAGCAGCGGCGGCAGCCTGTTGACCGACCCGGCGCTGTACGTGGCGCTGTTGATGGCGCTGTTCGCCATCCTGTTCGGCACCCGCCAGGTCGATGCCACCGAGCACCACCACGGCATGATGCTGGCCATCGCGCTGGAATCGATGATCAAGCTGGTGGCGATGATCTCGGTGGGCCTGTTCGCCTACCTGCTGATCGCCGACCGCGGCGAGTCGGTGGTGCAGTCCGCGCGCACGCTGTTCGAAGGCATGCCGCCGGTGGGCTTCGTCTCGCAGACCCTGCTCAGCTTCCTGGCACTGATCTGCCTGCCGCGCCAGTTCCACGTGGCGGTGGTGGAATGCGGCAGCGCCGCCGACGTGCGCCGTGCGCGCTGGATGTTCGGTGGCTACCTGGTGCTGATCTCGCTGATGATCATCCCCATCGCCAGCGCCGGGGCGACGCTGTTCGGCACCGGGCTGGCCTCCGACGACACCCTGGTGCTGGCCCTGCCGATGTCCGAGGGCAGCGTGGCGCTGGCGCTGGTCGCCTACGTGGGCGGCTTCTCGGCGGCGACCGGCATGGTGATCGTCTCCTCGATCGCCCTGGCCACGATGATCAGCAACGACCTGGTGATGCCGGTGCTGTTGCGCCGCAGTGGCGACCACCGCGAGGCTGCCGACGTGGCCTCCAGCGTGCTGTGGATCCGCCGCCTGGCGATCGTGTTGCTGGCGCTGGTCGCCTACGGCTACTACCGCGTCAGCAACAACGACACCATGCTGGCCACCTACGGGCTGATGGCGTTCGCCGCGGTGGCGCAGTTCGCGCCTGGCCTGATCGGTGGCCTGTACTGGCGCGGTGCCAGCCGGCGCGGCGTGGAGATCGGCATGGTGGTCGGCTTCGCGGTGTGGGTGTACACGCTGCTGGTGCCGGCACTGAGCCACGGCGGCTGGCTGGACGATTCGCTGTTGCAGCGTGGCCCGTTCGGCATCGGCTGGCTGCGCCCGCAGCAGCTGTTCGGGCTGGAAGGCTGGGATCCGCTCACCCACGGCACCTTCTGGTCGCTGCTGCTCAACACTGGCGTCATGCTGCTGATCTCGGTGCGCTGGCGCCCGGACGTGGCCGAACGCCTGCGCGCGGCGCCGTTCCTGGATCCTTACGCCAAGCGCCCGGTGGTCTCCGGCGATTGGCCGGCGCACGTCAAGGTGCGCGACCTGCTGGCGCTGGCCACGCGCGTGATCGGTGATGCACGCGCCCGGCGCGCCTTCAACGAGCAGGCGATCGTGTTGCAGCGCGAACTGCTGCCGTCCGCGGCCGCCGACCGGGTCTGGGTGCAGTTCACCGAACGCCTGCTGGCCGCGTCCATCGGTGCGGCGTCGGCGCGCCTGCTGCTGACCAGCCTGCTGCGTGGTTCGGGCATGGACTTGGGCGAAGTGGTGGCGGTGCTCGACGAAGCCGGGCAGGAGCTGCGCTTCAACCGCGAGATCCTGTCCACCACGCTGGAGAACATCAGCGCCGGGGTCAGCGTGGTCGACCCGGAGATGCGCCTGACCGCGTGGAACCGCCGCTACCAGCAGATGTTCGGCTACCCCGACGGCATGCTTTACGTGGGCCGCCCGGTGGCCGACCTGATCCGCTACAACGCCGAGCGCGGCGAGCTGGGCGAGGGCGACATCGAGATCCAGATCAACCGGCGCATCGGCTACATGCGTGCCGGCTCGCCGCATGTGTTCGAGCGCACCGGCGCCGATGGCAAGGTGATCGAACTGCGTGGCCAGGCCCTGCCCGGGGGCGGCTACGTCACCAGCTACAACGACATCACCGACTTCAAGCAGGCCGAGCAGGCGCTGCTGGAGGCCAACGAGACGCTGGAACAGCGCGTGGCCGAACGCTCGCAGGAAGCCGAGGCCGCGCAGCAGTCCAAGACCCGCTTCCTGGCCGCGATCAGCCATGACGTGCTGCAACCGCTCAACGCCGCGCGGCTGTTCGCCTCGGCGCTGCGCGACAGCCTGCCCGAGACCGACGAGCAACGGCACCTGGCCGAACGCGTGGATGCTTCGCTGCGCGCGGCCGAGGAGCTGTTGGACGGCCTGCTCGATGTCTCGCGGCTGGATGCCGGCGGGCTGCGCCCGACCATCACCGAGTTCGACGCCAGCGTGCTGGTGCGCGAGCTGGCCGCGCAGTACACGCCGGTCGCGGCCGGCCGCGGCCTGCGCCTGCATGTGTTCGCGCGCGCGGCGTGGGTGCGCAGTGATCGCCGGTTGCTGCGCCGCGTGCTGCAGAACTTCATGGCCAACGCGCTGCGCTACACGCGTACCGGCCGCATCGTGCTGGGCCTGCGCGTGCGCGGCGAACAGGTCGAGCTGCAGGTGTGGGATACCGGCCCGGGCATTCCCGAGCACCACATGCAGCAGATCTTCAACGAGTTCCATCGCTACCAGCAGCCGTTCGACTGGGGCGAGCAGGGGCTGGGCCTGGGCCTGTCGATCTGCCAGCGCATCTCGCGCCTGCTCGACCATGGCCTGAATGCCCGCAGCCAGCCCGGCCACGGCAGCATGTTCTCGATCACCTTGCCGCGCGTGGCAGCGCCCGCCGCACCGTTGGTGGAGGCGCGCCAGGCCACGGCGTTCGGCGGGGATGATTCGTTGGCCGGCCTGCGCGTGCTGTGCGTGGACAACGACCAGGAAATCCTCGACGGCATGCGCGCCCTGCTGGGGCGCTGGAAGGTCGAGGTGATCGCCGCCAGCACGGTGGACATGGCGCTGGAAAAGCTGGCCGAACGGCCGGACGTGATGCTGGTGGACTACCACCTGCACGACCGCATGGACGGCCTGGATGCACTGGTTGCGCTGCGCGAGGCCGCCGGCCGGCCGTTGCATGGCGCACTGCTCACCGCTGACGGCCGCGACGAGCTCAAGCGCCTGGCGCGCGAGCGTGGCTACCGCGTGCTGACCAA
Organism: Stenotrophomonas sp. Steno-C18; assembly: GCF_056393195.1. Lineage (NCBI taxonomy): Bacteria > Pseudomonadati > Pseudomonadota > Gammaproteobacteria > Lysobacterales > Lysobacteraceae > Stenotrophomonas > Stenotrophomonas sp. Steno-C18. The sequence continues at coordinate 32,233 of NZ_JBWJOX010000008.1, read as the reverse complement.
GCCGGTGAAGCCGGCCTCGCTGCGCGCCTTCCTGATGGCGATGAACGCTCCGCGCCAGCGCCAGCAGCCGTAGCACCGACCTCGGCCGCGAAGCGGGGAATGCGCCGTGCCGTGCCGTGCTCGGTGCCGGCGCGTGGCGGCGAGCAGCAACCCCTCCCCGGCCCCGCCCTTGCCCGTGGCAAAGGGAGGGGGTGTTTCATGCGATCGGTCAGACCACGGCAATGCCACTCCAGCAGCTTCCGTTTGTCGCAGGCAAGGGCAGGGCCCTGCAGCTGCTGCTGCCACGGCACCGGACTCAACCCACCGCGGTCAGGTGCTCGTACAGGATCGTGCAGCCGATGATGATCAGGATCACGCCGCCCACGATCTCCGCGCGCTTGCCGGCCAGGTTGCCGAGCACGCGGCCGAGCATGATGCCTGCGGTGACCATCGTCATCGTGCACAGGCCGATCACCAGTGCGACCACGCCGATGTGCACGTCCAGGAAGGCCAGGCCCACGCCGATGGCCATCGCATCGATGCTGGTGGCAAAGCCCGTGACCGCCAGCGCCCAGAAGCCGTGGCGTGGCTTTTCCGCGGAATCCTCGCCTTCGGCCTCCTCCGGCTTCAGGCCGGCGACGATCATGTGGATGCCAAGCGCGCCCAGCAGCACGAACGCGATCCAGTGATCGAATGCTTCCACGTACTGCGAGGCGGCGCGGCCGAGCAGCCAGCCGATGATCGGGGTGATTGCCTCGATCACGCCGAAGATCAGGCCGGCGCGCAGCGCATCGGGAAGGCGGGGTTTGTTCATCGCCGCGCCCTTGCCGACCGCAGCGGCGAAGGCATCGGTGGACATGGCAAAGCCAACGAGCAGGATGGAAAGTGGGGACATCTTCAGTACCGGGCCGGGCGGACTCAAACGGCACACGGCGCGCCCAACCATTCGTTGCGCACGCGTGCCGCTGGTCTCGCCAACCGGGTCTGGCTGCCCACGCCACGGCGCACTGGCCGAGTATGTTGACGTGAGCGCTTCCAACGCTGGAAGCAGGCTACTCCCCAAGGGAGCGCGGATTCTAGCATGGCCACCGCCCGGGCCCGTGAGGCGGGGCCGAACAGGCCACTGCAATACCCCTGTAACCGCCGCGTGGCCTGATGGGCGCCCGGCCCTGTGCCGCGCGCCGGACCGGTTGCCCCGCGCCATCGGGTGCTCAAGAAACCCGTCTGCCGGCCGATTCCGAGGCATCCCTACGCCCGGAGTACCGGCCCATGAAGTTCCCCCTCGGTATCGCCCAGAAACTGCGCCTGAGCCTGTTGGCGCTGGTGATCGGCCTGATCGTGATCGGCTCGGCCTATGCCTGGCTCAGCGTCGGCATGCGCAACGCCGACCAGCGCCTGCAACGCTACCAGCAGGATGCCGCGCAACTGGAAGCGCTGGCTGCTGCGTTTGCCGAGGCACGGCGCGCGCAGGCCGAATATGCCATGTCGTTTTCCGCCGCCGCCGGCCAGGCCTTCGTCGCCGCCAACAACCGCCTGCAGGCCGCGCTGGTGCCGGCCAAGGGCGGTCCGGGCTGGAGCGAGGCGCTGGCCAAGCCGCTGCGTGCCTACGTCGAATCCGGGCAGGCGCTGGACGAACGCATCACCGAACTCGGCCACGACGCCGACAGCGGCATGCAGGGCGAACTGCGCGGTGCCGTGCATGAGGTGGAGAACCTGATCGCCGATTACCAGGCACCGGCGTTGCAGGTGTCGATGCTGACCATGCGCCGCTACGAGAAGGATTTCATCCTGCGCCGCGAGCAGAAATACGCCGATGAACTCAGCGCGCAGGTGATGCCGTTCGAACTGTTGCTGCAGTCCACGCGCATGCCCGAGGACGTGCGCGGGCAGGTGCGCGAGGCGATGCAGCGGTATCAGGGTGCATTCCTGTCCTATGCCGCCGCGCGGTATGGCGCGGACAGTGAAACCCAGGCCATGGACGACCTCGCCGCACAGGTGGTGCCGGTGATCACCGGCCTGCAGCAGGCGCAGCGCAGCAGCCTGGCCCGGCAGCGCGACGAGCAGGCCGCGGCACGCCGCTGGATGGACGCCGCCTTCGCCGCCACCGTGCTGGTGGTCGGCCTGCTGCTGGTGAGTCTGCTGGTGCTGCTGCTGCGCGCGGTGGAGCGACCGCTGGCCGATGCCGCCGCGTTCGCCCGCGCCATTGCCGACGATGATCTGGACGGGCGGCTGGTGGTCCGCAATTCGCACGATGAGATCGGACGCCTGGCCAGCGCGCTGATGCAGATGCAGTCCAGCCTGCGCGAACGCATCGCCAGCGAGCGGCTGGCCGCGCAGGCCAACCAGCGCGTACGCCAGGCCCTGGACGTGGCCAGCGCCGCGGTACTGGTCACCGATGCGCAGGGCAGGGTGGTCTATGCCAATCCGGCGCTGGCGCACTCGTTCGCGCTGGCCGACGTCGGGTGGGTGGTCGAGGCCGGATGCGAACTGCAGGCACTGGGCGTGCAGGTGGAGGTACTGGCCCGGCAGGCGCTGGAGGAAGGCATCAGCGTCAACGCCGACGTGGCGCTGGGCAACACCGGCTTCCTGCTGCGGGTCAGCCCGGTGCTGGAGCAGTCGCGCGTGCTGGGGCTGGTGATGGAGTGGCAGGACCGCCGGCTGGAGCGGGTGATCGTCAACGAGGTGGCGGCGGTGGTCGAAGCGGCCGCTGCCGGTGAGCTGCAGGGACGGATCGTGCTGGACGACAAGCAGGGTTTCGTCCACCAGCTCGGCGAGCGCATCAATGCCTTGCTCGACAGCGTGCAGGCCCAGCTGGGCGACGCCACCCGCGTGATCGGCCATTTCGCCCGCGGTGACCTGAGTGCGCGCATGCGCGATGACGGCCGCGGCATCTACGCGCAGCTGCGGCAGGGGCTGGAAGTGGCGATGCGGCAGGTGGGCGGCATCGTCTCCAGCATCCAGTACTCGGCCGGCAGCGTGCAGGACGCGGTGGACGACATGGCCAGCGGCACCGCCGACCTGTCCGGGCGGGTCGAGCAGCAGGTCAGTGACGTGCATGACGCGCTGGCACGGGTACGCTCGGTGGCCAGCGAGGCCCGCGAGAATGCCGGCAGTGCGCGGCACAGCGCGGCGGTATCCGAAGCGGCCAGCGAGGCAGCCACGCGCGGTAGCGAGGCCACCGCCGCGGCGATCAGCGGCATGGAACAGCTGCGTGCGTCATCGCGGCACATCCGCGAGATCGTCGCCACCGTCGACAGCTTGTCGTTCCAGACCAACCTGCTGGCGCTCAATGCCGCGGTGGAGGCCGCGCGTGCCGGCAGCCACGGGCGCGGCTTCGCGGTGGTGGCCGGTGAGGTACGGATGCTGGCGCAGCGCTCGGCCGAGGCCTCGCAGCAGATCCGGGTGCTGGTCGATGCGTCGCTGCAGCAGGTGGAGGCCGGTGCGCGGTTGGTGGATACCAGCGGTGAAGTGATGCACGACATCAGCGGCCGGGTGCAGCAGGTGGTGACGGCGATGGCGCGCATCGATGCCGGCTCGGAGCGCCAGGTGAGCGCGGTCGATGACGTGGAACGGTTGCTGCGCCGTATCGGCGAAGGCACCCGGCAGAGTGGCAACGTCGCACGCGCTTCCTCGCAGGCAGCGGCGGAAATGCGCGTGCAGGCGCAGGAACTGGCCGCGGCGGCGGAGCGCTTCGTGGTGGTGGGCGAGGCGGAGGCTGCGAAGACTGTCGCGGGGAACGGGGGGCTGCGACGGTCAGCGTGAAGAGTTGAGCGGTTGAGTGGGCAAGCCGGTGAGCAGTCGAGCAGTCGAGCGTCACCCCTCCCCGGCCCTCCCCGTGGCTGCGCCAAAGGGAGGGGGCAAGAGCGGGCTTGGCTGCGCGCTGCCAGATTGCATGAACCGCCCCCTCCCTTTGGCGCAGCCACGGGGAGGGCCGGGGAGGGGTCGCTCTTGCTCCACACCCAAGCCCAGCATCACCTGCCGCAGATCACAAACGCAGCAATGCTCCCGAACCGGCGTTGCGGCTCAGTCTTCTTCCGGCGGGACGACGATGGCGTCGTCGTCGATGGCCAGCTTGCCGGCCATCAGCACCGCCTGGGTGCGGTTGGTTACGCCGAGCTTGCGCAGGATGGCGGTGACATGGGCCTTGATGGTGGCCTCGGAGACGCCCAGGTCATAGGCGATCTGCTTGTTCAGGCGGCCGGCACCGAGCATCTGCAGGACGCGGAACTGTTGCGGGGTCAGCTCGCGCAGGCGCTGCCCGACCTCGCATTCCTCATGGTCGGTGGGTGGCACGTTGTGCGCTTCGGCCGGGGCCCAGCGCTCGCCGTCGAGGATGGTGCCCAGGGCATGGCCGATGGTGTCCGAATCGGCGGACTTGGGAATGAAGCCGCAGGCACCGTGGTCGAGCGCGCGGCGCATCACCTTGGGCTCCTCGCGTGCGGAGACCACCACCACCGGCAGCTGCGGGTGCAGCGAGCGCAGGTGCACCAGCGCGTTGAAACCCTGCGCGCCGGGCATGTTCAGGTCCATCAACACCAGGTCGGCGTCGGGATGCTGTTCGGCCAGGGTGTACAGGGCCTCGACACTGTCCGCCTCCAGCAGCTGCACACCGGGGATGACGCGTTGTACCGCGCCCTTCAGGGCTTCGCGGAAAAGCGGGTGGTCATCGGCGATCAGCAGGGTAGGCATGGCGGAAATCGGAGTTGGCGGAGTATTGAGCCCCCTCTCCCTGCGGGAGAGGGGTAGGGGAGAGGGTACACAGGCCAAGCCCGTTGTGCGCTGCGCGCCTCCCCGCATCCACCCCTTCGGGGCACCTTCTCCCGGAGGGAGAAGGTGAAGCCACGCAGCTTCCCGTACCCGCGGTTACCGCACCTTGCGCTCTTCCACCAGCGAGGCGACCACCGAGGGGTCGGCCAGCGTGGAGGTGTCGCCCAGCTGGTCCGGGGCGTTCTCGGCGATCTTGCGCAGGATGCGGCGCATGATCTTGCCCGAGCGGGTCTTGGGCAGGCCCGGTGCCCACTGCAGGTGGTCCGGCGCGGCGATCGGGCCGATCTCCTTGCGCACCCAGGTCACCAGCTCCTTGAGCAGTTCGTCGGTCTGCGGCTCGCCGGCCACCAGGGTGACGTAGGCGTAGATGCCCTGGCCCTTGATGTCGTGCGGGAAGCCGACCACGGCCGCCTCGGCCACCTTCGGGTGCGAGACCAGCGCGCTTTCCACCTCGGCGGTGCCGATGCGGTGGCCGGAGACGTTGATCACGTCGTCGACGCGGCCGGTGATCCAGTAGTAGCCGTCCTCGTCGCGGCGGCAGCCGTCACCGGTGAAGTAGTTGCCCGGGTAGGTGCGGAAGTAGGTGTCGATGAAACGCTGGTGGTCGCCGTAGACGGTGCGCATCTGGCCCGGCCAGGAGTCGCGGATCACCAGGTTGCCCTCGGCCGCGCCTTCCAGCAGTTCGCCGTCGGCGCTGACCAGGGCCGGCTGCACGCCGAAGAACGGCAGCGTGGCCGAGCCCGGCTTCAGGTCGATGGCACCGGGCAGCGGCGAGATCAGGATGCCGCCGGTCTCGGTCTGCCACCAGGTGTCCACGATCGGGCAGCGCGCATCGCCGACCACGTCGTAGTACCAGCGCCAGGCTTCCGGGTTGATCGGCTCGCCGACGCTGCCGAGCAGGCGCAGGCTCGTGCGCGAGGTGCGCTTGACCGGCGCCTCGCCCTCGCGCATCAACGCGCGGATGGCGGTGGGCGCGGTGTAGAAGATGGTGACCTGGTGCTTGTCGATCACCTCCCAGAAGCGCGAGGTGTTGGGGTAGTTGGGCACGCCCTCGAACATCACCGAGGTGGCGCCGTTGGCCAGCGGGCCGTAGACGATGTAGCTGTGGCCGGTGACCCAGCCCACGTCGGCGGTGCACCAGTAGATGTCGTCCTCGCGCAGGTCGAACACCGCCTCGTGCGTGTACGCCGCGTACAGCAGGTAGCCGCCGCTGGTGTGCAGCACGCCCTTGGGCTTGCCGGTCGAACCGGAGGTGTACAGGATGAACAGCGGGTCCTCGGCGTTCATGCGCTCGGGTTCGCACTCGGCCGGCTGGGTGTCCACCACGTCGTGGAACCAGCGGTCGCGCGGGGCCTGCATGTCCACCGCGCCACCGGTGTGGCGCACCACCAGCACGGTTTCCACGGTGTTGGTGCCCGGCAGCTTCAGCGCAGCGTCGACGTTGGCCTTCAGCGGCACCTTCTTGCCACCGCGCAGGCCTTCGTCGGCGGTGATGATCAGCTTGCTGCCGCAGTCGCCGACGCGGTCGGCGATGGAGTTGGCGGCGAAGCCACCGAACACCACCGAGTGGATCGCACCGACGCGGGCACAGGCCAGCATCGCCACGGCGGCGTCGACGATCATCGGCAGGTAGATGGTGACGCGGTCGCCCTTCTTGACGCCGAGGTTGCGCAGCGCATTGCCCAGGCGGCAGACGCGCTCGTACAGCTCGCGGTAGGTGACCTTCTGCGCCGGGCTGTCCGGGCTGTCGGCCTCGAACAGGATGGCGGTCTTGTCACCGCGCGTGGCCAGCTGGCGGTCCAGGCAGTTCACGCTGACGTTGAGCTCGCCGTCCTCGAACCACTTGATGCGGAAATCGTCGAGCTGGTAGCTGACGTTGCGGATCCTGCTGGGCTTGACGTACCAGTCCAGCCGCTCGGCGGCCTTGGCCCAGAACGCGTCGGGGTTTTCCACCGATTCGCGGTACTGCTGCTGGTACGTGGTCTTGTTGATCCGTGCCTTCGCGGCGAACCCGGCATCAACGGGATAAACATCAGTCATGGCAACCCCTCACCTTTGCACTTGTAACCAATGAAAAGGCCTTGTCTGCGCGACAGGGCCGGACAACCCAAGTGTGCCGTATCCACCCCCCCGCGCGCTGCCCCCCGGATTAGACGATGGTCGAATGCACGCCGACTTACGACTAATGGCGAATAGCCGCCCCGTGCCGGCCGACCGCACGCTGGCCGCGACCGTGCAGCTGGTGCGGCCGCAAACGCCAGTCGGGAGAGAGGCTGAAAATGAATACATCCGTGTTGAAGACGGCCCGCCGTCCGCTCGCCGCCGCGCTGCTGGTTGCGCTGGTTGCGCCGGGCATGGCGTGGGCCGAGACGGCCAGGGAGAAAGCGCTCGAAGCGCGCGTGGCCGAACTGGAACGGCAGGTGCAGTTGCTGGTGTCCACCCAACAGCAACAGCAGGGCGTGATCACGCAGACCCAGACCGACGTCGGCCAGGTGCGTGCCGCGCAGGCCGACCTGGCCGCACGGCCGGCGGCGACGGTGCCGGCCGGCAAGCAGCCGATCCAGGTCACCAGCATCACCCCGGGCGCGACGCCGGGCACCACGTTCAAGTTCGGCGGCTTCATCAAGGCCGACTTCCTGGCCACGCGCACCGGCGACGGCCAGCTCGCCGACGACGCCACCGGCCGCGCGCTGTACCTGCCGGGGCAGACGCCGGTGCACGGTGCCGGCGGCTCGGGCAAGGCCTCGGATGTGGACTACAACGCGCACGCCAAGTTCTCGCGCTTCAACCTGGGCGTGGACCACGTGGCCGAGAACGGCGACAAGGCCGGCGCCATGGTCGAGATGGACTTCTTCGGCAACTCGCTGGGCAACCAGACCGCGACCAACACCTACGGCGTGACCCTGCGCCATGCCTACATGTACTGGAACAACTGGCTGGCCGGCCAGACCTGGTCCAACTTCATGGATGCCGCCTCCATCCCCGAGGCGGTGGACTTCGTCGGCCCGACCGACGGCGTGGTGTTCGTGCGCCAGGCCCAGGTCCGCTACACCAACGGCGGCTTCAGCGTGGCCCTGGAAAACCCGGAGACCACCACCCTCACCGGCACCTACAACCCGGGTACCGGCAAGTGGAACGTACCGTCGGTGGTCAACTCCGACCGCGGTTCGCTGCCGGACCTCACCGCCCGCTACGGCTGGAAGGGTGACTGGGGCACGTTCGGCGTGGCTGGCCTGGTGCGCCAGCTCAAGGTCGACAACCAGGCCACCGGTGCCGATGCCACCAAGGTCGCCGGCGGCGTGACGCTGGGCGGCAAGTGGGTGATGGGCGACAGCGACAGCCTGCACTACCAGCTCACCGGTGGCGAAGGCATCTCGCGCTACATCGGCCTGGGCATCACCGCCGACAGCGGCTACGACGCGATCCGCGACGAGATCGACCCGACCGGCGTGGTCGCCGCTTACGTGGGCTGGCGCCATGCGTTCTCGCCCAAGCTGCGCACCAACCTGATCTACGCGCGCAGCGACTACGACAACGATGCCTCGATCACCGGCAACCTGGTGACCAAGAGCGTGCAGTCCATCCGCGGCAACGTGTTCTACACCCCGATGCCCAAGGTCGATATCGGCGCCGAGCTGATGTACGGCGTGCGCGAGATCGAGAACGGCCAGAAGGGTGACATCAGCCGCCTGCAGTTCACCACCAAGTACAGCTTCTGATCCTGCGGTGCCGGCATGCAGGCCATGCCGGCACCGTCTGCAGGAATGTAGTCCGTACCATCTCCCTACCCCCACGGGGAGCACTCATGTCACCGCCGAGGCGCGTACCCCGCGCCGGGGCGCTCGTATTCCCACGTCTGGAGAATCCCGATGAATGCTTCCGTCGATCCCCGTGTTGAGCGGATCGCCTCCAATCCGCTCTACCAACGCCTGCGCAAGGTGCGCAACCGGCTTGGCTGGACCCTGACCGTGCTCATGCTGCTGGCCTACTACGGCTACATCGGCCTGATCGCCTTCGACAAGGCGTTCTTGGCCACGCCGATCGCCGCGGGCAAGATCACCACCGTGGGCATCCCGATCGCGCTGGGCCTGATGGTGTTCACCATCCTGATCACCGGCTTCTACGTGCGCCGCGCCAACAAGGAATTCGACCAGCTGACCCAGCAGATCGTGGAGGAGACCCGATGAGCCATTCCTTCCTGCGATCGGGCGCGCTGCTCGCGCTGATGGCAGCCAGCGGCGCAGCCCTGGCCGCCGGCGGCGACATCGGCCAGACCGTGCGCCAGCCGACCAACTGGACGGCGATCACCATGTTTGCCGTGTTCGTGCTGGCCACGCTCGGCATCACCAAGTGGGCGGCCAAGCGCACCCGTTCGGCATCGGACTTCTACACCGCCGGCGGTGGCATCACCGGCTTCCAGAATGGCCTGGCCATCGCCGGCGACTACATGTCCGCCGCCTCGTTCCTGGGCATCACCGCGGCGGTCATGGCCAATGGCTACGACGGCCTGATCTACGCGCTGGGCTTCCTGGTCGGTTGGCCGATCCTGACCTTCCTGATGGCCGAACGCCTGCGCAACCTGGGCCGCTTCACCTTCGCCGACGTGGCCGGCTACCGCTTCCAGCAGAAGCCCATCCGCATGTTCGCCGCCTCCGGCACGTTGGTGGTGGTGCTGTTCTACCTGATCGCGCAGATGGTCGGCGCCGGTGCGCTGATCAAGCTGCTGTTCGGCCTGGACTACTGGGTGGCCGTGGCGCTGGTCGGCGTGCTGATGATGGTCTACGTGCTGTTCGGCGGCATGACCGCCACCACCTGGGTGCAGATCATCAAGGCCTGCCTGCTGCTGTTCGGCGTGACCTTCATGGCGCTGATGGTGATGTGGAAGTTCAACTTCAGCTTCGAGGCGCTGTTCAGCGAAGCGGTGCGGGTGAAGACCCAGATCGCGGCCAATGGCGGCAAGAGCGCCGAGGAAGCGGCCAGCGCCGGCCTGGCGATCATGGGCCCGGGTGGCTTCGTGAAGGACCCGATCTCGGCGATCTCGTTCGGCATGGCGCTGATGTTCGGCACCGCCGGCCTGCCGCACATCCTGATGCGCTTCTTCACCGTCCCAGATGCGAAGCAGGCACGCAAGTCGGTGCTGTGGGCCACCACCTGGATCGGCTACTTCTACATCCTGATCTTCATCATCGGTTTCGGTGCGATCGCACTGGTGCTGACCAACCCCGAGTACGCCGACCCGGTGACCGGCACCATCCAGGGCGGCCCGAACATGGCGGCCGTGCTGGTCGGCAAGGCGGTGGGCGGCAACCTGTTCATGGGCTTCATCTCGGCGGTGGCCTTCGCCACCATCCTGGCGGTGGTGGCCGGCCTGACGTTGTCCGGTGCCTCGGCGGTGTCGCATGACCTGTACGCCACCGTGTTCAAGCAGGGCAACCCGCCGCCGGGTTCGGAGCTGCGTGTCTCGCGCATCACCACCCTGGTGCTGGGCGTGGTCGCGGTGCTGCTGGGCATCGTGTTCGAGAAGCAGAACGTGGCCTTCATGGTGTCGCTGGCCTTCGCCATCGCCGCCTCGGCCAACTTCCCGGTGCTGATCCTGTCGCTGCTGTGGAAGGACTGCACCACCCGTGGCGCGGTGATCGGCGGCTTCCTGGGCCTGGCCTCGTCGCTGCTGCTGACCCTGCTGTCGCCGTCGGTGTGGGTGGACACGTTGGGCAACCCGGCCGGCAGCGCGCCGTTCCCGTACACCAGCCCGGCGCTGTTCTCCATGACCATCGCCTTCGTCGGCATCTGGCTGTTCTCGGTGCTGGACAAGAGCCGCAACGCACAGCAGGAACGTGCGGCCTATCCGGCGCAGGAAGTGCGTGCCGAGACCGGCATCGGTGCCAGCAAGGCGGCCGAGCACTGATAATTGGTAACGTTTGAAACAACGGCCGGCGCTTGCGCCGGCCGTTGTCGTTTATGGGTCGGCTATGGGGGTTTTCCCTGATGCGGGGTCGGAAGACGGCTTCCTAAGATGCGGACAAGGGGAGTTCCGCATCACAGGTCCGTCGTATCCACTTCCAGCCGTCTGCGAGGAACCGTATGTCGTCTCGTATCGCCAGAACCGCGTTGTCCACGGGCATCGCCCTGATCCTTGTCGGAACGATCCCCGCCGTATCGGCCCAGAACGCAGACACGCCACCGGCACCGGCCGACGGCAAGGTGGTGGACATCGCCAGCGTCAAGGTCATCGCCTCGGGCTCGCGCATCGACCGCCCCGGCTTCAACGCGCCCACGCCGACGGTGAAGGTGACGCCGGAGGAACTGCAACTCTCCACCCACACCAACATCGCCGCCGCGCTCAACGACCTGCCGCAGTTCCGCGGCACGGTGTCGCCGCAGACCCACACCACCGGCGTGGACGCGGCGCGCGCGCCGGTCGACCTGCGTGGCCTGGGCACCAGCCGCACGCTGGTGCTGCTGGACGGACGACGTTTCTCCAGCGACAACGACCTGGCCGCGATCCCCTCGATCCTGATCAGTGGCGTGGACGTGGTCACCGGCGGCGCCTCGGCGGCCTGGGGCTCGGGCGCGGTCAGCGGCGTGGTCAACGTGCAGCTGGACAGCCAGCTGGTCGGGACCAAGGTCGACGTGCAGGGCGGGGTGTCCTCGCGTTCGGACAACCAGAAGCAGTACGTCTCGGCGGCCACCGGCTTCGAGGTCGCCCAGGGCCGTGGCCATGTGGTGATCGGCGCGGAGGCGCTCAACAACGACGGCGTGATTCCCAAGACCTCGCGCCGCTGGCTGGGCCGCACCGCACAGCTGTCCAATGGCGACGGTACCTACACGATGGTCGGCGACGTGGGCTACGGCAACGCTGCCATCGGTGGCCTGATCACCAGCGGCGTGCTGGCCGGCATGGCCTTCAACCCGGACGGCAGCCTGCGTCCCTTCCCCGGCTATACCGGCGCATCGCTGATCCAGGGTGGCGAGAGCCCGAGCAACGATGACATCAGCTCGCTGATGACGCCGCAGCGGCGCTACAACGTGCTGGGGCGGCTGTCATGGAACCTCACCGACAACGTCGGCCTGACCGTGGACGTGCGCCATTCGCGCAGCTGGAACCGCTTCCCGTGGTTCGGCGACCACAACCGCGGCACCGGGCTGCGCCTCGGCGTGGACAACGCGTTCCTGCCGGCGGCGGTGCGTGATGCGATGGAAGCGGCCGGAGAGACCAGTTTCACCCTGGGCCGCTTCAACAGCGACTTCGCCTTCCCCGACATCGACTATGACCGTCGCACCACCCAGTTCACCGTCGCGCTGGATGGCGTGGTGGGCGACAACTGGCGCTGGGGCGGCTACTACAGCCACGGCGACAACCAATCCGACCTGGCCGCGCCGGGCTTCCTGCTGACCAGCAACTACCGCGACGCGGTGGACGCGGTGATCGATCCGGTCAGCGGCAAGGTGGTCTGCCGGGTGACCTTGACCAACCCCGGCTCCGGCTGCGTGCCGATCAACCTGTTCGGCCACGGCGCGCCCTCGGCCGAAGCGGCCGCCTACGTGACCGGCACGCCGCGGCGCATGACCAACACCCGGCTGGACACCGCCGGCCTGGACCTGCGCGGCGAGCCGTTCTCGCTGCCGGCCGGCGAGGTATCGGTGGCGGTGGGCCTGGAGGCGCGCAAGGAGCAGATCGATCAGAAGGTGGGCGCGCAGGACCTGGCCAAGGCGTTCAGCACCTGGAGCTCCTCGCCGATGGCCGGCAGCTTCACCGTGCGCGAGGCCTTCGCCGAGGTGGCCGCGCCGCTGCTGCGCGACGTGCCGGCGCTGCGCGACCTGCAGGTCAATGCCGCCGCGCGCTTCAGCGACTACAACAGCTCCGGTGCGATCTGGTCGTGGAAGTACGGCATGACCAATGAGTTCTTCGATGGCTTCCGCGGCCGCTTCACCCGCTCGCGCGACATCCGTTCGGCCAACCTGTCGGAGATGTACACCACCAGCACCACCGGCTGGTCGACCATCAGCGACCCGCTCACCGGCACCTCGCTCAGCGCACTGGTGATCGGCGGTGGCAACCCGCGCCTGGACCCGGAGAAGGCCGATACGCTGACCGTCGGCTTCACCTGGGCACCGGCCCGTGCCCCGGGCCTGATCATGTCGGTGGACTACTTCGACATCGAGATCAAGGACGTGATCACCCAGGTGTCGGCGCAGGAAACCGTGCTGCGCTGCATCGCCGGCAACCAGGCCATGTGTGGCCGCGTGGTGCGCGACGGCAACGGCGAGATCGAGCGGATCAACTCCAACTACGTCAACCTGGCCGAGTACCGCACCAACGGCGTGGACGTGGACCTGATGTACAGCCTGCCGGCGGCCACGCTGTTCGCCGCGATGCCGGGCCAGTTCCACGCCCGCGTGCTGGCGACCTGGGTGGACAGCCTGACCACCTACGACGGCAAGAACAGCTTCGAGTACGTCACCTCGCAGGGCCTGACCGGCGGCTCGGGCGTGCCGCGCTGGCGCGGCAACGCCACCTTCGGCTGGCGTGGCGACCGTTATTCGGCGCAGGCGCGCGCCCGTTACTTGTCCGCCGGCGTCTACAACAACCAGTTGCAGCTGACCAACGGCGACATCGGTTCCTACGTGTACTGGGACGTGGGCGGACGCATGCGCCTGCCGATGTCCGCGGACCGCGAGTTCGAGATCTACGCCGACGTCAGCAACCTGTTCGACAAGAAATCGCCGCTGGGCGCGGTAGGCTCGCCGTACTACGACGTGGTCGGCCGCTACTACACGCTGGGCGCCCGCATGCGTTTCTGAGCCTGGTCGCGGCGGGATGATCGTCAGTCCCGCCGCGGCGCTTCCCGTCCCTGGAGGAAACCCCCTTGAACATGACCCGTTCCGCTTCCCCTCGCCGCCTGCATCCGCGCCGTCCGCTGCTGGCTGCCGCGTTGCTGGCCAGCCTGTGGCTGCCCGGCACGCTGCTGGCGCGCAGCGCACCGGCCGCGCCGCTGCAGGCCGAGGCGCAACGCCTGGCCAGCCTGCTGCCCGGGGGCGAGCTGGGTGCGGCCATCGTGCACCTGGAAAGCGGACGCAGCGTCTACATCAACGGTGATCGGCCGTTCCCGATGGCCAGCACGATGAAGGTGCCGGTGGCGGTGCATATCCTCACGCTGGTCGACGAAGGCACGCTGTCGCTGCAGCAGCAGGTCACGCTGAAGGCCGATGACATCTATCCGGAGATGGGCGGGCCGATGGACCTGCACCTGAGCGCCGGTTCGGCGATCACCGTGCGCGACCTGCTGCACATGATGATCACCGTCAGCGACAACAACGCCACCGACATCCTGATCCGGCTCGGCGGCGGCACCGCCGCGGTGGACGCGCGCATGCGCGCGCTGGGCATCGACGGCCTGCGCGTGGACCGCTACATCTGGGAGCTGCTGGCCAACTACCGTGGCAACGCTGCCTCGCAGGCCCAGCCGATGGGCCCGGCCGCCTACGCCGAGCTCTCGCGCGGCGAACGCAGCGAGGAGCAGCGGCGCGGCCACACCAACGCCTGGAACGCCGACCCGCGCGACACCAGTACCGCGCGCGCGATGACGTTGCTGCTGGAAAAGACATGGAAGGGGCAGGTGCTGAGCCCGGCCAGCCTGGACGTGCTGCAGGCGATCATGCGCGATACCCGCACCGGCACCGCGCGCCTGCCCGGCATGCTGCCGCGCGACACGCCGGTGGCGCACAAGACCGGCACGGTGGGCGACGTGATCAACGATGTCGGCGTGATCACCCTGCCGGGCGGACGCGGCCATGCGGTGATCAGCGTGTTCGTGCAGTCGCGCGCCAGCAGCCAGGAGCGCGACGCGGCCATCGCCCAGCTGGCGCGGGCGGCGCATGACTACTTCCTGTTCGTGCCCTGAGCGCGCGTGGTGCTCAGCAGGCGGTGCTGAGCAGGCGCACCAGCTGGGCGCGGTGGCCGACGTCGAGCTTGCGGTAGATCGCGCTGATCTGGCTTTCGATGGTCTTGCGCGAGCGGCTCAGGTGATGGGCGATCTCGTCGTTGCGCAGGCCATCGACGACCAGTTCGGCCACGCGTTGTTCGGTGGGCGAGAGCTTGGACCATACCGGCCGCTGGCTGCCCGCCGGCGCGGCCGTGGCCAGGCACAGCAGGTACAGCGGTTGCAGTGGATGGGCCGGCAGCTGTGCTTCCAGGCGGATGTGCAGCGCCTTGCCCGGACATCGCGGGTGGCTGAGCGTCGTGCTGCTGCCGGCGGCGACTGCGCCGGGCTGGCCGAGCCAGCGGCGCAGTTCCACGGCGATGACATCCGGCAGTCCGGACCGGTCCGGTTCCAGCCAGTCGGCGCACAGCCGCTGCGCCGCGGGGGACAGGCTGATCGGGTGCAGCTCGTGGTCGAGGATCAGCTCCGGCAGGCTCTGCCGGTCGAGCAGTGCCTGGTAGACGCTGCGGCGCTCGTCGCGCAGTGAGCGCAGGCGCTGCAGTCCGGCGGCCATCAGCGGGTGCAGCTCGTCCAGGAACTGCTGGTGGCCGTCGGTGATCTGTTCGTGGCCTTCGCGCATGCGGATGCTCAGCACCGCTTCCAGGCCGTCCTCGCCCCAGAACGCCATGTGGATGAACTCGTGCCAGCCCGGCGCCGGGTTCTGCGCGCGCAGCCGTTGCCGCGCCTGTGCGTCGCCGGAGGCGATCTGCGACAGCGTGTACCAATGGATGCGCGGATGCTGCTGCAGGTAGGGCGCGGCCACGTCCAGGCTGCGCAGGGGCGGTGGCAGGCCGGAAGGCGTCTCGCCGAGGAAGTGCAGGCTGCGCTGCGGCTGGTAGCCGCAGGTGATGTCGTACATCAGCGTGCACGAATGGCAGGGCAGGCGTTGGCTGACCAGGTCCACGCAGGCGCGCCACAGGGCATGCATGTCCAGCGCCCGGAGCATGTCCTGCTTGGCTTGTACCGGGCAGGCATCGGGATTCACCGCGATGTCATGTTCACGTCCGACCATGGTGTTGCATGTCCCCGAGCCATAAAACGCAGCGGCCGTGACCGCTGTGATCCCCGTACGTCGTGCCGCGCCAGATGCCCGGCCCGGACAGGGGCCGGCATGGACCCTTCTAGCACCCCGTCGCGCGGGCAGGCAAGCCTCGCCCGGGCGGGCGTGGCGACGCTGGGGGCGGGGACGGCAGGGTGGGGCAGCGCGATGCGCTCGTGCGTGCAGCTGCCGGGCCGGTGGGTGCGCCTCAGCCGGTGAGCTCGGCCATGCGGCTGTCCGGTGCCGGTTCGGTCATGCCGAAGCGTTCGTCCAGTGCCCGGTACTCGCTGGGCGTCATGCCGACGGTGGCCTTGAACTGCCGCGCGAACGCGCTCTGGTCACTGAAGCCGCAACGCTGGCCGATGCCGGCGATGCTGCCCTCCCCGCGCAGCAGCCGCATCGCCATCTCGATGCGCAGCTTGATCATGTACTGCTGCGGGGTGAGCTGGAACACGTGGCGGAAGTGGCGCTCCAGCTGCGCCAGCGACATGCCCGCGCGTTCGGCCAGCTGCGGTGTGCGCAGGTTGGTCTCGAAATGCAGCTGCATGTGCGCCACCACCTTGTCGAGCTGGGCGAACGCCGAGTGGCGGCTGTTGGGGCGGCCGAGGTCGCGCGAGACGCCCATCAACCCGGTGATGGCGCCATCGGTGTACATCGGCCGTTTCAGGGTGAGGCACCAGCCCGGGCGCCGGTTCGGGTACAGGTGCACTTCCAGGCGGTCAGCGATCGGGTCGCCGCCGAGGACCTGCTGGTCCTGCAGCAGGTAACGGTTGCCCAGCGGCGCGGGGAACACCTCCAGCGGCGAGCGCCCGATCACTTCGCCACGCTTCTTCCTGCCCAGCCGCTGCACCAGGGTGAGGTTGCAGTGCGTATAGCGCCCCTGCCGGTCCTTGATGAAGAACACGGTGTCGGGAAGTGCATCGAACAGGTCCTGCACATCGCTTGAGGAGTGGCGTGCATCCAGGGGCGTCGTCATCACGGTGGCGGCCTTCAGGGTGGCGTGCGGCCGATCCTAGCGCATGCCGGAAGGCGTTTGCGCGTGTTCAGGTGGCTGTGCCGAATTCCGCATGAGCACGCCCAATCGCCTGCTATTCGGGCCTGCGCGGCGAATGGGAGCATGGCCGCATGCACCGGATAGACATCATCGATTCGCATACCGCAGGCGAGCCCACCCGGGTCGTGCTTGGCGGATTTCCCGATCTTGGCCAAGGCAGCCTGCAGCAGCGCCGCGAGCGTTTTGCTGGGCAGTTCGACCATTGGCGCGCGGCGCTGGCGTGCGAGCCGCGTGGCTCGGACACGATGGTCGGCGCACTGCTGCTGCCGGCGCAGGATCCGGCCGCGTGCACCGGGGTGATCTTCTTCAACAACGTCGGCTACCTGGGCATGTGTGGCCACGGCACCATCGGTGTGGTCCGCACGCTGGCCGAGCTGGGCCGCATCGGCGTGGGCCGGCATCGCATCGAGACGCCGGTGGGCACGGTGGGCGTGGAACTGTTCGCCGATGGCCGGGTCGCGGTCGACAACGTCGAGAGCTGGCGGTACCAGGCCGATGTCGTGGTCGAGGTGGCCGGGCATGGCCCGGTGCGCGGCGACGTCGCCTGGGGCGGCAACTGGTTCTTCATCACCGCGCAGGCACCGTGCACGGTGGAGCTGGCCAACCAGCGCACGCTTACCGCCTATACCGAGGCCATCCGCGTGGCGCTGGAACAGGCCGGCATCCGCGGCCAGGACGGCGAGATCGACCACATCGAAGTCAACGCCACCGCACCGGACGGCAGCGGGCAGATGCGCAATTTCGTGCTGTGCCCGGGGCTGGCCTACGACCGTTCGCCGTGTGGCACCGGCACCAGCGCCAAACTGGCCTGCCTGGCCGCTGACGGCAAGCTCGATGCGGGTGAGCACTGGACGCAGCAGGGCGTGCTGGGTACCGCGTTCGAAGCGTCCTACCAGCCCGGTACGCGCGGCATCCTGCCGCGCATCATCGGCCAGGCGTGGATCACCGCGCGTGCCACCGTGCTGATCGATCCGGCCGACCCGTTCGCCTGGGGCATTGGCGGTCCGCGGCCGTGAGTGCAGGCGGTACGTTCGAGCTGATCATCATCGGCGCCGGCATCGTCGGCGCCGCCTGCGCCGAAGCCGCGGTGGCCGCCGGCCTGCGCGTGGCGGTGGTGGAATGCGGCGCGGTGGGCGGCGGCGCGAGCGCGGCCGCGATGGGCCACCTGGTGGCGATGGATGGCGATGCGCATGAGCTGGCGTTGTGCAGCTATTCGCTGCGGCTGTGGCAGCGTTGGGCCGATTGGCCACAGGCCGAATACCAACGCTGCGGCACCCTGTGGGTGGCACGCAACGGCGACGAACTGGACACCGTGGCCGCCCGCGTGGATGCGTTGGCGGCGGTCGGCGTGCAGGCCATGGCGGTGGATGCGGCGGGGCTGTACCAGCGCGAACCGCAGCTTGCCGCGGGCCTGTGCGGTGGCATGCACGTGCCGGGCGACGCGGTGGTCTACCCGCCGCGGGTGGCCTGGCGGCTGATCGAAGATGCCTGCCGGCAGGGCATGCAGTTGTTTGCCGGCGCCCGTGCCACGCAACTGGTCGACGACGGCGTGCTGCTGGCCGATGGCCGCGTGCTGCGTGGGCCGGTGCTGGTGGCCACCGGCAGCGCATTGCCGGAGTTGCTGCCGGAACTGCCGATGCGTGCGCGCAAAGGGCAGCTGGTCATCACCGACCGGCACCGGCCGTTGCTGCGCCACCAGTTGATCGAGATGGGCTATGCCGCCGCCGCGCATGGCGCCGATGCCGCCAGCGTGTCATTCAACGTGCAGCCGCGGCCGAACGGCCAACTGCTGATCGGGTCCTCGCGCGAATACGACGCCGCGGACAACGGCATCTCGATGGCGCTGCTGCAACGCATGCTGCGCCGCGCGTTCGACTTCGTCCCGGTGCTGCAGGAGTTGCGTGCGCTGCGCAGCTGGTGCGGTTTCCGCCCGGCCACGCCGGACGGCTTGCCGTACCTGGGCGCGGTGCCGGGCCGTCACCGGGTATGGGTGGCAGCCGGCCATGAAGGGTTGGGCATCACCGCCGCACCGGGCAGTGCGCGGCTGCTGGTCGATGCGTTCCTCGGCCGCAGTCCGGCGCTTGCGCTGGACCCCTATCGGCCGGATCGGCTGCAGCAGGAGGTGGCATGAGCCGCGTCGTATTGAGTGTGGACGGCCTGCGCGTGGAAGTGGAGGAGGGCGCCACCGTCGCCGCCGCCATCGCGCAGGTGCGCAGCAGCTTCCGGCGTTCGCCCGGCGGCGAGCCGCGCGCGCCGCTGTGCGGCATGGGCCTGTGCTTCGAATGCCGGGTCCGCATCGATGCGATCGAGCAGCTGCGCGCCTGCATGGTGGTGGCACGCCCGGGCATGCGGGTGGAGACACAGCGATGAAACATCATCATTACGACCTGCTGGTGGTCGGGGCCGGCCCTGCGGGCCTGGCCGCGGCCCATGCCGGTGCCCGCCGTGGCGCGCGGGTGGGGTTGGTCGATGCACAGCCGCGCGCCGGCGGCCAGGTATGGCGGCATGACCTGCGTTTCGGCGTGCCGGCGATGGCGCGGGCGCAGATCGAAGGCCTGGAGGCCGCGGGCATCGCGCTGCTGGCCGGGCACGAAGTGACCCTGGCCGACCCGCACCGGCTGCTCGCCGTCCATGCGCACGGCGCAGTGGCGCTGCACTGGCGCAAGCTGGTGATCGCCACGGGTGCACGCGAGCTGCTGCTGCCCTTCCCGGGCTGGACCTTGCCCGGCGTCACCGGTGCCGGTGGCCTGCAGGCGTTGGCCAAGCAGGGCCTGCCAGTGGCCGGCAAGCGGGTGGTGGTGGCCGGTACCGGCCCACTGCTGCTGGCGACGGCCGCCACGCTCAAGCGCCATGGCGCGACGCTGGTCGGCATCCACGAACAGGCCAGCACCGCGCAGCTGCATGGCTTCGCCCGCCAGCTGTGGCGTTGGCCGGGCAAGCTGGCGCAGGCGGTGGCACTGCGCGCCGGCCTGGCGCCGGTGCCATGGCACCGGCAAAGCACGGTCGTGGCCGCGCATGGCGACCAGCGCCTGCAGGGCGTGGACATCGTCACTGCCGGTGGCCCGCGCACGCGCGTGGCCTGCGACCTGCTGGCGGTCGGCTGGGGCCTGGTGCCGAACGTGGAGCTGGCGCGGCTGCTGGGCTGTGAACTGGACACCTCCTGCACGCACCCGGTGGTGCGCGTGGACCTGCAACTGCGCAGCAGCCACTCCGACATCCACGTGGCCGGCGAAAGCCTCGGCATCGGCGGCCGCGACTGCGCCCGCATCGAAGGCGCGATGGCGGCGTGCTTCGCCCTGGGCGACGTGCGCGGCGGCGAGGCACTGCGCCACCGGCGCGAACATGAGCGTGCCTATGCCGCGCTGCTGGCTCGGACCTTCCAGCCCGGCGAACAGGCCCGCACGCTGGCCGACCCCGACACCCTGGTCTGCCGCTGCGAAGACGTGCCGATGGCCGACGTGCACGCGCACCCGGACCCGCGCCAGCTGCGGCTGGTCACCCGTTGCGGCATGGGTGCCTGCCAGGGCCGCATCTGCGGTGCCGCGCTGCGCGAACTGCGATTGACCTCCCCTTCCGCCTCCCCCACGGCCGTGCGGCCGCCACTGACCCCGGTCAGCCTGGCTGCATTGGCAGATGCATCCTTCGACCCATACGAACCAGGTAAGCCTTGATGAGCAATGCAGACTTCTGGCGCGGCGTACTGCCGGCCATCACCACTCCCTTCACCGCCAACGGCACGGTGGACCATGCCTTCCTGGCCGAGCACGCACGCCGCCTGGTCGATGCCGGCTGCAGCGGCCTGGTGCCGCTGGGCTCGCTGGGCGAAAGCGCCACCCTGAGCTTCGAGGAAAAGGTGGCCATCGTGCGCACCCTGGTCGATGCGGTGGGGGCCCGCGTGCCGATCGTGGCCGGCATCGCCGCGCTGTCGACGCAGGAAGGCATCGCGCTGGCCGCGGCGGTGAAGCAGGCCGGCGCCGGTGGCCTGATGGTGCTGCCGCCGTACGTGTACTCCAGCGACCGCCACGAGATGGATGCGTACATCCGCGCAGTCATCGCCTCCACCGATCTGCCGGTGCTGCTGTACAACAACCCGATCGCCTACAAGACCGACTTCAGCCCGGAACAGGTGGCCGCGTTCGCCGCCGAGTTCCCGCACGTGCAGGCGATCAAGGAGTCCTCCGGCGACATCCGCCGCCTGGCCGCGATCAAGGCCCTGCTCGGCGATCGCCTGGTGCTGCTGGTCGGCGTGGACGACCTGATCGTGGAAGGCATCGCGATGGGCGCCGAAGGCTGGATCGCCGGTACCGTCAACGCGTTCCCGGAAGAAGCGGTGCAGTTGTTCGAGCAGGCACGGCGCGGTGGTTACGCGGCGGCCCGCGAGTTGTACGAGTGGTCGTTGCCGCTGCTGCGCATGGACACCGTTCCCAAGTTCGTGCAGCTGATCAAGCTGATGCAGGAGCGCGTGGGCCTGGGCAGCGAGCGCGTGCGCGCGCCGCGGCTGGTGGTGGAAGGCGGCGAACGCGCGCAGGCGCTGCAGGTGATCGACCACGCCATCGCCACCCGCGGGAAGCGCTGAGATGGCCACGGTCGCGCCGTTGTTGATTGCCGGCCACTGGCGTCCGGCAGCGGAAGGCACGGACAGCTTCCGCGCGGTGGACCCGTCCACCGCGCAGGCCATCGGGGATGCGTTCCCGCGCAGCGGTGCGGCCGAGGTGGAACAGGCGCTGGCGGCGGCAAGCGCCGCCGCGCCGATGTTGGCGGCGCTCGCCCCGGAACGCATCGCCGCGTTCCTGGAAGGTTACGCCGATGCATTGGAAGCCGATGCCGAAGCGCTGGTGGCGCTGGCGCATGCCGAGACCGGGTTGCCGGCCGCCACCCGCCTGCGCGGCAATGAACTGCCGCGCACCTGCAACCAGTTGCGCCAGGCCGCCAGCGCCGCACGCAGCGCCAGCTGGACCCGGCCGGTGATCGACACCGGCGCCGGCCTGCGTTCGTGCCACGCGCCATTGGGCAAGCCGGTCCTGGTGTTCGGCCCCAATAATTTCCCGTTCGCGTTCAACGCGGTGTCCGGTGGCGACTTCGCCGCCGCCATCGCCGCACGCAACCCGGTGATCGCCAAGGCGCACCCGGGGCACCCGGGCACCAGCCAGCGCCTGGCCGAACACGCGCAACGCGCCGCGGACGCGGCCGGCTTGCCCGCCGGCACGGTGCAGCTGCTGTACGACATGCCCGCGCCACTGGGGCGGGCGCTGGCCGGCGATACGCGTTTGGGCGCGATCGCCTTCACCGGCAGCCGCAGCGCCGGGTTGGCCTTGAAGCAGGCGGCCGATGCCGCGGGCATCCCGTTCTTCGGCGAGCTGTCCAGCCTGAACCCGGTGTTCCTGCTGCCCGGTGCGCTGGCCGAACGCGGGGAAGCGCTGGCCGAGGCGTTCAGCGCGTCGTGCCTGCTCGGCAGTGGCCAGTTCTGCACCAACCCGGGGCTGGTACTGGTGCCGCGCGGTGCCGCTGGCGATGCGTTCGTCGCGGCGGTGGCCGGTCGTTTTGCCGGCACCGCGCCGCAGCTGCTGCTGTCGCCGGCGGTGCTGGCCACGCTGCAGCACGCGATCGGAGCGTTGCGCCAGGCCGGTGCGCGCCTGCTGTGCGGCGGTACGCCGGGCAGCGTGGGCATCACCCATGCCCCGACCCTGTTCGAGGTGGATGCCGAGGCGTTCCTCGCCGCGCCCGCGCGGTTCCAGGGCGAGGCGTTCGGCCCGAGCAGCCTGCTGCTGCGGGTCAGCGATGTCGCCCAGATGCAGGCAGTGGCGGCCACGCTGGAGGGCCAGCTCACCGGCACGCTGTACCGCGCCGGCGACGGCAGCGACGATGCCGCGTGGCAGGCCGTGGCCAGCGTACTGCGGCCGCGCGTGGGGCGGCTGATCTGCGATCGCATGCCCACCGGCGTGGCGGTCAGCCCGGCGCAGCAACATGGCGGGCCATACCCGGCCTCGACGCAGCCGGGATTCACCGCCGTCGGCCTGCCGGCCGCGATCCTGCGCTTCAGTGCGCTGCAGGCATACGACAATGTGCCCGATGCGCTGCTCCCGCCGGAGCTGCGCGACCGCAACCCGGGTGGATTGCTGCGCTGGATCGACCAGCGTTGGACCACCGATGACATCGGAGCACAGCCATGAATGCACAGATCGGACACCTCACCCTGGAACAGGCACGCGCACGCCTGGCACCGTGGCCACAGCGCGCACCGGCCATCAGCGCCGAGGAGCATGCGCAACGCCTGCAGCGGGCCCGTGCGCTGATGCGGGCGCAGGGCGTGGACGCATTGCTGGTCACCGCCGGCACCTCGCTGCGCTGGTTCTGCGGCGTGCCGTGGGGTGGCAGCGAACGGCTGGTGGCGATGCTGCTGACCCTGGAAGGGGAGCCGCTGCTGGTGTGCCCGGTATTCGAGGAAGGCTCGCTCGACGCGGTGCTGCGCATCCCGGCCGGCAAGCGCCTGTGGGAGGAACACGAGGACCCGTACGCGCGGGTGGCCGAGGCCATGGCCGAACGCGGCGCGCGCACGCTGGCGCTGGACCCGGAGGCACCGTTCCGCGTGCAGGTCGGCCTGGCCGCCCACCTGGGCGCCGATGCGATCCAGTCGGCGGCCTCCCTCATCGATGGCTGCCGGATGTGCAAGTCGCCGGCCGAACTGGCACTCATGCAGCAGGCCTGCGACATGACGCTGTTCGTGCAGCAGCTGGCCGCCGGCATCGCCCACGAGGGCATCGGCACCGACACGCTGGTGCGTTTCATCGACGAGGCACACCGTGCGCTGGGCGCCGACGGCGGCTCGACCTTCTGCATCGTGCAGTTCGGGCATGCCACCGCCTTCCCGCACGGCATTCCCGGCGTGCAGCACCTGCGCCGCGGCGAACTGGTGCTGATCGACACCGGCTGCGCCGTGCAGGGCTACAACTCGGACATCACCCGCACCTGGATCTTCGGCGAGCCGGATGCCGAGCAGCGCCGCATCTGGGAACTGGAGCGCGCCGCGCAGCAGGCCGCCTTCGACGCGGTGCGCCCCGGCGTGCCGTGCGAGGTGGTCGACCAGGCCGCGCGCGACGTGCTCGAAGCGGCCGGGCTGGGTCCGGACTACCGTTTGCCGGGTCTGCCGCACCGCACCGGCCACGGCTGCGGCCTGGCCATCCATGAGGCGCCGTACCTGGTGCGTGGCAATACCCTGCCGCTGGCACCGGGCATGTGCTGCAGCAACGAACCGATGATCGTGGTGCCGGGCCGCTTCGGCGTGCGCCTGGAGGACCACTTCCATGTCACCGCCGACGGCGCGCAATGGTTCACGCCGCCATCGCCGGCCATCGACCGGCCTTTTGCCTGACCTGATACGCAAGGAGACACGCTGCATGCTTCGATCCAGGGGAATCCACCATTACGCCCGCAGCCTGGCGTTGGGCCTGGCCTGCGCCGGTGCACCGCTGCTGGCCCGGGCCGATGCGCCGCCGGCACCGGATGCGGCGGCGTTCAACCGCTCGCTGCAGCTGCGCGAACAGTGGATGTACCTGACCCAGGGCCTGGCCGGGCCGGCGACCTGGACCGATGCACGGCAATACCGCTACCGGCGCACCGCGCCGGGCGGCTTCGAGTTCGTCAGCCGCAGCGTGGGCCAGGCCGGCGCGGTGCCGGCGTTCGACCAGGCACGGCTGGCGACGGCGCTGTCGCCGCTGCTGGGCCGCAGCGTCCAGGCCCTGCGCCTGCCGTTCTCCGACTACACGCTGGAAGCGGACGGGCGTGCCCTGCGTGCCTGGGTCGACGGTGGCTGGATGCGGTGCGAGCTGGGCGATGCCTACCGCTGCGCGCGCTGGAGCGCGCCGGAGCGGGAACCGCGCCCGCGTGGCTGGGGCGTGGTGCGTGACCTGTCGGTGCCCGCCGACGACACACCGCAGCGCTCGCCCGACGGGCGCTACGAGGCGCAGGTGCGCGAGGGCAGCGTGGTGCTGCGCCAGCTCGCCGACGGCCAGACCCGGGTGTTGGCGCGCGACGGCGCGGCCACCGATTTCTACGACCCGGAGAGCATCGTCTGGTCGCCGGACTCCTCGCGCCTCGTGGTATTGCGCGTGGTGCCCGGCTTCGCACGCCAGGTGACGCGGGTGGAAACCGCGCCGCGCGACCAGGTGCAGCCGCGGGTGCGCACCCAGCTCTACCCCAAGCCCGGCGACCCGGTGGACATCGATCGCCCGGTGATCTTCGAGGTGGCCGGTGGCCGTCGCATCGACGTGCCGACCGCCCTGTTCGACAACGCCTACGAGATCACCCCCCCGCAGTTCCGCGCCGACGGCCGCACCCTGGCATTCCGCTACACCGCGCGTGGCCACCAGCGCGTGCGCCTGGTCGAGGTGGACGCGCACAGCGGCGCGGCGCGCAGCGTGGTCGAGGAAGCCAGCAAGACCTTCGTCAACAGCTGGTGGTACCGCGCCGAGTTCCACGACGTGGGCAATCGCGGCGAGCAGATCGTGTGGATGTCCGAGCGCGACGGCTGGAACCACCTGTACATGGTCGACGGCCGCACTGGCCGGCTGCAGCAGCTGACCCGTGGCCCGTGGGTGGTACGGCAGATCGTCAAGGTCGACGAGGCGCGCCGCCAGGTCTGGTTCGCCGCCAACGGCCGCGAGCCGGGCGACCCCTACCTGCAGCACTTCTACCGTGTCGATTTCGACGGCCGCAACCTGCAGCACATGACGCCCGGCGACGGCTGGCACGAGATCAGCCTGTCGCCGGACATGAACCATTACGTGGACACCTGGTCACGGCTGGACCAGCCCAACATCACCGAGCTGCGCGACGCACGTGACGGGCACCTGCTGGACACCGTGGAACGCGGCGACGCCAGCGCGCTGTTCGCCGCCGGTTACCGCGCGCCGGAAACCTTCTCCGCGCCCGGCCGCGATGGCAGCACGCCGATCTTCGGGCTGGTGGTGCGGCCCACCCGCCATGACCCGACGCGGCGTTACCCGGTGATCGAGAGCATCTATGCCGGCCCGCACGATTCCTCGGTGCAGAAGAAGTTCTGGCCGTTCGATTCGCAGTCCAGCAACGAGCGGTTGATCGGCCTGCAGGCGTTGGCCGACCTGGGCTTCATCGTGGTCGAGATCGACGGCATGGGCACCATGAACCGTTCCAAGGCCTTCCACGACGTGGCCTGGAAGAACCTGGGCGATGCCGGCTTCCCGGACCGCATCGCCTGGCACAAGGCCATGGCCGCGCGTGATCCTTCCTATGACATCAGTGGCGGCGTCGGCATCTACGGCGCATCGGCCGGTGGCCAGAACGCGCTCAACGCGCTGCAGTTCCACCCGGAGTTCTACACCGTGGCGGTGGCCTATAACGGCTGCTACGACAACCGCATGGACAAGCTCAGCTGGAACGAGCAATGGCTGGGCTGGCCGGTGGATGCCAGCTACAGCCGCGCCTCGGGCGTGGACAACGCGCATCGGATGCAGGGCAAGCTGCTGCTGATCGTGGGCGAACAGGACGAGAACGTGGACCCGGCCTCGACCTACCAGGTGGCCGATGCGCTGATCCGTGCCGGCAAGGACTTCGACCTGCTCACGGTGCCGGGCACCGGGCATGGCGTGGGCCGTTCGCAGGAGCCGGTGGACTACATCCAGCGCCGCAAGTTCGATTTCTTCGTGCGCCACCTGCGCGGGTTGTCCACGCCGGACTGGAACCAGCAGGGCACGCGCTGACGCACCCCTCGCGACCGCGCGGTCGCGATCGCCTTTCCCGACACATCGCCGCCGGCTGCCCTGGGTGCAGTCCGGCGGCGATCTGCATTGAAGCACCGGATTGCAGGCTTGGCGGCGTGCCCGCCGCTGCGCGGCGATCGACCGCGCGGCGGTCGCTGCCGAGCCGGCACACGCGGCAGTGGAGGATGGTGCAGGCCGGTTGCCTGCACGCCACGCCATGCACCTCACGGGAAACGCCACCAACATGCCGCGCAACGCGGTCCGGTGGCGTCGTGCATCGTACCGGCCGGCCCTGTGCGCAGGCGGGCAATGGTTGTCGTTGCGGTAGCCGGCGCCTTGCACCGCCGGGGAAGGTCCCTGCACGCCGCCGCAGAAGACCGGCGTGCAGGTCGTGCTGCGGCGGCGGCGAGCCAGGCATGTCCGCGCCCTATCTGGGGCGTTCCACGTGCAAAAAAAACCACCGCGGCGAGAACGCACCGCGGTGGCGGAAGGGAAACGCGGACCGCTTGTTACAGCTTGTATTCCACGGTCATGAAGTACTCCGTCCCCACCGGGTTGTACTTGGTGATGTCCGCATACGGCCACCACTTTTCCGAGGCATGCCGGTACGGTGTCTTGTCGAACAGGTTGACCACCGCCAGGTTGAAGGACAGCTGCTCGGTGGCGCGGTAGGCGAGCGACAGGTTCACCGTCATCCACGGCCTGAAGCGCTCGTAGCTGTCGGCCCAGCGCACCGGCGAGGAACCCAGGCGGTTGAAGTGCAGGTAGCTGGAGAAGCGCTTGTAGTCCCAGCCCAGGGTCATGTTCGAGCGGGTGCGGAACTCGCTGTTCCACTGCCGGTCGCGGATGTTCTCCACGGCGTCCTCGGGCAGGTAGCGGCTGAGCGTCTTGAGGATGTGCGTATAGCTGATGCGTGCGGAGAAACGGCCCCAATGGTCGGTGGGCAGGGTGGAACTCCAGCTCGCGTCGATGCCGTTCTGCTGGTACATGCCGGTGTTGAACGGGCTGGTGATCACCGACAGCACGCTGTCGTTGCGGCCACCGCGCTGCACGCGCGCCAGCATGGTCTGGCACTTGGGCGAGTTCGGGTCCACGTCCAGGCCCTGTGCATCGAAGCCCAGCGCGCATTCGGCGGCATAGCGCAGCACCGCGTCGGCGCCGATCAGGCCGACCTGCTCCTCCAGCTTGATGCGGTACCAGTCCAGGGTGAAGGAGTGGTTCTGGCCGATCTGCGCGACCATGCCGAGGGTGTCGCTGCTGCCCTTTTCCTCGTGAAGCCCCGGGTCACCCTCGGAGTACTGGCGGATCGAGCCGGTGCCATAGTCGTCACCGCAGCCCTGCCAGCTCTGGCCGCGCTGCAGGCCTTCCTGCTGCACGCAGCTCAGGTAGTCCACGCCGCTGGTATAGGCCGAGCTGCGCTCGGCGAACATCACGTGCATGTCCGGCGCGCGGAACGAAGTCGCGTGCGATGCACGCAGCAGCAGCCAGTCGCTGGGGCGCCAGCTCAGCCCGGCCTGCCAGGTGAAGGCGCCGCCGACGTCAGAGGCGTCGTCGTAGTGGTCGTAGCGTGCGGCCAGCTTGGCATCCCACTGGCCGAAGCCCGAGCCGGCCGCCAGCAGCGGCACCGAGAACTCCGTGCCCACCGCGTAGTGGTTGCGCTTGCCGCTGCCACGGATGCCGCTCCAGCCGTAGATGTCGCCATCGACGGTGGGCTGGTCGGTGATGAAGCGGTAGCTGTCGCGGGTGGCTTCGGCCACCGCGGCGAACGCCAGCGGCCCGGCCGGCAGGTCGAACAGGTTGCCGGACAGGTCGGCGGTGAACGACTGCGAGGTGGAGCGCCCGTCGCCCACCGAGGTGTGCATGACGTCGCGGAACACTTCCGGCGACAGCTGGCCGAAGAAGTCGATGTTGCCGTTGGGCATCAGGTTGGCGTCCAGGCTGCCGGCGCCCACGCGCACCCAACGGCTGCCGGCCCACGGCAGCGACCAGTCGCGGCCTTCCTCGCCGAACAGCAGGCCCATCATCGCCTTGTCGTTGAAGCGCTCGACCGTGTCGCGGTAGCGATAGCGGCCGTAGTTGTAGTTCAGGCTGTAGTCGAAGCGGCCCACCGCACCGCGGATGCCGGCGATGATGACGTCGTTGTTCTCCTTGAACTTCTGGTTGCTGCCCGGGAACTCGTTGTTGCGGAAGGTGCGGTAGGCGTGGCGCCAGGCCACCGCGTTGGGCTGCGCGGCCTGCATGTCGTCCACCACCTCGTAGTCGACCGCGTAGCCGTAGCGGTACATGCCGGCATCGGCGCGCGAGCGCGTGCTCAGCGCGGTGGCGTACAGCTCGTGCTCGCCCAGCGCATGGGTGGCGTTGAGGAAGCCGAACAGGCGCTTGCGGCCGTTGCGCACGGTGTAGCTGTCGAAGTCGTTGTCACCGCAGTAGCGCTCCGTGCCGGTGGCGCTGCCGGGCTTGGCCGGCACGTAGCCGAGCGGGTCGCAGCGGCCACTGATGTCCAGCAGGTCCCAGCCGCTCTCGCGGTCCCAGAACGACATGACCTGGGTGGGGTCGCGGTAGTCCGGGTCGGGCGAGCGGTCCGGCGAGGCGAACCAGCGGCGCTGGTTGCCCTGGATCGGCCAGCGCCGGTCCCATTCCAGGCCGGCGGTCACCTGGGTGTCGCCGAACTCGAAGCCGGTGGTCACCGACACCCGCTCGGACCGGCCGCCGCCGTGCACGGTGTCGCCGTGGCGATAGGACAGCGTGGTGCCCTCGACCTTGTCCTTCAGGATCACGTTGACCACGCCGGCCACCGCATCGGAACCATAGATCGCCGAAGCACCGCTGGTCAGGATCTCGACCCGGTCCACCGCCGAGGTCGGGATCATCGCCAGGTTGGTGACGTTGCCGCTGACCGTGCCGGCCGGCTTGGGCAGCATCGGGATGCGGCGGCCATTGAGCAGCACCAGCGTGTAGCCGGGGCCGAAGCCGCGCAGGTTCAGTGCCTGCGCGTTGGCGTTGAAGTTGTTGGTGTTCTCCTCGCCGACGAACACACCGGTGTTGGCGGTGATGTTGGACAGTGCGTCATAGACGTTGGCGAAGCCCTGGTGCTCCAGGTCCTCGGCAGTGATCATCTGCACCGGATCGATCCCCTCGATCTCGGTGCGCTTGATCCGCGACCCGGTCACTTCCACCTTGTCCAGGGTCCTGGCCCCGGCCTCGTTCGTGGCCTGCTGGGCCAGCGACAGTCCGGGTAACAATGCCAGGCCGATGGCCGTGGCGATGGTGCAGCGTTGTGGCAAACCCCTCATACTCCCTCCCGAGCGTGGTGTCTGGTTGGCGGTCTGATGCCGCCGTGCGGTGGCGCGCAATGCGCCTTTTTTCATGGTGTTGATGGCGGGGCAGGGCCGATAGCACGAAACGCCGGTGACCGATGCGGAACTCCGCACAGCCCGGAACGCGCACTGGCCCCTCCCGTCCCAAGGGAGAGATGCCGATGAATGCAGTGGGGTCGCCGGATCAGGACCTGCAGGTGACGCTGGCGCGGCTGCGCCAGGCGTGGATGGACAAGCGCCCGGACCATGCCCAGCGCCGTGACGACCTGCAGCGCCTGCGCGCCGCGTTCAAGGCACGCATCGGCCAGATGAGCGATGCCATCGCCGCCGACTTCGGCCATCGCTCCCGGCATGAATCGGTGATCGCCGATGGCATGACCGTCACCGGCGAGATCGACCACCTGCTCGCGCACCTGCGCGGCTGGATGAAACCCGAGCGCGTGGGCGTGGGCTGGCGGTTCTGGCCGGCGCGGGCACAGGTGCGCGCGGTGCCGGTGGGCGTGGTCGGCGTGATCTCGCCGTGGAACTACCCGGTCAACCTCGCGCTGGTGCCGCTGGCCACCGCGATCGCGGCCGGCAACCACGTGCTGCTCAAGCCTTCCGAACACACGCCGCAGACCTCGGCCTTCCTGCAGTCATTGCTGGCCGAGGTGTTCCCGCCCGAGCGCGTGAGCGTGGTACAGGGCGATGCCGGCGTGGCGGCGGCATTCTCCGCGTTGCCGCTGGACCACCTAGTGTTCACTGGCTCCACCACCGTGGGCCGCAAGGTGATGGCCGCGGCCGCGCAGCACCTGACGCCGCTGACGCTGGAGCTGGGCGGCAAGTCGCCGGCGGTGGTGGCCACCGACTACCCGCTGGAGGCCGCCGCCGCGCGGCTGGCGACGGGCAAGTGGTTCAACGCCGGGCAGACCTGCATCGCCCCGGACTACGTGCTGGTCGACGCTGGCCGCGTGGATGCCCTGGTGCAGGCCCTGCGCGAACAGGTGGGCGCGCGCTATGGCAACTTCGACGATGCCAGCGACTACAGCCGCATCATCAACGACGCACAGTTCGCGCGCTTGAAGGGCTACGTGAGCGATGCGCGCGCGCGCGGCCTGCAGGTGGTCGAGCTGGCGCAGATCGATGCCGAGCGCCAGCGCCGCGAGCGCCTGTTCCCGCCGACGGTGATCCTGCAGCCCGGCGACGACGCCACGGTGATGCAGGAGGAGATCTTCGGCCCGATCCTGCCGGTTCGCGGCTACCGCACGCTGGACGACGCCATCGCCACCATCAACGGGCGCGACCGGCCGTTGGCGCTGTACCCCTTCAGCCACGATGCGGCGACGGTGGAGAAGATCCTGGGCCGTACCGTGTCCGGCGGCGTCACCGTCAACGACACGCTGCTGCATTTCGCGATCAACGGCCTGCCATTCGGCGGCATCGGTGCCAGTGGCATGGGTGCGTATCACGGCCGCGCCGGGTTCGATGCGATGAGCAAGCGCTTGCCGGTGCTGTGGCAGACCAAGCGTGCGGGCAGTGACCTGCTGCGACCGCCCTACAGCAAGGTCGCGAAGTTCATCGACTTCATTTCGCGCTGACGCTGCCCAAGCGCCCTCATCCGCCCCTTCGGGGCATTGCATGGGAGAAGGGAGGACCTGCGGCATTGCGTGCCCTGGCTTTCCGCTCAAGCCCCTCTCCCGTGAACGGGAGAGGGGTTGGGGTGAGGGCGCTTTGAAAGCACGCCAGCGTTACGGCAACGCAAAAACGCCCTCATCCGCCCCTTCGGGGCACCTTCTCCCATTGCATGGGAGAAGGGAGGAGCTGCGGCATTGCGTGCCCGGATGGGGCTTGGCTGCATTCCCGCCGCTGCTGTTGGAAAGGAAAAGCCGTAACCGGACCGGGGACCGGCCGGTTACGGATGACCCGGCACAAAGGGAGAGGGAGCCGGTGTCGAAAAGTGGTGTCCAAAGCCGCTCTCCCGCAAGGCGGGGAAGGAGGCTCTCGGGCATTGCGTGCCCTGGCTTTCTGCTCAAGCCCCTCTCCCGTGAACGGGAGAGGGGTTGGGGTGAGGGCGCTGTGGAAGCACGTAAACGCTACGGCAACGCAAATACGCCCTCATCCGCCCCTTCGGGGCCCCTTCTCCCGCAGGCGGGAGAAGGGAGATTCTCGGGCACTGCGTGTGGGTCTGCTTACTTCGCCAGTTCGTCGGCAATGCGCTGGCGCAGCGTCTGCAGGTCCTTGGCGAACGCCTCGATGCCGGTGGCCAGCTTCTCGGTGGCCATCGGGTCGGCGGCCAGGTCGGCGTCGAATTGGGCTTCATTGATGGCAGCCACGTTGACGGCTTCGGCCGCACCGGCCACCAGCTTGCGCGGCAGCTCGCCGAA
>NZ_JBWJOX010000007.1:0-231673 GCF_056393195.1 Stenotrophomonas sp. Steno-C18 | reverse complement strand
TGGACCGCGCGTGGAACGTCGTTGCTCCACCGTCGACGTAGGAGCGCCTTCAGGCGCGAGGCCGGAATGTGCTTCGCTACGAGAATGGCTGGAGCGGGTGATAGGCGTGGGTGCGAAGGCACCGGGGCCCAGCTCGGATGCGTGCTTCGCGCCCAAGGACGCTCCTACCGAAAGGGCGCCTATGGGGCCGTGGCGTTGCCCGCAGCATGGGCATAAAAAAACGGCGCCTTGCGGCGCCGTTTCCGGTTCTGCGATTGGCTTACTTTGCTTCGACGTTGCTGGCCTTGCTCTTCATCATCGCGTCGCGATTGGCCTTGAACGGGTTGCCTTCGTACCAGTTGGGCCAAGCGTCGCCGCCGGCCAGCTGGTTGCCGACGCCATACAGCAACTGCAGGTCCTCGACGGTACCGTCGAGCTTCCAGGTGGCGGGGTCGTACTCGTCCTTCGGGCTGTGATAGCGATCCTTGCCGTAGGCCTCGGCGGCACGTTTGCCGGCTTCGATGCCACCGTCGACCAGGTCTTCCCCGCCGTCGGCATACAGCGCCGGGACGCCGGCCTTGGCGAAGTTGAAATGGTCCGAACGGAAGTAGAAACCGCTCTGCACCGAGGATTCGGCATGCAGGGTACGGTTCTGCGCGGCAGCCAGCGGCTTGAGGATGTCCTCCAGCTCCGAGCTGCCAAAGCCGGTGACGGTCATGTCGCGGGCGCGGCCGTTGACCGACATGGCGTCGATGTTGATGACACCGGCGATCTTGTCCAGCGGGAAGGTCGGGTGGTTGACGTAGTACTGCGAGCCAAGCAGGCCTGATTCCTCCAGGGTGACCGCCAGGAACACCACCGAGCGCTCCGGCGGCGGGGCCTGGTGGGCCATCGCGTCGGCGATCTCGAGGATGCCGGCCACGCCGGTGGCATTGTCGACCGCGCCGTTGTAGATGTTGTCGCCTTCCTCGCCCTCGTGCTTGCCGAGGTGGTCCCAGTGCGCCATGTAGAGCACTGCTTCGTCGGCGCGCTTGCTGCCCGGCAGGACGCCGACCACATTGCGCGACTTCTTCTGCGCGATGGTGCTCTTCAGGTCGAGCGAAAGGCTGGCCTGCAACGGTACCGGCTTGAAGCCACGCTTGTTGGCATCGCGGTAGGCCTTGTCCAGGTCGAGCCCGGCCTGGGTGAACAGCGTGCGCGCCGCCTCGGCGCTGAGCCAGCCCTGGGCCTGCAGGCGCGGTTCCTTGTCCTCGGCCGCCGGCAGGTCGTACTGCGCGCCACCCCAGGAGTTCTTCACCACGTCCCACCCGTACGAAGCGCCGGCGGTGTCATGGACGATCAGCGCGGCGGCGGCGCCCTTGCGCGCGGCTTCCTCGAACTTGTACGTCCAGCGCCCGTAATAGGTCATGCGCTTGCCGTCGAACAGCTTGGCATCGTTGCTGTGGAAGCCGGGATCGTTGACGAACATGACCACGGTCTTGCCCTTCCAGTCCTGGCCGGCATAGTCGTTCCAGTTCTGTTCGGGGGCGTCGACACCGTAGCCGACGAACACCAGCTCGCTGTTGTCGATCCTGATCTCGGGCTGCCCGGTGCGCGTGCCGATCACCATGTCGGTGCCGAACGCCAGGTCACGGCTGGCCCCGCCCTGCTGGATCTTCAGCACGGTGCCGGGATCGGCGGTGGTCTCGGTCATCGGGACGTCCTGGAACCAGCTGTCGCCGTTGCCCGGTTGCAGGCCGATGCGCTGCATCTGGTCACGGATGTAGTTGACCGTCAGTTCCTCGCCCTGCGTGCCTGGCGCCCGACCCTCGAACGCATCGGAGGCCAGTTGCTTCACCAGTTCGCCGAAGTCGCCGGCGTTGATCTGCGCATCGAAGGCATGCGTCGGCGCCTGGGTGGGCGCGGGTGCCGGTGGCGCGGCGGTGACGGGTGCGGCCTGTTCGCCCTTGCAGGCGACCAGCGCCGCACTGGCGGCAAGACACAACAACAGTTTGCGGGGCATGGGAACTCCGGTTTCCGATCGAACCCCGATTCTAGGCGCGATGCGCCCACGGTGCTCAGTCAGCCGGTGCGCGCTCGCTGGAGAACCGCTGTACCGTGGCGCCGCTGACCGGGCCGATGCGGGCACTGTCATGCACGTACAGCGTGACTTCGCGCTCGAACACCAGGTTGCCTTCGACCACGGCGTTGGGGCCGATGATGATGCGCGGCTTGCGCGGCGGCGTCAGCGAAATGCTGAACGAGGGACGGGTCACCTTGATGCCGCCCTTGATCACCGAATCGACGCCGACGGTGATGTCGCCGTTGACCGTCTCGATGTTGCCCTGCACCTGCGTGCCGACCAGGCCGATGCCTCCATTGACGGTTTCCACGTCGCCGCCGATGCGGCTGCCACGGTCGACGAAGATGCTGCCGTTGACGGTTTCCAGCCCGCCGCTCAACACCAGCTGGCGGCCGCTGCGGATGGCGCCGTTGACCGTCTCGACGCTGCGGGCGCTGACGTTGTCCTCGATGTGGACGCTGCCGTTGACCGTTTCCACGCCTCGGGCGCTGACGCCGCTGGCCAGGTGGATGCTGCCGTTCACCGTGTCCAGGTCGCGGTAGGTGGTACCGGCATTGGTACTGATGGCGCCGTTGACCTTGCTGATGTCGTCGTCGGCCATGGCCAACGGGGCGAGGGAGGCCAGGGCCAGGGTGAGCAGCAAACGTTTCATGGAAGGTCTCCGCCGGGGCGTTCAGGGGACAGGGGATGATCGCACCATGCTTGGTTACAATCCGCATCTGTCTGAAGTCACTGGAACGCCCTTGCGCCAGACCCGCCACCGCCCCGTCCTGCACCGGCTGCCTGCCCCGTCGCGCCTGCGGGCCTCCGGGTTGCTGGTGCTGGCGTTGCTGGCCGGGCCGCTGCTGGCGCAGAACACGTCCCGTGATGCGGAGAAGAAGCTGCAGCAGTTGCGCGGTGAACTGCGCAATGTGTCGCAGGAACGTCGCCAGTTGGAGGGCCAGCGTGACCAGGCCCAGCAGCAGCTGCGCGCCGCCGACCAGAAGGTGGCGCGCAGTGGCCGCGCGGTGGCCGAGGCCGATGCCGCGGTGCGCCGCGAGCAGCAGGCCCTGGCGGAGCTGCAGCAGCGCAAGGCCACCCTGCAGGGCGGCCTTGCCCAGCAACGCCGGCAACTGGCGGCCTTGCTCCGCGGCGCCTACCAGTTGGGCAACCACGCGCCACTGAAGCTGCTGGTGTCACAGGACACGGTGGCCGATGGCAACCGGCAGCTGGCCTATCACCGTTACCTGCAACGCGAGCGTGCCGCCGCCATCACCGCGCTGACGGCCGACCTGACGGCGTTGGAGAGTACCGAGCAGCAGATCACCGCACGCAGCCGCGAGCTGGAGCAGGCGCGCGAGCAGCAGCGCCGCGATGCCGCCACGCTGGCCCAGGACCGTCGCCAGCGTGCCACGGTGGTGGCCGAACTGGACCAGCGCTACCAGGACCGCAGCGACCGCGAGAAGGCCCTGGGCAAGGACGCGCAATCGCTGGAACGCCTGCTGGCCAACCTGCGTGCCGCCGCTGCCCGTGCCGAGGCCGAACGCCGCGCCGCTGCCCGCCGTGCCGCCGCCGCGCAATCCCGGCAGGCCGCGAACGGCGCAACGGCACCGCGGGATGCGGCACGCGCCGCGCCGGGCAAGACGCCGCCGCGGGTGGTGGCCAATGCGCCAGCCCCCCGGGTGGGCGGGCTGGGCTGGCCGCTGTCGGGCAACCTGCTGGCCCGTTATGGCGGCCGTCTCCCCGATGGCCGCAACAGCAGCGGCGTCCTGATCGGTGCGCCGGCCGGCAGCACGGTCAACGCGGTGGCCGACGGCACGGTGGTGTTCTCCGACTGGATGACCGGTTACGGCATGATCCTGATCGTCGACCATGGCAACGGCTACATGAGCCTGTACGCCCACAACGATGCCCTGCTGCGTGACGCCGGGGCGCGGGTGCGCCGCGGCGAGGCCGTGGCCAAGGTCGGCAACTCGGGCGGGCAGGGCGTGACCGCGCTGTACTTCGAGCTGCGCCGCAACGGCCAGCCGGTCGATCCTTCGACCTGGCTGCAGCGCCAGTAGTACACGCGGCGTTGACGGGCCAGGCGCGCAGCTAAACCGCACATGTCGGCCGGGGCGGCGGGCATGGCCGGGTTCAACGGGAATTTAGCCGGGCTTCGCGCATAATCGGACCCGGCGTGCCTTGGCACGCATCCGTTTTCTCATGGAGTGGTTCATGCGTGTAGCCCGTCTTGCAGCTGCCCTGCTGTTGGCCCTGTCCCCCGCGCTATCGCTGGCGCAGAGCGCCCCGGACAAGGCGTCCCGGGCCGACGATCCCGACGCCAAGGAATCGGTGACCTCGCGCGTACCGCTGGATGAGATCCGCCGTTTCGTAGCCGTCTACAACGCGGTGCGCGCGGCGTATGTCGATCCGGTCGATGACAAGAAGCTGATGCAGTCGGCCGTGCGCGGCCTGCTGCTGGAACTGGATCCGCATAGCACCTACTTCGACAAGGCCGACGCCGAGGCATTCGACGAGCAGACCAATGGTGCCTACGAAGGCATCGGCGTGGAGCTGCTGCAGCAGGACGACAACACGCTCAAGGTGGTGTCGCCGATCGACGATACGCCAGCCGCGCGCGCCGGCCTGCGCGCCGGTGACCTGATCGTGGCGATCGACGGCAAGCCGATCAGCGCGATCGAGGCGATGGAACCGCTGCGCGGTGAAGCCGGCAGCAAGGTGGTGCTGACCATCGAGCGCGGCCAGCAGAAGCCGTTCGACGTGACCGTGGTGCGCGAGACCATCCGCGTCACCAGCGTGCGCAGCAGGATGCTGGAGCCGGGTTATGGCTATGTGCGCATCAGTACCTTCCAGGCCGATACCGGTGCCGACTTCCAGAAGAACCTGGCGCAGCTGCAGACGCAGGCCGGCGGCAAGCTGAAGGGGCTGGTGCTGGACCTGCGCAGCAACCCTGGCGGCCTGCTGACCGCCGCGGTGCAGGTGGCCGACGACCTGCTCGACAAGGGCGGCATCGTCAGCACGCGTGGCCGCATCTCGATCAGCGACGCCAGGTTCGATGCCACCCCGGGCGACCTGCTCAAGGGTGCGCCGGTGGTGGTGCTGGTGGATGCCGGTTCGGCCAGTGCCTCGGAAGTGCTGGCCGGTGCGCTGCGCGACAACCAGCGCGCCCGCATCGTCGGCAGCCGTACCTTCGGCAAGGGCTCGGTGCAGACGGTGTTGCCGCTGGACAACGGCGACTCGGTGAAACTGACCACCGCGCGCTATTACACGCCCAGCGGGCGGTCGATCCAGGCCACCGGCATCGTGCCGGAGGTGGAGTTGACCGCCGAAGAGGACGAGGCCACGAAGGACCTGCCGCCCAGCCTGGTCGACTACAGCGAAGCCAGCCTGCCCGGCCATCTGCACGGTGACGATGAGGCCGACGGTGGCAAGGCCGGCGTGGTGTTGCCGGGTGACGCGCCGATCCAGCAGGCGTTGCAGGAACTCAAGCAGCCCGGCTCGGTGGTCGCCGCGCAGGCCGCTGCGGCAGCCGCGGCAAAGGCAAAGCCCGCCGCCGCCACACCTGCGCCAGCACCGGCAACGCCCTCGGCACCGGCCAAGCCGGAGGCTGTCCAAGCGCCGGCGAAGGCAGCACCGGCCACGCCCGTGGAGCCGGCTGACACGCCCGAGCCGGTGGACGGCGACAAGTAATACAGACAAGGCCCCGCATCGCGGGGCCTTTTTCCAGGTGATTCAGCGTGGCTTGCCGGGCAGCGGGAAGGGCGTGACTACCTTCTCGCCGGTGGCTGCGTCGCGGATGGAGGACTGGCCCTTTTTCTCCACTTCCTCGATGCGCACGATGCTCTGCATCGGCAGGTGCAGCACCCGGGTGTCGCCGAACTCCTCGCGCAGGCGCTCTTCGGTGGGGTCGACCACCAGCCCGTCGTGGATGTCGAACACCAGCTCGGCGATCTCGTTGAAGCCCCACAGGTGGCTGCCTCCGACGCGCCGTGCATACAGCTCGTAGACCTTGCCGTGGTTGAGGAAGGTGACCTTGTACAGGGGTTTGCTGCTCATCGCCTGATTATAGAAGCCGGCTCAGAAGCCGTGGTTCTTGCGCAGCTTGCGGGCAATGGCGGCACGGATGTACAGGCCGTAGACGATCCCGAACAGGAAGCCGGCCACATGTGCCGACCAGGCGACCATGCCGAAGCTGGGGCCGATGTAGGCAAAAACCACCTGCAGTGCTGCCCAGACCCCGATCAACAGGAAGGCGGGGGCACGGACGAACTCCAGGAACAGGCCCAGGGGCAGCACCACGCCCAGCCGGGCACCGGGGAACAGGGTCAGGTAGGCGCCCATCAACGCCGACACCGCACCGCTGGCCCCGATGATGATGCGGTCCGGTGTACCCATCGCATACAGGGCCGCCAGGTTGGCCACCGCACCGCCGGCCAGGAACAACAGCAGCAGGCGCCAGGGAC
Organism: Stenotrophomonas sp. Steno-C18; assembly: GCF_056393195.1. NCBI lineage: Bacteria > Pseudomonadati > Pseudomonadota > Gammaproteobacteria > Lysobacterales > Lysobacteraceae > Stenotrophomonas > Stenotrophomonas sp. Steno-C18. The sequence continues at coordinate 225,187 of NZ_JBWJOX010000007.1, read as the reverse complement.
CGAGCACACGCTCGGCCGGCAGCCCGAAGATCAGCAGGAACACCAGGTTGCCGAGCAGGTGCAGCCAATCGGCGTGCAGGAACAGCGCGGTGAACAGCCGCAGGACGCTGCCGTCGCTCAGCGCCGCCCACCAGTCCTGCGGGTTGCCCAGGCCGGTGGACAAGGCGCCCCAGTCCATCCAGAGCGAGCGGCGAGCCTCATCCGGCCGTGAGATCGACCACAGAAAGGCCAGCCAGATGACCGTGAACAGCAACGGCACGGCCCAGCGGAGGCCCGGCTTCTTGCGGGAGGGGATCGAGACGAACATCGGGCTGCAAGCCTAACCCGGCACCGTCATCCGGGGGAGGCATAATTTTTCCGGTCGACGTTATTGTTTAGTTAATGCCCCTGAGTGATACTGCATACGGCGTCGTATGTCGGGAGGGGACTCCGGCGCGCTCCCAGGCCGTCCTGGCGGACTGGAAGTGCAGGCGCAAAAACGACCACCACCGTTTACGGAGAGACATTCGAACATGACCGCTTCCACGTTTGCCCGCGTCACCGCACTGGCTGTCGGCATCGCCGGCGCCCTGGCTTTCGGCCACGCCCATGCTGCCGCCTTCCAGCTGAAGGAAAACAGCGCCAAGGGCCTGGGCCGCGCTTTCGCAGGTTCGACCAGCGCCTGGGGCGATGCCTCCGTCGTGGCGACCAACCCGGCCTCGATGCGTCTGCTGGACGGCCGCCAGTTCCAGGCCGACGTGAGCGCCATCAGCTTCTCGGCTGACTTCAAGAGCGAAGGCGGCCGTTACGTCGGCCCGACCGGCCCGGGCACCGGCACCCCGATCGGTGGCGGAAATGGCGGCGATGCCGGCATGATCGCGCCGGTTCCGGCCGCTTACCTGCACATCCCGTTCGGCGAGAACGACAACATGCACTTCGGTGCGTCGCTGACCGTGCCGTTCGGCTTCACCACCGAATACGACAAGGATTGGGTGGGCCGCTACCACGGCATCAAGACCGACCTGAAGGCCATCGACCTGGGCGCTTCGTTCTCCTACGACGTGAACCCGTACGTGTCCTTCGGCGCCGGCGTGTTCGTCGAGCACCTGACCATCGAGCTGACCAGCGCGATCGACTTCGGTACCGCGCTGTATGCCAGCCCGGGTGGCGCGCAGCTGGGCTTCCGTCCGGGTAATGCCGACGGTTCCTACAAGGTGGAAGGCGACAACAATGCCTTCGGCTGGACCATCGGCGGCACCTTCAGCCCGACCGAAGACACCAACATCGCGCTGAGCTACCGCTCCAAGGTCGAGCACAAGATCACCGGCGGCAAGGCCACCTTCAACGTGCCGCCGACCGCCGCTGCCGTGCTGGCACAGGCACGTCCGGGCCAGTACGTGAACACCTCGGGCAAGGCCACCCTGGAGCTGCCGGCCTCGGCAACCCTGAGCGTGACCCACCGCATCAATGACCGCTGGACCGTGATGGGCGACGTGACCCGCACCGCCTGGTCGCCGTCGTTCGACACCGTGACCATCGACTTCGCCTCGAACCAGCCGGACCAGGCGCTGCCGTTCAAGTACAACGACACGACCTTCACCTCGATCGGTACCGAGTACAAGCTGTCCGACACCCTCACCCTGCGTGGCGGCGTTGCCTACGACCAGAGCCCGACCAGCAACGAGCACCGTGACGTGCGCGTGCCGGACGTGACCCGCAAGTGGCTGTCGGTCGGCCTGGGCTGGACCCCGTCCGAGCGTACCGAGTTCAACTTCGGTTACACCCACCTGTTCACCGACGAGCCGTCGATCAACCTGGTCTCGGCCACTGGCAGCACGCTGAAGGGCAAGTACGATGTGGGTGGCGACGTGCTCGCCGCTTCGATCAACTACAAGTTCTGATCGAGCCCCGCAGTGATGCAGCAGAAGGCCCCGCGCAAGCGGGGCTTTTTGTTTGGGAGAGGCAAAGGCAAAGGCACCCCTCCCTGGCCCTCCCCTTCGCTTCGCGAAAGGGAGGGGAAAGAGCAACCGCAACAGCAACCACAACTGCAACCGCACCCGCAACAGCGGTGGTCCGGCCCTCGTTGTTTCATGTGGGTGCGGCCAAACAAGAACCCCGCTTTCGCGGGGTTCTTGTTTGTTCCTGCGGCAGTGCGATCAGTCGCCCAGGGTCAGCAGCGAGGCGTTGCCGCCGGCGGCGGTGGTGTTCACCGTCACCGTCTTCTCGGTGGCGAAGCGCAGCAGGTAGTGTGGGCCGCCGGCCTTGGGGCCGGTGCCGGACAGGCCCTGGCCGCCGAACGGCTGCACGCCGACCACCGCGCCGATCTGGTTGCGGTTGACGTACACGTTGCCGACGTTGACGCGCGCGGCGATGCGGTCAACCGTCTCGTCGATGCGCGAATGCACGCCCAGGGTCAGTCCGTAGCCGGTGGCGTTGATCTGGTCGATCACCGCGTCCAGCTGATCGGCCTTCCAGCGGATCACGTGCAGCACCGGCCCGAAGATTTCCTTGTGCAGCTGACCCAGGTCCTTCAGCTCGTAGGCGCGCGGGGCGAAGAAGGTACCGTTGGCGGCTTCGCCGGACAGCGGTGCGGTGGCGATCAGGCGGGCTTCGGCGTCCATGCGTGCGGCATGGTCGGTGAGGATCTGCAGCGCGTCGGCGTCGATGACCGGGCCGACGTCGGTGGACAGCTCGCCCGGGTTGCCGATCTTCAGTTCGGCCATCGCACCGGCCAGCATGCCCATCACCTTGTCGGCGATGTCGTCCTGCACGAACAGCACGCGTGCGGCCGAGCAACGCTGGCCGGCCGAGGTGAAGGCCGAGCCGATCGCGTCCTTGACCAGCTGTTCCGGCAGCGCCGAGGAGTCGGCGATGAAGGCGTTCTGGCCGCCGGTCTCGGCGATCAGCACGCCGATGGCGGCATCGCGTGCGGCCATCGCGCGGTTGATGGCGCGGGCGGTCTCGGTGGAGCCGGTGAAGGCCACGCCGGCCACGCGCGGGTCGGCGGTGAGCGCGGCACCGACGGTGGCGCCGTCGCCCGGCAGGAACTGCAGCACGCCTTCCGGCACGCCGGCGTCGAGCAGCAGCTTCACCGCGTAGTAGCCGACCAGGTTGGTCTGCTCGGCCGGCTTGGCGATGACGCTGTTGCCGGCGGCCAGCGCGGCGCTGACCTGGCCCAGGAAGATCGCCAGCGGGAAGTTCCACGGGCTGATGCAGACGAACACGCCGCGGCCATGCAGCTGCAGTTCGTTGGATTCACCGGTCGGGCTGGGCAGCTTCTCGGCGCTGCCGAACTGCTCGCGTGCCTGCTTGGCGTAGTAGCGCAGGAAGTCCACCGCCTCGCGCACTTCGGCGACGCTGTCGGGCAGGCTCTTGCCGGCTTCCTTCACGCACAGCGCCATGAACTCGGCGATGCGGGCTTCCAGCTGGTCGGCGGCGTGCTCGAGGATGGCGGCGCGGCTGGCGGCCGGGGTGCGGTTCCAGGCCGGCTGCGCGGCCACCGCGTTGGCCAGTGCCTGCTGCACGGTGGCGCTGTCGGCGGCTTGCCACTGGCCGACCACCTCACGGCTGTCGGCCGGGTTGGTCACCGGCAGCGTGGCGCCGGTGCTGGTGGCGCCTGGCACCAGCGGTGCTGCCTGCCATGGCTTGATGGCGGCATGCAACTGCTGGGCGAGGGCACGCAGGTCGTTGTCGTTGGCGAGGTTGATGCCCATGGAATTGTTCCTGTCGTGGTTCTGGCTGCGCAGCAGGTCGATGGGCAGCGGGATCTTGGGATGCGGGATGGACGCGAACGAGGACACCGCCTCGACCGGATCGCGGATCAGGTCGTCGATGGACACGTCCTCGTCGGTGATGCGGTTGACGAAGCTGGAGTTGGCGCCGTTCTCGAGCAGGCGGCGCACCAGGTACGGCAGCAGGTCCTCGTGCGAACCCACCGGCGCGTAGACGCGGCAGGGCACGTTGAGGCGGTCGGCCGGGATCACCTCGGCGTACAGGTCATCGCCCATGCCGTGCAGCTTCTGGTGCTCGTAGGTGCGGCCCTGCGCGATCTGCTTGACCGCGGCGATGGTGGCCGCGTTGTGGGTGGCGAACATCGGGTACAGCGTGTCGCTGTGGCCGAACAGGCGCTTGGCGCAGGCGATGTAGGACACGTCGGTGTTCTGCTTGCGGGTGAACACCGGGTAGCCGGCCAGGCCTTCGATCTGGGCGCGCTTGATCTCCGCGTCCCAGTAGGCGCCCTTGACCAGCCGCACCTGCAGCTTGTGGCCGATGCGACGGGCCAGGTCGGCCAGGTAGTCGATCGTGTACGGGGTGCGCTTCTGGTAGGCCTGCACGACGATGCCGAAGCCTTCCCAGCCCTTGAGCGAGGGATCGCTGACCACGCGCTCGATGATGTCCAGCGACAGCTCCAGGCGGTCGGTTTCCTCGGCGTCGACGGTGCAGCCGATGCCGTAGGACTTGGCCAGCTGGGCCAGCTCCAGCACGCCGGGGACCAGGTCCTTGAGCACGCGCTCGCGCTTGGCATGCTCGTAGCGCGGGTACAGCGCCGAAAGCTTGATCGAGATGCCGTGCGAGGCGGTGACATCGCCGTCGGCCTTGCCGCCGCGGGCGATGTTGTCGCCACCGATGGCGTGGATGGCGCGGCGGTAGTCCTCCAGGTAGCGCAGCGCGTCCTTCATGGTCAGCGCGCCTTCGCCGAGCATGTCGAAGGAGTAGCGGTAGTTGCTGTTGTCACCCTTGTGCGAGCGCGCCAGCGCTTCGTCGATGGTGCGGCCCATGACGAACTGGTGGCCCATGATCTTCATGGCCTGGCGCACGGCCAGGCGGATCACCGGCTCGCCGACGCGGCCGATCAGCCTCTTGAACGCACCATGCACGTCGCGCTTGGTGGCATCGGCCAGGTCGACCAGGTGGCCGGTCAGCATCAGGCCCCAGGTGGAGGCATTGACCAGCACCGAGTCGGACTGGCCCATGTGCTTCTTCCAGTCCGCTTCGCCGAGCTTGTCGCGGATCAGCTTGTCGGCGGTTTCCTGGTCGGGGATGCGCAGCAGCGCTTCGGCCACGCACATCAGCAGCACGCCTTCCTCGCTGCCGAGGTCGTACTGGCGCATGAAGGCCTCGATCGCGCCCTGGTTCTTGGCGCGCGCGCGCACGCGGCGCACCAGGTCGGCGGCGGTGGCCTGCACCTGCGCCTGCTCGGCGGCGGGCAGGCGCGCCTGCGCCAGCAGTTCACGGACGTGGGTGGTTTCGTCCTTCAGCCAACCATCGGTGATGGCCTGTCGCAGTGCGGCAGGTACCGGTGGCAGCTCGGGCGAAAGCAGGGCTTCCGCGGAGGGAGCGACAGCAGTGGAAGGTGTTGCGTTCATGCCTGGGACCAGGGTTGTCGGATTCGGCCATTTTAATCCTTGCCGGCGGTTTTCCCAGTCCCCCCGGCGTCCTTTCACCCGGCCGAAAGCCTTGTGTGGCAGGCGTTTCGGTAAAGCGAGAGGTGCATTTCCAGTTTGTGCCGAAACCGTCAAATTATCCGCCGATGTTTGGCGGGCTGGCGGCGATTCGAGTGTGCGCTGCAACAATCCGACATCGATGAATGGAAGCTTGCCGGTGTGAATTTGCAGGGCTACCATCGGGTCGTTTTCCGCGGTACGGACGCGGTTGCGACATGATCCAGATGCTTCGGTCGGTTTCCGATGGCTCACATGCGCAGCTGGTGCTGCATCCCCCACGGGCGCTCACGGCCCGGCAGTTCGTCCTGTTGTTCGCCGCGTTGGCTGGACTGATGGTGTTCACCGCAGGCCTGGGTTGGCTGTCCGGGAACGTCTTCGCTCCGGTCTTCGCGTTGGTGCATTGCTTGCTGGTGGGTTGGGCGTTGCGTGCGGCTTGGCGCAGCGGCGACCGCCGGGAAGAGATCCGGGTAGGACCGGACTGCGTGGAGGTGATCCCCGCGGCCGGGAGTTCACCGGTGTTCCGGGCACACCCGTATTGGGTGCGGCTGGTCACCGGAGAGGGACGGGTCCTGCTGGTTTCCAGTGGAAAGCGGGTGGAAGTGGGGAGTTTCCTCGCACCTGCCGAACGCCAGGAACTTGCGGCGGCACTTGAAGGCTTGCTCGCAGCCAGCAATGGCTGCAAACCGACGACGTCAAGGGTCTAGGCATGAAGCAAAGCAGCGGGTGGGGCGGGAAGTTGAAGTACGGATGCATGCTGGCAGCCATGGCGCTGTCGGCACCTGTGGCGTGGGCGCAGTCCGCCGACCCCAAGCAGTGGCAGCTCAACATGGGCAAGGGCGTGACCCATACCGCGCGCATGGCGTGGGAAGCGCACATGGTGGCGCTGTGGGTCTGCGTGGTGATCGGCGTGCTGGTGTTCGGCGCGCTGTTCTACGCGGTGTTCAAGTTCCGCAAGTCCAAGGGAGCGGTGGCCGCGCAGTTCAGCCACAACACCAAGGCCGAGATCATCTGGACCGTCATTCCCATCGTGATCCTGGTGGTGATGGCCTGGCCGGCCACGGCCAAGCTGATCGCCATGTACGACACCCGCGATTCTGAGATGACGGTGAAGATCACCGGCTATCAATGGATGTGGAAGTACGAATACCTGGGCGAGGATGTCGCCTTCACCAGCCGCCTGGACCGCAAGTCCGACGCGCTGCGGCAGAGCGGGGCGGTGCCGACCCTGGCCACCGATCCGCATTACCTGCTGGACGTGGACAACGCGCTGGTGCTGCCGGTCGATACCAAGGTCCGCTTCGTCATCACCTCCGATGACGTGATCCACGCCTGGTGGGTGCCGGCGCTGGGCTGGAAGCAGGACGCGGTGCCGGGCTTCATCAACGAGCGCTGGACCAACATCGAGGAAGTCGGCGTCTACCGCGGCCAGTGCGCCGAGCTGTGCGGCAAGGACCATGGCTTCATGCCGATCGTGGTCAAGGCCGTGTCCAAGGAAGACTTCAAGACCTGGCTGGCCTCGCGCAAACCCGCACCCGCGGCGGAGGCGGCACCGGCCGCTGCACCCGCGGCGCCGGCCTCCGAGCAAGCACCGCAACCGGAAGCCGCGCCGGCGACGCCGGCCGCGACCGGCGCCTGATCCCACTGCGTGCCGGCCGGCAGGCCGGCGCGATGCCTGGAAACTGGATTAACGAGGTGTAGTTGCAATGGCGAACTCCGCAGTGGATCACTCCGAGCACCACGGTCACCACCAAAGCTTCTTCGAACGCTGGTTCTTCTCCACCAACCACAAGGACATCGGCACGCTGTACCTGCTCTTCAGCTTCACGATGTTCATCATCGGTGCGGCGATGAGCGTGGTGATCCGACTGGAGCTGGCGCAACCCGGCCTGCAGTACGTCAAGCCGGAATTCTTCAACCAGATGACCACCGTGCATGCGCTGGTGATGATCTTCGGTGGCGTGATGCCGGCCTTCGTCGGCTTGGCCAACTGGATGATCCCGCTGCAGATCGGCGCGCCGGACATGGCGCTGCCGCGCATGAACAACTGGTCGTTCTGGCTGCTGCCGGTGGCTTTCACCCTGCTGCTGATGACGCTGTTCCTGCCCGGCGGTGCACCGGCCGGTGGCTGGACGCTGTACCCGCCGCTGTCCTTGCAGGGCGGCTACAACGTGGCCTTCAGCGTGTTCGCCATCCACGTGGCCGGCATCAGTTCGATCATGGGCGCGATCAACATCATCGCCACCGTGTTGAACATGCGCGCGCCGGGCATCGACTTGTTGAAGATGCCGATCTTCTGCTGGACTTGGCTGATCACCGCGTTCCTGCTGATCGCGGTGATGCCGGTGCTGGCCGGTGCGGTGACCATGCTGCTGACCGACAAGTTCTTCGGTACCAGCTTCTTCAACGCCGCCGGTGGCGGTGACCCGGTGATGTACCAGCACATCTTCTGGTTCTTCGGTCACCCGGAGGTCTACATCATGATCCTGCCGGCGTTCGGCGTGGTCAGCGAGATCCTCCCCACCTTCAGCCGCAAGCCGCTGTTCGGTTACCAGGCAATGGTGTACGCGACGGCCGCCATCGCCTTCCTGTCGTTCATCGTGTGGGCGCACCACATGTTCACGGTAGGCATGCCGCTGGGTGGCGAGATCTACTTCATGTTTGCCACGATGCTGATCTCGATCCCGACCGGCGTGAAGGTGTTCAACTGGGTCAGCACGATGTGGGAGGGCTCGCTGACGTTCGAAACGCCGATGCTGTTCTCCATCGCCTTCGTCATCCTGTTCACCATCGGTGGCTTCTCCGGCCTGATGCTGGCCATCGTGCCGGCCGACTTCCAGTACCACGACACCTACTTCGTGGTGGCACACTTCCATTACGTGCTGGTCACCGGTGCGGTGCTGGCGCTGATCGCGGCGGTGTACTACTGGTGGCCGAAGTGGACCGGTCGCATGTACAACGAGTTCTGGGGCAAGTTCCATTTCTGGTGGACGATGGTGTTCGTCAACCTGCTGTTCTTCCCGCAGCACTTCCTGGGCCTGGCCGGCATGCCGCGCCGCATCCCCGACTACAACCCGGTGTTCGCCGACTGGAACCTGGTCAGCTCGATCGGTGCGTTCGGCATGTTCGTCACCCCGTTCCTGATGGCCGGCATCCTGTTGTCCTCGCTGCGCAGCGGCAAGCGTGCCGAAGCGCGTGCCTGGGAAAGCGCCAGGGGCCTGGAATGGACCGTGCCGTCGCCGGCACCGGCGCACACTTTCACCGTCCCGCCGGTGATCAAGCCGGGCGACCTGGCCCACGACGACGTGACCCATTGAGGAGCAGGGCATGAACAGCCAGTGGCAACCCGATGAACTGGCCCAGCGCCGTCGGCGTGCACGCCGCACCGCGCTGGTGGTGGGCGTGATCGCGGTGGCGGTGTACGTCGGCTTCATCCTGTCCGGGGTGCTGGCGCAGTGACCACACCTGCGCCCAAGCCCGCCCGCAATGCCGGCATGGTCCGGCTGATCGGCGTCGCGCTGGGCGTGTTCGTGCTGACCTTCTCGCTGGTGCCGCTGTACCGCATCGCCTGCGAGAAGGTGTTCGGCGTGCGGCTGGAACGCGGCGCCAGCCAGGCGGCGGCCACGCATGACGGTGCCGGCAAGGCCCGGCGCACGGTGCGGGTGGAGTTCGATGGTGGCGTGAACTCCAAGCTGCCGTGGGCGTTCCATCCGGAAAAGCTGACGATGGACGTGGTGCCGGGTGAGTTGAACGAGGCCCTGTACTACGCCCGCAACGAAAGCGAACGGCCGCTGGTCGGCAGCGCGGTGCCGTCGGTGGCGCCGGCGCGTGCCTCCGGCTTCTTCAACAAGACCGAATGCTTCTGCTTCACCGCGCAGACCCTGCAGGCCGGGGAGCAGCGCGAGATGCCGGTGCGCTTCATCGTCGACCCGGACCTGCCGGACGACGTGAGCACCATCACCCTGTCGTACACGTTCTACAAGAATGATGCGCTGACCGAGCAGCTGGCCCCGGCTTCGACCGCGGCCGCCGCCCATGCAGCTCCCTGATCACGGACCCGGAAGCAACGCCATGGCCCACAACACGCCTGATGCCAACGTCTACTTCGTGCCGAGCCAGAGCAAATGGCCCTTCGTCGGCTCGATCGCCATGCTGGTGCTGATGGTGGGGGTGGCCAGCTGGCTCAACGACGCCAGCTGGGGGCGCTGGACCTTCTTCGTCGGGCTGGCGATGCTGGTGTTCACCCTGTTCCTCTGGTTCGGCGACGTCATCCGCGAATCGGTGGCCGGCAACTACAACCGGCAGGTCGACGGCTCGTTCCGGATGGGGATGATCTGGTTCATCTTCTCCGAGGTGATGTTCTTCGGCGCGTTCTTCGGCGCGTTGTTCTACACGCGCAACATGGGCCTGCCGTGGCTCGGTGGCGAAGGCCATGGCGTGGCGACCAACGACCTGCTGTGGAGCGGTTACTCGGCGGCCTGGCCGACCAACGGTCCGGCCGATATCGGCGGCGCGTTCCAGACCATCCCGGCGTGGGGCCTGCCGCTGATCAACACGTTGATCCTGCTGACCTCCGGCGTGACCCTGACCATCGCCCACCATGCACTGAAGGCCGGCAACCGCAGGCAGCTGCTGACCTGGCTGGGGTTGACCATCGTGCTCGGCTGCGTGTTCCTGACGTTGCAGGCCGAGGAATACATCCATGCCTACAAGGAGCTGAACCTGACGCTGGGTTCGGGCATCTACGGCTCCACGTTCTTCATGCTGACCGGCTTCCACGGTGCCCACGTGGCGCTGGGCACGATCATGCTGATCGTGATGTGGTTGCGCGCGGCCAAGGGGCATTTCACCCGCGACAACCATTTCGGTTTCGAAGCGGCGGCGTGGTACTGGCACTTCGTCGACGTGGTGTGGCTGATGCTGTTCCTGTTCGTCTACGTGCTCTGATCGACGCGGACGCACGGCACGCAGGGAAGTGAAGCGCTGATGGGCTTCACGCCCGTTCTGCTGCGACTCAGCCGCCGACGCCGTGCGGCTTGATCCAGCCGGTGTAGATGCCCAGCCCGACCAGCAGGATCAGCACCACCGACAGGACGATGCGCCGCGTGAGCGCGTTGACCGTGCGTTTGGTCTGGCCACGATCGATCATCAGGTAGTAGAGGCCGGCTCCCAGATTCCAGACGATGACGATCAGAAACGCGATTACCAGCAAGGTCTTCAACGAATCGTTCATGCGCGGCCCGATGGGTGAATTGGCAACGCTATATCACCCGCTCCGGGGCCGCTTGTCATGACGCGACAGCACACAAGCGCGTTCGGCTGGTCGTTGGCGCTGTTGGTGGCGACGGTGTTCTGCGGCCTGGGCATCTGGCAGCTGCATCGCATGCACGAGAAACAGGCCCTGCTGGACCAGGTGCCACCCGGGCGCGACAAGGCGATGACCGTGCAGCAGGCCATGCAGGCGCCGCGGGTGCTGCACTGGGTGCGCGACCGGCTGCAGTTCCTGCCCGGCAGCATCCTGCTGGACAACCAGCTGCGCCACGGCCGGGCCGGGGTGAAGGTCTACCAGCCGGCGCGTGCCGACGGCGGGCAGGTGGTGCTGGTGGACCTGGGTTGGCTGCCGTTGCCGGCGGACCGGCGGATGCCGGCGATCACGCCGCAGCCGGGCGTACAGACGCTGGAAGGCCTGTGGGCGCCACCCCCTTCGGCGGGGCTGGCGCTGGGCCCCGCACTGGCAGCGGCCGACCAGCCGCGGACCTGGCTGGCCACGCGCATCGAATTGCCGGCCATTTCCCGCGCGCTGGGAGTGACGGATGCGCCCATGGCCCCGCAGGTGCTGCGGCTGGATCCTGCGTTGCCGCTGGGATACGAGCGCGACCTGGAGTTGCTGCCCAACACGCTGCCGCCGTCACGCCACCTCGGCTACGCGGTGCAATGGTTCGCGATGGCCTTGGCGGTGCTGGTGATCGCCGTGGTGCTGCAATGGCGGCGCGGGCGGGCCAGGCGGTGACGGGTCGATGCCGCGGCGCGGGCAGGAGCCGTTTCTCCCGGGGCCGTTCGATTCTTCGGCAGCGCCACGGGTGTTCATCGGCCTGTCTGCCGATGGCATGCAGGGCGCTGCTCGTCATTCCCTTCTTCCCGGCGTTGGTGCCGGGCGGGGAATGGCCCCGGTTGCCCACCGACAGACGTTCGAGTTCACTGGTCCACATGGGAAACTGCCACGCATGAATGCCCTCACGCCCGAACAGCTTGCCGTCCGCAACAAGGGCCGCCGCGTGCTGCTGCTGATCTTCGCGATGTTCTTCGGTTCGATGGCGCTGGCCGGCATCCTGCGCTTCTCGGGCTGGACCCCGCAGATCAACCGCAACCATGGGCAGCTGTACGAGCCGCCGATCGATCTGCGCCAGGAACCGCTGCGGCTGGCCGACGGCCAGCCCTATGCCTGGAATCCGGCCGAACGCACCTGGCGCATCGTGCTGGCGCCGCCGGCCGATTGCGCACCGGCCTGCGTCACTTTGTCGCAGCAATTGGACAAGGTCTGGCAGCTGTTCGGGCATAACGCGGATAATGTCGAGATATTGTGGCTGGGCTCGCCGCCGGCAGCGGTGGCGGTCACGCCGGCACTGAAGGTGCTGCAGGCCCAGCCCGCGTTCCGGGCGAAGCTGCCGGGTGTCGATGACCCGGCTGGAACCCCGGTGTATGTGATTGATCCCAATGGCTTTGTGGTGTTGCGCTATGCGCCCGGCTTCGAACCCGGTGGATTGCGGGCCGACCTTTCCAGGCTGTTGAAACTGAAGTGAGTCCCGTTCGATGAATGCCCACGCGCGTCCGGCGCTGTACCGCAATTTCCACCGCCTGGCGTGGTTCGCACTGATCATGACCGCCAGCACGATCATGTTCGGTTCGTTCGTGCGGCTGTCCGATGCCGGGCTGAGCTGCCCGGACTGGCCGACCTGCTATGGCCGCGTGACCTGGCCGCAGACCCAGATGGAAGCCGCCCAGCACGTGGCCAGCGAGATCCGCCCGCTGGAGAGCCACAAGGCCTGGCGCGAGCAGGTGCATCGCTTCCTGGCCGGCCTGCTTGGCGTCGAGGTGCTGACCCTGGCGCTGCTGGCGGCACGCCGGCGCCGGCATGGCATCGCCCAGATCGTCACCGCCTCGGTGCTGGTGGCGCTGGCCATTCCCCTGTACATGCGCGGCGAGCACGTGGCTTCGAGCGTGCTGGCCATCGGCGGCGAGGCGATCCTGCTGCTGGCGGCGCTGCGCTGGTCCAACATCGACCTGGCACGGGCGGCGGTGCTGACCCTGGCGGTGGTGGTGTTCCAGGCCCTGCTGGGCATGTGGACGGTGACCTGGCTGCTCAAGCCGATCGTGGTGATGGGCCATCTGCTCGGTGGCATGGCCATGTTCGGCCTGCTGGTGTGGATGGCCTGGCGGGCCACGCACCTGCCGATCACCTTGGCCGAGGCGCCGCGCCTGCGCTGGTGGCTGCGTGCCGGCCTGGCCCTGCTGGTGCTGCAGATCGCGCTCGGCGGCTGGGTCAGCGCCAACTACGCGGCGCTGGCCTGCGGTGGCGGCAGCGTGTCGCTGGACAACTTCCCGCGCTGCGTCAGCCAGTGGTGGCCGCAGCAGAACTACGGCGAAGGCTTCACCCTGTGGCGCGGCATCGGCGTGGATTACGAAGGTGGCGTGCTCGACGGCGCATCGCGCATCGCGATCCAGATGGCGCACCGGATGATGGCCATCGTGGTGTCGCTGTACCTGCTGGTGCTCTCGGTCCGCATGTTCCGCCTGCCCGGCATGCGCGGCTGGTCGACCGCGTTGGGCCTGCTGGTGCTGTTGCAGATCAGCCTGGGCGTGCTCAACGTCAAGCTGGCCCTGCCGCTGGCGGTGGCGGTGATGCACAGCGGCGGGGCGGTGGCGCTGTTGTTCGTGCTGGTGTCGTTGCTCGCACGCCTGCGTGCCCCGGAGTGATGGCATGAGCGCGACCTGGCAAGACTATTGGGACCTGACCAAGCCCAAGGTGGTGGCACTGATCGTGTTCACCGCCCTGGTGGGCATGTGCCTGGCCATCCCGACCCTGCCGACCACCGCGCAGGTGGTGTCCGGTGCGGTGGGTTTCATCGGCATCTGGTTGTCGGCCGCCGCCGCGGCGGCGATCAACCAACTGCTGGACGCGCGCATCGACGCGCAGATGGCACGCACCTCGTGGCGGCCACTGGTGGTGGGCAAGGTCACGCCGCGCCAGGTGCTGGTGTTCGCCGGCGCGCTGACGGCGCTGTCGATGACCCTGCTGGTGCTGTGGGTGAACGTGATCACCGCGGTGCTCACGTTTGCCTCGCTGATCGGCTATGCGGTGATCTACACCGTGTACCTGAAGCGGGCGACGTCGCAGAACATCGTCATCGGCGGCCTGGCCGGCGCGACTCCGCCGCTGCTGGGCTGGGCGGCGGTGACCGGCATGCAGGGCAGCTCCGATTGGGCCTATGCCTCGCTGCTGGTGCTGATCATCTTCGTGTGGACGCCGCCGCACTTCTGGGCGCTGGCGATCTTCCGCCGCGCCGACTACGCCAAGGCCGACGTGCCGATGCTGCCGGTGACCCACGGCGTGCCGCATACGCGCCGGCAGATCCTGATCTACACCGTGGTGCTGGTGGTGGTGACGCTGCTGCCGGTGGCGATCGGCATGAGCGGGATGTTCTACCTGGGCGGTGCCAGCGTGTTGAACATCGTGTTCCTGTGGTACGCATGGAAGATGCAGGACCCGCCGGACGAAATGTTCAACATGAAGACGTTCTGGTATTCCATCGTCTACCTGATGGCGTTGTTCGCCTTCCTGCTGGTGGACCACTGGTTGCTGCCCTGGCTGTGAAGCCGGGCCGTTCTACCGTGTAGGAGCGGCCTCGGCCGCGAAGCCGGTAAGGCGCCACCGTTGATGAACCCCGTCCACCCGTAGCGTCCGTGATGGCGTGCTTTGCTGCGGACCGCATGTCTATCGGCATCGCGGCCGAGGCCGCTCCTACGGGGCTTTTTGTTTGGCGGCGTAGCGTTGGGCGACCATCGAGCAGACGATCAGCTGGATCTGGTGGTAGATCATGATCGGCAACACGATCGCACCGAGGCTGCCGCCGGCGAACAGCACCTTGGCGATCGGCACGCCGGTGGCCAGGCTCTTCTTGGAGCCGCAGAACACGATGGGGATCTCGTCCTCGCGGCTGAAGCCCAGCCTGCGCGCGAGCCAGGTGATGCCGGGCATGGCGATGGCCAGCAACACCACGGCGATCACCGCGGTGGTCAGCAGCGAGACCAGCGGCGTCTTGGTCCACAGGCCTTCGTTGACCGACTCACCGAAGGCGGCATACACCACCAGCAGCACCGTGCCCTGGTCGGTGTAGCGCAGCAGCGGGCGCTGTCGCTCCACCCAGCCGCCGATCACCGGGCGCAGCAGGTGGCCGGCGACGAAGGGCACCAGCAGTTGCAGCATGATCGCGCCGACCGCATGCAGCGGGTTGGCCATGCCGCCCTGCGTGCCGGCCAGCAGGGTCATCAGCAACGGGGTCAGGAACACCCCGAGGATGCTCGACAGCGACGCGGCGCAGACCGCGGCCGGCACGTTGCCACCGGCCATCGAGGTGAAGGCGATCGACGATTGCACGGTGGAGGGCAGGGTGCACAGGAACAGCACGCCCAGGTACAGCTCCGGTGTCAGCAGCGCGCCGGACAGCGGCTTGAAGGCCAGCCCCAGCAGCGGGAACAGCACGAACGTGCAGGCCAGGATCACCAGGTGCAGGCGCCAGTGCAGCATGCCGGCGATGATCGACTCGCGCGACAGCCGCGCGCCGTGCAGGAAGAACAGCGCGGCGATGGCGATGTCGGTGAAGTGGTCGAAGCCGCGGGCCAACGCGCCGCTCATCGGCAACACGGTGGCCAGCGCGATGGTGGCGAGCAGCGCGAGGGTGAAGTTGTCAGGCCGCAGGCGCGACCACCGGCGTTTCATCAGGCAGGGGTTCCTCGATCAGGTGCGGGTGAAGGCATGCTCAGGGGACAGGGGCCTCGATGGCGTCGCGCGCGCTGGCCTCCAGCGAGGTCATGCCGGCCGCGCGGCCGAGCTGCAATGCGTCGGCGGTGGAGGCACCTTCGAGCCGGGCATTGAGCAGGGCCAGCAGTGCACCGGCACGGTTGCCCGACGCGCAGTGCAGCAGGGTGGTGCCGTCGTCCTGCGCGAGCAGGCGCTGCAGGGTGCGCGCGTTGGCCGTGGTGAGGTCGGCGGCGCCGGCAATGGGCAGGCGGACATAACGCAGGCCGAGCTGCTCGGCCTGCGCGCCTTCGTCGTAGCCGCGGTCTTCCTCGGGCCGACGCAGGTCGATGACGGTGGTGACGCCGGAGCGGGCGGCATCGCGCAGCTGTTGCGCGCTGGGTTGGCCGGCGGTGAGCAACTGCGGGCGGGGCTGGCGCAGCGGAGCGTCGGTGGCCATCGCATTGGCCGATGCAAGCACGGCCAGCAGCAGGAGCGAACGGAAACCAGTCATCGAACAACCTCCGGTGGATGGGTCAGCGCAGCGTGGCCCGGGTCTTGAGCAACTCGCGCAGCTCGTACTTGTCGGCTTCATCCAGGCCCTGCTGGCGCTGCTTGGCCTGCAGTTCGTCCAGGCGTTGCTGCAGCAGCTGTTTTTCGAGCTGGTTGATGGCGTCCTGCAGTTCCTGGCCCCAGCTGGCCTCATCACCGGGCAGGGCGATGGCGGCGAGCTTGTGCAGCGCGGCCTGTTCCTCGCGCTCGTTGAAATGCTCCAGCAGCGCGCCGGTGCTGATGTCCGGGCGTTGCTCGACCAGCTGCAGCAGTTCCAGCAGCAGCTCGATGCCGGGCAGGCGCAGGCCGCCGATGGCGTGGTGGCCATGCAGGTTCATGGCCAGCGATGGCTGCTGCAGCAGGATGGCGATGGCCGCGCGCACCAGGCTGCGCTTCTGCACCGGCATCACGTTGCCGCGTGCGGCCGGCCGCGCTGCGGCGCTGGCGGGCACGGAGCTGTTGGCGCCGATGCCGGTCAGGCGCGCCAGCTCCTGCTTCATCAGGTCGCCGAAGGCACCGTCGGGGATCTGCGCCAGCATCGGCCGCGCGCGTTCGGCCAGGCGGGCCTTGCCGTCCAGCGTGCCGAGGTTGATCTCGCGGCTGAGCTCGTCGAAGAAGAACTGCGACAGCGGCGTGCCCTGCTTCAGGCGTGCGTCGAAGGCTTCGGCGCCTTCCTTGCGCACGATGGTGTCCGGGTCCTCGCCATCGGGCAGGAACAGGAAGAACGCCTGGCGGCCGTCCTTCATGCGCGGCAGCACCGATTCCAGCGCCTTCCAGCCGGCCTTGCGGCCGGCGTTGTCGCCGTCGAAGCAGAAGTACACGTCCGGCGCGTTGCGGAACAGCAGCTCGGCGTGGTCCGGCGTGGTCGCCGTGCCCAGCGTCGCCACCGCCTGGGTGACGCCGAACTGGAACAGGCTGACCACGTCCATGTAGCCCTCGACCACGATCAGGCGCTCGATCTTCTGGTTGGCCTGGCGCACCTGCCACAGCCCGTACAGTTCGCGGCCCTTGTGGAACAGCGCGGTTTCCGGCGAGTTGAGGTACTTGGGGCCGTCGTCCTTCTGCATGACGCGGCCGCCGAAGGCGATCACCCGGCCGCGGCGGTCGAAGATCGGGAACATCACCCGGTCGCGGAACTTGTCGTAGACGTGGCCGCGGTCGTTCTTGGAGAACAGGCCCACGCGGTCGAGCAGCTTCATGCGTCGCTCGTCCTTGCCCAGCGCATCCTTCAGCGCGCTGTAGCCGTCCGGCGCGTAGCCGATGGAAAAGCGCGCGCGGGTGTCGGCATCGACGCCACGGCTGTCCAGGTAGGCACGCGCCTTGTCGTTGCCTTCCAGCTGCTTCTGGAAGAAGCGGCTGGCCGCATCCAGCGCGGAGTACTGGTCGCGGCTGTCGTCCTGTTGCTGCTGGCTGCGCGGGTTGTTCTCGCGCGGCACTTCCATGCCGACGCGCTTGGCCAGCTCGTCGACCGCGTCGAGGAACTCGAGGCGGTCGTAGTTCATCAGGAAGCTGATCGCGGTGCCGTGCGCGCCGCAGCCGAAGCAGTGGTAGAACTGCTTGGTCGGCGAGACGTAGAAGCTGGGCGAGCGCTCGTCGTGGAACGGGCAGCGCGCTTCGTATTCCTTGCCCTTGCGCTTGAGCGGGACGCGCGTGTTGATCACCTCGACGATGTCGGTGCGGGCAAGCAGGTCGTCGATGAACGCGTCGGGAAGTCGGGCCATGCGGCAATGAACAGCGCCGCCGGAGGGCGGGGCACACAACAGGGATGGAGGAGAAGTGTACTCGCCTGCGTCGGGCTTGGCCGCCGGGAGCGTTGGGGAGGGGTTGCCCTGGTGGCGGGCAGGCGGATGGGGCGCGGACTTCAGCTCTTACCGTTGGCGAGGCCGAAGGACAGAGCAACGGCCGCTGCTTCAGTCCGTCTCTGCAGGCGTATCTGGCGGCGCGCGCCGTGCCCGCTCATCGATCACCGCGGTGATCAGTGCACCGCCGAAGAACACCACGCTGGCGTAGTAGATCCACACCAGCATGATCACCAGCGTCCCCATCGAGCCATAGGCACTGCCCGGGGCGGCATTGGCGATGTACAGGCCGATGCCGTAGCGGCCCAGGGTGAAAAGAATGGCGGTGATGGCGCCGCCGATGAAGGCCTGGCGCCATTCCACCGGCCGGTCGGGCAGGTAGTGGTAGAGGAAGGCAAAGCCCAGCGCATACATCACCAGCGTGGTGATGTAGCCCACGGCGGGCAGGGCCGAGGGCAGGTGCGAGAACACCACCTGCAACGCGGTGGTGGCCACCATCGAGACGATCAGCAGGAAGCCCAGCGCCAGCACCACGCCGGCCGAGAACACGCGCTTCTTCAGCCAGCCCAGCACGCCCTCGAAGCGGCGGATGTCGGTGCGGAAGATCAGGTTCAGCGCCCCCTGCAGCTGGGCGAACACCACGGTCGCGCCGATGAACAGCAGGGCCACGCTCCACAGCCCGGCCAACGAGCCCAGGTCGGGGCGCGAGGTGGCGTTGTTGATCACCGTCTGCGCGACCTCAGCCACGCTGCGGCCGGCGAGGGAGGCGATCTGGTCGACCAACGCCTGCTGTGCGGGCGGGTACAACGAAGCGGTCAGCCACAGCAGCAGCACCAGCAGCGGTGCCAGCGAGAGCAGGGTATAGAAGGCCAGTGACGCGGCCTGGGTCATCACGTCGGCTTCGGCGAAGCGGCGCACCAGGGCGCCGGGCAGGCTCTGCTGCAACTGATCCAGGCGCTGCTTCAGCTTGTCGGGGGACAGGTAGGGCATTGCGGTCGCACGGCACGGCAGGCCATGCACGTTAAGCGATGTGATGAAAAAAGAGGGTGAAGCACCAAGTGGCCGCGGGAGCACCTTCCGGCGCGAAGCCGGTGGTGCGTCGGGGTGCGGGATGCACGCAGTCGGTCGGCTTCGCGGCCGAGGCCGCTCGGACGGACAAGGCCCGCGTTGCCGCGGGCCTTGGGGGATCAGCCGGCCAGTGCCTGCTTGACCAGCTTGGACACCAGGCCCATGTCGGCCTGTCCGGCCAGCTTGGGCTTGAGCACGCCCATCAGCTTGCCCATGTCGGCGGCGCTGGCCGCGCCGGTTTCGGCGATGGCCGCCGCGATGGCGGCACTGATGGCGGCTTCGTCCATCTTGGCCGGCAGGTAGCGCTCGATCACCACGATCTCCTCGCGTTCGATCGAGGCCAGGTCTTCACGGTTGGCCGCTTCGTACTGGGTCACCGAGTCCTTGCGCTGCTTGACCATCTTGTCCAGCACGGCGATCACGGCGGTATCGTCCAGTTCGATGCGCTCGTCCACTTCACGCTGCTTGATGGCCGCGTTGATCAGGCGGATCACGCCCAGCGAGTGCTTGTCGCCGCCCTTCATGGCGGCCTTCATGTCATCGGTCAGCTGTTGCTTCAGGCTCATGGATCACCTCTTTCGGGATCGGAATACGGTTTGGAAACACGGGGGCCGGGAACGCAAAAAGCCGGCTACGCTTGCGCGTGCCGGCTCTTACCCCAGTACGGAAGGCCAAAGCCCCCCGTTCAGGAGTCGCGTCCGATCAGTACAGGCGCTGACGCTTGGTCACGTCACGCGAGGAACGACGCAGCTGGCGCTTGACGGCAGCAGCGGCCTTGCGCTTGCGTTCCTGGGTCGGCTTTTCGTAGAACTCGCGCTTGCGGGTCTCGGCCAGCACGCCGGCCTTTTCGCAAGTGCGCTTGAAGCGGCGAAGAGCAAACTCGAAGGGCTCGTTCTCGCGGACTTTGACGCTGGGCATGGAATCTCCGGGACACAATGAAACCGGGTCACGCCCGGTGAGCCGCGCATTATAGTCGCTTTGAGCGGGTGCGCAAGTCCCCCGGGGTTTGCCCCGAGGCTGGGGAGGTTCACAATACGCCCATGAAAGTCCTCGGCATTGAATCATCCTGCGATGAGACGGGCGTTGCCGTCTATGACACTGACCTGTCCGGCGCCGCCGCGCTGCGCGCCCACGCGGTCTACAGCCAGATCGCGCTGCACGCCGAATATGGTGGTGTGGTGCCGGAGCTGGCCAGCCGCGACCACGTGCGCAAGACCCTGCCGTTGATCCGGCAGACGCTGGACGAGGCCGGCATCGCCATCTCCGATATCGACGGGGTGGCCTATACCGCCGGCCCGGGTCTGGTCGGGGCATTGCTGGTCGGCGCCGGGGTGGCACGGTCGCTGGCCTGGGGCCTGGATGTGCCGGCCATTGCCGTGCATCACATGGAAGGCCACCTGCTGGCGCCGCTGATGGAGGACGACCCGCCGGAGCCGCCGTTCGTGGCGCTGTTGGTGTCCGGCGGCCACACCCAGCTGATCGCGGTCGATGCCATCGGCAAGTACCGGCTGCTGGGCGAGACCCTGGACGACGCCGCCGGCGAGGCCTTCGACAAGACCGCCAAGTTGATGGGGCTGCCGTATCCGGGTGGCCCGCAACTGGCCAGGCTGGCCGAGATCGGCACGCCGGGACGCTACAGGTTCGCCCGCCCGATGACCGACCGGCCGGGGTTGGACTTCAGTTTCTCCGGCCTGAAGACCCAGGTGTTGCTGGCCTGGCGCGACAGTGACCAGAGCGAGCAGACCCGCGCCGACATCGCGCGCGGTTTCGAGGACGCGGTGGTCGACACGCTGGCCATCAAGTGCGAGCGCGCGCTGGATGCGGCCGGTTGCGACGTACTGGTGGTGGCCGGCGGCGTGGGCGCGAACAAGCGCCTGCGCGCCAAGCTGCATGAGGCCGCGCAGCGGCGCGGTGGCCGGGTGTGTTTCCCGCGCCCGGCGCTGTGCACCGACAACGGCGCGATGATCGCCTTCGCCGGTGCGCTGCGCCTGAAGGCCGGCCAGCACAGCCCGCCGGAAGTGAAGGTCACCCCGCGTTGGGACATGGCGACGCTGCCGCCGCTGGTGGACGAATAGGGCAGGAACGGCGCGCGGGGTCGCGGCTGCATCGCCGGATTGATCGCGGTTGCGGGGGCACCACTCCGCGCGATTGCACGCGGGATCGCCGCGGGCGCCGTTCAGCCAAACGCCCCTGCTTAACGCCCCGGCACGTACCATTGCGCGTTCCCCAATCCCTGTTCCCTGTGTTCAATGGACAAAGTATTCATCGAAGGGCTCGAGATCGACGCCCTGATCGGCATCTACGACTGGGAGCGGCGCATCCGCCAGACGTTGGTGTTCGATCTGGAAATGGGCTTTGACAACCGCAAGCCCGCGGCGAGCGACGACATCGTCGACACGCTGAACTACAAGGCGGTGAGCAAGCGCTTGATGGAGTTCGTGCGTGGCTCGGACTTCGGCCTGGTGGAGACGCTGGCCGAGCGCTGCGCGCAGATCGTGCTGGACGAGTTCGAGGTGCAGTGGCTGCGCCTGAAGCTGAGCAAGCCCGGCGCGGTGCGCGGCGCGCGCGCGGTGGGCGTGATCATCGAGCGCTCGCGCGCTGCCGGGTAACCCCCTGTCCTGAAGCTGCCGGACGGCCTGCCCGGGCCGCCCATCGGGCGCGCGCGCCCCGTCGCGGCCAGGACCCTGCAACAAAGAGGAGCAAGAACCGATGGCGGTAATGGGAATCCGTTGGCTGGACCAACTGGAAAGCACGCTGGCGCCTTATCCGCTGGCGTACCCGGCGGTGGTGCTGGTGGCGTTGCTGCTGGTGGCCTGGCTGGCCAACTTCGTCACCAAGCGCATCCTGCTCAGCGGCCTGCGCAAGGCGATCGAGCGTTTCTCCGGCCCGGAGAAGAACGCCAAGCAGCCGCTGCGCGTGATCGCACGGCTGGCCAACATCGTGCCGTCGGTGGTGATCGCCGCCGGCCTGTCGATCGTGCCGGAACTGCCGCCGGAGCTGGTGGCCGGGCTGAAGGCGCTGTGCCATGCCTGGACCGTGCTGACCATCGCCCTGGCCGTGGCGCATGCGCTGGACGTGTTCAATGATTTCTACGAGCGTCGCCCGGACGCGCGCAACAAGCCGATCAAGGGCTACCTGCAGGTGGCCAAGATCGTGGTGTTCGTGCTCGCCGGCCTGTCGATCGTGGCGACCCTGGCCGGGGTCAAGCTGCTGCACGTGGTCACCGGCCTGGGCGCGGCGACCGCGGTGCTGATGCTGATCTTCCAGGATACCATCCTGTCGCTGGTGGCCAGCGTGCAGATCAGCGGCGATGGCCGCGTGCGCATCGGCGACTGGATCGAGATGCCCAGCCAGAACGCCGATGGCGACGTCACCGACATCGCCCTGCACACGGTGACGGTGCGCAACTTCGACAACACCATCACCACCATCCCGACCAAGAAGCTGGTGACCGAGTCGTTCCGCAACTGGCGCGGCATGCAGGAGTCGGGCGGGCGGCGGATCAAGCGCTCGATCTACCTGGACCAGCACAGCGTGCGCTTCCTCGATGCCACCGCGCTGGAGCGGCTGGGCCAGTTCGGCCTGCTGGACGACTACTTCGCGGCCAAGCAGGAAGAGCTGGGCCAGTGGAACGCGCAGGTGGCGCAGGCCCACCCGGAGCCGGTCAACGCGCGGCGCATGACCAACCTGGGAACCTTCCGCGTCTACGTGGAGCGTTACCTGCGCAGCCATCCGGACATCAAGCAGAACATGACCCTGCTGGTGCGGCAGATGGCGCCCACCCCGCAGGGCCTGCCGCTGGAGATCTACTGCTTCGCGCCGACGGCGTGGGCACAGTATGAGCGCACCCAGTCCGACGTGTTCGACCACCTGCTGGCGATCCTGCCGGAGTTCGGGCTGCGAGTGTTCCAGGAGTCCAGCGACGCGATGCTGATGGCGGTGCGCGAGCGCCAGGACGCAGGCGTGTAGGACACCGGCGGGGATTGCCGGGAAGGCGCCTGCCGCGCGTGGCCCGGCGCTTCCCCTGGGACGGGACGCCGGTCGGGCGGGGCCGTGCTGCGCCGGACGCTACCGGCCCGGCGCCCACCGTGCGGGGCTGTGATCGCGCGCGCCGTGATTCACGGCGGTGGCGCTAGAATCCGCACACTGCAAACGTTTACATGAAGAAGGATTGCCGGTGGCCCACGACCGCATCGAGTCCCTGATCGCCCGCATGACCCTGGAAGAGAAGGTCGGCCAGTTGAGCGTATTCGCCGACATGGTCCGGCCCTTCGTTCCGGACATCAATCCCGAGGCCAACGTCCGCAATGCCGAGCAGGTGCTGGAGCAGGTCCGTGCGGGACGGGTGGGGTCGCTGTTCAACGGCGTCGGCGCCGAGCAGGGCCGCCAGATCCAGAAGGTGGCGGTGGAGGAGAGCCGGCTCGGCATTCCGGTGATCCTGGCCGCCGACGTGATCCATGGCATGCGCACGGTGTTCCCGATCCCGTTGGGCGAAGCCGCCAGCTTCGAGCCGGACCTGGCCCAGCGCACCGCCCGCGCCACCGCGGTGGAGGCCACCGCGGCCGGCATCCATTGGACCTACGCGCCGGCGGTGGACATCGCCCGGGACCAGCGCTGGGGCCGTGGCGCCGAGGGCGCAGGCGAGGACGTGGTGCTGGGCTGTGCGTTCGCCGCCGCCCGCGTGCGTGGCTTCCAGAGCGAGGACCTGACCGCTGCCGATGCCTTGCTGGCCACGCCCAAGCATTTCGCGGCCTACGGCGCGGTCGCCGCGGGCATGGAATACGCCCAGGTGGACATCTCGCCGCAGAGCCTGCGCGACATCCACCTGCCGCCGTTCAAGGCCGCGCTGGAAGCCGGCGCGTTGTCGCTGATGAGCGCCTTCAACGACATCAACGGCGTGCCGGCCAGCGCCAACCGTGCGCTGCTGACCGAGTTGCTGCGCCACGAATGGAAGTTCGATGGCGTGGTGGTGTCGGACTACACCGCCGACATGGAATTGATCGCGCACGGTTACGCCGCCGACGAGGTGGACGCCACCCGCAAGGCCTTCCTGGCCGGGTTGGACCTGAGCATGCAGAGCGGCTTCTACGACCGCCACCTGGCCGGGCTGGTCGAGGCGGGCGAGGTGCCGATGTCGGTGCTGGATGAATCGGTGCGCCGCATCCTGCGGTTGAAGGACGCCATCGGCCTGTTCGATGACCCGTACCGTTCGCTGGATGCCGCGCGCGAGGCCGATCAATCGCATATCGCTGCGCACGATGCGCTGTCGCGCGATGCCGCGCGCCGCTCGATCGTGCTGCTGAAGAACGAGAACGCGGTGCTGCCGCTGAAGAAGCAGGGGCAGAAGATCGCGCTGATCGGCCCGTTCGTGCAGGACCGCGACAACATCGAAGGTTGCTGGACGTTGTTCGGCGACAAGTCGCGCTACGTGACGCTGGAGGATGGCGTGCGTGCGGCGCTGGGAGACGCGGCAAGCGTGGAGGTCGTGCCCGGTTGTGCGTTGGAGGCGCCGCTGGACGGCGGCATCGCCGCGGCGGTGGCTGCTGCGCGGCGCGCCGAGGTGGTGGTGCTGGCGCTGGGCGAGCCGCAGCGTTACACCGGCGAGGCGCAGTCGCGCGTGGAAATCACCTTGCCGCCCGCACAGCAGGCGCTGGCCGATGCGGTGGCGGCCACCGGCACGCCGTTGGTGGTGCTGTTGCGCAACGGCCGCGCGCTGGCGCTGCACGGCGCGGTGCGTGATGCGCAGGCCATCGCGGTGACCTGGTTCCTTGGCACGCAGACCGGCCATGCGGTGGCCGACGTGTTGTTCGGCGACTACAGCCCGTCGGCGCGGTTGCCGGTGAGCTTCCCGCTCGCTTCCGGGCAGCAGCCGTACTTCTACAACCACCCGCGCACCGGGCGCCCGGAGCTGCCGACGATGTCCGAGTTCAAGGCCCGCTGGCGCGAGATTCCGAATGCGCCGCTGTACGCGTTCGGCCATGGCATCGGCTACACCACGTTCGCTTACGATGCGGTGCGGTTGAGCACCGCGCAGATGGATTGGGACGGCACGCTGGAGGTCAGCGCGACGGTGACCAATACCGGCGAGGTTGCCGGCGAGGAAGTGGTGCAGTTGTACGTGCACGACCGCGTCGCCAGCCGGGTGCGGCCGGTCCGCGAGCTGAAGGACTTCCGCAAGGTCGCGTTGGCACCGGGGCAGTCGCAGCAGGTGACGTTCCGGCTGGTCCGCGAGCAGTTGGCCTTCACTGGCGTGGACGGCGAGTTCGGCGCCGAGCCGGGCCTGTTCGACGTGTGGGTATGTGCGTCGTCGGCCAGCGGCGAGGCGGCCAGCTTCGAGCTGCTGGCGCCGTGATCGTCCGGCAGGAGCGCCCAAGGGCGCTCCTGCGACGTGGGTGACAGATGACACCTGCCGGCGGCGGGCCGGCATGCGATGCTCGCGCCATTCCCCGGAGAGACACGAATGGCCGCGCTGCCCGTCTACATGCCCTGGTTGATGACCGCCGGTTTCGGCCTGTTGTACTACCGGCGCATCCGCCGGCACTTCGGTTGGCAGCCGTGGCGTCCGCACCGCAACGTCGCGCGCATCGTGCTGCTGTCGGTGCTGGTGCTGCTGCTCGGCTGGGCGGCGCTGTTCCTGCCGCACGTGGCCTGGGGAATGCTCGGCGGCGCGGTGGCCGGCGTGGCGCTGGGGCTGTTCGCGCTGAAGCACACCCGGATCAGCACACGCGACGGCCATGCCGGGTACATCCCCAATCCGTGGATCGGTGGCGTGCTGTCGCTGGTGCTGGTCGGGCGGCTGGCGTGGCGCTGGTACAGCGGCGCGTTCAGCGCCGGGGCGATGCAGGGCGGCAGCAATGCCAGCCCGCTGACGATGAGCCTGGTCGCCGCGCTGCTCTGCTATGGGCTGGTGCAGGCGATCGGCCTTCGCCTGCGCCTGCGCTGAGCGCGGGTCACAGCGGCGTCACCACCTGCAGGTCGTAGCCGCTGGCCACGTCCGCGCAGGCCGAGACCGTTGCATATGCCGCCGGTGCGGGGCTGGTGGCCAGGCTCAGCCGGATGTCGCCGGTGGGGACCTCCTGGAAGCGCTGCACGGCCGGTGGCAGCGCGTCGCTGAAATACAGCATCAGCTGCGCGGTATAGGCCTGCTTCGCCAGGCCACTGGGCAATGGCAACGCGGGGTAGGCGAGCTGCGCTTCGTGCCAATGCTGCGGGGCGTCGGCGCGCTGCCAGCGGACCGTGAGCGGGGTGTCGGTGCCGAGCACGACCGGCGCCTGTGGCTCGCGCCGGTTGGGGCAGGTGGCCTGCGCGAGATCCGCGTGGAGCAGGTCGACGTTCTGCCCGTTGAGCTCCAGCCGAACGATCGGCACCGTGCTGGAATCGGCCACCGAAACCAGGGTCAAGCCCGCGGGCGCACGGCGGGCGGGGGTGCGTACCAGTAGCGGTGATCGTATCGGCGTGAGGACCACGTCCACATGGTCCGGGTAGTGGTAGTAGACGTGGCGGAGGTCACGCGCCGGCAGGTCGCGCGGCAAGGCGGCCGATGGCCGCCGCAGCGGCACGACATCGGGCGAGGGCCGCCCATCGCCCAGGGCCCGGCCGATCTGCAGGCGGCTCGGCTTCAGCGCGTGCCCGGCATAGGGGAACGCACGGCCGTCGGCGCGCCGCACCGGCGGCCAGCGGGTGACCTGCGTGGTCTGCCCGACCGGCAGGGCCGGGACCGGCATGACATGGCCGATGCCCGGCGTGCTGGTGAAGCCGGTGCTGACGCTGTCGTCCAGCCACAGTGTCTGGCCGGTCAGGTTCACGTGGACTTCGGAAACCGGAGGGGCTCCGAACAGGCCGTCATGTTGCCTGCGCAGGCTCTGTCCCGCGGGCACGATCAGCGCCGCCAGCACGGCCGGGCCCAGCATCGCCAGATGCGCCACCCAGGGTGTCCTGCCGCGGTCGCGGACCAGCGCGTAGAGCCATGCCAGCAGCAGCGCCGGCAACAACACGATGCCGAGCAGCGGCGCGTAGAGGACGACCAGCAGCGCGGCGGGGTGATCGAGCAGGATCAGCGTCGAGGCGGTGGCGGTGAGGACCGCCACCACCGCGCCGATCACGATGGCGGGCAGGTAACGCAGCAACATCGCAACAGGTCCTTGTCGCCGGATGCAACGGCCGCGATCAGCCGGCCTTCGGGGTCAGCTTGAGCAGGCGGGCGTTGTTGCCGTCTTCCAGCAACCACAGTGCACCGTCCGGGCCTTGCTCCACTTCGCGGATGCGCTTGCCCATGTCGAAGCGTTCCGCTTCGTGGGCCGTGTCGCCGTCGAAGGCCACGCGCACCAGTGATTGCGAGGACAGCCCGCCGATGAAGCCGCTGCCCTTCCACTGCGGGAACAGCGCGCCGTTGTAGATGACGAAGCCGGCGGGCGAGATCACCTGGCGCCAGGTCACCACCGGCGCGATGAAGTCCGGGCGGGTGTCGTGGTCGGGGATCGGCCGGCCGTCGTAGTGGTCGCCGTTGGAGACGATGGGGTAGCCGTAGTTGCCGCCGCGCTGGATCAGGTTCAGCTCGTCGCCGCCCTTGGGGCCCATCTCGTGCTCCCACAGCTTGCCGTTGCCGTCGAAGGCGATGCCCAGCACGCTGCGATGGCCCAGCGACCACACCTGGTCGGCCGGCGCACCCTGCGCCACGAACGGGTTGTCGGCCGGAACGCTGCCATCGTCGTTGAGGCGGATGATCTTGCCCAGGTTGGTTTTCATGTCCTGGGCGGGGTCGAACTTCTGCCGCTCGCTGGAGCTGATCCACAGCTTGCCGTCCGGGCCGAAGGCCAGGCGGTGGCCGTAATGGCCGCGGCCGCTGACCTTGGGGGTCTGCCGCCAGATCACCTGGGCGTCGCTGAGCTGGCCGCTGCCGTCGGCGGCCAGCACCAGCCGGGCGCGCGCCACCGCGGCCCCCCGGGTGTCATCCTGGCCGTCCTCGGCATAGCTGTAGTAGACCCAGCCATTGCTGGCGAACTGCGGATGGGTCAGCACGTCACCGAAGCCGCCCTGGCCGCCATAGGCCACGGTCGGTACGCCGCTGATCTCGTTCCGCTTGCCGCTGGCCGGGTCGACGTGCAGCAGCTTGCCGGCCTTTTCGGTGACCAGCAGGCTGCCATCGGGCAGGAAGGTCATCGCCCACGGCTCGTTGAAGCGGGCGACCTCGGTGGCGGCGAAGGGCCATTGCGCGGGCTTGATGGCCGCTTCGGCGGCCGGATCGGCGGGGTCGGCGGCGCAGGCGGTGCTGAACAGCGCCGGGGTGATCGCCAGTGCGAGGCTGAGCAGGAGGGGACGGGGCATGGGGTTCTCCAATGAGGGGAAACGTCTGTCCAACCGCGCCATTACACCATGCCCGTCGGGGTCTTCCGGGCCCGGGCCTCTGGGAAGGTGGCGATGGATCGCATAACGTAGCGGCTCACGTCCAAGACCGGGCGGTGTGTCCCTACAAGGAGTTTGGCTGATGAAACCTCAGGTGCAACGACCCTCGGCAGCCTTCATCGCCGCATCGTGGACGGCGTTGATGCTCGGCGCGGTCGCTTATCTGGTGGGCCTGTTCAACGCGGAGATGATGCTCAACGAGAAGGGCTACTACCTGTCGTTGCTGCTGTTCGGCCTGTTCGCCGCGGTGTCCCTGCAGAAGAGCGTGCGCGACCGCGTGGAGGGAATCCCAGTGAGTGCGCTGTACTACAGCCTGTGCTGGTTCGCCCTGTTGTCGGCCTTGCTGCTGCTGGTGGTCGGGCTGTGGAACGCGACCCTGTTGCTGAGCGAGAAGGGGTTCTATGGCATGTCCTACGCGCTGTCGCTGTTTGGCGCGGTGGCCGTGCAGAAGAACACCCGCGACACGATGGCGGCCGACGCGCTGTACGGCGCACCGCCGCTGCCGCCGCAGGACTGAGCCCGCGCGGTACAGCGCAACGACGAAGGGCGGGTGCCATGCACCCGCCCTTCGTCATTTCACCCCCTCCGGCCAGGCTCAGCCCGGTTCGGTGGGTTCCGGTCCCGGTTCCGGGTGGGACGCGGTATGGCGGGCCACGATGCCGGTGGCGGTGACCCCGCCGGTGGCATTGCCGATGGTGCAGAACACGTCGGGGATGGTGTCCACCGCCAGCAGCACGCCCAGCGGTTCCACCGGCAGCCCCATGCTCTGGGTGATCGGCAGGTTGTTGGTCATGAAGTTGGCCTGGCCGGGCAGGCCGGTCGAGCCCATGCTGATGACGGCCGCCAGCAGCACCGCCACCGCGTACTGCGAGGCGTGGATCTCGAAGCCATACAGCCAGGCAATGAAACTGGCCACGGCGATGTACTGCGCCGGGCTGGTGATGCGGAACAGCGACACCGCCATCGGCAGCACCAGCGCGGTCAGCGCCGGCGGGTAGCCCAGCCGGTTGCGCGCGCTGTCGATCATCGCCGGCAACGAGGCCAGCGAGGACTGCGTGCTGCCGGCGATCACCTGCACCGGCACCAGCGCGGCGGCGAAGCGGCGCAGTGGTTCGCCGGCGGCGAAGCGTGCGACCACGTACAGCAGCAGGGTGATCAGGATGTAGATCACGCACATCAGCACGATGTAGTAGCCGATCACGCCCAGCACGCTCATGCCGACCTCGGCGCAGACCACCAGCACCAGCGCGAACACGCCCACCGGCGCGGCCCACAGCACCCAGCGCACGATGCTGATCATGGTGTCGGAGACGGTGCGGATGAGGTCGAGCAGCCGCTCGCGGCGCCCGGCTTCCTGCCGGCTCAGGGCGAAGCCGAAGAACATGGCGAACACCACCAGCGGCAGCATCGAGGCCGATGCGGCCGCGGCCAACGCGTTGCTCGGGATCAGCCCGCTGATCCACTGCGCCGCCGATGGCGGCGTGGCGGCAGTGGCCGGCGAGCGCAGCGCCTCGCGGAAGGTCCGGATGGTTTCGGCATCACGCGGCACCAGGTCGAGCAGTGCGGGGGTGACCAGGGCCGAGAACGCGGCCGAGCCGACCAGCAGGATCAGGAACACGATGATCGCGTTGCGCGCGGTACGACCCGAGGCGGCGGCATTGCTGGCGGTGTTGACGCCGACGATGACCAGCGCGGTGACCAGCGGCACCACGGTCATCTGCAGCGCGTTGAGCCATAGCCGGCCGATCGGGCGGGCGACATCGGCCACCTTCAGCGCCAGCGCCGGATCGTACCGGGCCAGCGACAGGCCGACGATGGCGGCGATGGCCAGCGCGATCAGCACCTTGACCGGCGCGGAGACGGTGAAGCGGCGTGCAGGCGTGCTCAAGGCGCGGCCTCCGCCAGGGAGGGCAGTCCCCAGTCACGGCGCAGGCGTTCGTACTCGGCCTGGGGCAGCAGTACGAACACGGGCTGGGCGGCGGGGCTGAGCCAGGCCAGCAGGTCACTCATCTGCTGCGGCTCCATCGCGGTGCAGCCAGCGGTGGCTTCGCCGGGTGCGCGCCACAGGTGGGCGAAGATGCAGCTGCCCTGGCCCGGCACGTTGCCGGGGTTGTGTTCGATGACGAAGCCTTCGCGGTAACGGCGGTCGCCGTCGTTGTGCAGGTCCAGGCGCATGGCCTCGGTCGAGCCCTTGACCGCGTCGGCACCGACCTGGGCGGCATCGACGATGCGGTTGTACAGCGGCGAGGCCGGTACATCCATGCAGTAGCTGCTGGCCTGCATCGGCAGGTAGGGCAGGGCGCTGTGGATGTGTTCGGCATAGCCGAAGGCCGGGCCGATGGCGAAGATGCCGGCGGGGCTGCGGCCGTCGCCCTCGCGCTTGTGCGGGCCATCGGACGGGGCCGGATGCAGGCCGATGCCCCAGGCGCTGCCGTTGCGGCCCAGGGCCACGTCGAAGCCGCCGGCATGTGCCTGCCAACCGTGTTCGGTGCGCTCGAAGGCCTGCAGGTGGCCCGACGGGGTGTCCCAGCTGGGCGTGGTGACCACGATCAACTGGCGCGCGGCGTGCACCGGCGCAGGCAGCGAATGGGCCGAGGCGAGCGGGGCCGCCAGCGCGAACAGGCACAACAGCGGTGACAGCACCTGCCGGGCGAGGGAGGGAAACAGGGATGGCATGGCGGCGGCTCCGGCTGTCAGTTGTCGATCAGGTGCTGGATGCGTTCCTGGTTCAATGCCAGTTGTCGCTGCCGGTCCGGATTGGACTGGCACAACAGCACGAACACGAAGTCCAGCAGGTACTGCAGCGAGCAACGGTACAGCAGTTGCGCGATCTGCGGTTGCCGGTCATGCGCGCAGATGGCGAGCGCGGCATCGGCGTGTGCGCGCAGCGGATTGGCGGTGTGGCGGGTGATCGACACGACCTTGCCGCCGACCTCCTGGAACTGGCGCGAGAGCTGCCACAGCTGCGGCAGCTTGCCGAACTCGGAGAACACCAGCAGCACGTCGCCGGGGCGCGCGGCGGAGAGGTTGGCGGTCATCAGGATGGGGTCGGCGTGCTGGACGGTGAGGATGCCCAGCAGCGACAACCGCATGGCGAATTCGCGGGCGTACAGGCCGTCGTCGCCGAGGCCGTAGATGAAGACCTTGGGCGCGTTGTCGACCAGCGCGATGACGGCCTCGACGTCGGCCTGCGGGTTGGCCGCCATGGTTTCTTCCTCGGCGGCGGACTTGGCGCGGCGCAGCGTGTCGGCGGCCAGCAGGTAGCCGCCGGGCTGTTCTTCCGGCGGCCAGTCGGTGGCGTCGCCGTTGCCGGCCAGCGCGACGGCCGAGCCGACCGAGTACTTCAGGTCGGGATAGCCCTTGAAGCCCAGCTTCTGGCTGAACTTGACGACGCTGGATTGGCTGATGCCCAGGGCATTGGCCAGCTGCTGGGAGGAGTAGTCGCGCAGCAGGTGGGCGTTGTCGAGGATGAAGTCGGCGATGCGACGTTCAATGGCCGACATCTGTTCGCGTTCGGCGCGGATTTTCAGCAGTGGGGCCATGGGCGGTGTGCCGGGAGTTCGTGGGTGACTTTACGGGATGGACGGTCGCTTTGGAGAGGGTCGGGTACGTGCCTGTGCTCCCTCGTTCGCACGCAGTGTGGTGGTTGCATTTGCGTGTGCCCCTCCGTCGCACGCGGTGCGGGGGAGGGTTGGGGAGGGGGGCTCCAGAAGAAAGCATCGCCGGGAGGCGCTGCGCTCCAACCCCCGTGCCTTGTTCCCTCGGTGGGCTGCGGTGCTCGGCTCGCTTTACGGGACGGCAAGGGCAGAGCCGGAGCTACCCCTCCCCAGCCCTCCCCTGCGCGTTGCGCAAGGGAGGGGGCATAAGCAACAGCAACGGCAATTCGTGCGTCGGCGGCAACGGCTGCAGCAGCGGTTGCCGTCGCCGCGTGCATCACGGCTTGATCATCTCCAGGCCGCGCACCTGGAGGATGCCCAGGCCGGGGGCGTCGGTGATGGTGATCTCCGACTCGTTGAAGATCACCCCGCCTTCGACCGGATTGAACTGGCTCAGCGAGGGGCCGTCCAGGTCGACCTTGGTGATCGCGCCGGACTTGGCCACCGCCAGGTGCACCGCGGCGGCCACGCTGATGCTCGACTCCAGCATGCAGCCGATCATGCACGGCACGCCGTACAGCGAGGCGATGTCGG
This sequence comes from Stenotrophomonas sp. Steno-C18, assembly GCF_056393195.1. Classification (NCBI taxonomy): domain Bacteria; kingdom Pseudomonadati; phylum Pseudomonadota; class Gammaproteobacteria; order Lysobacterales; family Lysobacteraceae; genus Stenotrophomonas; species Stenotrophomonas sp. Steno-C18. Next base: position 192,741 of record NZ_JBWJOX010000007.1, on the reverse strand, counting down.
CGATCTTGATCGCGTTGGAGATGCCGCCGGTCTTCATCAGCTTGATGTTGATGATGTCCGCCGCGCCCTGCTGGATCAGGTCGAACACCTGGTGCGGGCTGAACACGCTTTCGTCGGCCATCACCGGGGTGTTCACCCGCTCGGTCACGTACTTCATGCCGGCGATGTCGGCGGCCTTGACCGGCTGTTCCAGCAGTTCCAGCACCACGCCGGCGTTCTCCAGCGCGCTCATCGCGTAGACCGCCTGCTTGGCGGTCCAGCCCTGGTTGGCGTCCAGGCGCAGCAGGGCGCGGCCCTCGACCGCGGCGTGGATCGCCTTGACCCGCTCGATGTCCAGGCCGATGTCCTTGCCCACCTTGATCTTCAGCGACTCGAAGCCGCGCTCGACCGCCGACAGCGAGTCGGCCACCATCTTGTCGATGTAGTCCACGCTGATGGTGATGTCGGTGGTGATCACCGGGTCGCCGCCACCCAGCATCTGGTACAGCGGGGCGCCGTGCAGCTGCGCCCACAGGTCGTACACGGCGATTTCCACCGCCGCCTTGGCGCTGGTGTTGCGCTCCAACGAGGACTGGATGAGGCCGCAGATGCGGTTGAGGTTGCTGATGTCCTCGCCGATCAGGCGCGGCTTGATGAAGGTGTTGATGGCCTCGATGATCGAGCCGTGCGTGTCACCGGTGATCACCGCCGTGGGCGGGGCCTCGCCATAGCCGGTGTGGCCGCTGTCGGTGCGGACCAGCACCACCACGTCCTCCATGGTTTCCACGGTGCGCAGCGCGGTCTTGAACGGGGTCTTCAGGGGCACGCGCAGCATGCCCAGTTCGATGTCGGTGATCTTCATTTGGTGGTGTGCGGGCCGATGCGCTGGATGTTGGTCATGCGGTCGATGTAGCGGGCGGTGTCGCTGGCCATCATCGGGTCCAGGGGCGTTACCGACACGCCGTTGAGGCTGGCGTGCACGCGCTTGCCGCTGGCGTCGAACCAGCTGCCGCCGGAGGTGTCGTGGATCACCCAGGTCATGCCGTTGGACTGGCCGATGGCCATCATCACGTGGCCCGGGATGTAGACCAGGTCGCCGACCTGCAGGTTGGCGACGGCCGCGTCACGCCGGGCCTTGCCGTCGGCCTCGCTGAAGGCGGTGCGGTCCAGCGCGGGGCTGACCGCCTGGGCGCTGGTGTTGCGCGGCAACAGCACGCCGAAGCTGCGGTAGATCTCCGAGACGAAGCCGCTGCAGTCGCGGGTGTCGTAGGAATGGCCCCAGCCATAGCGTTCGCCGAGGAACTTGAAGGCCTGGGTGATGAGGTTGCGCGGGGTCAGTGGCAGGTAGTCCGCGGCGGTGTCCTGGGAGCGCGGCAACAGGGCCGGCACCAGGGCCAGGCTGCCGTCGGCGTTGCGGACCGGCAGCTGGATGACATGGCTGCCATGGCCCTGCTGGCCGTTGACCGGGGTCATCGCCGGCCAGTCGGACAGCACCGGCACGCGTACGCCCATCTCCAGCTGCAGGTCGGACACGCGCGGCTCCTCCGGCGTGTGCACGGTGCGTGCGGTGGCGCCGGTGATGACCCGGTACGGGCCGGTGCTGCCGTAGCCGAACACCTGCGCGGCGTCGCCGATGCCGACGAAGCGCTTCTCCATCCAGGCGGCGTAGCGCTCGCTGCTGACGAACACCCACTTGCCATCGGCGCTCTCGTGCAGCACCGCCACGGCGTCGCCGGGGAACAGCGCCGACTCCTGGAAGCGATCGATGTCGGTGTCGCCCTGGCTGCTGAACACGCGCAGTTCGGTGGGGAAGGCCCGCAACGCGGCGCGGTGGACCACCAGGCCGTACTGGATCGGGCGGCTGGCCGGCACGCGCTCCAGCGCGAGGTTGTCGGTGATGGCCTTGAGCTGGGCCGCGCCCACCGGCTTGCCCTGCACGTCGTACAGGGGGCGGGTGGGGGCGCGGGAGATGCCGTTGATCTGCTCCAGCACCAGGGCGCGCGGCAGGTTGGCCGGCAACGCACGCAGGTCGTGGATGGAACTGTCCTGCTGGCGCATGCGCGCGTTCTGCGCGTCGATCCCGGCGCGGTCCAGGATCACCGCGTCGGGATCGGGCAACTGCGCGATCCAATGCTGCGGTGCGAGGAAGCTCTCCTCCAGGCCCAGGATGCCCGCGTAGGCCGGGGCAGGCGCCTGCGGCGGCGACAGTGCCCACGCCGGGCCGGCGCAGAGCGCCGCAGCGAGGAGCAGGGCCCGCGATAGCGGGGCGAGGCGTCGGCGCGGAAGGTGTGCCGGGATCACGTTCATTGGAACTCCCCTTGGAGATGCTTCGGAATATTTATTCCTTTCATCCATGAAAGCAAGAATAAATTATTGACCGGCTATCGGGTGCGTGTTAAACAGCCGTTACCACCCTGCACCTCTGGATGTGTTGCCGTGGCTTCAACTGTCGATTCTGCCTGCTTTGTCCGTGTCGCTCTCGCCCGCAAGGTAGCCGTCTCCCTGCTGGGGCTGGGCATCGCCTGCACGGCGCAGGCCGGCGAGGCACCGACGGTGTCCTTGCCGGCGTTGGAAGCACGGATCGACCGCGGTGACTTCGCCGGTGCGCAGGCCGAGATCGATGCTGCCCTGGCCGCGCCGGGGACCGATGCGCAGGCGCGCCAGGCCTATGCCTTCCAGCAGGAGCGCATGCGCCGGATGCGGCTGGATTTCAGCCTGGACGAAGCGCAGGCCAAGGCCGCGGTGCGCCGCTCCATCCCCGACCTGCGCGAGGCCGAGTTCAAGGCCTGGGACGATGCTGGCCTGATCGAGCACCTGGACATCGACGGCCAGCGCCGCTGGTTCAACCGTGCCCCGAACAACCTGTTCCTGCTGAGCGAGGAAGCCTCGCAGCGTCGCCCCGCGGACAAGCGCATCTCGCGACCGGGGCCGTACGAGCGGCTGGGGCCGCACCACGCCGAAGTCATCGCGGCCTCCGACCGCAGCGGCCGCAACAGTGTCAGTCCGCGCCGCATCCGCGTGACCCAGTCGATCACGGTCAAGGCCGACGCCGTGCCCGCCGGCGAGACCGTGCGTGCCTGGATCCCGTACCCGCGCGCGATCCCGGGCCAGCAGGAAAACATCCGCTGGCTGGGCAGCGTGCCGGACGGTGCGCAGGTCGCGCCCGAAGACACCCTGCAGCGCACCGCCTACCTGGAGCGCACCGCGGTGGCGGGCACGCCGACCGAGTTTTCGGTCAACTATGAAGTCACCATCTCCGCGCGTCGCTTCGTGATCGACCCGGACAAGGTGCTGCCGACGCCATCCGACTCGGCGCTGGCGCCCTTCCTGGCGCAGCGCGCGCCGCACGTGGTGTTCACGCCGGCACTGCGTGCGTTCTCGCGCAAGGTGGTGGGCAACGAGACCAACCCCTACCGCGTCGCCCGGAAGCTGTTCGACGCGGTGGACCAGATCCCGTGGGGTGGGGCGCGCGAATACTCCACCATCAGCAACATCTCCGACTACGCGCTGCACGCCGGCCATGCCGACTGCGGCCAGCAGACGCTGTTGCTGGTGGCGCTGCTACGCCTGAACGGCATCCCGGCGCGCTGGCAGTCGGGCATGGTCTATTCCGATGACGCGGTGGGCTACAACAACCTGCACGACTGGGGCGCGGTGTACCTGGCTCCGTACGGCTGGGTGCCGATGGACGTGACCACCGGCGCGCTGGACAGCAGCGTGCCGGCCGAGCGCGACTTCTACTTCGGCGGCATCGATGCCTACCGCATCGCCTTCAACGACGACTACTCACGGGCGCTGGTGCCGGCCAAGCAGCACTTCCGCTCGGAGACCGTGGACCTGCAACGTGGTGAAGTGGAGTGGAAGGGCGGGAACCTCTATTTCAACCAGTGGCAATACGACTTCCAGACGCAGGTGCTGCCGCTGGAAGGGCAATAGACAGCAGTTCGAGTCGTTACTTCACTATCTGCAGGAGAGAGCAGGGGATGAACAGCAAAATGTTGAAGCGGGCGGCGCTGACCGTCGCATTGGGCGCGTGTCTGGGGGCACTGGCGCCGAGCGTCATGGCGCAGAGCGCCACCGGCGCGATCGCAGGCCGCGCGAGCAGCGGTGACCAGATCACCATCGTCAACAAGGCCACCGGCCTGACCCGCACCGTGACCGTCGGTGCCGATGGTTCCTATCGACTGAGCCAGCTGCCGGTGGGCGATTACAGCCTGCAGGTCAAGCGTGACGGTGAGACCGACAAGGAGCCGCTGGCCGTCAGCGTGTCGCTGGGTGGCACCACCGCGGTCAACTTGGGGGGCGGTGACGGTGGCGCGGTGACCCTGGACTCGGTGCAGGTCACTGGTTCGAAGATCGTCAACCGCGTGGACGTGTACTCCACCGAGTCCTCCTTCAACATCAAGCGCGAAGAACTCTCGCGCATGCCGGTGGACCAGAGCGTGGCAGCCGTCGCGCTGCTGGCGCCGGGCGTGGTGGCATCGGGCGCGACCTTCGGCGGCCTGACCTTCGGGGGTTCGTCGGTGGCCGAGAACGTGGCCTACATCAACGGCCTGAACGTGACCGACCCGTACCGTCGCCAGGGCTTCTCGACCGTTCCGTTCAACTTCTACGAGGAGTTCCAGGTCAAGACCGGCGGCTACTCGGCCGAGTTCGGACGCAGCACCGGCGGCGTCATCAATGCCATCACCCGGTCCGGCGGCAACGAGTTCAAGGGCGGCGTCGAGGTCACGATGGAGCCGTCGGCGTGGGCTTCGTCAAAGAAGGATCACTTCCACCGCGATGGCACCATCGACGAGCGTGATCGCACCAGTCGTGATACCAGCCCGCTGACGAAGACCAATGTGTGGGCGTCCGGCCCGCTGGTGAAGGACAAGCTGTTCTTCTTCGCGATGTACGAAAACCGCGACAGCGACTCCAAGGACGTCGACGAGAACGAGGCCTGGAAGACCAAGAGCAACAACGATTTCTGGGGCGGAAAGCTCGATTGGCGCATCACCGACAACCACATGCTGGAACTGCTGGCGTTCTCCGACAAGTCGGACTTCGTCACCAACAGCTACGAAGACTACGTGTGGGACACCAACCAGTTCGGTGAAACCACGGGTGTCAGCAGCGGCAGCTCGGGCGGCGACAACTGGTCGCTCACCTATACCGGCCACCTCACCGACAACTTCGTCGCCAAGGCCATGTATGGCGTGAACAAGCGCAGTTCGGTGGCGGACAGCCCGCTGGACGGCGACTGCAGCATCATCACGCTCGCCGCCAGCTACACCACCAAGTATGGCCCGAAGTCCAACCAGGGCTGCCATCCGACCAACAGCAGCATCAGCAGCCGCGAAGACAAGCGCGAGGCGGCACGCCTGGACTTCGAGTGGACCCTGGGTGACCACCTGCTGCGCTTCGGCGTGGACCAGGAGGACATGGATTCGGACAGTTCGGTCGTCTACCCGGGCGATGGCAGGAGCTACCAGGCGCTGGTGCTCAAGCCGGGCGATTCGGTCAACGGCACCGTGCTGCCGGCAGGCGTCACCGACATCGTCGATGCGCGCCGCTATGTGACCGGTTCACCGGTGACGACCAAGGCGCAGGCGTTCTACCTGGAGGACAACTGGAACGTCACGCCGAACCTGCTGTTGAACCTGGGCGTACGCTTCGACCAGTTCCACAACAAGCTGGCCTCGGGCGCGACGTTCGCCAAGACCAAGTTCAACGACATGATCTCGCCGCGGCTGGGCTTCAGCTGGGACGTGAAGGGCGATGGCACCACCAAGGTGTTCGGCAACGCGGGTCGCTACTACACGCCGCTGACCAACAAGATCGCCGACTACTTTGGCGGTGGCACGATCGACGAGCACACCTACTATGCGCTCGACGGCTGGACCGAGATGACCCATCCGCTCACCGGCAAGCCGTACCTGGTGCCCAAGCTCGGCCAGCAGATCGGCCCGGTCAACACCGACGGCAACGCACCGGCGCCGAGCGACGTCCGCACCGCGGTGGCGAAGGACCTGAAGCAGGTCTACCAGGACGAGTTCATCCTCGGCTTCCAGCAGGCGATCAACCAGGAATGGTCGTATGGCGTGAACGCCACCTACCGCAAGATGACCCGCGCGGTGGAAGACGCACGCATCAACCATGTCGAAGGCTGCGACTGGTACTCCGGTGACTGGCCGATCATCAACCCCGGCGAGAAGAACACGCTGTGGTGCCCGGACACCAACAGCTGGGTCACCTTCGATTCGTCGAAGGACGGCTACAAGGCCGGTGGCAGCGGCCTGGTCATGGGGTACAAGAAGCCCAAGCGCACCTACAAGGCGGTGGAGTTCCAGCTGGACCGCGCGTGGAACGACAAGTGGTCGTTCAATGCCAGCTACATCTGGTCCAAGAGCGAGGGCAACATCGAAGGCCCGGTGAACTCGGATACCGGCTACGCCGACACCAACCTGGTGCAGTACTACGACCATCCGGCCGTCAATGAACGCTATGGCGTGCTGTTCAATGACTTCCGCCACCAGTTCAAGCTGCGCGGCACCTACAAGCTCAACGAGCAGTGGTCCTTCGGCAGCACCCTGTCGGCCCGTTCGGGCGGCCCGATCACCGCGTTCGGTGTGGTCTGGCCGGATGACAGCCGTAATGCCGGCGGCCCGGGTGAGTTCAGTGGTGGTGGTTCGGGTTGGCTGTGCGAGTCGTCGCCGACCAACAACTGCAGCGACTGGAAGACCCGCCAGCTGACGTACTCCGAGCGCGGTGCCTTCGGCCGCATGCCGTGGGTCGTGGACCTGGGCGCCAGTGTGATGTGGACGCTGCCGGTGGAAGGTATCGACCTGAAGGCTCGCCTGTCGGTGTACAACCTGCTCAATCGGCAGACCACGGTCAACGTCCACTCGCGGTATGAGAGTGCGCCCGGCTCGAAGATGGCCTACTTCGGCGAAGGCACCGTCTGGCAGGCACCGCGTTACACCAACCTGGTCGTGACCTGGAACTTCTGATGGTGCGTTGAACGGACGGCCCGCCTCGGCGGGCCGTCCGCTTTTGGGGAGGCAGTGATGGGCATCAAGCAACTTGCATGGTTCTGCGCGCTGGCCGTCACCGGCGTGGCGCAGGCGGCCGGGCCGTCGCGCAGCGAAGTGCTGGTCGACCAGGCCGTGCAGCATTACCGCCTGCCTGGCATCGCCGTGGGCGTGATCGAGGACGGCAAGGTCGTCCAGCGCATCAGCCGCGGTGAACTGGCCGTAGGCGAGGGCCGGGCGGTCGATCCGGAGACGCTGTTCAAGATCGCCTCCAACACCAAGGCGATGACCGCCGCGGTGCTGGCGCGGCTGGTGCAGGCCGGCAAGCTGCGCTGGGATGACCCGGTCACGCGGTACCTGCCGCAGTTCCGCATGCATGACCCGTGGGTGACGCGCAACCTGCAGGTGCGCGACCTGCTGATCCACAACAGCGGGCTCGGGCTGGGGGCCGGCGACCTGATGCTGTGGCCGGAGCCGAACCACTTCGGGCGTGCCGACATCATCGCCGGGCTGGCGCATCTCAAGCCGACCGGCAGCTTCCGCGCCGACTACGCCTACGACAACCTGCTGTACGTGGTCGCCGGCGAAGTGGCCGCGGTGGCCGGCGGCAAACCCTACGCGCAGCTGGTGCGGCAGGAGATCTTCGAACCCTTGGGCATGCGGCGCTGCCAGGTGGGCGAATGGTCGCCGGCCACGGTGGACAACATCGCGCGCCCGCACTACCGCAACGACGGGCGCAACGTCGCCGCCGCGGCCGACCCGGCACGCGTGGAGGATTTCCCGTCGATGGCCGCCGGCGGCATCCGCTGCAGCCTGGATGACATGCTGCGCTGGATGCAGGTGCTGCTGGATCCGGCGCAGGCGCCGGGGTGGCTGGACGAGACCCAGCGCCGCGCGTTGTGGACGGCGCACATGCCGATGCCGATCAGCCAGCGCCAGCGCGATTGGGACAACAGCCACTTCTCCGCCTATGGCTATGGCTGGCGCCTGTCCGACATGGATGGGCAATGGAAGGTCGCGCATACCGGCACGCTGTCGGGCATGTATTCGTCGCTGGCGCTGCTGCCGGATCGCAGGACCGGCGTGGTGATGCTGATCAACGGCGAGGCGGAGGACGCGCGCACCGCCCTGACCCAGGCCCTGCTCAAGCAGTACACGGCGCCGTCCAACGCGCCGGACGTGCTGTATTACGCCGGGCAGATGGAGCAGGCCGCGCGGCAGCGGCAGGCCGCCGGCCACGTGCGTCCGGCACTGGCCGATCGCAAGGCCGCGCAGCCGGCCGAAGTGGCGGATGCGCTGGGTGTCTGGCGCGATCCGTGGTTCGGCGAGGTGCGGCTGTGTGCCACGGGGGACGGTGTCGCGTTCGCTTCGGTCAAGTCACCCACGCTGCAAGGCCCGGTGATGCGCAGCGGCACGCAGTGGTTCGTCGCGTTCCAGGACCTGGGCGAGGACGCCGATGCCTGGCTGGAATTCTCCGGTGATGCGGCGCACCCTGTCATGCGCATGCGCGCCATCGACCCGGAGATCGACTTCAGCTATGACTACCAGGACCTGGAATTCCACCGTGTCGGCGCGTGTCCGTAACACGGTGTTGATGGTGCTGCTGGGCTGCGCCGCCGGCGCCGCGATGGCGGTCGATGTCTCGCCCGCCACCACGCCGCAGCAGGCGGACATGGTCGATGTCGCCACCCTGGCGCCGGGCTTCGTGCTGGACATGCGCTACGCCGGCCAGGACAACTTCACCGGCCGCGTCGTGCCCGGCTACGAGGCGCCGCGCTGCTATCTGCTGCAACCGGTGGCCACGGCGCTGGCGCGGGTACAGCGCAGCCTGCAGGCGCAGGGCATGGCGCTGCAGTTGTACGACTGTTATCGGCCGGTACGCTCGGTGAAGGCCTTCGTGGCCTGGGTGCATGACCCGGCCGACCAGATCGCCAAGCCGCGCTATTACCCCAACGTCGACAAACGTAACCTGCTCGATGGCTACATCGCCGAGACCTCCGGCCACAGCCGCGGCGCCACCGTCGACCTGGGCCTGCTGGATTGCCGTGGCGACGCCTGCACGGCGCTGGACATGGGCACCGGCTTCGATCGCTTCGATCCGCTGGCGCATACCGCCAGCCCGGACATCAGCGCGGCGCAGGCGCACAACCGCCGGTTGCTGCTCGACGCGATGCAGGCCGAGGGCTTTGCCAACTATCCGATGGAATGGTGGCATTTCACCTTCAAGCCGGAGCCCACGCCGGACACGGCGTACGACTTCCCGGTGCGTTGAGCCGGGGCATGGCAGGTAGACTGCCTGTCCCTGTCATCCCCCCGTTGCCCCATGAACCTGGTCCTGCACTACGGCCTGCTCGGCTCCTTCGAAGCGGCATTGATTGCGCTGGCCGTCGGCTTCGTGGTCTACGCGCTGTGGTGGCAGGTGTGCCGGCGGCATGGCTTGTCGCATGGGCATGCGGTGGGCTGGTCCAGCCTTGCCGCGGCGGCCATCTCCAGCGGCGTGGATGGCTGGAACCTGTTCTACCTGGGCATGGTGCGGCTGGAGTCACCGTTGTATGCCCGCCTGGCGCTGGCGGCGATCCACGATCCGGACCAGTTGGGGACGCGCGTGGTGCTGGAAGTGATCGGTGCATTGATCGGCGTGGGCCTGGGTTGGTGGGCATTCAGTTCCCGGCACCTGGCGCAGGACGCCACCGATGCACCCTGAGCGCCGTTTCCAGGCCGATAGGTGCCTTTGCTGGAACAGTTGAATCGATGGCTTACATTCACTTCACGAGCGGCTAACCGCGGCGGTAACGGCCGTGGGCCGGGGAGTGGTTAAGGCCACGTCTGCAGCGGATTTCCGGGGCAAGGACGATTCAGCTGGAGGCCGTCAGGGTTGGGGCCGTGCGGAACCTGCCGCGCTTTCCCAACAACGACGAGGAAAACCTGATGACCATTCGTAATCGCGCCCCGCTGTTCGCCCTGGCCGCACTGATGGGCTCCGCTCTGGCGATGCCGGCCATGGCCCAGGATGCACAGGACCAGGCCGCCGCCGCCCAAGCCGCGGCGCAGCAGGCGCAGGATGCCGCGGCCGATGCATCCGCCAACGCCGCACAGGCGTCAGCCGCCGCCAATGGCGGCCAGACCTGGGGCAGCGTCGATACCGACGGTGACGGCAGCATCAGCAAGACCGAGGCGCAGGCCAACGCCGGCCTGTCGCAGGTGTTCGATGACGCCGACGCCGACAAGGACGGCAAGCTGACCCCGGACGAGTACCGCGCCTACGCGGCCAAGCAGCAGAAGTAAGCCCACAGGTGGGGCGCCCCTTTCCCGGGTGGGGAGAGGGGCGCTCCTGTTTAAGGGGCGCGCGCGGCATGGCGGTACGGGGTAACGCGGTATCCTGTCGCGCATGAACCAGACCACTTCCCCCTCCGCCATCGGCCTGGTCGGCTTCGATGGCGATGACACGCTCTGGAAGAGCGAGGACTACTACCGCCTGGCCGAGCAGGAGTTCGAATCCATCCTCGGCCATTACATCGACCTGCACGATGCCGATACCGCCCGCCACCTGCTGGCCGTGGAGCGGCGCAACCTGGCCATCTTCGGCTATGGCGCCAAGGGCATGACCCTGTCGATGCTGGAAGCGGCGATCGAGCTCACCGACGAGAAGATCTCCGCCCACCACCTGCGCCAGGTGATCGAGATCGGCCGCCGCACCCTGCAGCACCCGGTGGAGGTGATCGACGGCGTGCGCGACGCCGTTGCCGCCATCGCCGCCGAGTACCCGGTGGTGCTGATCACCAAGGGTGACCTGTTCCACCAGGAACAGAAGATCGAGCGTTCGGGCCTGCGCGACCTGTTCCCGCGCATCGAGATCGTCTCGGAGAAGGACCAGTCCACCTACGCGCGCGTGCTGGCCGAGTTCAACCTGCCGGCCGAGCGCTTCGTGATGGTGGGCAACTCGCTGCGGTCGGACATCGAGCCGGTGCTGGAGCTCGGCGGCTGGGGCGTGTACACGCCGTATGCGGTCACCTGGGCGCACGAGGCCGAGCACGGTGTATCCGACGATGCACCGCGCCTGCACCAGGCCGATACCGCGCACCAGTGGGTCCAGGCGGTACGCGCCATCGCGGCACAGGCCGGCTGAGCATGGGCAGTGTCCGCCATCCGCAGCGCCGGCCCGTGCTGACGCTGCTGGTGCTGGGCCTGCTCACGGGAGCCCCCGTGGCGGGCGCGCAGCAGCCCGCCGCGGCACCGGCCACGGCCCCCGCACCTGCGTACGCGGCGGCCACCGGCGATGCCTGGGTGGACCGGCAGCTGGCCGACATCAACGCCTATGCGGCGCGCTATCCGGATGCCTTCCTGGATGAACTGGTGCGCTATGCCGGGGCACGCCCGGGGTATGTCCAGGCACTGATGCAGGCGCATGGCTGGGCACCGGCCGATGTCTACCTGGCCTGCTTCTGGGGCCAGGTCAGCGCGACCGGTTGCCGGGAGTGGGTGCGTGCCCGCACCGCCCAGCCGGACGCGGACTGGAAGGCCGTGCTCGAGCGCGATGGCCGGGCGGTGGACAACCTGCAATGGCGGGCCCTGCGCCATGCCATCGTGGCCAGCTACGACCACTGGGACCGGCCGATCCGCCTGGATCCGCTGCTGCAGCGCCAGTTGGGCGATCGCGCGAAGCGGGATGCGGCCGCGCGCAAGGCGCAGTGAGCGAGCGGAACCCCCTGCGAGCCTGATGGCGGCGGGGCGGGGCATCGCGCCGGGCGGGCGTCGTTGACACCGCTGGCACGGAGGCTTTTGTTGCCGGGCGGATAGGCGCGGCACCGCATTCCGGGCGAAAATGGCGGTTCCTTCGATTTCGCGCCAGCGCGCCCAGTCATGACCGCCGACCGTTTCGTTTCCTCCGACCACATCCGCAGTCTGTTCTCGCAGGCCATGTCGCACATGTACCGCACCGAAGTGCCGTTGTACGGCACCTTGGTGGAACTGGTGGGCGAGATCAACGCCGAGGTGCTGGCGGCGCAGCCGGCAATGGCCGAGCAGATGCAGCGCAGCGGCGAGCGCGAGCGGCTGGACGTGGAGCGCCATGGCGCGATCCGCGTCGGTACCGCGCAGGAACTGGCGACGCTGCGTCGTTTGTTCGCGGTGATGGGCATGCAGCCGGTGGGCTACTACGACCTGTCAGTGGCCGGCGTGCCGGTGCATTCCACCGCGTTCCGCCCGGTGGACGGCGAGTCGCTCAACCGTAATCCGTTCCGCGTGTTCACCTCGCTGCTGCGGCTGGAGCTGATCGACGATGAAGCGCTGCGCACGCAGGCCGCGCAGATCCTGTCCCGCCGCAACATCTTCACCCCGGGCGTGCTGCAGTTGATCGAGCAGTGCGAGCGCGACGGTGGCCTGGTCGAAGACGACGCCTGGCGCTTCGTGGTCGAGGCGCTGGAGACCTTCCGCTGGCACAACGAAGCCACCGTCTCGCTGCAGACCTACCATGCGCTGCATGGCGCGCATCGCCTGGTGGCCGACGTGGTCAGCTTCCGTGGCCCGCACATCAACCACCTCACCCCGCGCACGCTGGACATCGATGCTGCGCAGGCAGCGATGCACGAACGTGGCCTGGCCGCCAAGGCGGTGATCGAAGGCCCGCCGCGCCGGCAGTGCCCGATCCTGCTGCGCCAGACCAGCTTCAAGGCGCTGGAGGAGATGGTGCATTTCCCGTCCGGTGCCGACAACGAGGCCGGTACCCACACCGCGCGCTTCGGCGAGATCGAGCAGCGCGGCCTGGCGCTGACCCCGAAGGGGCGTGCGCTGTATGACACCCTGCTGGCACAGGCGCGCGAGAGCGGCGGTGCCGGCAGCACCGGCGGCGACTACATGCAGCGCCTGCAGGCCGCCTTCGCCGGCTTCCCGGACGACCACGACGTGCTGCGCCGCGAAGGGCTGGGCTACTACCGCTACGCGCTGACCGAGGCGGGCCGTTCGTTGCCGGCGGCCGAGCGCGACCTGCCGGCCGAGGTGCTGATCGAGCGCGGCCTGGCCAGCGCCGACCCGATCATCTACGAGGACTTCCTGCCGGTGAGTGCCGCGGGCATCTTCCAGTCCAACCTGGGCGGTGACGAGCAGCGTGCCTACGCCGCCCGCGCCAACCGCGATGCCTTCGAGCAGGCCTTGGGGGCCAAGGTCAGCGACGAGTTCGGCATCTACCAGCAGCTTCAGGACGCATCGCTGGCCAGCCTGCGCGCCTGACCGGCGGCCGATGCTTGCCGATGGCGGGCGGGGCGCTATGCTCCGCCCAACCCCAGGCAAGGAGTTGGCCGATGAAAGTACGCAGTTGCGTGATGGTGCTGGTGGCCGCCGTGGTCGTGGCGGGCTGCTCGCAGAAGGTGAGGCACGTTGGACCCATGCCTTCACCGCTGCCCGCGCCACCGGCGCCGATGGCAAGGATGGCGGGCGCCCCGGCCCTCAATGGCATCGTCATGACCGGCTCGCAGGTTGTGCCTGCGGCCAACACCGAGGTCTACGAGCGGCCGGACGACAACCCGGTCAAGCGCACCACCGAGCAACCCGTCTCGACCTTCTCGGTGGACGTGGACACCGGCAGCTACAGCAACGTGCGGCGCATGCTCGATGATGGCGTGCGGCCACCGGCCGATGCGGTGCGTGCCGAGGAGTTCATCAACTACTTCAACTACGGCTACGCGGTGCCGGCCGACAAGGCGGTGCCGTTCCGCGTGCATACCGAGCTGGCACGCGCGCCCTGGGACGCGCGCAGGCAGGTGCTGATGATCGGCATCAAGGGCTACGAACAGTCCCGGGCCGCGCTGCCGCCGATGAACCTGGTGTTCCTGGTCGACACCTCCGGCTCGATGTATTCGCAGGACAAGCTGCCGCTGCTCAAGCGCGCCTTCGCGCAACTGGTGCCGCAGCTGCGCAGCCAGGACCGGGTGGCCATCGTCGCTTACGCCGGTTCGGCGGGCCTGGTACTGGAGCCGACCCCGGGCGACCAGCATGGGAAGATCATCGCCGCGCTCGAACGCCTGCAGGCCGGCGGCAGCACCAACGGCGGTGCGGGCATCGAGCTGGCCTATGCAATGGCGCAGCAGTCCTTCGTCGAAGGGGGTGCCAACCGGGTGATCCTGGCCACCGACGGTGATTTCAACGTGGGCGTGGCCAACCGCCAGGCGCTGGAGACGCTGGTCGGTGACCGTCGCAGGAGTGGCATCGCGCTGACCACGCTGGGCTTCGGCACGGGCAATTACAACGATGCGATGGCCGAACGCCTGGCCGATGTCGGCGACGGCAACCATGCCTACATCGACAGCCTGTCCGAAGCGCGGCGGGTGCTGGTGCGCGAGATGGGCAGCACGCTGTTCACCATCGCCCGTGACGTGAAGATCCAGGTCGAGTTCAATCCGGCGCGGGTGTCGGAGTACCGCTTGATCGGCTACGAGAATCGCGTGCTGAACAACGAGGACTTCGCCAATGACAAGGTGGATGCCGGTGACATCGGCCCCGGCCATGAAGTGACCGCGTTGTACGAGATCGTGCCGGTGGGCAGTGGTGCCGAGCAGTTGCCGGCATTGCGGTACGCAGACAAGGCACCGGCCGGCACTGCCCACGGGGACGAGGTGGCCGATGTACGCCTGCGCTACAAGCTGCCGGGCAGCGACAGCAGTGAATTGATCCGCCAGCCGGTGCTGGCCAGCACGTTGCGCGCGACGCCGAGCGAGTCGCTGCGGTTCGCCTCGGCGGTGGCGGGCTTTGCCGATGCGCTGCGCGGTGGCGAGCGCATGCCGGGCTGGAGCTGGGAGCAGATCATCGCAACGGCGCGGGACGCGCGCGGTGATGACCCGGAAGGCGAGCGCGCGCAGTTCATCCAGCTGGTCAAGGCGGGGCAGGGGCTGGTGGAAACGCCTGCACGCCCCGCGCCGAAGGCGGATTGACGCGACGGAGCCGTGCCAGCGGTGCAGCTGCCACCGCCACTGCTGTTGCGGTTGATCTTCCCCCTCCCTTGCGCGTAGCGCAGGGGAGGGCCGGGGAGGGGTTGCTTTGGCTTTGCGCTTGGGTGCCTGATGGTCCTGCGCTTTCCGCGGCACACGTAGCAACCACTGCAACGGAACAGCCAGATCAACGGCACCCCTCCCCAGCCCTCCCCTTGCCTGCGGCAAGGGGAGGGGGCGGTTTGCGTCCACCTGCAACGACCACGCGCACTGCCGTTGATCGTCCCCCCTCCCTTGCGCGCAGCGCAGGGGAGGGCCGGGGAGGGGTTGCTTTGGCTTTGCGCTTGGGTGCCTGATGGTCCTGCGCTTTCCGCGGCACACCTAGCAACCACTGCAACGGAACAGCCAGATCAACAGCACCCCTCCCCAGCCCTCCCCTTGCCTGCGGCAAAGGGAGGGGGCAGAGCGCGTCCTGCAAAGGGAAGGGCAGAGCGTGTCGCGCTGCACGTCCGTCGCGTCATGCAGGCCGGAATGCACTCCCGGCCTGTCGGTCACTCACGCACGGGCCAGCCTGCGCAGGCGCTTACGCTCCTTCGCACGCGCACGCCAGTTGCGCCAATGCTTCTGCAGGCACGAGAAGATCACGTACAGCGCCGGCGTGCTCAGCAGGGTCAGGCTCTGCGAGATCAGCAGGCCGCCGATCATCGCGATACCCAGCGGGCGGCGCAGTTCCGAACCCTCGCCGATGCCGATGGCCAGTGGCAGCGCGGCCAGGATGGCCACCATCGTGGTCATCATGATCGGGCGGAACCGCACGATGCTCGCCTCGCGCACTGCCTCGGCCGGCGACTTGCCGTGCTCGCGCTCGGCCACCAGCGCGAAGTCGATCATCATGATCGCGTTCTTCTTGACGATGCCGATCAGCAGCACCAGCGCGATCATCGAGATCACCGACAGGTCGGTGTTGGTCACCCACAGCGCCAGCAGTGCGCCCATGCCCGCCGCGGGCAGGGTCGACAGGATCGTCACCGGGTGCACCAGGTTCTCGTACAGCATGCCCAGCACGATGTAGACCGTGGCGATCGCGGCGATGATCAGCATCAGCATCGCCGATGGATCGGTGGCCTGGCCGAAGCCGCCCCGTTCGGTCTGGCGGATGTCCCCGGGCATGCGCAGGCCATCGATGGCGGCCTTGACGATGGCATCGCCCTCGCCACTGCTTACGCCCGGGGCCAGGTTGTAGCTCAGGTCCATCACCGTGTACTGGTTCTGGTGGGTCACCTGCGACGGCGCCAGGCCGGCTTCCTGGTGGGCCAGCGCAGTCAGCGGGATCATCTGCCCGCTTCTGGAGGCCACGTACAGGTCCTCGATCGCCGAGGGGCTGGCGGTCTGGCTGGGCAGCGCGTTGACCACCACGCCGTACTGGTTGAGGTCGGCGTAGATGGTGGAGATCTGGCGCTGGCCGAACGCGCCATACAGCGCGCCGTCGATGGCACCGATGCTCACGCCCAGCCGCGAGGCCTTCTCGCGGTCGATGACGATCTTCTGCATCAGCCCGCCCTTGTCCACGTCCGAACCCACGTCGCGCAGCTTGGGGTTCTGCTTGAGCACTTCCACCAGCCGGGGCAGCCACTCGGCGAGCTGGTCGGCGTCGTTGCCCTGCAGGGTCACGCGGTTCTGCGCGCCCTGGCCACCGCCGCCGCCGTCGGAGGGCAGGTCCTGGATCGCACGCAGGCGCACGTCCAGGTCGGGGAACTGCGCGGCCTTGGCGCTGAGGCGGGCGACCACATCCTTGGTCGGCTCGCGGCGGCCGTCCTGGCGGGTCTTCAGCTCGATGTTGAACTGCGCGCTGCTGCCCTGGCGGCTGGAGCCCAGCCGTGAGCCGACCATCTTCACCGCCGGGTCGGCCAGGAACATGTCGCTGAGGCGGCGCTGGCGCGTGCTCATTTCCTGGAAGGACACGGTGGCGCTGGAGCTGGCCCGGCCCCAGATCAGCCCGGTGTCCTGCTCGGGGAAGGAGCCCTTGCTGACCGCGCCGGCCAGCATCACCATCGCCACGATCAGCAGCAGCGGGGTCAGCGCCAGCAGCAGGCAGTGGCGCAGCGAGAAGTCCAGCGCCACGGTATACAGGCGCAACATGCCTTCGTGCATGCGGTCGAGCATGCGATGGGTACGCGACTCGTGAACGTGGGCCTCATGCGGCTGCAGGAAGCGCGCGCACAGTGCCGGGGTCAGGGTCAGCGAGACGATCGCCGAAACGACGATCGCCGCCACCAGGGTCAGCGTGAACTCGCGGAAGAACGCGCCGAGCATGCCCTGGGCGAAGATGATCGGCAGGAACACCGCCACCAGCGATGCGGTGATCGAGACGATAGTGAAGCCGATCTCGCGTGCGCCGGCCAGCGCCGCCTGCTTGCGGTCCAAGCCTTCGTCGAGGTGGCGCATGATGTTCTCGATCACCACGATCGCATCATCGACCACGAAGCCGATGGCGATCACCAGCGCCAGCAGGGTCAGGTTGTTGAGGGTGAAGCCCAGCGTGCTCATCACCAGGGCCGCGCCGGCCAGCGACAACGGCACCGTCACCGCCGCGATCAGGGTCGGGGCCAGGCGGCGCAGGAACAGCGCCATGGTCAGGATCACCATCGCCAGGCTGATCATCAGCGTGATCTGCACTTCGGTCAGCGAGGCGCGGATGGTCGGGGTGCGGTCGAAGTACGGGGTCAGCGTGGTGCCGGCGTCCAGGTAGCCGGCCAGCGACGGAACCGAGGCCTTGACCCGGTCCACGGTGGCGACCAGGTTGTCGCCGCTGCGCAGGTACACGTACATCAGCACGCCGCGCTTGCCGTTGAACCAGGCGGCCTGGTAGGCGTCCTGCTGGCCGTCGTAGACGGTGGCGATGTCCTTCAGCCGCACCACCGAGCCGTCATGCGTGGAGATGGCGACGTTGGCGAAGTCCGAGGCCTTGCGCACCTGGTCGTTGAGGACGATCGCGGTCTGGCTGCTGCCGTCGCTGAGGAAGCCCAGCGGCGAGGCCACGTTGGCCGCGCGCATGGCGTTGCGCAGGTCGTCCGGGCTCAGTCCCAGCGCGGTCATCGCGCGCAGGTTGAGGTCGATGCGCACCGCCGGCGTCGAGGCACCGGCGATGTCCACCTGCGATACGCCCGGCAGCTGGCGCAGCCGCTGCGCCAGCAGCGAGTCGGCCAGGTTGTACAGCTCGGCGACCGATTGTGTTTCCGAGGTCAACGCCAGCGCGATCACCGGGTCGTCGTTGGGGTTGGCCTTCTGGTAGGTGGGCGTGTTGATGCCGGCCGGCAGGTCGGCCATCGCCGCGTTGATCGCGGCCTGCACGTCCTGCGCGGCGGCGTCGATGTCGCGGCTGGTGTTGAACATCAGGAACACCATGCTGCGCCCGTCGCTGCTGCTCGAGCGCATGGTGTCGATGCCCGGCACCTGGCCGAGGTGGCGCTCCAGCGGCGCGGTCACCGTGGCGGCCATGGTGTTGGCGTCGGCACCGGTGTTGGAGGCCTGCACGAAGATCACCGGGATGGCCAGGTTCGGCAGGGCCGCCACGCCCAGCCGCAGGTAGCAGACCAGCCCGGCGAAGAACAGGCCGATGGCGAGCAGGCCGATGCCGATCGGGCGCTTGATGAAGGGCGCGGAGATGTTCATCCGTGCGCCTCAGCGGGCAGCGTGCAGGCGCGCGGCGGCACGCTGCTCGCGGCGCCTGGCCGCCCATTCGGACAGGCGCTCGAAGTACAGGTAGATCACCGGCGTGGTGTACAGCGTGACCAGCTGCGAGAGCAGCAGGCCGCCGACGATGGCCACGCCCAGCGGGCGGCGCAGCTCCGAACCGATACCGGTGCCCAGCGCCAGCGGCAACGCGCCCAGCATCGCCGCCGCGGTGGTCATCATGATCGGGCGGAAGCGCAGCAGGCAGGCACGGCGGATCGCGTCGTACGCGTTGGTGCCGGCCCGCTGCGCGTCCAGCGCGAAGTCGATCATCATGATCGCGTTCTTCTTGACGATGCCGATCAGCAGCACGATGCCGACGATGCCGTCCACCGACAGGCTCATCCCGCACAGGTACAGCGCCAGCAACGCGCCGACGCCGGCCGGCGGCAGCGTGGAGATGATGGTCAGCGGGTGGATGTAGCTCTCGTACAGCACGCCCAGCACGATGTAGATCACCGCGATGGCCGCCAGCAGCAACAGCACCACGTCGGTCTGGCTGCTGGAGAACTCGGCGGCGGTGCCGATGAACTGGGCCTGCATCTGCTGGGGCAGCTGCAGTTCGGCCACCGCCTTGTTGATGGCGTCCACGCCTTCGGACAGCGAGTAGCCCGGGGCCAGGTTGAAGGAGATCGTCGCCGACGGCAGTTGCTGCTGGTGGCTGACGATCAGCGGCGCGGTGCCGGGCACCGCGGTGGCGATGGCCGACAGCGGGATGCTGCCGCCGCCCCCCAGCGCGATGCCGGTGTTGCTGTTGCCGATGCCGGTGGCGGTGGAGGAGTTGCTCGAGCTCACCTGGCCCAGCGTGGTGGCGTTGCTGCCGGTCAGCGTGCCGCTGCCGTTGCTGCCGATCGCCAGCTGGTTCATCAGCGCGTCGCTGTTGCGGAACTCCGGTGCGACTTCCAGCACCACGCGGTACTGGTTGAGCTGGGTGAAGATGGTGGAGATCTGGCGTTGGCCATAGGCGTCGTACAGTGTGTCGTCGATGGTCTGCATCGGCACGCCGTAGCGGCTGGCCTTGTCGCGGTCCACCTGCACGTGCAGCGCCCGGCCGTGGTTGGCCAGGTTGTTGTCCACGTCGGCCAGCTCCGGCAGGCGCCGCAGCGCATCGGTGACGCGCTCGGTCTGGGCGGCCAGCTCCGTGCTGTCCATGTCCGAGAGCGAGAACTGGTAGGCGGTGGCGGCCACGCGCGTGTCCAGGGTCACGTCCTGCACCGGCTTGAGGTACAGCGCGACGCCGGGGATATGCGCGGCGGCGGCCTGCAGGCGCGGCAGGATCACGTCCAGCCCGTCACGCTCGCCACGGTCCTTGAGCACGATGCTCAGCTGGCCCTGGTTGAGCGTGGGGTTCATGGTGCCGGCGCCGATGTAGGCGGCCACGCCGGTGACCGCCTCGTCGTGGCGCAGCGCCTCGGCCACGGCCTGGGTGCGCTGCTGCATCTGGTCGAAGGCCACGTTCTGGTCGGCCAGCACCACGCCGGTGACCATGCCGGTGTCCTGGTCGGGCAGCAGGCCCTTGGGGATGACCATGTACAGCAGCACGGTCAGCGCCACCGAGGCCAAGGCGATGCCCAGGGTCAGGCGCTGGTGGCGCAGCACCCAGTCCAGGCTGCGCTCGTAGGCGTGCACCAGCCGCGACCAGGCGGTGACCTTGCCGGCGGCCGCCGCCCGCTCGTGGGCGTCGTCACCCTCGGGCAGGGCGTCGGGCTTGAGCAGGTAGGCGCACATCATCGGCGTGAGCGTGAGCGAGATCAGCATCGAGATCGCCACCGCGATCGACAGCACCCACGCGAACTCGTGGAACAGGCGCCCGGTGACGCCGGGCATCAGGATCAGCGGCAGGAACACCGCGATCAGCGACACCGTCAGCGACAGCACGGTGAAGCCGATCTCCTTCGAACCCACCTCGGCCGCTTCCTGGCCGTCCTTGCCCTGCTCGATGTAGCGCACGATGTTCTCGATCATCACGATCGCATCGTCGACCACGAAGCCGGTGGCCACGGTCAGCGCCATCAGCGACAGGTTGTCCAGCGACATGCCGGCGAAGGCCATCACCCCGAAGGTGCCCAGCAGCGACAACGGCACCGCCACCGACGGGATCACCGTGGCCCACAGGCGGCGCAGGAACACGAAGATCACCGCCACCACCAGGCAGATGGTGAGGATGAGCGTGAACTGCACGTCGTGCACCGAGGCGCGGATGGTCACGGTGCGGTCGGAGAACACGTCCAGCGTCACGTCGGCCGGCAGCATCGCCTGCAGGCTGGGCAGGATCTGGCGGATGCTCTCCACCGTCTTGACGATGTTGGCGCCGGGCTGCCGGCGCACTTCCAGCAGCACCGCCGGCTTGCCGTCGGCCCAGGCGGCGATCTGGTCGTTCTCCACGCCGTCGACCACCTTGGCCACGTCGCGCAGGCGCACCGGCGCACCGTTCTGGTAGCGGATGATGATGTCGTTGTACGCCGCCGCGTCGGCCAGCTGGTCGTTGGTGGACAGCGTGTAGCTCTGCGTCTTGCCGTTGAGCGAGCCCTTGGGCGCGTTGACGTTGGCCTGGGTCAGCGCGCTGCGCAGGTCCTCCAGGGTCATGCCCATGTTCGACAACTGCGCCGGGTTGGCCTGGATGCGCACGGCCGGGCGCACGTTGCCGGCGATGGAGACCAGGCCCACGCCGTCGGTCTGCGACAGGCGCTGGGCCAGCACCGAGTCGGCCAGGTCGTTGACCTCGCGCAGCGGGCGCGTGTCCGAGGCCAGCTTGAGGGTCAGGATCGGCGCATCGGCCGGGTTCACCCGGTTGTAGACCGGCTGGTAGGGCAGCGAGCTGGGCAGGGTGGCCTGGCGGATCGCCGCCTGCACGTCCTGCGCGGCGGTGTTGATGTCGCGCTCCATCGAGAACTGCAGCACGATGCTGGACAGCCCGGCCGAGGAGTCGGAGGTCATCATGTCCAGGCCGGAGATCTGGCCCAGCTGCCGCTCCAGCGGCGTGGTCACCAGCGAGGCCATGGTCTGCGCGCTGGCACCGGGGTATTGCGTGGTCACCACCAGGCTGGGCGCCTCGATCTCGGGCAACGCGGCCACCGGCAGGCGCTGGTAGCCGAGGATGCCCAGCAGCATCAGGCCGATCATCAGCAGTGAAGTGGCGATCGGTCGGCGGATGAAGATAGTCGAGAAGCCCACGGGCGATTCCTGGTGCGAAGGGGGAGGGACGGAGGGCGCGCGGCGCGTCAGCGCGGCGGGCCACCCCTGCCGCCACGGCCCTTCTGGCTGGCCGCCTTGAGCTGGTCCTCGGTCGGTTCCGGCGGTGCCTGGCCCGGCGCCAGCTGGGTCACCTTGCTGCCTTCCTTCAGGCGGAACTGGCCTTCGGTGACCACCTTGTCGCCGCCCTGCAGGCCCTTGCTGATCACCACGTGGCTGTCATCGACCTGGCCGCCCTGGACCACGTCGCGCAGCGTCACCGTGCCATCGGCCTTGATGAGGTAGACGAAGTCGCTGTTGCTGCTGCGCTGCACGGCTTCGGCCGGCACCACCACCGCATCGGGCAGCTCGTTGAGCTGCATGCGCACGTTGACGAACTGGCCCGGCCACAACGCGCCCTCGGCGTTGCCGAACTCGGCGCGCAGGCGGAAGGTGCCGCTGGTGCTGCTGATCTGGTTGTCCACCACCTGCAGCTTGCCGTCGGCGTTGACCACGCTGCCGCCCTCGCGGTCGAGCGTGGCGGTCTGCAGCGGGCCGGCCTGCTGGGCGCTGCGCACCGCGTCGAGCTGCTGCTCGGGCAGGTTGAACAGCACGTAGATCGGCTGCAGCTGGGTCACGGTGACGATCTGCGTGCCGGCGCTGACCACGTTGCCCGGGTCCACCGCGCGGATGCCGGCAACGCCATTGATCGGCGAGGTGATGCGGGTGTAGTCCAGCTGCACCTTGGCCTGGTCCATCGACGCCTGCGAGGCGGCGACCGCGGCCTGGTACTGGGCCACCTGGTTGCGCAGCGTGGTCAGGTCGGTCTGCGCGACGAACTGGCGGTATTCCGGTGAGTTGGAGCGCTCGAAGTTGGACTGCGCGGTGGCCAGCAGGGCCTGGTTCTGGCGCTTGCTGGCCGCGGCCTGGTCGTACTGGGCCTGGAAGGTGCGCGGGTCGATCTGCGCCAGCAGCTCACCCTTCTTCACGGCCTGGCCTTCGCGGAAGTTCACGCTCAGCAGCTCACCGCCCACCTGCGGGCTGACGGTGACGGTGTTGTAGGCGGTCACCGTGCCCTGGGCGGTCACGTATACCGGCACGTTCCTGCGCTCGGCGGCGACCACGGTGACCGGCACCGGGGCGTCGTTGCCCCCGCCCTGGCCCCCGCGCATGGCACCTGCCGTCGGCGCGCCCGCCTTCTGCTTGCCGCCCCCCATCACCCGGTAGCCGATCCCGGCCACGAGCAGCACTGCGATGACCAGCAGCACAATCTTCCAGAAACGCGACATGCGAAAACTCCTGAGAAACCGATAAGGGGAAGAAACGATCAAGCTGCCAAGGATAGCGCCGGCCCGTGTCGGTCTGTTTCATGACCGATGGCCTACGCGCTCAGACCGCGACAGGGTCGTGAACGTTCCAGAGCGCCCCGGGTTGACCGCCGTAGCGCCACGCCGGCCGTCATGGTCCCGGCAGTGCCGAGCCACGCACGGCGCGAGTCTTCCGGTCACGCCCCGGCGGCGCACGGCCCCGCGCTACCGTCCACCGACGGGTCCGCCCGCCGCGCATCGCCCCGGTTCTGGCTTACAGTCCCCCAACGCTCCCTTTCCAAGGAATTGCCGATGGCCCGCACGACCGTGTTGCTGACCGCGCTGCTGTGCGCCCTCTCCCCGCTGGCGCAGGCCCAGCAGGCACAACGCCCGGAAGTGGCGGAGGCGGCCAGGCGGCTGCAGCAGCAGGTAGTGGACTGGCGTCGCGATTTCCACGAACACCCCGAGCTCTCCAACCGCGAGGAGCGCACCGCCGCCAAGGTCGCCGAGCGCCTGCGCGCGATGGGCCTGCAGCCGAAGACCGGTGTTGCCGTGCACGGCGTGGTGGCGATCATCAAGGGCGGCCTGCCGGGCCCGAAGATCGCCCTGCGTGCCGACATGGACGCGCTGCCGGTCACCGAGCAGACCGGCTTGCCGTTCGCTTCCAGGGCCAAGGCCGAGTACCGCGGCGAGCAGGTCGGGGTGATGCACGCCTGCGGCCACGATGCCCATACCGCCACCCTGCTGGGCGTGGCCGACGCGCTGGTGGCCATGCGCGACCGCTTGCCGGGTGAAGTGATGCTGATCTTCCAGCCGGCCGAGGAAGGCGCACCGCCGCCGGAGCAGGGCGGCGCCGACCTGATGCTCAAGCAGGGCCTGTTCAAGGACTTCAAGCCCGAGGCCGTGTTCGGGCTGCACGTGTTCTCCAGCGTCCAGGCCGGGCAGATCGCGGTGCGCGGCGGCCCGCTGATGGCGGCCTCGGACCGCTTCTCGATCACCGTCAACGGCCGCCAGACCCACGGCTCGGCACCGTGGAACGGGATCGACCCGATCGTCGCCGCCTCCGACCTGATCGGCACCGCGCAGACCATCGTCAGCCGCCGCGCCAACCTGTCCAGGCAGCCGGCGGTGCTGACCGTCGGCGCGATCAAGGGCGGCATCCGCTACAACATCATCCCCGACTCGGTGGAGATGGTCGGCACAATCCGCACCTTCGATGCGGACATGCGCCGGCAGATCTTCGCCGACCTGCGCAACGTCGCCGAGCACACCGCCGCCGCGCACGGCGCCACCGCCGTGACGGACATCTACGAGAACGACGGCAACCCGGCCACGGTCAACGACCCGGCCCTGACCGCGCGCATGCTGCCCAGCCTGCAGGCGGTGGTGGGCACGGACAACGTCTACGAGCCGCCGCTGCAGATGGGCTCGGAGGACTTCTCGCTGTATGCCCAGCAGGTGCCGGCGATGTTCTTCTTCGTCGGCTCGACGTCCCCGGGCATCGACCCGGCGACCGCGCCCAGCAACCATTCGCCGAAGTTCCTGCTCGATGAAAAGGCGCTGGACGTCGGCCTGCGCGCGCTGCTTCAGGTGTCGCTGGACTACCTGCACGGTGGCAAGGCTGGCTGACTCCCGGTAGTGTCGTGCCCCCCTCGACACGGAAGAAGGACACTCCCATGAGCGCCAGCCTGGCCATGCTGCTGCAATCGCAGCTTGATCCCACGCTCACCGCCGACGCCCTGCTGGCGCAGATGCGCAGCGATTGGCCCGACCTGGACCCGTCGCTGCTGCGGCTGGGCGAGATGCCCGCCGAGGACGGCCAGGACAAGGCGGCCGGCGGCGACGAGTCGCCGATGCAATGCCTGGAGTACGGCGATGCGCTGATCGCGCTGATGCCGATCCCGGTGCAGATCGGCGACGACATCGACCAGATCTGCGCGCACAGCCGGCTGTGGCCCGACGCCACGCCGGCGCCGGTGGATTACGCCGCGCACACCATCGTCACCGTGATGGCGTTCGGCCAGGACGGCCAGGACACCAACCTGGTCGCCCAGGCCGCGCTGCTCAGCCGCGTGCTGGCCTCGGCCATCGCCCTGTCCGACAGCATCCAGGCGGTGTATTTCGGCAGTGCCAACCACGTGGTGCTGCCGGGCCTGTTCCGTGAACTGACCCAGGCCACCCTGCCCGAGCCGATGCCGATCGCCTGGGTGGCGATCAACGTCGGTGAGCGCCCGGACGGGGTGATGACCGGCCATACCCGTGGCATGGACATGCTGGGGCTGATGGATATCGAGATTCCCGAGACCCAGGACAGTGCCGAGGAGGTGTTCGGCCGGCTCACCGGGATCGTCGATTACCTGGTCGAGAACGGCATGGTCATCAGCGATGGCGACACCCTTGGGGCGACCGCCGAGGAGCGCATCCGCGTCGTCTACGGCCCCTCGGCGCTGGACCCGGAACGGCAGGTGATGCGCCTGCAGAGCGAGGAAGTGCCGCAGGCCAAGCCGGGCACGTCGTGGTGGAAGCGGCTGCTGAACTGAACCTGCGCCTGGGGTGGGGTGTGCAGTGAAAGCGGGTGTCGGTAAATCCGCCGCTCAAACTGCTGCCCCTACAATGGCGCCGATGAATACCCCCCAAGATTCCAGCCTCGGCCGCGAGGTCGACTACCCCCGCCAGTACGACGCCAGCCTGCTGTTCCCGATCCCCCGTGCCGGGGCCCGCGCGGAAATCGGCCTGGGCGGCGGCCTGCCTTTCCACGGCGAAGACCGCTGGCACGCCTATGAACTGGGCTGGCTGGACGCCCGCGGCAAGCCGTGCGTGGAGACGTTGACCCTGTGGGTGCCGGCGACCTCGCCGAACCTGATCGAGTCCAAGTCGCTCAAGCTGTACCTGAACTCGCTCAACAACGCGCGCTTCAACCGGCCCGAGGCGGTGCGCGAGCGCATCGCCACCGACCTGTCGGCCTGCGCCGGCGCCGACGTGCGGGTCGAGTTCGGCCTGCCGGCCTTCGCCGGGGCGGACGGTGAGTCCGTGGACCACGTTGACGTGGACATCGACTGCTACGGGCCGCCGGACGCCGGCTTCCTGCTGGCCGACGCCGGCACGTTGGTCGAGGAGACCCTGACCTCGGCCCTGCTCAAGTCCAACTGCCCGGTCACCGGCCAGCCGGACTGGGCCAGCGTCAGCATCCGCTACCACGGGCCGCGCATCGACCGCGAAGGCCTGCTGCGCTACCTGGTCAGCTACCGCGACCATGCCGAGTTCCACGAGCAGTGCGTGGAGCGCATCTTCCTGGACCTGCAGCGCCGCTGCGGCCCAGCCTCGCTGGAGGTGGAGGCCCGCTATACCCGCCGTGGCGGCCTGGACATCAATCCGCGCCGGGCCAGCCCGGACCGGACCGCCGCCACCGCGCCGATCCGCGACCTGCGTCAATGAACATTCAGCCCCGTACGCTGGTTTTTACACGGCCGAGATAAAACCTTAACAGGCGGCGTGTAATCGTGGTCGCCAGTCAAGAAGCGGAGTGGCTTGGATGGGTACCGACAAGAAGGCGGATTTCTCTGACGTTTCTGCCTCCGTCACCAGTACGGAGCAGATCGTGCAGAAAGCGGACTTTTCAGACGTGACCGCATCGGTGACCAGCACCGAGCAGATCGTGAGCGAGCAGCAGTACACGGTGCAGAAGGGTGACAACCTTTCCAAGATCGCCAAACACCTGCTCGGCGACGCCAACGCGTGGAAGCAGATCTTCGAGGCCAACCGGGATGCGCTGGACGACCCGGACAAGATCTTCCCCGGCCAGGTCCTCAGGATTCCGCCGCGCCAGGCCTGATGCAGCCCCGTTTCCGCTGTCCAAAACCAAACACATACCGGAGCAATCCATGAAGAAGACTTCGCTCAGCAGTGCCCTGATGATCGCTGTGATCGGCGCCGTCGCGCTGGTCGGTTGCAAGAAGAAGGAAGAGGAAGCCGCACCGCCGCCGCCGGCCGCCAGCACCCCGGCTCCGGCCCCGGCTCCGATGGCTGAACCGGCTGCGCCGGCGTTGTCCGTCACCTCGGTGACGGTGGGCAACACCGTTGCCGCCGACCAGTCCGTGGCGCCGGTGGCCATGCTCGGCACCAAGGACAAGATCGTCGTCTCGGTGAAGACCAGTGGCACCGCCAACAATGTCACCGTCGGCGCCAAGCTGACCTACCAGGACGGCCAGGTGGCCGGCGAGCAGAGCGCGACGCTCAATGCCACCGACACCGGCACCACCAATGTCGAGTTCACCAAGCCCAGCGGCTGGCCGGCAGGCAAGTACACCGCCGACGTGACCGTTGATGGCAAGTCGGCTGGCTCGCAGCAGTTCGAAGTGAAGTGAGGTAGGGCGTCCACCGGCGCACTCTCTCCCGCCGGTGGTACGCATGGGCGCAGCCGATTGGCTGCGCCTTTTTTATGCGCCGCTTCCGGCCGCACGCCACCGCGCCTGCGCGTCCGCCGGGCCTGTCCCGGGACAACCGCATCGGTTGCAGCTGAGACCAGCAGCGTGCACCGGGCCGTGATGCAAGGCACGCCAAGGCCTGCGCACGGTTGCATTGGAAACGCCGCGATCATCCCTACGTTTGCGTATGGCGCGCTTTTGCCGGACCCGGGTGAAAACGCGACAATGCAAAGGTTTCCCCACGGCGGCCCGGCCCGGGGCCGGGCATTGCCCGCGCCCGCTGCACCGGCCACCCCCGTTCACCACGCAACGCATCCGTCAGCAAGAGAGTTCCTGCCCCCATGTCGAATACGCCGAAGATCATCTACACGCTCACCGACGAAGCTCCGTTCCTGGCGACCCAGTCGCTGCTGCCGATCGTCGATGCCTATACCGCCACCGCCGGTATCTCGGTCGAGACCCGTGACATCTCCCTGTCCGGCCGCATCCTGTCGCAGTTCCCGGACTACCTGAAGGACGGCCAGCAGATCAGCGACGACCTGGCCGAGCTGGGCGAGCTGGCGACCCAGCCGGACGCCAACATCATCAAGCTGCCCAACATCTCCGCCTCGGTGCCGCAGCTCAAGGCCGCCATCAAGGAGCTGCAGGACCAGGGCTACGTGCTGCCGAACTACCCGGACGCACCCACCGACGACGTCTCGCGCGACATCAAGGCGCGCTATGACAAGGTCAAGGGCAGCGCGGTGAACCCGGTGCTGCGCGAAGGCAACTCCGACCGCCGTGCGCCGCTGTCGGTCAAGAACTACGCCCGCAAGCACCCGCACCGCATGGGCGCGTGGAGCGGCGATTCCAAGTCGCACGTCGCCCACATGGACGGCGGTGACTTCTACGGCAGCGAGAAGTCGGCCACCCTGGCCAACGCTGGCAACCTGAAGATCGAGCTGGTCCAGAACGATGGCAAGACCGTCGTGCTGAAGGAAAAGACCGCGGTCAAGGCCGGCGAGATCGTCGACGCCTCGGTGATGAGCCGCAAGGCGCTGGCCAGCTTCATCGACGCCCAGGTGGCCGATGCCAAGGCGCAGGGCGTGCTGTTCTCGCTGCACCTGAAGGCGACGATGATGAAGGTCTCCGACCCGATCATGTTCGGCGTGGTGGTGGAGGAGTTCTACAAGGACGTGCTGGCCAAGCACGCCGCCGCCCTGAAGGAAGTCGGTTTCGACGCCAACAACGGCATCGGCGACCTGTACGCGCGCCTGCCGCAGCTGCCCGAAGCCACCCAGGAAGCGATCAAGGCCGACATCGCCGCCGAATACGCCAAGCGCCCGGCCGTGGCCATGGTCAACTCCGACAAGGGCATCACCAACCTGCACGTGCCGTCGGACGTGATCGTCGACGCCTCGATGCCGGCGATGATCCGCGACTCGGGCAAGATGTGGAACGCCGAAGGCAAGCTGCAGGACACCAAGGCCGTCATCCCGGACCGCTGCTACGCCGGCGTGTACCAGGCGGTGATTGAAGACTGCAAGGCACACGGTGCGTTCGACCCGGCCACGATGGGCTCGGTGCCGAACGTCGGCCTGATGGCGCAGAAGGCCGAGGAGTACGGCTCGCACGACAAGACCTTCCAGATCCCGGCCGATGGCGTGGTCACCGTCACCGACGACGCCGGCAACGTGGTGTTCGAGCACACCGTGGAAGCCGGTGACATCTGGCGCATGTGCCAGACCAAGGACGCGCCGATCCAGGACTGGGTGAAGCTGGCCGTGTCCCGCGCCCGCCTGAGCAGCACCCCGGCGGTGTTCTGGCTGGATGCTGCCCGCGCCCACGACGCGCAGGTGATCGCCAAGGTCGAGCGCTACCTCAAGGACCATGACACCAACGGCCTGGACATCCGCATCCTGTCGCCGGTGGAAGCCACCGCGTTCTCGCTGGAGCGCATCCGCAAGGGCCAGGACACCATCTCGGTGACCGGCAACGTGCTGCGCGACTACCTCACCGACCTGTTCCCGATCCTGGAGCTGGGCACCAGCGCCAAGATGCTGTCGATCGTGCCGCTGATGGCCGGCGGTGGCCTGTTCGAGACCGGCGCCGGTGGTTCGGCCCCGAAGCACGTGCAGCAGTTCGTCGAAGAGGATTACCTGCGCTGGGATTCGCTGGGCGAGTTCCTGGCCCTGGCCGCGTCGCTGGAGCACCTGGCCCAGCGCTACGACAACAAGGCCGCCGCCGTGCTGGCCAAGGCGCTGGACGAGGCCAACGGCACGTTCCTGGACAACGACCGCTCGCCGGGCCGCAAGCTCGGCACCATCGATAACCGCGGCAGCCATTTCTACCTGGCCATGTACTGGGCGCAGGCCCTGGCCGAGCAGAACGACGACGCTGCGCTGAAGGCCAGGTTCGCACCGCTGGCCGAGGCGCTGGCCGGCAACGAGCAGACCATCGTCGACGAACTGGTCGCGGTGCAGGGCAAGGCCGTGGACATCGGCGGCTACTACCGCCCGGACCTGGCCAAGGCCGGCCCGGCGATGCGCCCGAGCGCCACCTTCAATGCGGCGCTGGCCAAGCTGAAGGGTTGAGTGATGTGAAGCGCGACGACGCCTTTCAGTAGCGGCCGTTACACAAGCCGCTGCGGGCGTCAGCACGTAAGAGAAGCCTGCATCCGTTGTCGGATGCAGGCTTCTTTCATTTTGGTTACCGCCTACGCATGCCTACGACGAACGTATAGGCGTGAAAGACTTCCTGACAAATCGAACTGTGGGAGCAGTCACCCTTTCACAGCCGGCATCTGGCATAGCCTCATTGGACTGCCATGGAAATGCATGACGCACGGCGTCGAAAGGGGACAGGCATGACCAGAGTGCTGGTGGTGGGCTCTGACAACCGTGAAGAGCAGGTATTGCTCGGCCGGTTGCGCAAGGCTGCGGGGTTGCCGCCGGAGGCGCTGCAACGCTGCGTGGACCTGGATCAATGCGACCTGTTGCTGGTGCGCGACACACCGGCACTGCGCAGCGCGGCATTGCACATGGCCAGCAAGCGGCCATCGATGCGGCTGTGGATGCACGACGACGACGGTGCCGTACACGATGGACGCGCGGCCACGCCGGTGTTCCTGGACGACCAGCAGATCCAGTCCGCGCTCGCCCCCCGGGTCGATGTCACCACCGATGGCCTGTACCTGGCCAGCGGCGCCAAGCAGGTCACCCGCCTGTTGCGGCAGCGCCTGCAGGAGCGCAAAGGCCGGGCGCTGCTGACGCTGCAGGGCCAGCCGCAACTGCTGATCGATTTCGAGCATGACCAGGCCGTCCCGCTCTACCTGCACCCCGGCGCGGGACCGACGCTGGCCCAGCAACTGGGCGAACTGCTTGAACTGCTCGCCTTGCAGGAGCTCTCGCCGGCGCGCTACGAGGCATTGGCCGAAA
Source organism: Stenotrophomonas sp. Steno-C18 (assembly GCF_056393195.1). Classification (NCBI taxonomy): domain Bacteria; kingdom Pseudomonadati; phylum Pseudomonadota; class Gammaproteobacteria; order Lysobacterales; family Lysobacteraceae; genus Stenotrophomonas; species Stenotrophomonas sp. Steno-C18. Next base: position 161,780 of record NZ_JBWJOX010000007.1, on the reverse strand, counting down.
ACCTGTCGCGGCAGCCGCTGCGGCCGTTGCTGTGGCAGATGGCGCAGCACGGCGACTACTGGAGCGATTTCGAACGCCGCCTCCAGCAGAACGCGCAGATGCACCTGCTGCGCTGGCCGGATTTCCGTGTCCTGGCCCACCAGCACGATGGGTTCCGGCTGTGCTCGTTGCTGTTGAAGAAGCCGTGCAGCCTGATCGAGTGCACCCAGCTGCTGGACCTGGACATCAATGCCACGCGGGCGTTCATGCGCTCGGCCTACCTGTGTGGCTACGCCGAGGTGAAGGTGCCGGTCGATGCACCGCCACCGGTGCCGGTGGCGCAGAAGCACGGTGCCAGTGCGTTGCTGGCCAGGATGTGGCGCAGCGTCCGCGGCCGCACGGGAATGCATGCATGATCGAGCACAAGATCGTTGTCCTCGGGGCCATGGGCGCCGGCAAGTCCACCCTGGTGCGTGCGGTGGCCGGTGGCACCGTGATCGATACCGACGTGCTCAACACCGACGTCAGTTCGTCCAAGCTGGCCACCACCGTGGCCATGGACTATGCCGACGTGAGCCTGCCCAACGGCGACCGCCTGCGCCTGTACGGTACGCCGGGACAGGAGCGTTTCTCCTTCATCTGGCCGGTGCTGCTGCAGGGCGCGCGCGGCGTGGTGATCCTCGCCGATGCCTCCAGCCCGGAGGTGGCGACCGAACTGGATACCTACCTGCGCACGCTGCGCACCCATGCCGACCGGGTTCCGGCGGTGGTGGGCGTGTCCAAGTTCGACCTGGTACCCGACGTGGACCTGGATGCGTGCCAGCTGCGCGTGCAGGAGGTGGCCGGGCGCCCGCTGCCCCTGGTGCCGTTCGATGCGCGTTCGGAAGACGAAGTGATGATGTTGATGGACGTGTTGATGGGCGAAGTGGAAGCGGCGGCACTGGTCGAAGCACATGGGTGAACCAAGGGGGGTAGCGGTGCTGGAGGACTGGGAAGTCACGGCGGTGGATGCCCGGCTCAGGGAGTTCACCGAATCGGTGGATGGCGTGCGTGCGGCGGTGGTGGCCAGCGTGGACGGTTTCGCCCTGGCCCAATCGGCCACGCAGCAGTCCAGTGGCGAGCGGTTGGCGGCGATGACCAGCGCGATGCTGGCGCTGGCCAGCGCGGTGGGTCGCGAGCTGTCGCTGGGCACGATGGAAGTGCTGATGCTGGAAGCCAGCGAAGGCAAGGTGCTGATGCAGTCGATCCCGCTGGCGCGTGGTTCGCTGTTGCTGATGGCCGCCTGCGGCCAGCGCAGCGTGATCGGCCACGTGCTGTGGAGCGCCCGCGAATGCGGTCGCAAGATCCAGGCGGAGTTGTCCAGCGGCTGAGCGCTGGAGCCCGCGGTGGTGGCGAGCCGGTACGCCTGATGACGCACGGACCGCCCCCTCCCTTTGCTGCTGGCGAAGGGAAGGAGGGCATTTAGTGCGGTGTGGGCATCCCGGCTCCGCGCCCGAGGGAGCTCCTACGGTGGCGGCGGGCCATCAGGCCCGACGACGCGCGGATTACCCCCTCCCTTTGCCGCAGGCAAGGAGAGGGCGGGGGAGGGGTGCCTTTCGCGCGATGTGGACTTCCAGGCTTCGCGTCCAAGAACGCTCCTACGGTTGCGGCGTGCCATCAGTCCCGACGATGCGCGGATTACCCCCTCCCTTTGCCGCAGGCAAGGAGAGGGCGGGGGAGGGGTTGCCTTTCGCGCGACGTGGACTTCCCTGCTTCACGCCCAAGGACGCCTCCGCCGGGCGGGCGCCCTGTCGCGGGAGGCGTGCGGTGTCGTATGGTCATGTCCATCCCCCCTCCGGCGACAGCCATGCGATCCCATCTTCTCCCTGCAGTCCGTGCATTGCCGGAGCGACCGTGATGAATGCAACGGTCATCGATGCCGCCCTGGCGGACAACCTTGCCCAAGGCATCGCCACGGGGTTCGAGGACTACCACCAGGGCTTCGCCGACATTACCCGTCGTGCGCGCACGCGCTTCCAGACACGCGACTGGAGCGCAGCCAGGACGGATGCGGTGGAACGCATCGAGCTGTACGACGTCTGCGTGGCACGCTGCCGGGCGCAACTGCAGGCGTTGCTGGCCGGCATCCCGCCCACGCAGGCGCTGTGGCGGGAAGTGAAGCAGTGCTTCGACGCACGGGTTTCATCGCGCATCGATGGCGAGCTGTACAAGACGTTCTACAACACCCTGACCCGGCGCCTGTTCGGTACCCATGGCGTGGATGACGACATCGAGTTCATGGCGCTGGACATCGAGCCGTCCGATGCCATCACCCACCCGGTTGCGCGTCACGTCTACGCCGTTTCCGAAGCGCGTCCGGCCGATGCGTTCTCGCGCCTGCTCGCCGACTATGCCTTCGACGTGCCCTACCAGCACCGCCTGCGCTGCGCTGCGGCCATCGCGGTGCGCCTGCAGGACGACCTCGCCCATTGGGGCACGTACCCGGTGCGTGCCATCGAACTGCTGGAGACCGTGTTCTACCGCGAGCGCCGTGCATACCTGGTCGGACGCGTGTTCGGTGAGCACCGCTTCTCGCCCTGCGTGATCGCGCTGGTCAACGGGGAGGAAGGCGTCCGCGTGGAAGCGGTGCTGAGCCGACGCCGCGACGTGGCGCACCTGTTCGGTGTCTCGCGCAGCTACTTCCAGGCCGACCTGCCCACCGTCGCCGACGCGGTGGTGTTCCTGCGCAGCATCCTGCCGGGCAAGCCGGTCGATGAGATCTACACCGTGCTGGGCCGCGCCAAGCAGGGCAAGACCGAGCGCTATCGCACCTTCTTCAGCCATTTCCAGCAGCATGCCAACGAGCGGCTGGTGCATGCCGAAGGCACCCCCGGCATGGTGATGGCGGTGTTCACGCTGCCGAGCTATCCGCTGGTCTTCAAGCTGATCCGCGACCGCTTCGCCTGGCCCAAGACCATGAGCCGGCAGGACGTGGAGGAGAAGTACGCGCTGGTCTTCAACCTGGATCGCATCGGTCGCCTGCTCGACGCCCAGCCCTATCGCCACCTGCGCTTCCCGGTCAGCCGCTTCGCGCCGGAACTGCTCGATGAGCTGGTCAACCAATGCAGCCACAGCGTGCAGGTCGAAGGCGGCGACGTGGTGATCGCGCTGTGCTACGTGCAGCGCCGTTTCCGGCCCCTCAACCTCTACCTGCGCGAGCAGGGCAGTGAAGCCGCCCGCGCCGCGGCGTTGGACTACGCGCAGGCCATCCGTGACATGGCCTGCAACAACATCTTTCCCGGCGACATGTTGCTGAAGAACTTCGGTGTCTCCCGGCACGGGCGCGCGGTGTTCTACGACTACGACGAGTTGTGCCTGGTCACCGACTGCAACTTCCGGGCCTGGCCAACACCGCGCAGCGAGGAGGAGGCCATGGCCAGCGAGCCGTGGTTCCACGTCGCGCCCAACGACGTGTTCCCGGAACGTTTCGCGTTGTTCATGGGCCTGCCCCGCGCATTGCTGGACGTGGTGCAGGAGCGCTACGGCGAGCTGTTCGAGCCACCGTGGTGGCAGGGGCTGCAACAGGGCTTCGGCAGGGGCGAGTTCCCGGACACACCGCCGTATCCGCGCGCGCTGCGCGTGGCCTGAGGGGGCATTGCGGCCGGGCGATGCCTACGCTGTAATCCGCCGACCAAGGGGATCCAACGGGGTGGGCTATGCGTGGCAGGTTCAGTGCGTGGGTGATGGTGGCCGGGGTGTTGCTGGGCATGTCCGGCGCCGGTATGGCAGCGGGAGGCAGCAGCATTTCGGAAGTGCGCGAGCGGGTCGAGCGCAGCATGCTTGTCAAGGGGGAGCTGCTGCTCAGCGAGGAGGGTACGGTGACCGCGTTGCAGTTGGACCAGGAGGAGGCGCTGCCGCCGGCGATCGTCGATTACGTGCGTGCCACGGTATTGCCATGGCGGTTCGAGCCGGTTCGCGAGCTGGGTCAGCCGGTGCGAGCGAAGGTGCCCGTCAGTCTGCGGGTAGTGGCCAAGCAACGGGACGACGGCAATTTCGACGTGGTACTGCGCGGGGTGAACTTCATCGGCAACGGCAAGGGTGATCCGCGCCGTCTCTCCAGTGATGGCATGAACCCGCCGCGCTTTCCGCGCGACGCGTTCTTTGCCGGTGCCAGTGGCAGCGTCTACCTGCGCGTGCGGGTAGGCCGTGATGGCAAGGTGACGCAGGCGTTCGCCGAGCAGGTGAACCTGAAGTTCATCAGCCGCGAGCGGGATCAGCAGAAGTTCCGCCAGGTGTTTGCCCGGACTGCGACCGCGCAGGCGCTCAAATGGAGCTTCCGCACGCCAACGGAAGGCGAGTACGCCGGTCGGCCGTACTGGGACATCTGGGTGCCGGTGGACTACTCGATCGGCGATGGGGCGGGGGCAGGTTATGGCCATTGGCAGATCTACGTGGCCGGCCCCATCGAGCGTGCGCCGTGGGCGGATTCGGCCACGCAGGCGTGGTTCTCGCTGGATGCCTTGGAGGACGGTGGCGTCTACATGGCCGACGGCAACGGCGGTCCGCGCCTGCTGACCCCGCTGCAAGGCGGTTGAGCAACCGACAGGTATCCCGGCGTGGCGTGATTGATGCGGTCATCGGGTTTGCGTTGTAATCGGGGCACTTCAATCTCAAGGATGTGAGCATGAACGTTCGAATCGGCGCGTTGGGCCTGGCCGGGGTGTTGTTGCTGGGCCTTCCCGCGCTGGTGGTTGCCGAGCCGTCGCCGGGAAGCGTGGCGCAGGTCCGCCAGCAGGTGGAAAGCAGCATGCTGGTCAGTGGCGATGTGCATATCGAGACCGATGGATCGGTGTCCGGGTTGCTGCTCCGCCAGGAGGAGACGTTGCCCGAGGGCGTGGTCAAGCTGGTGCGCGACAGTGCGCTGCAGTGGCGTTTCGAACCCATCGTCATGGACGGGAAGCCGGTCCGCGCGGTGGCACCGATGAGCCTGCGGGTGGTCGCGCGCAAGCTGGAGGGCGGCAGCTACGAGGTCAGCCTGCGTGGGGTGAGCTTCCAGAAGTACGACTCCACCGATCCGCAGAACGTCGCAAGCATCCAGATGAACCCGCCGCGGTATCCCGAGTTGGCCTTCCGCGCAGGCGCAACCGGCAGCGTCTACCTGCTGGTGAAGGTTGGCCGCGACGGAAAGGTCGAGGATGCCTTCGCCGAGCAAGTGAACCTGACCTTCCTCAGCCGTGAATCCGACCAGCGGCGTTTCCGCGAGGTGCTGGCCCGCAATGCGATAGCGGCGGCGAAGGGCTGGACGTTCCGGGTCCCCACCGAAGGCGACGTCGCCTCGCGGCCCTATTGGAACGTGCGCGTGCCGATCAATTACGCGATGGACCGCGGCCGGGACAAGGGGGCCGAAACCTATGGTCGCTGGGTCAGCTACGTGGCCGGCCCGCGTGAGCGTGCGCCCTGGCGCACGGAAGACCGCAACGTGGAGACCTCACCCGACAGCCTGGCCGAAGGCGGCGTCTACATGGCCGACCGCAACACCGGCCCGCGCCTGCTGACCCCGCTGCAGGGCGGCTGATCGCTGGCAGGAGCGGCCTCGGCCGCGAAGCCCGACGAGAATCATCGGCTTGGCGGCCAGATTTGTTCCTGCGTGGTTGAGGTGCCAGGAGTCGCCGGTTTTGCTGCCGGGGCCGCTCTTTCCGGGAAAACAGAAAGCCCCGCTTGCGCGGGGCTTTCTGTGGCGGCCAATCCCGAGGGATCAGCGCTTCATCGAACCGAAGAAATCGTCGTTGGACTTGGTGTTCTTCATCTTGTCCAGCAGGAACTCCATCGCGGCGATCTGCTACCCGGCCCGTGCCGTAACGGGAGCACCCAGTCGGTGACGGTGAATGATGCCCCATTGCGGGTGATCAGTATCGTGCAGTTTGATATCGGTGAAACCCATTTCGCCAAGCAATCTCATCAGATCGTTGAATGCGTAGATTCTCAATTCAAGGGTTGAACCATCACCGCCGTGAAAGCACAGATCGGAAAACCGTTGCTCGCGGCCGTCCCTGGTGACATTGACGAGCACTCTATCCGTGCCCTTGCCCTCGATCCGATAGTCATGGAGTTCGGGGAAGTGCTCGACTGTGCCCCCTTCGAACGTGTATGGCACCGTGAGCGCGAGAAGGCCGCCGGGCTTGAGCAACATGCGCAGGTTGCCGAGTGCGCGTTCGCAGGGGCCGTCCACGTGTTCCATGACATCGGAGCTGACCACAAAGTCGTATTGCCCGATGTAGTGTGGATCAGGAGAGCGGATGTCGAGCCTCGGTTGGGTATGGAAGAATGTATTGAGGTAGTCGAACTTGCGCCGTAGGCCGGCTGCATACACATTCGCATCGCTCATGCCTATTCCCTTGATGCTCTTTCGCTTTGGGAGGCGCTCAAGTACTTGAATCTGATGAGTGTTGTCCAGCTCGGTCTGGAAGGCCGCCATGATGGCGCGAAACCGCATTGACGAACCGCAGGCCGGGCAGCTCGGTGCCTCCCTGTCCGAGAGAGCCTCACGCGATGCCTTGAGGCGAAATCCGCAGATGTTGCACGCGGGCTTCTCAATCGATGGTTTCGCTTGTGGAAAAGCATAGGGACGGACGCTGCTCAATGTGCGTCGAGCGAGGCGGCGGCAGGCAGCGTACACGGCGATTCCAAAGGTGCTTGTCTCACTTAATCTATCGCAAGTCATTTGTGTGGAACAGAGGGCATGTTCCGTCGACGACTGAAGAATGGAGGAGGTCTCGGTGGTTGTTGCAATCGCCGTTAGCGCAGCATGTGAGCAATGGTTCGGCCAGATTGTGGGTTGCTATTGGTGGCCATGCTGCCAAAGCACACTCGGCAGGCAGCGATGCAGGGACAGGAAGACCTATGCCCAGCGTCATTTGGGAGGTGGTTCGATAAGCTTTCTCCAGATATTTCAGGGGATGCCAGTGTGTCACTCGGCAATAAGCAGAAAGGCCCCGGATATCCGGGGCCTTTCTGCTTCCGAGGGCATTCTCGGGTGTTACCGCTTCATCGAACCGAAGAACTCGTCGTTGGACTTGGTGTTCTTCATCTTGTCCAGCAGGAATTCCATCGCGGCGATTTCGTCCATCGGGTGCAGCAGCTTGCGCAGGATCCAGATCTTCTGCAGCAGCTCCGGCTCGATCAGCAGGTCTTCGCGGCGGGTGCCGGAACGGTTGATGTCGATGGCCGGGTAGACGCGCTTCTCGGTGATGCGACGGTTCAGGTGCACTTCGCTGTTGCCGGTGCCCTTGAATTCTTCGTAGATCACCTCGTCCATCTTTGAGCCGGTTTCAACCAGCGCGGTGGCGATGATGGTCAGCGAGCCGCCTTCTTCAACGTTACGTGCAGCACCGAAGAAACGCTTCGGACGGTGCAGGGCGTTGGCGTCGACACCACCGGTGAGCACCTTGCCGGAGCTGGGCACCACGTTGTTGTAGGCACGGGCCAGGCGGGTGATCGAGTCGAGCAGGATCACCACGTCCTTCTTGTGCTCGACCAGGCGCTTGGCGCGCTCGATCACCATTTCGGCAACCTGCACGTGGCGCGCGGCCGGCTCGTCGAAGGTCGAGGAGACCACTTCGCCGCGCACGGTGCGCTGCATTTCGGTCACTTCTTCCGGACGCTCGTCCACCAGCAGCACGATCAGGTGCACTTCCGGGTGGTTGGTGGTGATGGCCGTGGCGATCTGCTGCATCATCATCGTCTTGCCGGCCTTGGGCGGCGAAACGATCAGGGCGCGCTGGCCCTTGCCCTGCGGTGCCATCAGGTCGAGGATGCGGCCGGTGATGTCTTCGGAGGAGCCATTGCCGCGCTCCAGGGTGAAGCGCTTGCGCGGGAACAGCGGGGTCAGGTTCTCGAACAGCACCTTGTTCTTCGATGCTTCGATCGGCTCACCGTTGATGGTGTCCACGATCGACAGCGCGAAGTAGCGCTCGCCGTCCTTCGGGAAGCGGATGCGGCCGGACAGGTGGTCGCCGGTGCGCAGGTTGAAGCGGCGGATCTGGCTGGGCGAGATGTAGGTGTCGTCCGGGCCGGCCAGGTAGCTGGCCTCGGCCGCGCGCAGGAAGCCGAAGCCGTCCGGCAGGATTTCCAGCACGCCGTCGGCGGCGACGCCGTCGCCGTGGCGGGTCAGCACCTTCAGCAGCGCGAAGATCACGTCCTGCTTGCGGGCACGGGCCACGCCTTCGGAGATCTGCAGCTGCTCGGCGATTTCCAGCAGCTTCTGCGCCGGCATCCGCTTCAGGTCGCTCAGCGAGTAGACCGGGAAGCCTTCCGGCACGCTCGGCATCGGGCGCGGTGCGTAGTTCTCGTTGCCGCCCTCGTTGGGCATGCCGTTGTCGTCGCGGAAGCGGTTGTTGCGATCGCGGTCGCGGCGGTTGCGGAAACGGTCGCGGCGGTTGCCCTGGCCCTGCTGCTGGCCCTGGCCACCCTGCTGCCCGTTCGGGTTGTTGTGGCGCTGCGGGTTGTTGCCGTCACCGCGCGGCTCGCCGCCTTCCTGGCCGCCGGAGGCGTTGCCGGAAGTGGCCGGGCTGTCGTTGCCACCCGCAGCGGGCGCCGGGGCGGAAGATTCCTGGGCAACCGGAGCCGGCGTCGGTGCGGCGGGCGGCAGCGGCAGTGCGGGCTGGGCCGGAGCGGGGGCGGCGTTGGTATCGCTGCCCTCGGTGGCCTTGGCAACACGCGGCTTGCGCACGCGCTTCTCGACGGGCGCGTCGGGGCTCCCGGTTTCGGAAGGAGTGTTCTCGGACAAGTGCTTGATTCCTCTCGCTAAGACGTGCGAGCGCCCTGGGGGCGGCGAACTGGTTGGGAGTGATCCGGTCGAGAACCCGGCCGGAGGGTGCGGCATGCGAACGCTGCCGGATAGGACGACACTAACACCGCCGCGCGCGGGGGTGCAAGTTGCCCGGAAACCCTGTTGGGCCGCCGTATTGGCAAGGCCCGCATGGCCCGGCGGCGGAGCGCCACCGGGCCGGGTGGATCGATCAGGCCAGGGCCTTGTCGATCATCTGGCTCAGCTGGCCCTTGCCGACGGCGCCGATCTGGGTGGCCTGGATCTGGCCATCCTTGAACAGCAGCAGCATCGGGATCGAGCGCACGTGGTACTTCACCGCGGTGGCGCGGTTGTCGTCCACGTTCAGCTTGACGATCTTCAGCTTGCCGTCATAGGCGTCGGCCAGCTCGTCCAGCACGGGGGCGATCATCTTGCACGGGCCACACCATTCCGCCCAGAAATCCACCAGGACCGGTTCGCCGGACTGCAGGACGGCGCTGTCGAAGTCGGCGTCGCCGACGTGTAAAACCTTATCGCTCACTTGTGAGTCTCCTGGGTCAATGCGACTGTCGATGCCGGGTTGACCGTCGCATTGCGGTAAACTGGGTTATTGCGCGGACAAAAAGGGTACAGCCCAAGCCGCGCGACCCGGCGCAGGGGCCGCAGTGTGCGACGGTGCCCGTATTGATGCAAGCCGCCCGGCCACACTGGCCGCCTGGCACTACAAAGACAGAATAATGAGCGACAAACCGCTGACCGATGTGACGTTTTCCTCCTTCGAACTGCAGCCAGCATTGCTGGCAGGGCTTGAAGGAGCAGGGTTCACCCGCTGTACCCCGATCCAGGCGCTGACCTTGCCGGTCGCGTTGCCAGGCGGCGACGTGGCAGGGCAGGCACAGACCGGCACCGGCAAGACGCTGGCCTTCCTGGTGGCGGTGGTCAACCGGCTGCTGACCCGGCCGGCGCTGGCCGACCGCAAGCCGGAAGACCCGCGCGCGCTGATCCTGGCGCCGACCCGCGAGCTGGCCATCCAGATCCACAAGGACGCGATGAAGTTCGCTTCCGACTCCGGCCTGCGCTTCGCGCTGGTGTACGGCGGCGTGGACTACGACAAGCAGCGCGAACTGCTGCAGCAGGGCGTGGACGTGATCATCGCCACGCCGGGCCGCCTGATCGACTACGTCAAGCAGCACAAGGTGGTGTCGCTGCACGCCTGCGAGATCTGCGTGCTGGACGAAGCCGACCGCATGTTCGACCTGGGCTTCATCAAGGACATCCGCTTCCTGCTGCGCCGCATGCCCGAGCGCACCACGCGCCAGACCCTGCTGTTCAGCGCCACCCTCAGCCACCGCGTGCTGGAGCTCGCCTACGAGCACATGAACGAGCCGCAGAAGCTGGTGGTGGAGACCGAACACGTCACCGCCGACCGCGTGCGCCAGCGCATCTACTTCCCGGCCGACGAGGAGAAGCTGCCGCTGTTGCTGGGCCTGTTGTCGCGCAGCGAAGGCGCCCGCACCATGGTGTTCGTCAACACCAAGGTGTTCGTCGAGCGCGTCGCGCGCGCGCTGGAGCGGGCCGGCTACCGCGTCGGCGTGCTGTCCGGCGACGTGCCGCAGAAGAAGCGCGAGAGCCTGCTCAACCGCTTCCAGAAGGGCCAGCTGGAAATCCTGGTCGCCACCGACGTGGCCGCCCGCGGCCTGCACATCGACGGCATCAAGTACGTCTACAACTACGACCTGCCGTTCGATGCAGAGGACTACGTGCACCGCATCGGCCGCACCGCGCGCCTGGGCGAGGAAGGCGATGCGATCAGCTTCGCCTGCGAACGCTATGCGATGAGCCTGCCGGACATCGAGGCCTACATCGAGCAGAAGATCCCGGTCGAGTCCGTCACCAGCGAGCTGCTGACCCCCCTGCCGCGCCCGGAGCGCGCGCCGGTGGAAGGCGCCGAGGGTGAGGAGAACGAAAGCGTGGGGGCCATCTTCCGCGAAGCCCGCGAGCAGAAGGCCGCTGACGAGGCCCGTCGTGGTGGTGGCCGTGGCGGCAAGCCCGGCGAGCGCCGTGGCGGTGGCGAGCGTGGTGCCGATGGCCGTCCGCGTCGTGAGCGCAAGCCGCGCGTGGAAGGCGAGCAGGCTGCCGCACCGAAGCCGCCGCGCCCGGACACCGCCAGCAGCGCACCGAATGCATCGGGCACCCCGGCGGTGGAAGGCGAGCGCGCCCCGCGCAAGCGCCGTCGTCGTCGCCACGGGCGTCCGGTCGAAGGTGCCGAGGGCGTGGCCGCACCGGCCGTGGCCAATGCACCGGTGCAGGTACAGGCCAAGTCGATGCGCGGCGGCAGTGACAACGACTCGTTCCTGACCCGCCTGGGCCGCAAGATCCGCCGGATGCTTTCCGGCAGCTGATCGGCCCGGCCCGGGAACGCCGAGCCCTGCTCGGCGCCGGGCAGTGCGGGGATCATGTGCCGGGCATGGCTCGGCACTACCGGGTGCGCTCCTGCATAATCGGCGGATGAGCGTCCTGCGTTTTGACAATGTCAGCAAACAGTACGCCGGTGGCCATCAGGCGCTGGCGGATGTCAGCTTCGAGGTGGCGGCCGGCGAGATGCTGTTCGTCACCGGGCACTCCGGTGCCGGCAAGAGCACCCTGCTCAAGCTGATCCACCTGAGCGAACGGCCCACGCGCGGCGCGGTGCTGTTCGGTGAGCGCAACCTGCTGAAGGTGCGTGGCGGCAAGGTCGCCCTGCACCGGCGCGAGGTGGGCGCGGTCTACCAGGACCACCGCCTGCTGGTGGACCGCAGCATCGGCGAGAACGTCGCCCTGCCACTGATCCTGCGCGGCGACCGCCGTGCCGATACCGCCAAGCGGGTGCGCTCGGTGCTCGAACGCATGGGCCTGGCGCACCGCGAGAAGGCGCTGCCCACCGAACTGTCGGCCGGCGAGCAGCAGCGCGTGGGCATCGCCCGCGCCATCGTGGGTGAACCGCGGCTGCTGGTGGCCGATGAACCCACCGGCAACCTCGACCCGACCCTGGCCGCGGAGATCATGTCGCTGTTCGCCGAGCTGCCCGGTCGGGGCACCAGCGTGCTGGTGGTCAGCCACGACCTGGCGCTGATCAAGCAGATGCGCAAGCGCGTGCTGATCCTGGACCACGGCAAGCTGGTCGATGACATCTCGCCGCACGAGCTGGCGGAGTGAGCGCAAGACGATGAGCAAACCCGCAAACACCGAAGCCGCCGCGCCGTCGCGCGTGCTCACCTGGTTCCGCCACCACCTGCACAGCGTGGTGTTCAGCCTTGGCCGCGCGCTGCGCAAGCCGTGGGCCACTATCCTGACCGTGGCGGTGATGGCGCTGGCGCTGGCATTGCCGCTGGGCCTGTCCATCGCGCTGGACAACCTCAAGCATTTCGCCGGCAGCGTGCAGCAGTCGCGTGACATCAACCTGTTCCTGAAACCCGAGCTGGACGCGGCCGCCGCGCAGACGGTGGTGGCCGCGCTGCGCGCCCGTGCCGACGTGGCCGAGGTGGCCGTGCGCACCCCGGAAGAAGGCCTGGCCGAGCTGCGGCAGAGTGCCGGGCTGGGCGAGGCGATCGATGCGCTGGGCGACAACCCGCTGCCGACGCTGTTGATCGTCACCCCGGCCACGGGCGATGACGCCGCGTTGGCCAAGTCGCTGGAAGCCCTGCCGGAAACCGACCTGGTCCAGCACGATGCGCTGTGGCGGCAACGGCTGGACGGCTGGCTGGCGTTCGGCGCACGGCTGGTGCAGGTGTTGTCGGTGCTGTTGGGCGTGGGCGCGGCGCTGGTGGTGGGCAACACCGTCCGGCTAGACATCCAGGCCCGGCGCGAGGAAATCGGTGTCCTGCAGCTGCTCGGTGCCAGTGACGGCTTCATCCGCCGTCCGTTCGTCTACCTGGGGGCGTGGTATGGCCTGGGGGCCGGCGCGGTGGCGCTGGGGTTGATCGGCATCTGCGGTCTGGCGCTGCGCCCGCCGCTGGCGACGCTGTCGCAGAGCTATGGCAGTCCCTTCGTGCTGCACGGGCTGGACCTGGTCCACTCGCTGATGGTGCTGGTGGCGACCACGATCCTGGGCTGGCTCGGGGCATGGCTGGTGACCGGCCACTTCCTCAGGCAGACTCGCCCGACTGAAACCTGAGGCAGGCATGGCGAAGCACGAACTCAAGCATCTGATCAGCGACGCCCCCCGGGTGATGGTGGTCGATGGCTCAAAACTGGTGCGGCGCCTGATCAGCGATGTGCTCACGCGCGAGCTGCCCGACGTGGAGGTGGTGGGGTGCGCCAGCATCGCCGAGGCCCGCGCCGCGCTGGCGGCTGGCCCGGTGCATCTGGTCACCACCTCGCTGGCCCTGCCCGATGGCGACGGACTGACCCTGGCGCGCAGCGTACGCGACGCCGCCGGGCAGGCCTACGTGCCGGTGATCGTGGTGTCCGGTGACGCCCAGCAGCACCTGGAGCAGCGCCGTTTCACCGAATATGTCACCGACTATTTCGACAAGTCGCTGGGCCACGAGGCGTTGGCGGCCTTCATCCGTGGCTACGTGCAACCCGAGCCGGTGCCGGATGCGACCGTGCTGTACGTGGAGGACAGCCGCGTGGTGGCCGAGGCGACCAAGCGCATGCTGGAGCGGCACGACCTGCACGTGGTGCACGTGCTCACCGCCGAGGACGCGTTCTCGCTGCTGACCGCCGAATCGCTGGGCCGTACCCAGCGCGAGATCGACCTGGTGCTGACCGACGTGACCCTGAAGGGCGAGTTGAGCGGGCGTGACGTGGTCGAGCGGATCCGCATCGATTTCGGCTACGGCAAGCGCCGCCTGCCGGTGCTGGTGATGACCGGCGACGGCAACCCGCACAACCAGTCGGCGCTGCTGCAGTCCGGGGCCAACGACCTGGTGCAGAAACCCATCGAAGAACGCCTGCTGGTGACCAAGGTGCTGTTCCAGCTCCGGCTGGCGCGCATGGCCCAGCCGGCGGTGACGCTGTGAACCCGGAGCAGGCGGCGCAGATCCAGCTCGAGCCGAGCTGGAAGGCACAGATCGGCGACTGGCTGCTGCGTCCGGAGATGCGCGAGCTGTCGGCCTTCCTGCGCCAGCGCAAGGCGGCCGGCGCGCACGTGTTCCCGCCGGGCCCGCAGATCTTCGCCGCCTTCGACGCCACCCCGTTCGAGCAGGCCAAGGTGGTCATCCTTGGCCAGGACCCGTACCACGGCCATGGCCAGGCGCATGGGCTGAGCTTCTCGGTGCCGCCGGGCGTACCGGTGCCGCCGTCACTGCTGAACATCTACAAGGAGATCGAGGCAGACCTGGGCATCCCGCGCCCGGACCATGGCTGCCTGGTCCCGTGGGCGAAGCAGGGCGTGCTGCTGCTCAACGCCGTGCTGACGGTGGAGGAGGGCAAGGCCGGGGCCCACCAGGGGCGGGGCTGGGAAGGCTTCACCGATCATGTGGTGGACGTGCTCAACCGCGAGCGCGAGGGCCTGGTGTTCCTGCTGTGGGGCAGTTACGCCCAGCAGAAGGGCAAGGTGATCGATACCCGCCGCCACCGCGTGCTCAAGGCCCCGCATCCCTCCCCGCTGTCGGCCCACCGCGGCTTCTTGGGCTGCCGCCATTTCTCCCAGGCCAACGACTACCTGCAGCGCCGCGGGCAGGCCCCGGTCGACTGGGGGCTGCCATCGCGGGCGGTGCTCGACGCCGCGCTCGCTGGCGGCTGAATCAGCGTGCTCCCTGTCATTTGACTGAGATGCCTGCTCTGGTAGGGTGTGGGGGATGGGGAAAGCAGCTGTTTGTGGCACCTATTCAGGCTGAAGGCCGGGTGTCGTGCCAAAAACAGAATGCTGGAACTTTTTCTGTACCGGTCAGTCCAATAGTTCTGACTGCTAAGATTGGGACACTATGAGCCTGCATACCTCCACTGCCCTTGTGGCAAACAATCTCCCGATTCCCAGTGCGCTCGGCTCGCTGGATGCCTACATCGGTGCCGTGCACCAGATCCCGGTGCTGTCGGTCGATGAGGAACAGGAACTGGCGCGTCGTTTCCGCGACGAGCAGGACCTGGATGCCGCGCGCGAGCTGGTGCATTCGCACCTGCGCTTCGTCGTGCACGTGGCCCGTGGCTACAACGGCTACGGCCTGCAGCTGGGCGACCTGATCCAGGAAGGCAACATCGGCCTGATGAAGGCGGTCAAGCGCTTCGACCCGGAAATGGGCGTGCGCCTGGTGTCCTTCGCCGTGCATTGGATCCGTGCCGAGATGCACGAGTTCATCCTGAAGAACTGGCGCATCGTCAAGGTCGCCACGACCAAGGCGCAGCGCAAGCTGTTCTTCAACCTGCGCAAGTCCAAGACCCGTCTGGGCTGGATGAACGCGGCCGAAGTCAGCGCCGTTGCCAAGGACCTGAACGTCTCCGAGCGTGAAGTGATGGAGATGGAGTCGCGCCTGTCCGGTCGTGACGTCGGTTTCGATGCGCCGTCCGACGAGGACGACGACCATGCACCGCCGTCGCCGGCCGCCTACCTGGTCGCACGCGATGAAGACCCGTCGCAGGCCTACGAGCGCGAGGACAGCGAGGACAACCAGCTGAGCCTGCTGCGCGAAGGCCTGGCCAAGCTGGACCAGCGTTCGCGTGACATCATCGCCCGCCGCTGGCTGGATGCCGACAGCAAGGTGACGCTGCAGGAGCTGGCCGACGAGTACGGCGTGTCGGCCGAGCGCATCCGCCAGATCGAGGCGAACGCGCTGAAGAAGATGAAGGCACTGTTCGCCGCCTGATCAGGCGTTGAGGTGCACCGAAAAGCCCGGGGAAACCCGGGCTTTTTCGTGGGCGGTCGTGCCGTGCCATGCGCGGCGGGCTCTTCCGGTGAAGCTCCCGGCCGAGCGTGGCCCGGCGCGACGGTGTAGATTCCGCGCTTGCATCCTGGAGGGAGACGACGATGAAGGGTACTTGCCTGTGTGGCGCGATCGAAGTGATTGCCGGTGACGCGCACGTGCAGATCGGCCTGTGTCATTGCAGCATGTGCCGGCGCTGGTCCGGCGGGCCGTTCTTCGCGGTGCATTGCGATGACAAGGTGCGGTTCAACGGCGCCGAACCGCGGCGCTACCGTTCCTCGGAATGGGCCGAGCGCGGCTTCTGCGGCGACTGCGGCACCCACCTGTTCTACCGGCTGGTGCCGGACGGGGAGTACTTCGTGTCGGCAGGGTTGTTCCAGCAGGCACCGCTGGAGCTGGTCAGCCAGATCTTCATCGACGAGAAGCCGCCGTTCTACGCATTGGCCAATGACACGCCGACGATGACCGGCAAGCAGGTGTTCGAGCAGTTCGCTGCCGGGCAATGAACCGGGGCCGTGCCGGGTGGTGCCCGGCACGGGGGGCGGTGATGCCCAGCGGGGCACGGCTCCGCTCTACCGGGGATCGGGCTTCCGGTCGTCGTAGGGGTTGCCCAGGATGATGCGCGCGCTGCGCTGGTAGCTCCAGTACGCCACGCCCCAGTTGAGCAGCACCACAAGGCGGTTGCGGAAGCCGATCAGGAAGAACACGTGCGCGGCCAGCCAGAACCACCAGGCCAGCACCCCGGACAGCTGCAGCTTGCCCATGTGCACGATGGCGGCCATGCGTCCGATCGTGGCCAGGTTGCCCTGGTCGTTGTAGCGGAACGGGGCAGGGGGCGAGGCACCGTCCAGGCGTGCACGGATCACCTGGGCGACGTAGGCCCCCATCTGCTTGGCGGCCGGCGCCACGCCGGGCACCGGGCGGCCGTTGTCCTGCTGCAGCGCGGCCAGGTCACCGGCGACGAAGATCTCCGGATGGCCGGGGACGGTCAGGTCCGGCTGCACCTGCACGCGGCCGGCGCGGTCCAGTGGCACGTCCAGCGTGCGCGCCAGCGGCGAGGCGGCCACGCCGGCGGCCCACACCACGGTGCGCGCGGGCACGTGCACGTCGCCGAGCTGGAAACCGAAGGCGTTGATGTCATTGACCGGGGTGCCGGTCAGCACCTCCACGCCGAGCCGTTCCAACTGCTCGCGCGCCTTCTGCGACAGGCGTTCCGGGAAACTGGACAGCACCCGCGGCCCGGCCTCGACCAGGCGCACCCGTGCCGATGCGGGGTCGATGTGGCGGAACTCGTTCCGCAAGGTGTGCCGGGCGATCTCGGCCAGGGTGCCGGCCAGTTCCACGCCCGTGGGGCCAGCGCCGACCACCGCGAAGCTGAGCCAGGCGGCTTTCTTCTCCGGGTCGTTCTCGGCCTCGGCACGCTCGAAGGCCAGCAGCAGCTTGCGCCGCAGCAGCAGGGCATCGTCCAGCGTCTTCAGGCCCGGCGCGTCGCCGGCCCACTCGTCGTGGCCGAAATAGGCGTGGGTGGCACCGCTGGCGACCATCAGCAGGTCATAACCGACGCGGGTGCCGTCGCCCAGCACGACTTCGCGCTGCTGCTTGTCGATGGCGGTGACCTCGCCCAGGCGCACGTCGACATTGCGCTGCCGGCGCAGGATGTGGCGCAGCGGAGCGGCGATATCCGGCGAGGACAGCCCGGCGGTGGCGACCTGGTAGAGCAGTGGCTGGAACAGGTGATGGTTGCGGCGGTCGATCAGGGTGATGCGCAGACGGGCCTTGGCCAGGGCACGGGTGGCCCAGAGACCGGCAAAGCCGCCGCCGACGATGACCAGGTGGGGGACTGGGTCGTGTGGCATGTACGTTCTCCAGAAAGACCGGCATCGGGCCGGCCATTGATGGGGGCAACGGGCGCTGTCGATGATGTCATGTGATGTGCGGACAACATAGATGGCCGATACTGCGGCTCAGCCTTTCGTCATGGAGCTGTGTCATGTCCGAGCCGGAGAAGCGGATTGCCTTGTTGATCGATGCCGACAACGCGCCTGCATCGAAGATCGATGAAATCCTGGTCGAGGTGGCGGCCTTTGGCGTGGCCAACGTGCGCCGTGCCTACGGCGACTGGAAGAACCCGCGCCTGAAGGGCTGGGAGCACGTGCTGCATGAGTTCGCGATCCGGCCGATCCAGCAGTTCGCCTATTCCAAGGGCAAGAACGCCTCGGACATGGCGATGGTGGTCGATGCGATGGACCTGCTGTACGCACGCAACCTGGACGGGTTTGCGATCGTGTCCAGCGATGCGGACTTCACGCCGCTGGTGATGCGGCTGCTGACCGACGGCGTGAAGGTATACGGCTTCGGCGAGCAGAAGACGCCGGTGGCCTTCGTCAACGCTTGCTCCAAGTTCATCTACCTGGAAGCCCTGGGCAACGATCGCTCCGAGCCGCATGAGCCGAGCGCGGAGCCCGTGGCGACCGCGCCAGTGCCGGCCGCAGCCAATGCCGGCGAGGGCGCGCCGAATGCAGCGCCCCCGGAAGCGGCCCCGATCACGCCGCGTTCCAGCGGCGAGTTGCGCGGCGACACGCGCCTGATCAACCTGCTGCGCGGCGCGGTGGAAGCCGCCGCTGACGAACAGGGTTGGGCGATGCTCAGCGCGGTGGGCAACCAGATTGCCAACCGCGCCTCGTTCGATTCGCGCAACTACGGTTATCGCAAGTTGAGCGACCTGATGAAGGCGACCGGGTTGTTCGAGGTGAAGAAAGACGGCAAGTCGTCGGCCGTGCGTGCAGCGCCGCGCAAGGCGAGCAAGGTAAGCAAGGCAAGCAAGACAAGTACGAAGCGGGCCGAGGCGAAGCCGTGACAATCAGTTCAATGATGCAAAGCGAACACAACGGAGCAAGCGGATGTTGAAGATCTGGGGTCGGCGCAATTCAAGCAATGTGCGCAAGGTGCTGTGGTGTGCCGAGGAGATCGGCCTGCCGTACGAATCGATCGAGGTCGGCGGCGCTTTTGGTGGCACCCAGTCGCCGGACTACCTGGCGATGAACCCCAACGGGCTGGTACCGGTGATCGAGGACAACGGCCTGCCGGTGTGGGAGTCCAACGCCATCGTGCGCTACCTGAGCGCACGTTACGCGCTGGGCACGTTGTATCCGGAAGATGCCGCCGCGCGCGCGCAGAGCGAGAAGTGGATGGACTGGACCATCTCCAGCTTCGCGGTGGCGTTCCGCGACCTGTTCTGGGGCGTGGTGCGGACCGCGCCGGCCGATCGCGATGAAGTACGCATCGCGGCCGCGTTGCAGCGCTGTGGCGAGTTGTTGAAGCTGGCCGACGCCGAGCTTGCGCGGCAGCCATGGCTGTCCGGCGAGCAGTTCGCGATGGGCGACATCCCGCTGGGCGCGTTTGCCTATGCCTGGTTCGAGATGCCCATCCAGCGGCCGGATCTACCGCATCTGGAGGCGTGGTATGCGCGGTTGAAGACGCGCCCGGCGTATCAGGCGGCGGTTATGACGGCGTTGACCTGAGCGCGCGGCCTTGGGCTTTTCCTGGAGCCCCTCTCCCGTTTCTTGCGGGAGAGGGGCTGGGGTGAGGTGAGCTTTCAGCGCTGCTTTCCGAGAAGACGCGGTGCTGCTATGGGTTTCGGTTGAAGAGCAACCGCAACAGCGCCCCCATCCGCCCTTCGGGCACCTTCCCCCGCCGGCGGGAGAAGGGAAATTCCAAGTCCAAGTCCAAGTCCAAAGCCAAAGCCAAAGCCAAAGCCAAGTCCAAAGCCAAGTCCAAAGCCAAGTCCAAAGCCAAAGCCAAAGCCAAAGCCAAAGCCAAAGCGGTTTGCTGGCGTTGGCTGCGCTTCCTGCTTTCCCTTCCTGAAAAAGAAACGGCAGCCGCCCGGTACCAGCGCGACTGCCGTGGAGGAGCGCCCCGCGCGCTCAGCGCGGAGGGGTGAGGCTTAGAACTTCCAGTTCACGCCGAAGTAGACGACACGGCCCGCGTAACCGTTGGAGTAGAAACGGGCCTTGGTGTCGTTGCCCAGGTGGGTGCGCGTCTCTTCCTTGGTCAGGTTCAATACCGAGGCACTCAGGCTCAGCGCCGGGGTGATGTTGTACGCGGCGTTCAGATCGATCTGCTGGTAGGGCTCCTGGTAGAGGTTCAGGCCACTGATCAGGCCCTGCACCACTTCGCCGCGACGGTTCCACGAGGCGCGCAGCAGCAGCTTTTCCACTTCATAGAACACGGTGAAGTTGGCCTGGTTCTCGGCGCTGCCGACCAGCGGCGACTTGCCGATCTGGGTGCCGTCTTCCAGGGTGATCGCCGCTTCGTTCGTGTCGTTCCAGGTGTAGTTCGCCTGGAAGCCCAGGCCGAAATCCAGCGTATGCTGGGCGTAGAACTCCAGACCCTGCGACACAGCGTCACGACCACCGGCCGTGGTGGAGTAGTTCTGCACGACGACGGTCTGGCCGCCGACGTTCTGCGTGACGTCCTGCACCACCGGTACCGAGAAGTTGCTGACGTCCTTGCGGAACAGGCCCAGGCCCAGCACTGATCCGGGGTGGAAGTACCACTCCACGCCGATGTCGTACTGGGTGGCCTTGTAGGCTTCCAGATTCTTGTTGCTGCCAGAACCGTACCAGCCCTGCTCACTGGCACCACCGGTGAGGCGGCGGTCGTTGACGTATTCGGGGCTGAAGTATTCCAGGCTGCCCGGTGCGGCGATGTTGCTGTAGCTCGGGCGCGCGATCACCTTGGAGGCTGCTGCACGCAGCAACAGGTTCTCGGTCAGTTCATAGGCCAGGTTGAAGCTGGGCAGCACGTCGGTGTAGTTGCGGTCCAGGCCGCTGACCGCGAACGACTCGGCGCGCGCTTCGCTGTCGGAGAGGCGCCAATAGCCCTCGGTGCCGCAGTAGGTACGTGCCGGTGCGGCGCCGGGCACCGTGTCGCCGGCCTGGCAGGCCAGCGGGTTGCCATTGGCATCGTCGTAGAAGTAATCGTTGTACGAGGTGACCTTGTCGGTGGAATCGGCATGCTGGCGGGTGCTGACCACGCGCACGCCGACGTTGCCGCGCAGGCGCTCGGTGCGGAAGTTGGCCTGCAGGTAGGTGGAGTAGATTTTTTCGTCCACGTTGTAGACGAAGTTGTCCTCGTTGCGGGTCTGCATCCCCCCGTAGGTCTTGTTCAGGTACGAGATGTAGGCCGGGTAGTTGATGGCCGGGAACGCGCTTGCATTGATGCCGCCTGCCAGGTTGCCCATGCCGTAGATGAAGTCGGGCGAGAACTGCAGGGCGAGGTCGTTGCAGCCGCCGTTCCAGTAGCGGTTCTCGTAGTCGCTGGCATCGGTGCCGGGGCAGGCCCAGTAGCTGTTGCCGGTGCTGCGGTGGATGCCGCCGTCACGGTACTTGACGCCGAACTGCAGCGATTCCAGGAAGCCGCTGTCGTTGTGCCAGGTGGTGTCGATCTGGGCGTACTTCTGCTCGTTGGTGTTGCGGGTCCACGACGAGCCGGTGGAGCCCAGGTCAACCTGCAGGATGCCGTTCTTCAGGTTCTGCATCAGTTCCGGCGAGAACGCCATCGACGGCGTGCCAGCCAGGCTCCAGGCGCTGGCCAGGTTGCCCAGGTTCCAGCTGCCGTCCGCATTCTGGCTGCGTGGCTTCAGCGGCACCGAGAACTGCAGCGACGGGCCGCCCTTGGCCCAGGTGCGCCCGCCCTTGAAGGCGACGTCGACCGACTCGCCGCGCCATTCGGCGGAGAAATCGGCGGTCTGCGACAGTGCCTTTTCGAGGTTGTAGCTGCCGGTGATCTGCGGGGTCGGCACGGTGCAGTCGTCAGAACCCCAGCCACCAGGCGCCATGCCGCCGGCCGCGGCCTCGTCCTCGCTGCAGTAATAGGTCTTGCCCGGGTGCCGGCTGTAGTCGGCGCCGGTGACGATGGTGCCGCTCGGGTCCATGGTCAGCCCATCGAGCAGGCGTCCGCCGGCCCAGTTGCCGTCGCCCCAGTAGCGGGCGATGTTCCATTCCGGCACCTTGATGGTGTGGGTCTGGGAGTCCTGCGACAGGTCGAAGCGGAAGTAGTTCGCGGTCAGGGTGAGGTTGTCCAGCGGCTTGAACTGGAGCGTTATCTGGCCGCCCTTGCGCTCGCGCTTCTCGTCCTTGACGTCGAGGTTCACCGAGGTGGGCATCATGAAGCCGGTGTAGTACTTGCCGCTCTGGTCGTAGAAGCCAGTGCCGCCCCACCAGTTGGAGTTGAAGTCGGAGGGGTTGCCGTTGACGTCAACCGCAGTGCCGCCTTCGTCACGGCCATACCAGGACCAGCCTTCGGTGCTGGCGCCCAGGGTGCGAGTGGTGCGCTTCTGGTCGGTATAACCGACGAACACGCCGAAGCGGTCGTCCTTGTCATGCCAGGCGTAGGAGGCGGAGAGCTGGCCGTCGGCCTTCTCGGTGGTGTCTGCCCAGGTGCCTTCAACCGAGACGAAGCCGGTGTTGGCTTCCATGTCCAGCGGGCGACGCGTGTGCAGGATTACCGTGCCGCCGATGCCGCCTTCGTCGATGCGGGCTTCCGGCGACTTGAACAGCTCGGCGCTGCCCAGCATGTTCGACGGCAGCAGCGTGTAATTGAACGAACGGGTGGGGTCGCCGTTGGATTCGGCGGTGGCCACGTAGTTGCCGTTCAACTCGGTAAGTGTCAGCTCCGAGGACAGGCCGCGCACGCTGACGTTCTTACCTTCGCCGCCGCTGCGGGTGATGATCACGCCGGGCACGCGCTGCAGCGCGTCGGCGACGTTCTTGTCGGGGAACTTGCCCACGTCCTCGGCGGTGATCACCTCGACCACGGCGTTGGCATCACGCTTCTGTTCCAGGCTCTTCTCGATGGCGTAGCGGTAACCGGTGACGGTCACGCTGTCCAGTGTGGTGGCGTCGGGCTGCGTGGCAGCCTGTTGTGCGAACGCCGCGCCCGGTGCGATCGCGACGGCGAACAATGCAGCGGCAATGGCGGCGGACAATGCGTCGCGGCCCTGCATGCGGGTGATCTGTTTCATTCCACTCTCTCCCTCTCCTGGATTGAACTGGTAGCTGATACGGAAACTTGAATCGATCTAATTTTTGAAGCCGATTTCTTTTTGACGTTGCAGGTGTTGCCCGTGGCGTTGCCTCGGTCCTTTGCGCCTTTCACGATCAGGCAATCGCGACCGAGTTATTTGGATCGATCTAAACGATTGGCGGCAAATTTTTACCACAGCAGCCGGGTGCGACGCATGCTGCTGCGCAATATGAGCGGGGCCTGGCCGTTTGGGCCGGTGTCGGGGCAGGGGGCTCAGGTCACGGGCGTCCGGTCCGGGAGGGGGCGGGCACCGGATGACGTGTAGGGCGATCCGCAGGCGCAATGGTGCGCCGCAGAATGCAAGTCCAGAAAATCTCGTGTTCTACTTAAATCGATCTAAATTTGCAGGAGGGCGGACCTGCACCGATTGAAATGCTGGTTTTCCTGCCTCCATGGCGGGCTGATCGGCAGCTGATCGATGCCGTTGTCCACCTGATCGCCGCCGCTGGGCTTTTCCATCGGCAGCCGCCTGCCCGCTTGTTGAGGCCGACTCTCTCCCCCGTCCTGCCGACGGACGGGCCGGCCTCACAGGCCCGGCTTCGGCCGGGCCAACCTGACGACGCCGTACCGACATCGACCCAAAGGATCCATCGCATGAGCCGATTGCCGTCTGTTTCCTCCCGCCTGATCCGGCCACGGCCGCTGGCGCGCCTGGCCTGCGTGCTGGCCCTGTCCGTGGTCCCGCTGCTGCAGGCCGCGCCGGTGGCGCTGGAGCGCGAGGTCAACACCTTCATCGGCAGCAAGGACGACGGCAATACGTTCCCGGGGGCGTCGGCCCCGTTCGGCCTGATCCAGGTCAGCCCGATCGGCAGCCACTACTCGGGCTGGCGCTACGACGACGAGAAGATCCGCGGCTTTGGCCACTCCTTCATCTCCGGCGCCGGCTGCTGGGAACAGGGCGGGCAGGTCTCGGTCCTGCCGGTGACCGGCAGCATCGGTCCGGGCGGCGACTTCGACACCCGCGATGCCAAGCGCTTCGACCACAAGAGCTACGCCTCGGCCTATGCGCACGACGGCGAAGTGGGCCAGGCCGGCTACTACAAGGTGCGCCTGACCGACTACGGCGGCATCGACGTGGAGACCACCGCGCGTACCCGTGCCGCGGCCGAGCGGTATACGTTCACCGCCGGCAGCGGGCTGGGCCATGTGCTGGTCAACGTCGGCCAGGCCAACGAGCGCCATTCGGTCATCGGCAGCGTCGTCGACGTGGTCGGCGACCGCGCGGTGGAGGGCAAGCTGGTGACCAAGAGCTTCTGCGGCGGACACCAGTACACGACGTGGTTCCGCATCGAGTTCGACCGCCCGTTCAAGGCGCATGGCACCTGGGGCGAGAACGGCGGCCTGCCCGATGCGCGGCACAGCATGGAAGGCGAACTCAAGCCCAACGGCGCCTGGTTGAGCTTCGACCTGGCCGACGGTCGCAGCGTGACCGCCACCAGCGCGATCTCGCACGTTGACGCCGAGGGCGCACGCAACAACCTGCGCGCCGACGGCAAGCAGGGCGATCGTCTGCTCGGCTTTGACCGCATGCGCGCGCTGTCGCAGCAGAGTTGGCGTGAGCAGCTGGACAGCGTGCGCGTCCAGGGCGCCAGTGCCGATGACCGCGTGGTGCTGTACACCGCGCTGTACCACGCGCTGTTGCAGCCGATGACCGGCAGTGACGCCGATGGGCGCTATCGCGGCTACGACGATGCGATCCACCGTGCCGATGGCTGGACCTACTACGAGTACTTCTCGCTGTGGGACACCTACCGCTCGCAGAACCAGTGGCTGGCGCTGACCCGCCCGGACGTGGCACGGGACATCGCGCGCAGCGTGCTGGCCATCGATGCGCAGGGCGGTTGGCTGCCGCGCTGGGGCTACGCCAACTTCGAGACCAACGTGATGACCGGTGACCCGGTGACGCCGTTCCTGGTCGACCTGTGGCGTTTCGGTGCATTGACCGGCCGCGAGGCCGAGGCCTGGGCCGCGCTGCGTCGCAATGCGTTCTCGATGCCGCCGATCAACTCGCGCCATGCCGGCCGCTCGGGCAATGCCACCTATCTTGCCGACGGGTATGTCGCCTATGACCGCGCATTCCCGTCCAGGGGCATGGACGTGGACCCGCACCACGGCGGCTCGGCCACGCTGGAGTACGCCTTGGCCGATTGCGCGCTGGCACAGATGGCCGATGGCCTGGGCCATGCCGACGATGCGCAGGTGCTGCGCGCCCGCGGCGGCAACTGGCACAAGGTGTGGGACGCCGACGTGCGTGACGCCGACGCCGGCTTCAGTGGCTTCCCGCGTCCGCGTGCCGAAGGCGGCCAGTGGTACACACCGGCCGATGGCCACTACAGCCCGCGCTCGCAGCATGGCTTCCACGAAGGCACCGCCTGGCAGTACCAGTGGCTGGCGCAGCAGGACATCCCGGGCCTGGTGACGGCGATGCATGGCCGCGAGGAGGCCGGTCGCCGGCTGGATGCGTTCTTCGCCTATGACGAACTGCTCAAGTCGCCGCAGACCGCCGCGCGCAAGGAATGGGTGGTCGGGCCGTACAGCTACTACAACCAGTACCGCTACAACCCCAACAACGAACCGGACCTGCATGCACCGTGGATGTACACGCTGATCGGCCAGCCGTGGAAGACGGCCACCGTGGTGCGCGCCGCGCAGCAGTTGTTCACCAACGCGCCCAACGGCGTGACCGGCAACGACGACCTGGGCACGATGTCGGCCTGGTATCTGTTCAGTGCCCTGGGGCTGTATCCGGCGGTGCCGGGTACGGGACAGTTCCTGCTGCATACGCCGCGGTTTTCCAGCGCTGAAATCAATCTCGGCAACGGAAAGCGACTGCAGCTGAGGGCACAGCGTGCCGATGCGAATCGCTTGCAGTACATTCACGCCGTCCAGTTCGAGGGCAAGCCGCTCAACACGGTGTGGCTCGACTGGGAGCGGCTGAGCAAGGGTGGGACGGTGGAGTTCCAGCTGGGCGAAGACGTTCCGACGCAGGGCTGGGGTACGGCCATTGCGGATCTGCCGGTGTCCTATTGCGCCACGCCGGGCAGTGAAATGAAGTGAGCTGCTGCGACGCCGTTGCCAGTGGGTCCGGGCAGGGCGCGTCGACGCGCTGCCCCGATCCTTTAGGATTTCCGCGAATCGAGCCGTCAGCCTGAGCCATGAACGATAAGAAACCCGCCGCCAGCCAGCGTGCCGGCAAGGAAGCAAAACGTGCGGTGACCGTGACCGACATCGCCCAGGCGGTGGGCGTGTCACGTGCGACGGTGTCGCTGGTGCTGCGTGGCAGCCCGCTGGTCAACGTGGACACGCGCGCCAAGGTGGAGGCGGAGTTGCGTCGCCAGCGCTACGTTTACAACCGCACCGCGGCCAACCTGCGCCGCCGCACCTCCTCCTCGATCGCGCTGGTGATCAACGACCTGTCCAACCCGTTCTTCGCCGAATTCGCTTCCGGCGTGGACGAAGCCCTGGGCGAGAAGGGATATGTCACGTTGCTGGGCAGCACCTCCGAGTCGCCGGCCCGGCAGCAGGCGGTGCTGTCCACGCTGATGGAACACACCCCGACCGGTTTCATCCTGTCGCCGGCCGAAGGCAGCGACACCCAGGCGCTGCGCCAGGTGCTCGGCGTCAACGCCAACGTGCTGCTGTTCAACCGTGAGCTGGAAGGCGCCGACTGGGACTTCCTGACCATGGACAACCAGAACGGTGCCTACCTGGCCACCCGCCACCTGATCGAGCAGGGCCATCGCGACATCGCCTTCTTCGGCGGGCATGCCGCGTCGAGCTCGTGCCACCAGCGCCGCATCGGTTACCAGCGTGCGCTGTCCGAAGCAGGCCTGGATCTGCGCCAGGACTGGCTGATCGAATCGGCACCGAACCGCCTGGAGGCCGCCGCACGCACCGGCGAGCTGTTCGAGGGTGGCCAGCGTCCCAGCGCCGCGGTCTGCTACAACGACACCGTCGCCCTTGGCCTGATGCTGGGCCTGACCTCGCGTGGCATCCGTCCCGGCGCCGACTTCGCGGTGACCGGTTTCGACGACATCTCCGAAGCGTCGGTGGCGGTCCCGCCGCTGACCACGCTGACCGCCGACCCGCGCGAGCGTGGCCGGCAGGCGGCGTCGCTGTTGCTGCAGCGCCTGGACAACCCTGACGCGGCTCCGATGCGCGTGGTCGCGCCGGTGCAGCTGCGTGTCCGTGAGAGCAGCGCGGCGTTGCCACGCTGACCGCCCCCTTTCCACCGCATCCACCGCAAGGCGCCTTCCCATGCCGACACTTCCTCCATCCCCGCTGAGATCCACAGCTGCAGCACCGGTGGTCAACACCAAGGTGGCGCTGGCGGTGGTCACCACGATCTTCTTCATGTGGGGCTTCCTGACCTGCCTCAATGACATCCTGATCCCGCACCTGAAGAGCGTGTTCCAGCTCAACTTCGCGCAGGCGATGCTGGTGCAGTTCACGTTCTTCGGGGCGTATTTCCTGATGTCGCTGCCGGCCGGGCGGCTGGTCGCGCACGTGGGCTACAAGCAGGGCATCGTGATCGGGCTGGTGATCGCCGGCATCGGTGCCATCGGTTTCTGGCCGGCGGCGGAATTGCGCGTGTATGGCGCGTTCCTGACCGCGCTGTTCGTGCTGGCCACCGGCATCACCGTGCTGCAGGTGGCGGCCAACCCGTATGTGGCGCTGCTGGGCCCGGAGCGCACCAGTTCCAGCCGGCTGACCTTGGCGCAGGCGATGAACTCGCTGGGCACCACGCTGGCGCCGTACTTCGGTGGCGTGCTGATCCTGTCCAACACGGTCAAGACCACCGACCAGATCGCGGTGCTGCCGGACGCCGAGCGCGCGGCGTACTTCGCCCACGAGGCCAGTGCGGTGCAGGGGCCCTATCTGGGCTTGGGCATCTTCCTGTTCCTGCTGGCGGTGTTCGTGCTCCTGTTCCGCCTGCCCAGGCTCACCGAGACCACCGAGAAGGCCGACGCGGGCTCGCACACCTGGGCCGACGTGCTGCGCCATCGCCACCTGGTGCTGGGCGTGCTCGGCATCTTCTTCTACGTGGGTGCGGAAGTGGCGGTTGGCAGCCTGATGGTCAACTATTTCTCGCTGCCGGAGATCGGTGGCATCACCGAGGCACAGGCCTCGAAGTACCTGATGGCGTACTGGTTCCTGGCGATGGTGGGACGCTTCGCCGGCTCGGCGCTGATGGTCAACCTGTCACCGCGCAAGCTGCTGGCGATCTTCGCGACGGTGAACATCGCGCTGCTGATAACCACCATGAGCAGCACCGGCATGCCGGCGGTGTACAGCCTGATCGGCATCGGCCTGTTCAACTCGATCATGTTCCCGACCATCTTCGCGCTCAGCATCGAGGGCCTGGGGCCGCTGACCAGCAAGGGTTCGAGCCTGCTGATCATGGCCATCGTCGGTGGTGCGATCGTGCCGTACCTGCAGGGCCAGCTGGCGGATCGCATCGGTCTGCACCATTCGTTCGTGCTGCCGCTGCTGTGCTACGGCTACATCATCTTCTATGGCCTGTTCGGTGCCCGCCGCGGCGCGGCCGCCACTGGGGCCGCATGAGCCAGCCATGAGTACTCCACGCATGCCATCCCCGTGCGCCAACCGCTCCGGCCCCCGGCAGGACGGGGCAGGGCCAAGTTTTCCCTACACCTCCGTTGCCGGCGCGTGGTCCGGTGACGAAGGTTCCGTGCCGCAGTGCGGCCATCCGCTATCCCATGGCAGGACGGGCATGTCGCCCGCCGCCGTCATCGCCCAAGGAGACTGAGGCCAGATGGGCAAGATTGTTTGTTTCGGCGAAATTTTGATCGATCTACTCGCGCAGCCGCCGGCCACGCCGGATACCCCGCGCGCGTTCCTGCAGTACGCCGGTGGCGCGCCGGCCAACGTCGCGGTGGCCGCCGCGCGGCTGGGTGCCAGCAGCCATTTCGCCGGCATGCTGGGCCGCGACATGTTTGGTGACTTCCTCGCCGAGAGCCTGGCGCAGGCCGGCGTGGCGACCGACTGCGTGGTGCGTACCGATGCGGCCAAGACCGCGCTGGCGTTCGTGGCGCTGGATGCTGCGGGCGAGCGCAGCTTCAGCTTCTATCGTCCGCCGGCGGCGGACCTGCTGTTCCGTGACGCGCATTTCGTGCCGGCCTGCTTCGACGGGACGGCCTGCTTCCACGTTTGCTCCAACAGCCTGACCGAGCCGGCCATTGCCGCGGCCACCTACGCCGGCATGGACCGCGCGCGCGCGGCCGGTGCCATGGTCAGCCTGGACCTCAACTTGCGCCCGGCGCTGTGGCCGGCCGATGCCGATCCCACGCCGTGGCTGTGGCAGGCGCTGGAGCGTGCCGACCTGGTCAAGCTTTCGCGCGAGGAACTGGACTACCTGGCCGCGCCGCTGGGCGAGGATGGCGAAGCCCGGGTGATCGCGCGCCTGCTGGCCGCGCGTGCCGGTTGGGTGATCATCACCGACGGCGCCGCGCCGCTGCGATGGCATACCCGGCACGGCCATGGCCAGGTGCCCAGCTTCAAGGTGGCGACCGTGGATACCACTGCGGCCGGCGATGCCTTCGTCGGCGGAGTGCTGGTGGCGATGAGCGAGCGCGAGGGGTCCGGCCAGGGCTTTGCCGCGTTCTGCGCCAACCCGCAGGCCATCACCGATACCCTGCGCTTCGGTGCCGCCGTCGGCGCGCTGGCGGTCACCCGCAAGGGCGCGTTCGCCGCGATGCCCGACCGTGCCGAAGTGCACCACCTGCTGCAGCAACAGGAGCAAACCGCATGACCACCGCATCGCCCGCGTTCCGCTCGCCGGAGTTCCTGCGCGCCCACATCGCCAGGACGATGGCGTTCTACCACCCGCACTGCATCGACCCGAACGGCGGCTTCTTCCACTACTACCTGGACGACGGCACGGTGTATGACGCCAGCCACCGCCACCTGGTCAGCAGCACGCGCTTCGTCTTCAACTATGCGATGGCCTACCGCGAGTTCGGCAACGCCGAATACCTGGCCGCGGTGAAGCACGGCGTGGACTACCTGCGCAACGTGCACCGCAACCCGGCCACCGGCGGCTACGCCTGGACCCTGCGCGATGGCAAGGTCGAGGACGACATGAACCACTGCTACGGCCTGGCCTTCGTGCTGCTGGCCTACAGCTGTGCGCTGAAAGCCGGCATCGCGCAGGGCCGGGAATGGATGGACGAGACCTGGCAGCTGCTGGAGCGGCACTTCTGGGAAGCGCCGCACGGCCTGTACCGCGACGAGGCCGATGCGCAGTGGAACTTCACCGGCTACCGCGGCCAGAACGCCAACATGCACATGTGCGAGGCGATGCTGGCCGCGTTCGAAGCCAGCGGCGAGCAGCGCTACCTGGACCGTGCGCTGCAGCTGGCCGACAACATGACCCGCCGCCAGGCAGCCAAGGCCGGTGGCCTGGTGTGGGAGCACTACGACACCGCGTGGAACATCGACTGGGATTACAACCTGGACAATCCCAAGCACCTGTTCCGCCCGTGGGGCTTCCAGCCCGGCCACCAGACCGAGTGGGCCAAGCTGCTGATGATCCTGGACCGCCACGTGCAGGCCGATTGGCTGGTACCGACCGCACGCCACCTGTTCGACGTGGCGGTGGCCAATTCCTGGGACGCCACGCGCGGTGGCCTGTATTACGGCTTCGCGCCGGAAGCCCGCCGCCAGCCGGACATGCACGGTGCGCCGATCGGCACCGACAGCTTCGTCTGCGACGACGACAAGTACTTCTGGGTGCAGGCCGAGTCGCTGGCCGCGGCCGCGTTGCTGGCCCAGCGCACCGGCGACGATGCCTACTGGCAGTGGTACGAGCGGCTGTGGGCGTACTCGTGGGAACACATGGTCGACCACACCTACGGTGCCTGGTTCCGGATCCTGGACGCCGACAACCACAAGTACAGCAACGAGAAGAGCCCGGCCGGCAAGACCGATTACCACACCATGGGTGCCTGCCACGAAGTGTTGAACGTGGTGCGTGGCGCGCACTGAGCAGCACTGAACAGCGGACGCCTGCGTGACTGCGGGCGTCCGGGCATCACCGGCAATCCCCACGGCGCCCCGGTGCCGTGGATGCAATGAACGACACGCCGGCAGGCGTGGCCCTCCCGCAACCGGCAGCACGAAGGAGCTCGCATGCAGTACGTGCGCACGAAATTTGGATCGATACAAAATCGTTTCATCCGGTTCGGTGGGCTGGCCCTGCTGGTGGTGTCGTGCACCGTGGCGGGCGTTGCGTCGGCGGCTCCCCTGCAGGCGCAGTGGAGCTTCCGGCTGCTGCCGGGCGATGCGCAGTTGCAGGCCCATCCGGGGCTGGATGCGTGGCGGCCGGCACAGGTGCCGGGCAGCGTGCATACCGACCTGCAGGCCGCCGGCGCGATTGGTGATCCCTACGTCGGCGCGGCCGAGGCCGGCCTGCAGTGGATCGGCCTGGGCGACTGGGAATACCGCGCCCGTTTCGACGTGGAGGCGACCACGCTCAAGCGCCGCCATGCCGAACTGCGCTTCGACGGCTTGGATACGTTTGCCGAGGTCAGCCTCAACGGTGCGCCACTGCTGCGCGCCGACAATGCCCACCGCACCTGGCGCGCGCGCGTCGATGGGCGGCTGAAGGCCACCGGCAACGAGCTGCGCATCGTGTTCCGCTCGCCGA
Source organism: Stenotrophomonas sp. Steno-C18 (assembly GCF_056393195.1). Lineage (NCBI taxonomy): Bacteria > Pseudomonadati > Pseudomonadota > Gammaproteobacteria > Lysobacterales > Lysobacteraceae > Stenotrophomonas > Stenotrophomonas sp. Steno-C18. The sequence goes on along the minus strand of NZ_JBWJOX010000007.1, from coordinate 130,420 downwards.
TCCGCACGTTGCTGCCGCAGGTGCAGGCGATGCCGCACAAGATTGCCGGCAACTATCCCTCGCCCTACGGCGACGAGCCGAAGGACGCGATGGTCGGCAACTTCGCGCGCAAGCCGGCCTACCACTTCGGCTGGGACTGGGGCCCGCGCTACGTCACCGCCGGTGTCTGGCGCGCGGTGCAGCTGTCCAGCTGGGATGACAACCGCATCACCGACCTGGCGGTGCGCACCGACGCGCTGGACGAGGCACATGCCGCGCTGATGGTGCTGCTGCAGGTCGAGCAAAGCGACGCCGCCGGCAGCGCCAGCGTGGCCGTGGATGTGCTGGACCCGGACGGAAAGCGCGTGCAGCGCATCGAGCGGAAGGTGATGCTGCGCCCCGGCAACAACGGCCTGCAGCTGCCGGTGAGCATCGCGCAGCCGCGTCGCTGGTGGCCGGTGGGGCAGGGCGCGCAGGACCGCTACACGGTGCAGGCGCGGGTCGAGGGTGGCCGTAGCGATGAACAGCAGGCGCGCCTGCGCACCGGGTTGCGCACGGTGGAGCTGCGCCGTGAGAACGATGCACAGGGCGGGCAGGGCTTCGCCTTCGTCATCAACGGTGTGCCGGTGTTCGCCAAGGGTGCCAACGTGATCCCGTTCGAGGCGTTCCCGGCGCGGGTCACACGCGAACGCCTGCGTCGCGACCTGCAGGCCGCGCGCGATGCCAACATGAACATGCTGCGCAACTGGGGCGGTGGCTACTACGAGGATGATGCGTTCTTCGACATCGCCGACGAGCTCGGCCTGCTGGTCTGGCAGGACTTCATGTTCGGCGGCGGCATGCAGCCCGGCTACGACCCGGCGTTCCGCGCCAGCGTGGTGGCCGAGGCGCGCGACAACGTGCGCCGGCTGCGCCACCACCCCAGCATCGTGCTGTGGTGTGGCAACAACGAGGAAGAAACCGCGTGGAAGGACTGGGGCCACGGCAAGGACCTGACCGCCGCCGACCCGGTGTTCGCGGCCAAGGTCTGGCAGGGCTACGTGGACCTGTTCGGTACCGACCTGCGCGCCGTGGTGGCCGAGGAAGGCCTGGGCGTGCCGTACTGGTCCAGCTCGCCGAGCAACGACCTCGATGCCAAGGCCAATGATTCCACCCGCGGCGACAAGCACTACTGGCAGGTCTGGGGCAACCCGGCATTGCCGGTGACCGCCTACCTGCGCGAGACGCCGCGCTTCATGTCCGAGTACGGGCTGCAGGCGTGGCCGCAACAATCCACCATCGACGCCTTCGCGACCGGCCAGGAACAGCAGATCGACGGCCCGGTGATCCAGGCGCACCAGAAGTTCATGGCCGGCAAGGGCAACGAGCGGCTGCTGCACTACATCCAGATGGAGTACGGCACGCCGCGTTCGTTCGCCGACTTCGTCTACCTGAGCCAGGTGATGCAGGCCGAGGGCATCGCGCTGGCGGCGTTGCACCACCGCGCCTCGCGGCCGTACACGATGGGATCGCTGTACTGGCAGCTCAACGATGTCTGGCCCGGTGCGTCGTGGTCGAGCGTGGACTACTACGGCCACTGGAAGGCGCTGCACTTCCATGCGCGGCGCTTCTTCGCCGATGTCGCGGTGGCGGCGCTGCGTGACGAGGGCGTGACCCGGGTCAGCCTGCTCAATGACGGCCGCAGCGCGCTGCAGGCGCAGCTACGGATCCGCGTGCTCGATGTCGACGGCAGGCAGCTCCACCAGCAGCAACAGGCGGTGACGCTGGCCGCGCAGGCGGCCACCGAGGTCGCGCGCCTGAGCGATGCCGCGCTGCTGCAGGGGGCCGACCCCCGGCGCAGCCTGGCCGTGTTCGAGCTGCAGCAGGGCGATACGGTCATCGCCGAGCGGGTCGTCTATTTCGCCGCCGCCAAGGACCAGCCGCTGGCGGCCGGGCAGGTGGCCAGCGCGCTCGTCGCGCAGGGCGACCATTACCTGCTGCGCCTGCGCAGCCCCTCACTGGCGCGTGCGCTGTGGATTGATTTCGGCAACGTCGACGCGCGCGTTGAGGACAACGCCTTCGACCTGCTGCCCGCTTCCCCCCGCGACGTGGTCGTGCGCAGCCGCGCCGACCTGTCGACCCTGCGTGCCGCGCTGCGTCTGCAGACGCTGGGCGACACGCTGCACTCCACCCTTGCACCACCGCAAGACGTTCCCACTCCGAGGACCCGATGATGAACCGAGCCCTGCGCACCGCCCCGCTGGTCGCCGCCCTGATGCTGGCGCTGAGCGCCTGCAACCCGTCGCCCGCCCCGAGCGACAGCACGCCCGCCGCACCGGCCGCCGCCGCTGCCACGCCCACCCTGGCCACCGTGCCGGCCGTCGACGAGGCCGAAGCGGCACGCATGGCCGAACAGGTCCGCGAAGCCACCCGCCACGCCTGGCAGGGTTACATGCAGTACGCCAAGGGCCACGATGACCTGAAGCCGCTCAGCGCCAAGCCGCGCGACTGGTACCCGCAGCCGCTGTTGATGTCGCCGGTCGATGCCCTGGATACCCTGCTGCTGCTGGGCATGGACAAGGAAGCCAACGAAGCGCGCGAGCTGATCGTCAGCCAGCTGTCCTTCGACCAGGACATCGACGTGCAGAACTTCGAGGTCACCATCCGCCTGCTGGGTGGCCTGCTGTCGGCCTACCAGATGACCAACGACGAGCGCCTGCTCAAGCTCGCCGATGACCTGGGCACCCGCCTGTCGCCGGTGTTCGACAGCCCCACCGGCCTGCCGTACACCCACGTCAACCTGCGCACCGGCAAGACCAGCGGCACCATCAGCAACCCGGCCGAGACCGGCACGCTGCTGCTGGAGTTCGGCACCCTGGCCAAGCTCACCGGCAAGCAGGAGTACTACGACAAGGCCAAGCGCGCGCTGGTGGAAACCCACAACCGCCGCTCCAAGATCGGCCTGGTCGGCCTGAACATCAACGTCGAGACCGGCGAGTGGACCAACACCGACGCCTCCATCGCCGGCGGTATCGACTCGTACTACGAGTACCTGCTCAAGTGCTGGAAGCTGTTCGGCGACGAGGACTGCAAGCGCATGTGGGACGAGAGCATCGGCCCGCTGAACCAGTACCTGGCCGACGAGGTGCGTGAAGGCGAGCTGTGGTACGGCCACGCCGACATGAACACCGGCGCGCGCACCTCCACCACCTACGGCGCGCTGGATGCGTTCATGCCGGGCCTGCTCGCGCTGGGCGGCGACCTGGACCGCGCCAAGCGCCTGCAGGAGTCCAACCTGAAGATGTGGCGCCTGCACGGCATCGAGCCGGAGTCGCTGGACTACGCGGCGATGGAAGTACGCTCGCCGGGCTACGCGCTGCGTCCGGAGATCGTCGAGTCGGCCTACTACCTGCACCACTACACCGGTGACACCCGCTACCGCGGCATGGGCAAGGAGTTCTTCGACGACTTCGTCAAGCACACCCGCACCGAGCACGGCTTTGCCGCGCTGAAGGATGTGCGCAGCAAGGAGAAGGACGACTCGATGGAGAGCTTCCTGTTCGCCGAGACCTTCAAGTACTACTACCTGCTGTTCGCGCCGGCCAAGACCCTGGACTTCGACGGCGTGGTGTTCAACACCGAAGCACACCCGCTGCGGAAGACCTGGTAAAGCGAAAGCGACCCTCACCCCACCCCCGCTCCCGCAGGCGGGGGTGGGGTTCAGATCTGCATCGGCTTTCTGCTCAAAGCCCCTCTCCCGCCTGCGGGGGAGGGGGTGGAGGGCGCGCTCATTCATCCGGGCAGGCACGAGACTTGCCGTAAGAGCGCGCTAAACTCCACCGCAACGGGGAGCGAGGCGGGCGCTGATGGAGTTGTCTTCCATCCTGATTGTCGATGATGACGCGGCGTCGCTGGCGCGGCTGGCACGGCTCGTGGCCGAACTGCTGGACCCGCAGCCGGTGCGGCTCCGGACCGCCGCCAACCTTGCCGATGCCCGCGACCTGCTGCAGCGCGAATCCTTCGCGCTGGCGTTGGTGGACATGCAGCTGCCCGACGGCACCGGCACCGATCTGATCGCGTGGATGCAGCAGCAGGTCACGCAGGCGCAGGCGGTGATCGTGTCCGCGTTCGCCGAGGAAGAGGCGATCTTCGCCGCGCTGCGTGCCGGTGCGGTGGGCTACCTGCTCAAGGACCGCGATGACATCGAGCTGCGCGTGGCGTTGCGCAGCCTGCAGCGTGGCGGCGCACCGATCGACCCGATGATCGCCCGGCGCATCCTTGCCTTCGTGCCCGCGGCGACACCCACGGCACCTGCTCCGGCGGCCAGCGTGCCGCTGTCTGAACGCGAGCTGGGCATCCTCGGGCTGGTCGCGCAGGGCTACGGCAACCGCGAGATCGCCGAGCTGCTCAGCCTGTCGCGCCTGACCATCGAGGCGCATACCCGCAACATCTACCGCAAGCTGGCCGTCGGTTCGCGCACCGCGGCGGTGTTCGAGGCGCGCGTGCTCGGGCTGCTGCCATGATCCGCGGGCTGCTGGGCCTGCTGTTGCTGCTGGTGATGGGGGGCGCGCTGGCCGCTCCGCCGGCGGTGGCGCGCATCGTGCAGGCCGAAGCGGTGCGCAGCGGCTGGGAGGCGCAGGCGCCACCGTTGCAGGGGTGGGAGCCGGTGACCCTGGCCGACCAATGGCAGGCGCGCTGGCCCGACCACGACGGCGTGGTCTGGTACCGGCTGCGCTGGCAGCAGGGCGATGCCGGCGAACCCACCGGCCTGCTGCTGGACTACACCTGCCTGGCCGCGGCGGTCTACCTCAACGGCAGCCTGATCGACCGCGATCCGTCGCTGGTCGAACCGTTGTCGCGCAGCTGGCATGTGCCGCGCTACTACCTGCTGCAGTCGCCATTGCTGCGGCAGGGTGAGAACGAACTGCTGGTGCGGGTGTCGGGGCGGGCGGCGTACCAGCCATCGTTCGGCGTGGTCGACGTGGGTGATGCCGCCGTGCTGCAGGCACGCTACCGGCAGGAAGTACGCGTGCGGCATGACCTGCAGCTGCTCGATACCGCCATCGGCTTCGTGCTGGCCGGCGTGATCGGCCTGTTCTGGCTGCTGCGGCGCAAGGAGGCGATGTACGGCTGGTATGCGCTGAGCGCGGTGTTCGGGCGCATGTACGACACCAACTTCGTGGCCACCAGCCCGTGGCCGTTTTCCACCACCGATGGCTGGCAGGCCTTCATCGCTGGTTGCTACGTGGTGGCTGCGGCGGCGCACACCGTGTTCCTGCTGCGCTTCAGCGAGCGACGCTGGCCACGCTTCGAGCGCGTGCTGATGGGCCTGGCGGCGGTGGCGATGGCGGCGGCGCTGCTGTGGCCGCAGTGGATGGGGCCGCACCGCAACCTCTACCTGGTGCCGCTCATCGCCTTCCTGTACGTGGTGTCGTTCACCTTCATGGGCTATGCGCTGCGCAGTGGCCGTCGTGACGCGCAGGTGCTGGCCTTGTGCATCGTCCTGCCGATCCTGGTGTCGCTGCACGACCTGGGCGTGTACATGGGCTGGTACGGCGGGGTCAGTTACCTGGGATCCTTCACCTCGCCGTTGATGCTGCTGGGCATGGGCTTCGTGCTGGCCTACCGTTTCGCCAACACGATGAAACGCGTGGAAGGGTTCAACGCCGAGCTGCGCCATGAAGTACAGCAGGCCACGTCCCAGCTGTCGGAAACCCTGAACGCGCAGCATGCGCTGGAGCTGGCGCACAGCCGCGCCGGCGAGCGTCTGCAGTTGGTGCGCGACCTGCACGATGGTTTCGGCGGCACCCTGGTCGGGGCGATCGCGCGGTTGGAGCAGGCCCCGCAGGAGATGCCGCGTTCCAAGGTGATCGAACTGCTGCGCGAGATGCGCGACGACCTGCGCCTGGTGATCGACAGCACCGCACGCGAGCATGCCGACCTGGCCGAGATGCTGGTGCCCTTGCGGCACCGCGCCAGCACCCTGCTGGAAGCCGGCGGCATCGATACCTACTGGCACCTGCAGGACCTGCGCGGGGTGGAACTGGGCGCCTCACGCAGCCTGGACCTGCTGCGGCTGATGCAGGAAGCCCTGACCAACGCGTTCAAGCATGCCCGTGCGACACGGGTGGACATCACCCTGCGACGGGACGGTGACCGGCTGCAGCTGCAGATCGACGACGACGGCATCGGCCTGCCGGCGACCGTCCCAGGCAGGGCAGTGGGCGGCGCCGGCATGGCCAGCATGCAGCTGCGGGCCAGGCGCATGGGCGGTGACCTGCAGGTGGGTCCGGCCGATGACCGGAACGGAACCCGCGTACAGCTGGAGCTCGACCTCGCCCGTTGATCCGCGTCCTAAGGACACCTGCGTACCTGATTTCGTGGATGCTGATCCTGCAACGATGGCGATAGGGTTTGCCCCTTGTTGAATCGGGGGACACCATCATGCGCGGCCGTGTCATTTCAAAGGCTGATCGAGTAGCCGCGGCACTGGCGGTCGCCGGCCTGCTCATCTTGTTCCCATCGCTGCCTGCTGATGCAGCCGAAGTGGTCGGTGGAACCACGCCAACGGCCCCCTGCACTCAGGATGCAAGTACCGGTGCCCTGGCCTGCCTGGACGGCAGTCGGGTGGGCGGTGACGGTGCGTCTGGGCCATACCAGCTCGGTTACTCCAGTTCGGCCGGCGGCTTGGGAAATGCGACGGGCAACATGGCGATCGGCAAGGGCAGCTCGGTCGGCATGGGCGGGCAAGGTGCCAACGGGACGGCCGGTGGGAGCGGTGGGGTGGGTGGCAGCGGTGGAGGCTACAACCTCGCCTTTGGTGCCGGCAGCAGCGCCGGCAATGGCGGTAAGGCCGGCGACGGCAGTGCCGGCGGCACCGGCGGAGATGGTGGTGCCGGCGGAAACTACAACATCGCTCTGGGCGATGGCAGCGAGGCGGGCAACGGCGGCGATGGCAAGGAAGGCTGTTGTGGCTTCAAGGGCACGTCTGGCACCGCAGGTACGGACAACAACGTGGCCATCGGCAGGAATGCCAAGGCAACGGGCGGCAGTTCAGTTGCACTGGGGGCGGGCAGCACCGATGCCGGCCTGGCCAACGTGGTGTCGGTCGGTTCGGCCAGCCAGCAACGGCGCGTCGTCAACGTTGCCGCCGGCGTTGCCGCCACCGATGCCGCCAATGTGGGCCAGCTCACCGCGCTGGGCACGTCGTTGAATGCGAACCTGGGTGGGGTCGCGGCCTGGCTGGGCGGTGGGGCCGCTTACAGCGGCGGCGTGTTCACCGCGCCGACCTTCGCCGTCCAGGGCAACAGCTACGGCAATGTCGGTGCCGCGCTGTCGGCCATCGATACCCAGCTCACCGCGATCAAGGGCCGCGCGGACCTGGCGGTGTACTACGACGACGCCAGCAAGGCCTCGCTGACGCTTGACGGCGGCTCCGGCTCCGGCTCGGGTTCGGGGGGAACATCGGGGGGGACCCAGGTGGCGGGCGTGGCCGATGGCACCGCCGCCGACCATGCAGTCAACAAGGGGCAGATGGATGCGGGGGATGCGGCCGCCATCGACGCGGCCGGGAATTACACCGATACCCGTGAAGCCGCGATCCGCACGGACATGGCCACCGCCGACGCCAACGTGCTGTCCTCGGCCAAGGCGCATGCCGACAGCGGTGATGCAGCCACCCTGGCGGCGGCCAACGGTCATACCGACAACCGTGAAGCCGCGATCCGCACGGACATGGCCACCGCCGACGCCAACGTGCTGTCCTCGGCCAAGGCGCATGCCGACAGCGGTGATGCCACCACGCTGCAGTCGGCCCGCAGCTACGCCGATGGCACCGCCAGCCAGGCCGTCGCCGCCGCGAACAGCTATACCGACAGCCGTTTCGAGGCCGTGGACCTGCAGTTCGACGGGTTGCGGCGGGAGATGGATGACCGCTTCACCCGCCAGGACCGTCGCATCGACCGGATGGGCGCGATGAGCAGCGCGATGCTCAACATGGCGGTGAATGCGGCGGGTTCGCAGAGCAATGGCGGGCGCGTTTCGGTCGGCGCGGGTTTCCAGGGCAGCGAGAAGGCCCTGTCGATCGGCTACGGCCGCAAGCTCGGTGCGCGCGGCTCGTTCTCGCTGGGGGGCGCATTCAGTGGCAGCGAGAAATCAGGCGGTATCGGCTTCGGCGTGGATCTGTAGGTCGTTCGATCCGCGCCAGCGATGCGGGGGCGTCATGAACACTTTCAGGTGCATGGTCCAGGCACGTCGTGCCGAGGGCGCGCCGGGCCGGCAGAACAACGCGTGGCGCGCGTGCAGCCCGATCCGCTGGCCCGCCGCGGGGCCGGTTGCAGGTGCATGGCTGGTCCACGACCCGGACCTGCGGCGCTGCATCGAGCGCGATGCGAACCGGGATGCCTGGCGCACGGTGATCGCGCAGCAGCAGGCGTTCGCCTCGGTGATCACCCGCATGGAGGCCGCCGCGGCGTCCTCCATTGGCGGTTGAACGCTGCCACGTCAGTACAGGTCCATCGGGTCGACATCCAGCGACCAGCGCACGCGCCGCGCCTGCGGCAACGCATACACCTGTGGCATCAGCCCATCCAGCAGGCCATGCAGGGGCCGCCGCTGCGTGGCTGACAGCAGCAACTGGGTGCGCTGGAATCCCGCCCGCCGCGGCATCGGTGCCGGCATCGGGCCATAACGCTCGACGACGCTCTCGGTGGGGACCAACTGCTTCACCGCGGCCAGGAAGGCATTGGCCTGTTCCACCTGCTTGGCCTCGGCGCGCAGCAATGCCAGGTGCGCGAACGGTGGAAAGCTCGCAGCCTCGCGTTGCACCAGCTCGGCTTCGGCGAAGGCGTGGTAGCCGCCGTTGACCAGCGTGTGCAGCAGCGCATTGTCCGGGTGGTGGGTCTGCAGCCAGACCTCGCCGGGGCGGTCGGCGCGGCCGGCGCGGCCGGCGACCTGGATCAGCTGCTGGGCCAGCTTCTCGCTGGCGCGGAAGTCGGCCGAGAACAGGCCTTCATCGATGCCGACCACCACCACCAGGGTCAGCTTGGGCAGGTCGTGGCCCTTGGCCAGGATCTGCGTGCCGACCAGGATGCCGGGCTGCTCGCCCAGCGTGGCCAGGGTCTGCTCCAGCGCGTCGCGTCGCGCGGTGGTACCACGGTCGATGCGCAGCACCGGGTACTCGGGGAACAGCTGCAGCAGGCGTTCTTCCAGCCGCTCGGTGCCGATGCCCTGCGGCTGCAGGGCCAAGCTGCCGCAGTCCGGGCAGGCCAGCGGCACCGGTTGGCGCGCGCCGCAGTGGTGGCACTGCAGCCGTCGGCCCGCGCCGTGCACGGTCATCGGCGTGCTGTGCAGGGGCGTGCTGCAGCGCTTGCAGGGCGCGGTCCAGCCACAGTCATGGCAGAGCAGCACCGGTGCATAGCCGCGGCGGTTCTTGAACACCAGCACCTGGTTGCCGGCCTGCAGGTGCTGGCCGATGCCGGCCAGCACTTCGGGCGAGAGGCCATCCTGCAGTGGCCGCTTGCGCACGTCGTAGATGCGCACGCCCGGTGGCTTGGCGTCGCCGGCGCGCTGCTTCAGGCGCAGGTGCGTGTAACGTCCGCTGCGCGCGTTGTGCAGCGATTCCAACGAGGGCGTGGCACTGCCCAGCACCACCGGCACGTCCAATGCCTTGCCACGCACCAGCGCGAAATCACGGGCGTGGTAACGGATGCCGTCCTGCTGCTTGTAGCTGCCATCGTGCTCCTCGTCGATGACGATCAGGCCCGGCTGCGGCAACGGGATGAACACCGCCGAGCGCGTGCCGACGATCACCCGCGCCTCGCCGCGTGAGGCTGCCGCCCAGACCCGCGCACGCTCGTTGTCGTTCAGGCCCGAATGCAGCGCATGCACCGGGATGCCCAGTCGCTTGCGGAAGCGCGCCAGCATCTGCGGGGTCAGGCCGATTTCCGGCACCAGTACCAGCGCTTGACGGCCCTGTTCCAGGCAGCGGCTGATCGCCTGCAGGTAGACCTCGGTCTTGCCGCTGCCGGTGACGCCGTCGAGCAGGAACGGCTGGAAGCCGGGCGCCGCGGCGATGGCATCGATGGCCAGTTGCTGCTGCGGGTTCGGGACCGGCCCGGGATGCAGGTGCGGTACCGGCACCTGCGCTGGCACCTCGATGCGATGGGCGAAGTCACGCTTGGCCAGCGCGCGGGCGGCGCTGCGCCAGTCCTCGAGCAGGTCGTCGAGGCGGTCCTCGTTGACCGCGCCGTCCTGCAGCACCTGGGCCAGGCGCTGCGGGCGGGTGCCGGCGCGCAGGCGGGACAGCCCGGTGCGCCCGGCCTCGGTCAGCTGCCACGCCCAGCCATGGGTAGCGGGCAGCGGTTCGCCGCGGCGCAGGGGCGCCGGCAGCGCGGTGGCGATCACTTCACCCACTGGTGCGTGGGTGTAGCGGGCCAGCCACAGCAGCGAGGCTGCCAGCTCGCCGGCCAGCAGCGGGGTGGGGTCGAGCCATTCCAGTGCGGCCCGCAGCGGTGCCGGGTCGTCCACCTGGCCGATGCCCTCGACCACCCCCACCAGTTCGCGCGGCCCGAACGGTACGCGCAGCCGCCGGCCGATGTCGCCCTCCACCGGAGCGGGGCTGCCATCGGGCGGAAGGTAGTCGAACAGATGCGGCAACGGCACCGGCAGGGCGATGCGCAGGGTGGGGCAGGCAGGCATGGCGGGAAGTGTAGCCGCAGCAGACCATCGCGCCGCGGCCGTTCACTTGCGTCGGTTTGTTGTGCGCGGATCCATAAATGGCATGTAAACGCTCGCCCCGATTGAGGATTTCGGCTTATCCACATTTGCTGTGGATAACTCTGTGGGTGAGCGTTGTGCTCCACGCGCTTTGGGCGATGGTTCAAGCCTCAGGGTCAACTTGGACAAAAAATCGCCACATTGTTTATTCAATGAAAATCAATGGCTTAGCCGTGAAACAAAAACGAAATGCAAGCGCGGCGAGCGCTGGACACGGCGACTGTTACCGCGTCTTGACGCTGTGCACAAGTTGCGGCACGCCATGCGCAACGCCCGTGAAGCGTATGTGCAGCGGATCGGCAGTGCGGGGCGCTCTGGGTATCATTCCGGGCATGACGGAGTTCACGTGATGGCTGCACCAGCCCCTCTTTCCCCGGCCGCAGCCAATGCCCTTTCCGCGTTCCTGCGGGGGGTGGAGCGGCGTGCGCTGGTCGTTTCCGAACTGCAGACCGGTGACTCCGGCCTGGCCGAACGCGCGGTGGCGGTTGCCATGCGCGCCTTCGTCGGCCCGGCCGCCGCGCTGCAGATGGCCGAATGGCCGGCCCGCTTCTGGGGCCTGCTGTGCAGCACCCCGCAGCTGCTCAACCCGCCGGCCAGTGGTTACTGGGAAGGCCCGCTGGGCCACCTGCAGACCCTGGCCCCGGCCGAACGGTTGGCCTTGCTGCTGCGGATCGGCGCCGGGCTGGACGAGGAAATGGCCTCGGCCGTGCTCGGCGTGGACGCTTCGGCCTATCGCCGGGCGCTGGCGGCGGCCTGTCCGCTCGACGCCGGCGGCAACCCGGATGCGGCCGGCTGGCGCGCCCTGGCCGAACAGGTGCAGGTACAGATCCGCGACCTGTCGCAGCCGCGCGTGCGCCAACTGGAACAACTGCGCGAGTCGGTGATCAGCGGCGTGCTGCCGGCCCGGCCGGCGGTTGCCAAGGCCGAACCGGCCAAGGCCGAAGACCGCCGTCCGTCGCCGCGCCGCCGCGCGCGCGCGCCGTGGAGCCTGGTGACCTGGCTGCTGCTGTGCCTGCCGCTGCTGTTGCTGGTCGCCGTGGCGCTGTGGTGGTGGCGTTCCCATTTCGGCGGTGCGGTCGATCCGCCCTCCGGGCTGGCCAGCGAGGACCCGGTGCAGGTGGAAGCGTTGCCTGACAGCAGCACCCCGGCCGGTCCTGGCCAGGACCCGCATGCCGCCGGTGACGCCGCGATGCTGGCCGATCCCGACCTGGCGGTGGCCAGCGAGGCCGACTTCCTGGCCTGGTACGCCGCCGGCGGGCCATTGCCGGTGGACGAATCTCAACCGCAGCCGAGCCGGCCGGAGCCGGCCGGCGCGGCATTGGAGACGGTCGATGCGGAGAACTGATCGCCTGCGTGCCTGCGGCGTGCTGCTGGCCCTGGCCGGTGCCGCGAGCGCGACGACACCCAACGGCCTGCCCGGGGTGCCACAGCCGGCACCGGCCAGCGCGCCCTCGGCGCAGCCGGCATGGGCGTCGATGACCCCCCAGCAGAAGCGCGACCTGCGCGCCCGCTACGCCGCCTGGCAGGCCTTGCCGGACGCCGAGAAGCTGCGCGTGCGCCGCGCCGGCGCCGCCTTGGTGGCCATGCCGGCCGCGGAGCGGCAGGCACTGCAGGCGCGTTTTGCCGGCATGGACCAGATGCACCGCGAAGGCTGGCTGCTCGGCCCGCGCCTGGGCGCGGCCTATGCGCGCCTGCAGCCGCTGCTGGGTTACCTGCCGGCAGCGCAGCGCGAGCCGATGCTCAGCCTGCTGGAGCAGCTCGATGCCGACAGCCTGGAGCAGCTGAGCCTGATCTCGCTGCGCACCCCACCGCAGGACCGGGCCGCGCTGCGCGAGGCGCTGCTGGCGGTGGCGCCGGCCCAGCGCGCGGCGTGGCTGCGCGAGAAGGTTGGCCATTGAGCAGTCGGCGGGACAGAGCATTCATGCCCCGGGCAGGGTCATGACGCCATCACCACGCTAGAATACGCACACTCCGCGACCCGGCATCCGCGCACTCCCTGCGCCGGCCGCAGTCCGCGTCTTCTGCTTTATGTCCAGTTCTCCCGCTACGCCGCGCTTCTCGCATGAAGTGCGGACGACCGGTCTGCTCGCCTTGCCGCTGGTGCTTGGCCACGTTTCCACCGGTCTGATCTCCTTCGTCGACAACACCATCGCCGGCCACCACGGCACCGACACGTTCGCCGCGGTCAGCATCGGCACGGCGTTGCTGTGGCTGCCGATGCTGGTGCCGATCGGCACCCTGATCTCGTTGACCGCGTCGGTCTCGCAGCTGCACGGCGCTGGCCGCGAGCGCGAGATTGGGCCGCTGTTCCGCCAGGCGCTGTGGCTGGGCGTGGGCCTGAGCGCGCTGATGTTCCTGTTCCTGAGTGTGGTGCCGGCGTTCCTGCCGGCCTTCGGCATCGCCCCGGAGATCGTCCCGGGCGCGACCGACTTCCTGCATGCCATCCGCTGGGGCGTGCCGGCGCTGACGCTGTACTTCTGCATGCGCTACCTGAGCGAAGGCATGCATTGGACCTTGCCGACCATGCTGATCGGCTTCGGTGGCCTGCTGGTGCTGGGGCCGCTGGGTTATGCGCTGTGCAACGGCCGGTTCGGCTTCCCGGAAATGGGCGCCGCCGGCCTGGGTATCGCCTCGTCGGTGACCATGTGGGTGCAGGCGCTGGCCTTTGCCACCTACCTGGCCGTCACCCGGCGGTTCGCGCACCTGGGGCTGTTCACGCACTTTGAGCTGCCGCGCCTGGCCGCCATCTGGGACCTGCTGCGCACCGGCCTGCCGATCGGCATCACCGTGCTGATGGAAGGCGGCTTGTTCATCATCACCGCGCTGCTGATCGGCCGCATCGGCGCGGTGGAAGCCAGTGCCCACCAGATCGCGATCAACGTCGCCCAGCTGTGCTTCATGATCCCGATGGGCGTGGCCGAGGCCACCACCGTGCGCGTGGGCCACGCGGTCGGCAGCAACGACCCGCTGGGCGTGCGCCGCGCCACCTGGGCCGGCTACGCGATCGTGATGGTGACCCAGCTGGTCTCCATCACCGCGTTGCTGCTCGGCCACAACGCGGTGGTGCGCCTGTACACCGACGACCTGGCGGTGGCGGCACTGGCATCGACGCTGCTGCTGTACGCGGCGACCTTCCAGATCCCGGATGGCATCCAGGTGCTGTCGGCCGGCGCGCTGCGCGGGCTCAAGGACACCCGCGTGCCGATGTTCATTGCCATGTTGGCCTACTGGGGCATCGGCATGCCGCTGGGCGCGGGCTTCGGCCTGGGCCTGGGCTGGGGACCGCAGGGCATGTGGGTGGGCCTGATCATGGGCCTGACGGTGGCCGCGATACTGCTCGGCTGGCGCCTGCGGGTGAGCAGCCGGCGCTTGATTCTCCAGGCTTCACCCTGACTTAAAGGCCATGCCGGCCTTGCCGGTAGTGGTTATCCTGCCTTGCAACCAGCCCCTTCCGGAGCGTCCATGTCCTCCCCTCCCCCCCTGCCGCGTCGCAATCCCATCGCCAGCTTCTTCGTGGGTCTGTGGGATGTAATGAATTTCACCCGCCGGTTGATCCTCAACCTGCTGTTCTTCGGCCTGCTGTTCCTGGCGCTGATGATGTTCATGGTGATCCTGGGCAAGGGCGCCTCCTCGGCGAAGGTGCTGCAGGACCGCACCACGCTGGTGATCGCGCCGGAAGGCCGGCTGGTCGAGCAGTACAGCACCGACCCGGTCAGCCGCGCGCTGGCCAAGGCGCTGGGGGAAAGCAACGCCGAGGAACTGCAGCTGCGCGACCTGATCCGCGCCATCGAAGCGGCCAGGGACGACAAGAAGATCGAGCGCGTGGTGCTGAACCTGGACAAGCTCCAGCCCAGCGGCTTCGCCTCCATGCGCGAGGTCACCCACGCGCTGCAGGACCTGCGCGCGGCCAACAAGCAGGTCGTGGCCTTCAGCGAGAACCTGAGCCAGTCGCAGTACCTGCTGGCCGCGCAGGCCGACGAGGTCTACCTCGACCCGATGGGCAGCCTGCTGCTGGAAGGCCTCGGTCGCTACCGCCAGTACTTCCGTACCGGCCTGCAGGAAAAGCTGGGCGTGGACGTGCACCTGTTCAAGGTGGGCGAGTACAAGTCCGCCGCCGAGCCGTACGTGCTGGACGCGGCCTCGCCGCAGGCCAAGGAAGCGGACCTGTTCTGGATGAGCGACGTGTGGCAGCGCTACCTGGCCGACATCGCCAAGGCGCGCAAGCTCGACCCGGCGCAGCTGGCGGCCGGCATCGATACGCTGCCCGAAGGCATCGCCGCCGTCGAAGGCGACCTGGCCCGCTTCGCCCTGCAGCAGAAGCTGGTCGATGGCCTGAAGACGCGCGAGGAAGTCGATGCGCTGCTGGCCGAGCGTGGCGCCGCCGACAGCGATGCCGAAGGTGGCTTCCGCCAGATCGGCCTGAGCGACTACCTGACCCAGGTTGACGCCCGTCGTTCGCCGGTGGATTCGCGTCCGCAGGTGGCGGTGGTGGTGGCCGAGGGCGAGATCGCCGGCGGCGACCTGCCGGCCGGCCGCATCGGCGGCGTGTCGACCTCGGCGCTGCTGCGCGAGGCGCGCGACGACGACGACGTGAAGGCGGTGGTGCTGCGCGTGGATTCGCCGGGTGGCGAGGTGTTCGCCTCCGAGCAGATCCGCCGCGAAGTGGAAGCGCTCAAGGCCGCCGGCAAGCCGGTGGTGGTGTCCATGGGCGACATGGCGGCCTCCGGTGGTTACTGGATCAGCATGAACGCCGACCGCATCTACGCCGACGAATCGACCATCACCGGCTCGATCGGCATCTTCGGCATGATCCCCAACTTCGCGCGCAGCCTGGACAAGATCGGCGTGCACACCGATGGCGTGGGCACCACCCGTTTCGCCGGTGCGTTCGACGTGACCCGTCCGATGGACCCGGCCGTGGGGCAGGTGATCCAGTCGGTGATCAACAAGGGCTACGCCGATTTCACCGGCAAGGTCGCCCAGGCGCGCAACAAGCCGGTCGAGGCCGTTGACGAAGTGGCGCGTGGCCGCGTGTGGAGCGGTGCACAGGCCAAGGAGCGCGGCCTGGTCGATGCCTTCGGTGGCCTGAAGGCCGCCGTCGCCGATGCCGCCAACCGCGCCAAGCTGGGTGAAGGCGACGCGTACCGCGTGCGTTACATCGAGAAGGGCGCCACGCCGTTCGCGCAGTTCATGACCGGTTTCGCCGGCAGCCGCGCCGGTGCGTGGATGCTGGCCGACTCCGGCATCGCGCGGATGATGCTGGCCCGGCAGATGCCGGAACTGGACACCCAGCTGCGTTTCGTCGAGGACGCGGTCAAGGATCGCAACGGTGCCCCGGTGAAGTCGCTGGCCTATTGCTTCTGCGGCTTGTAAGCCCTAACGCCGCGATGGATCGAACAACGCCGCCCGAGGGGCGGCGTTGTTCGTTTGAGGAGTCGGGTTCGTGGCGGCTTGCAGGGCGGCCCCGCGTTGCCCTCGTCCTTTCACGCAGCGAAGGGGAGGGGCGCTTCACTGCGCGCCCCGCACGACTTACTGCGGCGAGGCATCCCCGGTGGCGGCATCCAATGCCGCATCCTGCGCCTTGGTCGCCTGCTCGGTCGCGGCCTGCGCCGCCTTGGCCTCTTCCAGCGGCTTGGCCATGGCATCGCGCATCGCCGTGGCCTGGGGATCCGGGCGGCGCTCGGTCTCCGGTGGCTGCGGCTTGCCGCAACCGGCCAGCGTCACCAGGGACAGCAGCATCAGGCAGGAAAGAAATTTCATCGGCATGCTCCGCGGGGCTGTGGCCGCTATCCTAGCCGCATCCCCCCGCAGCGTCCTTCCGTGGCGCCGCAAGCAAGCAAGAGGAAGCGCAATGAACCCGCAGCGTTGGCGACTGGATGGACAGACCGCACTGGTGACCGGTGCCAGTGCCGGCATCGGCCTGGCGATCGCCCGTGAGCTGCTGGGTTTCGGTGCCGACGTGCTGATCGTCGGCCGTGATGCCGATGCGCTGGAAACCGCGCGTGATGAACTGGCCGATGCCTTCCCCGAACGCGGGATCCACGGGTTGTCGGCCGACGTGTCCGACGAGGAGGACCGCCATGCCATCCTCGACTGGGTCGAAGACCATTGCGACGGCCTGAACCTGCTGGTCAACAACGCCGGTGGCAACATCAGCCGGCCGGCCAACGACTACACCGAGGACGAATGGCGCGGCATCTTCGAGAACAACCTGTTCTCTGCCTTCGAGCTCTCGCGCACTGCCTACCCGTTGCTGACCCGGCATGCGTCCTCGGCCATCGTCAACGTCGGCAGCGTGTCGGGCATCACCCACGTGCGCAGCGGCGTGGTCTACGGCATGACCAAGGCGGCGATGCAGCAGATGACCCGCAACCTGGCCTGCGAGTGGGCCGAGGACGGCATCCGGGTGAACTCGGTGGCGCCGTGGTACATCCGCACGCGCCGTACTTCCGGCCCGCTGTCCGACCCGGACTACTACGACGAGGTGATCGCGCGCACCCCGATGCGGCGCATCGGTGAGCCGGAGGAAGTCGCCGCGGCGGTGGGCTTCCTGTGCCTGCCGGCCTCGAGCTACATCACCGGCGAGTGCATCGCCGTGGATGGCGGCTTCCTGCGTTACGGGTTCTGAGCGGCGCAATCGCTGGCATCGAACCGCGCCTGCAGGCGTTCGTATTCGCGGCGGCGTGCCTCGGCCTGCGCCAGGCCGGTGAAGTTCGAGGCGCTCCTGGCCTCGTGCACACGCTGGCGCCACATCGCGCAATGCCGCGCGGGATCGACCGGCGTGCAACTGTCGCGCAGGACTTCGCAGGCTTCACCGGCGCCGGTGCGCGGGTTGCCGTCCAGGCCGGTGACCTGCATCGCCACGCAGCGCGCCGGGGGTTCCGGTGTTTCGCTCAGGTACGCCTCGCCGCCACGTGGCTTGCATTCAAACAGCGGCGGCAACGGCTCGGCCGGCACCGCAGCCGGCGCTGGTGCGGCAGGCTCTTCGGGGGCGGCGTACAAACGCTCGACGGGGGCCGGGCCGGCCTGCACGGCCTGGGAGGCCGCAGGCATCGGTGCCGCGGCGGGTACAGGCATCGGTGGCGGCGTGCCCACCGCCTGCATCACCCGCGTGCTCTGCTGCGTGCCCTTGGGACAGGGCATGTTCTGCACCGTGAGTGCACCGCTCGCATCGGTGCAGCGGTAGAACACCACGTCTCCGGCGGCGGCCGGCAGCGCCAGGCACAGCAACATGGCCAGGCTCCAGCGCATCACCAGCCCCCGCAGTCCTGGTTGAGGCGTGCCTCGATGCCGCGCTGCTCGCGCACCAGCCGCTGGCGCTCGCTCTGCAGCGCGCTGTTGTAGCGGCGGACCAGGTCCCAGCGGCTGTCACGCAGGCGTGCGCAGACTTCCTGTTGCGGCAGTGCATGGCAGCTGTCGCGCACCAGCACCGAGTCGCCGGGGATGATCACGCCCGGGCGAGCCGGGATGCCTCCCGGATGCGGGTGACCACCGGGAGGGCGCGGACCGTGCCCATGCGGCAGGTAGCCGTAGGTCCAGGTCGGCACCCAGCGCGGGTTTCCCTCCGCGCTGTCGCTGGTATAGCGCTCGCCTTCGGCGGTGACGCATTCGTACATCGGTTGTGGCGGCTGCACGGTCACCACCCGCACTTCGCGCTCGACCACCGGGGCGGGTGGGGGAGTCGGGCTGGCCGGGCGTGGTGGGGGATCCTTGGGCCGGACCATGTCCAGCACCTGCTGCCGGTGCGCCTGCGTGCACGGGGCATCCTGCAGCGAGACCGCGCCATTGGCGCCCACGCAGCGGTAGATGCGCACGCCATCGCTCGGTGGCGGGTCCACCGCCCATGCCGGCGAGGGCAGCAGGAGCAGGGGAACCAGCAGGAGCAGGCAGGCGCGCATGCCGACATGGTGCCACGCACATGCCCCCGGCAGGAGCGCCCTTGGGAGCGAAGCCGGTGCCGTGTCCATCGCGGGATTGCCGGCCGCCCGGTGATGCGTGAAGAAGGAGGTCGCCGTTGTCGGCTTCGCGCCCGAGGGCGCTCCTGCGTGCCTCAATCGCGCAGGACGTCGCCGGTGGCGGCCACGCGGATGCGGGTCGGTTGGGCCAGGCCGCCGGTGGCGCCGTCGAGCAGGCCGTCCAGGTGCTGGAGCAGGGCCGGGTCCAGCTGCTCGCGGCTGCGTGCCGGCGGTTCGCCGGCCAGGTTGGCGCTGGTCGATACCAGCGGCCCGCCCCAGGCGGTGCACAGCGCCTGCACCAGCGGGTGGGCGCTGACCCGCACCGCGATGCCGGTGTGGGCGCCGGTGATCCAGCGCGGCGCGCGCGGGCCGGCCGGGACGATCCAGGTATTGGCACCGGGCCAGCTGTCCAGTACCGCCTGGCGGCGTTCAGCGGCCAAGGCATCCAGCTGCACCCAGCCTTCCAGCTGCGCCGGGTCGGCGGCGACCAGGATCATGCCCTTCTCGACCGGACGCTGTTTGAGTGACAGCAGCTTCAACACCGCCTGCGCGTTGCCGGGGTCGCAGCCCAGCCCCCACACCGCTTCGGTCGGGTAGGTGATCACGCCACCGGCCTGCAGGACCGGGACGACGTTGTGCAGATCAAGTTCAATCATGGCGATGGCATCCAACCCGGCGCGGGCTGCGTGGGCTTCAAATGCAGCAGGCCGCCCGAAGGCGGCCTGACACGGGAGCGGACGATTATCCTCCTGCCGGCGCGGCAGGGGGTAGTCGCCCTCAGAACGGCGGCGCGTCGTCGGCGGCAGCCTTCTTCACGGTCTTCTTGGCGACGGCTTTCTTGACCGCCTTCTTGGTGGCCGTCTTCTTGGTCGCAGCCTTCTTTGCCGGCGCCTTGCCGGCAGCGGCCTTCTTCGGCGCGGCTTCTTTCTTGACGGTGGCCTTCTTTGCCGCCGCCTTCTTGGTGGCGGCCTTCTTGGCACCAAAGCCCTTGCGCACCGGCTTGCCGGTTTCGGCCATCAGCTGCTGCACTTCGGCCAGGGTCAACGAGGCCGGCTCGCGGTCCTTCGGGATCTTGCCGTTGAGCTTGCCGTCGCTGATGTACGGGCCGAAGCGACCGTTCAGTACCTGGATGTCCGAGCCCTCGAACTCCTTGATGATGCGGTTGCGCGCGATCTCTTCCTTCTCCTCGATCAGGAAGACGGCACGGGCCAGGTCGATCTTGTACGGGTCGTCTTCCTTCTTCAGCGAGGCATAGGTGCTGCCGCGCTTGGCGAACGGGCCGAAGCGGCCGATGCCCACGCTCACTTCCTCGCCGTTGGCGTCGGCGCCGAGCTTGCGCGGCATGTCAAACAGCTTCAACGCCTCTTCCAGCGAGATCGAATAGATGCTCTGGCCCGGCTGCAGCGAGGCGAACTTGGGCTTTTCCTCGTCATCGACGGTGCCGATCTGCACCATCGGGCCGAAGCGGCCGATACGCGCGCTGACATCCTTGCCGCTGACCGGGTCCACGCCGAGCACGCGGGCGCTGCCGGCGTCGGTGCGGTCCAGCGATTCGCTCTTGTCGCTGACCAGCTCCTTGAACGGGCCCCAGAAGCGTTCCATCAACGGCACCCACTCTTCCTCGCCGCGCGACACCGCGTCCAGCTCGTCCTCGAGCTTGGCGGTGAAGTCGTAATCGACGTAGCGGGTGAAGTGGCTGGACAGGAACTTGCTGACCGCGCGGCCGACGTCGGTCGGCTTGAAGCTGCGGCCTTCCATCTCGGTGTACTTGCGGAACAGCAGGGTCTGGATGATCGAGGCGTAGGTCGACGGACGGCCGATGCCGTATTCCTCGAGCGCCTTGACCAGCGCCGCTTCGGTGTAGCGCGGCGGCGGCTGGGTGAAGTGCTGTTCGGCCAGGATGCGGTCCAGCGGCACGCGGTCGCCGGGCTTCATCGCCGGCAGCTTGCGGCCTTCGTCCTCGTCCTCGGCGTTCTTGCTGTCCTTGCCTTCCTCGTACACGGCCAGGAAGCCGGGCACCACCACGGTGGTGCCGCTGGCGCGGAACACGTGCTCGCTGCCGGCGGCCAGGTCGACGCTGACGGTGTTGAGCGTGGCCGGGATCATCTGGCAGGCGACGGCGCGCTTCCAGATCAGTTCGTAGAGCTTGCGTTCGTCGTCGGTCAGGTACTTGCCGACCTGCGCCGGGGTGCGCAGCGCCGAGGTCGGGCGCACCGCTTCGTGCGCTTCCTGGGCGTTCTTGCTCTTGGTGGTGTAGACGTTGGGCTTGTCCGGCAGCGAACTGGTGCCGTAGTCGCGGGCGATCACGTCACGGATCTCGGCCAGCGCGTCCTGCGACAGGTTCACCGAGTCGGTACGCATGTACGAGATCAGGCCGACCGTGCCCTCGTCGCCGATGGCCACGCCTTCGTACAGCTTCTGCGCCACCTGCATGGTCTTGCGGGTGGTGAAGCCGAGCTTGCGCGAGGCTTCCTGCTGCAGGGTGGAGGTGGTGAATGGCGCGGCCGGGCGGCGCTTGCGCTCCTTGCTGGCCACGTCGGTGACGTGCAGCGCCCCCTGGGCGGCCTGCTGGATGCGCAGGCGCGCGGCTTCGGCGGTGTCGCCGTCGGTGACGGTGAACTGCTCGAACTTCTGTCCGTCCAGCTTGATCAGGCGGGCGTTGAAGTGCTGCGAGGGATGTGCGCACTCGGCCTCGATGCTCCAGTACTCGCGGGCGATGAAGGCTTCGATTTCCTCCTCGCGCTCGACGATCATGCGCAGCGCCGGGCTCTGCACGCGGCCGGCGGACAGCCCGCGCTGCACCTTGCGCCACAGCACCGGCGACAGGTTGAAGCCGACCAGGTAGTCCAGCGCGCGGCGTGCCTGCTGCGCATCGACCAGGTCCGCGGCGATGGCGCGCGGCTGGGTCATGGCTTCCTTGATGGCGCGCGGAGTGATCTCGGTGAACACCACGCGCTGCATCGGCTTGCCGTCGGACAGGCCACGTTCCTTGAGGATCTCGGCAATATGCCAGCTGATCGCCTCACCTTCACGGTCCGGGTCGGTTGCCAGGAAGATGTCGTCGGCGCCCTTGGCGGCCTTGGCGATCGCCTCGACGTGCTTCTCGTTCTTCTCGATCAGGTCGTAGCGCATGGCGAACCCGTTGTCCGGGTCGACCGCGCCCTCCTTGGGGACTAGGTCACGCACATGCCCATACGAGGCCAGGACGGTGAAGTCCTTGCCGAGGTATTTGTTGATCGTCTTGGCCTTGGCCGGCGATTCGACGATGAGCAGGTGCTTGGGCATGTCAGTACTTTCTTGGGGGGAGAACGCCCCGGTTGGGGGCGCTAGGGTGGCGTAAACCGGCACGATAGTGAAGCCGGTGTGGCCGATCTGCATAAATCGACGCCCGGGTTGGCGCCCGGGCGTTCAGCTTTGTCTTTATAGTGGAATCACGCCGGGGCCGCTCTTGTCAAGCGGCCCCGGGGTCGGTCAGCTGAAGTTGGAGGCGGCGATGCCGATCACCGCGATGATCGCCACCACGCCCACCAGCAACAGCAGGCCGAAGATCGACAGGATCACGATGGTCACCGTGCCCAGGCCGCGCTGCTGCCATTCCGGATGGTCGGTGAAGGCCCATTTGTCGACCACCAGAGTGTCGCAGATCATGTCATGCAGGCCCTGCTTGCGCTCGGTGAAGGCGGCCATCACGTAGCCGATGCACAGGGTCAGGGCACTGAGGATGGTGGCGAAGTAGCGGCCGATGGCGCGGGCCAGGGTCATCCGGTCGCCATTGAGGCGCACCACCTTGATGCCCACCGCCATCTTGCCCAGCGTGGCCATGCCGGCCGAGGCATGGAAGCCGGCGTAGTAGGCGGCCGAGATCGCCATCGAAATGAGGTTGGTCAGCAACTGCACCATGATCATGCCGACGCCGGCGGCGTTGCTGTCGCCCAGCCCGGCCATGCCGATGCCCAGCACCATGCCGATCACCATCGCGATCACGCCGCCGACCATGCCCACGATCACGCTGTCGATGCAGTACGCGGCCACGCGCTTCCAGAAGCCGGCATAGACCACTTCGCCGCCCTGCACCGGTGCCGTGCCGCCGCTGACGGTGCTGCGGGGCGCCGAATAGGGCGAGTAGCCATCGGTGCTGGCCGTGGCGGCGGCGGGCAACGGCGCGGTGCCGTTCTCGATGGCGCTGTAGTCCGCGCGCAGGTCGATGCCGGGGCTGGCCTGGGCCAGCAGCTGCAGCTCGTCGGCCAGGGCCGACAGCGGTTGCCACTGCGCCATGCCCTCGCGCCAGGCCAGGGTCTCAAGGTTCAGCTCGCCCTGGTTGAACTTGCTGCGGATCACATCGGCGTCGATCGGCCCGTGCCGTTCGCGCTGGGCATCAGCGTAGTACCACTCACTCATCTCATTCCCCAAAGTTTCAGGCCGCGCCGCTCAGCTGCGGCAATCGGTCGGCAGGTAGTTGTCCGCCACGTCCGAACGACATTTCCAGGTGGCGGTCTGCGTATCGTAGTCGAGCCAGATCGCTTTGCTGTCAAGTTGCGGCGTGCCGGGGGCCTGCAGGCGGGCTTCCAGCCCGCAATGGCCGCCGTCGAAGCGGCCGATGCGGACCTCGGCGATCGTGCCGTCCTCGTAGCTTTCCGGGCTGCCAAAGCCGGCATCGCCGTTGACCGGGCAGCGTTCGTGCTCGCTGGCGAAGGCTGACACTTCCCCCTTCAGGGCGACCAGTTGCGCCTGCACCATGGAGGTCTTGCTGCGCAAGGTGTACTCGCGGTACTGGGGATAGGCGATGGCGGCGAGGATGGCAAGGACGGCCAGCAGGATCACGCCGACCACGGCAACGATGATGCCGACGATGGCGCAGCCGGACAGGCCCTGCCGGACCGCGGCCGGTGGCGGGTTGGGAACCGCGACGTGGACGTGCTGTACCGCCGGCGGGGGTGGTACGGGAAGGTCGGGCAGGGCCGGCGGTACCGGCACAGCCGGTCCGGACACGTCCGGCAGCCCCAGTTCGGCGGCGAATGCCTGCAGGGGTTGCCAGTGCTCGGCACCTTCGCGCCAGACCAGGGTATCGGCGGCGATGCGCCCGGAGCGGAACAGCTCGACGATGTTTTCCGCTGGCAGTGGTCCGCGCCGTTCGCGGTTGCCCTCGGCGTAGAACCACTGGCTCACGCGGGTCTCCTCATGCGTCCCTGCATGCCGTTGGGCTCAGTGCAGGGGTTCGGGTTCGTCGACGAACATCTGGGTTTCCATCCAGGCATAGGCCGCTTCGGCGCCCGGCTGGTTGAACAGCACCATCAGCACGACCCACTTGAGGTCGTCCAGGTCCAGCTCGTCCTGGTCCAGCGCCATCGCGCGGTCCAGTACCAGCTCGCGCTGGTCGGCGTCCAGGATGCCGTGCTGCTCGAGGAACAGCAGGAAACCGCGGCCTTCCACGTCCAGCTTGTCCAGTTCCGGGCCGTGGAAAACGCGCACCGGCCCCTTCACCCGGGCCTGGGCCACGGCCGGGCGCTGTTCTGCCAAGGCATCGAGCCAGTCGAAGGCCTTGTTGATCTCGGTGGGGCTGAAACCGGCCTGGATCAGGCCGTTCTGCAGCGAATCGCGGTCTCGGATGAGATCGGCATCCTCGCTGAAATAGTGTTCAAACAGATACAGCAGGACGTCCAGGATGCTCTCTTTCATTGCCCTCGGCCTGCGCCAGTCGGCGCTGTGGAGGTGAAGGAACCCTCAGGTGCGGGTGTAGCGACCGTGTTCGGACGACACTCTCCCTTCCAGTTCCATGACCAGCAGCATGGAGGACAGGCTGGCGGCCGTCAATCCAGTGCGTTCGATCAGTAAATCCATACCGGTTGGGTCGAACCCCAGGGCGTTCCACAAGCGCTGGTAGTCGGGATCCGGCAGGGCGGGTGCCGGACGTGGCGTCTCCGGCGCAGCTGAGGTGGGGGTCGACAGCCGGTTTTGCAAGGCTTGGGCCAGTTCGCCGGCCATATTGGCCACGCCTTCAAGAATGTCGTCGGCGTGTGTCACCAATGTGGCACCGTCACGGATCAGGCGGTGGCAGCCGCGCGCCATTGGGTTGTGGATGGAACCGGGCACGGCGAAGGTCTCGCGCCCGGCCTCGGCGGCCAGGCGGGCGGTGATCAGCGCGCCGGAACGCTCGGCCGCTTCGATCACCACCGTGCCCAGGGCCAGGGCCGCCAGCAGCCGGTTGCGGGCGGGGAACTGGCCGCTGCGCGGGGCGGTGCCGGGCGGGTACTCGCTGAGCACGGCCCCTTGGCGAGCCACCTGCGCCTGCAGTTCCCGGTGGTGGCGCGGGTAGGCCAGGTCCGGGCCGGTGCCGATCACGGCATAGGTTGGCCCCGGCAGGGCCAGTGCGGCGCGGTGTGCGGCCGCATCGATGCCGGCGGCCAGCCCGCTGGCGATGGTCAGGCCATGGCCGAGCAGGGCGGTGGCGAAGTCGCGGGCATTGTCCCGGCCGCCAGCGCTGGGGATGCGGCTGCCGACCACGGCGATGGCTGGTTGCCAGAGCACGCTCGGATCGCCGTCGACGAAGACCGCCAGCGGCGGATGGGGGCTGTCACGCAGCAGCGGCGGGTAGTCGGGGCAGGTCCAGCCGATCAGGTGGTGGCCGGGGGACGCCAACCATGCCCGCGCGCGGTCGTGCCGGGCGGGATCGGGGTGGCGGAGGGCATGGCATTGCTCGGGCGTGCAGCCGGCCTCGCGCCAGGTCGATGCATCGGCGGACAACACCGCGGCGGCATCGCCGCAGCGGGCGAGCAGCGTGCGCAAGGGGGCACTCGGGCCGCCGGCCAGCAGCAGCGCGAGCAGTGCATCGATGTCGACCGGCGTGGCCGGCGCGGGACGGGGAGAGGTCATCTCCCCAGCCTGCCGCCAAAACAGCGACGGCGCCCTCGGGCGCCGTCGTTGCATCACATCAGGATTGGGCGCAGCGCTTACTGCGCGTCCGGATGCTTGAGCTCGTAACCGACGCGGGCCGGCTTGGTGCCTTCCATGATCAGCGCGTAGCTGACCTTGTCGAAGGTGCGGAACACCATGGCGTGGGCGGCGTACTCGTCCGGCAGCGACACGCGGCTGCCACCGGCGTTGAAGGCGTCATCCTTGCGCGAGGTCGGCATGCCGGTCACGCGGTCGTTGACATGCCTGCCACTGCGCCAGATCGAGAACACGGTGCCGTTGTCGATGCCGTCACGGGCGCCGCCGGAAATGGCGATGACGTCGCGCGGGCCGCCCGAGGTGAAGGTGTCGGTGACGGCCAGCACGCGCAGTTGGCCGGGCGCCAGCGTGCTGGCCGGTGCGTGCGGGATGAACTGCAGGTCGTACGGATTGGCCTGCACCGGGACCAGGCGGTCACCGGCGCGGACTTCGCGACCGCTGTCTTCCAGGCGCAGGATCGAGGCCTGGGTGGCATCGGCGCCGACCTGGGTCAACGTGCCCACGTTGACCTTGGCCAGCTCATAGCCCAGGAATTCATCCCGGTCACTGGTGGCGGCGTAATCCTTCCAGAGGTTGCCCATGCCGGCCGTGGTGTCGCCCCGCAGGTTGAGGTCGCTGCTGTGCTTGGGCTGACCGTACTGCACGGTCGGGCGGACCACCATGTAGCGCTGGCCGGACTGGGCGCCCTGCAGGCCCAGCACGTAGGCCTGCTGGCCGGTGGTGGCGCGCAGGCGGCTGTCTTCCAGGCCGACCACGTACGGCAGCTCCTTGAAGCTGTCGACGACGTTCAGGTTCTTCAGGAACGGTTCCACGTCCGCCAGCGGCACGGCGTTGATCGGCGCTTCCTGACGCGGCCCCGGCTGTGCGGTGACGCGGTCTAGGTAGGCCAGGCTCAACACGTCGCCCGGGTAGATCAGGTGGGGATTCTTGACCTGGGGATTGGCCTGCCAGATTTCCGGCCAAAGCCACGGCTTCTTCAGGAAACGCGCGGAGATGTCCCACAGCGTGTCGCCCTTCTTCACCACATAGGTGTCGGGATGGGAACCATTCAGTTCCACGCCCACGGCATAGGTTGTAACGGTCAGCAACGCGACGGCGGCGACCGTACGGATGTGTTTCAGCATGATTGAGATGCCTGATTCCCCAACAGGTTGGCGCACTATATTGCAGAAACGGGAGCAGCGGGCAAGCGCAAGCGGTAGAATTGGGACATCTTGCCGGATTGCGCGGCATTCCTTTTTCGGTGACCCCCCATGGCCCTCCTGCCCATTCTCGAATTTCCTGATCCGCGGCTGCGGACCAAGGCGGCTCTGATCGAGGCCGCCGAGGTGACCACGCCGGTCTTCCAGCAGCTGCTCGACGACATGTTCCAGACCATGTACGAAGCCCCCGGCATCGGGCTGGCGGCCAGCCAGGTGGACGTGCACAAGCGCTTCATGGTCATCGACGTGAGCGAGGAGCGGAACGCGCCGATGGTGTTCATCAACCCGCAGATCGTCAGCGCCAGCGACGGTGGCCGGGTCTACCAGGAAGGCTGCCTGTCGGTGCCGGGCATCTACGCCGACGTGACCCGCGCCGACGAGATCGTCGTGCGCTTCCTCGACCGCGAGGGCAAGCCGCAGGAGCTGGCCGCCGATGGCCTGCTGGCCACCTGCATCCAGCACGAGATGGACCACCTGGACGGCAAGCTGTTCATCGACTACCTCTCGCCGCTCAAGCGCGAGATGGTGCGCAAGAAGCTGGCCAAGCAGCGCAAGCACGTTGCCTGAGTTGAACGGCGGTCCGGCATGCCCGGGTCGCCCCCAGCGGGTGCCGTGACCGGCCCCCGCATCGCACGGCGCCGCCCTTCGGCGCCGTCGTCCTTTCCGGGAGTTGCCACGCCATGAGAATCGTTTTTGCCGGTACGCCGGAGTTCGCCGTCGCCTCGCTGGGGGCCGCCGCGCGCCACCATGAAGTGGTCGCGGTCTACACCCAGCCCGATCGCCCGGCCGGGCGTGGTCGCGGGTTGATGCCGTCGCCGGTCAAGCTCGACGCCATTGCCCGCGGCATCCCGGTGTTCCAGCCGGAAACGCTGAAGACCCCCGAGACCCAGGCGCAGCTGCGCGCGCTGCAGCCGGACCTGATGATCGTGGTGGCCTACGGGCTGATCCTGCCCAAGGCCGTGCTGGCCATCCCGACCCATGGCTGCTGGAACGTGCACGCCTCGCTGCTGCCGCGCTGGCGCGGTGCCGCGCCGATCCAGCGTGCGATCGAGGCCGGGGATGCCGAAACCGGGGTCTGCCTGATGCAGATGGAGGCCGGCCTGGATACCGGCCCGGTGCTGCTGCACCAGGCCACCGCGATCAGCGACAGCGATACCGGCGGCCAGTTGCATGACCGCCTGGCGCAGTTGGGTGCGCAGGTACTGTCCGATGGGCTGGGCCTGCTGCGCGCCGGCATCAAGCCGATCCCGCGCCCGCAGCCGGACGCCGGCGTCACCTACGCGCACAAGCTGGACAAGGCGCAGGCGCGGCTGGACTGGAGCCAGGACGCCGCCGCGCTGGCGCGTCGCGTGCGGGCGTTCAATCCGTGGCCGGTCGCCGAGGCGAGCCTGGCCGGGGAGCGCGTGCGCATCCATGGAGCGGTGGCGCTCGAGGACAACCGTGGCAAGGCCCCGGGCACGGTGATCGCGGCCAGCCGCGAAGGCATCGACATCGCCTGTGGCCAGGGTGCATTGCGCCTGCGCGTGGTCCAGCGTGAGGGCGGCAAGGCGATCACCGCCGCCGACTACCTCAACGCCCGTCGTGACCTGCTGGTCGAGGGGTGAGGCGATGACGGCTGTGTCTTCCGCGCCGGCCAGCAAGGGCGCCGCGCGCCAGCCCGGCGTGCAGACCCGCGTGCAGGCGGCCAGGGTGTTGGCCGCGGTGCTGGTCCGGGGTCGTTCGCTCAAGGCCGAGTTGTCCACGGCGTTGCCGAAGCTGGACGACAGCCGCGACCGTGCCCTGCTGGAGGCGATCTGCTTTGCCGCATTGCGCCGCCGTTTCGCTTACGAGCGTGCACTCGGGCAATGGCTGCAGAAGCCGCTGGGCCCGCGTGAAGCGGACCTGCGTGGGTTGCTGGTGGCCGGCTTCGCGCAGCTCGATGCGCTGCAGCTGCCCGCCCACGCTGCGTTGTCGGCGACGGTGGATGCCGCGCGCGCGCTGGGCCGCGAGCGCCAGGCCGGGTTGGTCAACGCGGTGTTGCGCCGCGCGCAGCGCGAGGGCTTCGGCACCGCGCGCGCCGAGGATGCGTGGCCGCAATGGTTGTTGCAGCAGGTCCGCGCGGATTGGCCGGCACATGTCGAGCAGATCCTCACCCATAGCCTGCAGCCGGCACCGTTGTGGCTGCGGGTGAACCGCCAGCAGCACAGCCGCGATGCCTATCTGGCGGTGCTGCAGGACGCCGGCATCGACGCACTGGCCGAGCCGGCCGCCGCCGATGCGATCCGTCTGCCGGTGGCCGTGCCGGTGGCGAGCCTGCCGGGCTTCGCGCAGGGCGCGGTGTCGGTGCAGGACCTGTCCGCGCAGCAGGTGGCCGATGGCCTGTCGCCCGCCGTGGGGGCACGCGTGGTCGATGCCTGCGCCGCACCGGGCGGCAAGTCGGCGCACCTGCTCGAACGCGATCCGTCGCTGCAACTGCTGGCGCTGGACGTGGATGCACGGCGCCTGCAGCGCATCCGCGAGACCTTCAACCGCACCGGCGTGGGCGCGGCGGCACAGGTCCAGGCGGTGGATGCGGCCGATGTCCCGGCCTGGTGGGATGGCACGCCGTTCGATGCGGTGCTGCTGGATGCCCCGTGCTCGGCCACTGGCATCATCCGTCGCCAACCCGACGTGCTGCTGCATCGTCGCGCCGAGGACATCACCGCGCTGGTTGCGTTGCAGGCACGCCTGCTCGATGCGCTGTGGAAGGTGCTGCGCCCCGGTGGCGTGCTGCTGTACGCCACCTGTTCGATCCTGCGCCGCGAGAACAGCCAGCAGGTCGCCGCGTTCCTGGCGCGCACGCCGGATGCACGCCTGGAAGCACTGCCCGACACGTTCGGCCATGACGATGGCGGTGGCCGCCAGCGCCTGCCGGGGGAGCAGGGGGGCGATGGTTTCTTCCAGGCCCGGATCGTGAAGTTGGCCGTCATCTAGGCTGGCTATCATCCGGCGCCATGAGGGACGATCTGGCGCGCAGGGAATTCTGGTTGCTGGCGATCACCGCCGTGCTGGTGCTCGCCGCCGGCCTCGGCCTGCGGGATCCGTGGCCATCGGACGAACCGCGTTTCGCGCTGGTTGCCCGGCAGATGGTGGAGAGCGGCCAGTGGCTGTTCCCCCATCGCGGCATCGAGTTGTATGGCGACAAGCCGCCGATGCTGATGTGGTTGCAGGGCGGCTTCTACCTGCTGCTGCGCGATTGGCGCGTGGCCTTCCTGCTGCCTTCGTTGCTGGCGGCGCTGGGCACGCTGGCCTGCGTCCATGACCTGGGCCGGCGCCTGTGGACCCGGCGGGTCGGCCTGTATGCGGCCTGGTTGCTGCTGTTCACGCTGCAGTTCACCTTCCAGGCACGCAAGGCGCAGATCGATGCGCTGCTGCTGTTGTTCATCACCCTGGCCAACTACGGCCTGCTGCGGCACCTGCTGCGTGGGCCGGACTGGCGTTGGTGGACGATCGGCTGGTTCGCCGCCGGACTGGGCGTGATCACCAAGGGCGTGGGCATGCTGGCGCTGGCGATGCTGGTGCCGGCGGTGCTCTGCGTGGCGATGGGCTGGCGTCGGCCGATGCTGCATGTGGCCAATCCGCGCTTTTGGCTGGGACCGCTGGCCTTCGTCGTGGCCCTGTCGTTGTGGTTGGGGCCGCTGCTGGCCGCGGTGATGGGCAGTGCTGACCCCGGGCGGCATGCCTACCTGCACGAAATCCTGTTCCGCCAGACCGCCGGTCGCTACACCGCGTCCTGGGACCACCACAATCCACCGTGGTACCACCTCGGGGTGATGCTGACGCTGTGGATGCCGGCCATGCTCGCCTTGCCCTGGGCGCTGCCGGCCTGGTGGCGCCGGCTGCGGCGACATGACCCGCGTTACCTGTTGCTGCTGGGCTGGTGGTTGCTGGTGGTGGTGTTCTTCTCCATTCCCAGCGGCAAGCGTGACGTCTACATCCTGCCGGCGTTGCCGGTGTTCTGCCTGGCATTGGCGCCGTTGTTGCCCGGCTTGTTGCGCAAGGCCGGCGTGCGTGCGCTGGTGCTGCTGTTCACCGCGACGTTGACGCTGGTGCTGCTGGTGGCCGGTGCCGGCGTGTTGCTGGGCGAGGGCAGCGAGCGCGTGCAGGGTTTGCTGGAGCGCCGTGAGTTGTCGGTGGCGGCGGCGCGGACGATCGGTGCCGCGGTGCTGGTGATGGGATTCTGGGGAGCCGTGGCGCTGTGGCGGTGGGGCCGACGCTGGCCGGCGCAGGTGCTGGCTTCGCTGCTCGCGCTGGTGTGGGTGCTGCAGGGATTGGTGGTCAACCCGCTGATCACCGACTCCAGCTCCGGACGTGGGCTGATGCGTGAGGTCGGGCGGCGCCTCGGGCCCGATGTCGAGCTGGGGCTGGTTGCCTGGAAGGAACAGAACCTGCTGATGGCCGACCGGCCGGTGGCCAACTTCGGTTTCCTGCGGCCGTGGCCGGAGCAGCTGCGGGCCGGCGTGGCCTGGCAGCAGTCCGCGCCGTCGCACCGCTGGCTGCTGGTGCAGGACGAGGCCGCACTGGCCTGCATCGACCGCGGCCGCAGCCAGCACGTCGGCAGCCTGAGTGGCCGGGGGTGGTGGCTGGTGCCGGCCACGGCGGTGCGTGGGCCGTGCCGGAGCGAGGCCGAGCGCGCGGCGCCTCAGCCGGCGGAGAGCAGTTCCCGGTAGATCGCTTCGGTGGCAGTGACGAAGCGTTCCAGCCCGAACTCGGCGGCGGCATGTGCCCGTGCCGCGGCACCCATGCGCAGCAGGTGCGAGCGGTCTTCCAGCATCGTGCGCAGGGTGGCGGCCATGGCCGCGTGACCATGGACGGGGACCACCCAGCCGTCTTCGCCGGGATGGATGTTCTCCGCCAGGCCGGCATAGTCGGTGACCATCACCGGCTTGCCCATGGCCATCATCTCGCGGCAGGCGAAGGAGATGGTTTCCACGTCATGGGAAAGCACGAAGCCGGCATCGAAGGTGGCGATCACCGGCCGCACGTCGGCGAGCAGGCCGGGGAAATGGAACTGCGCCTGCAGCCCGGCGGCGTCGATGACCGCTTGCTGGGCGGCGGAAGGGGGATGCCCGGCCAGGACCACATGGATGTGTTCGCGTTCTGCCGCCGGCAGCAACTGCAGCGCGGCGACCAGGTCGGTCCAGCCCTTGTAGCCGGCGGTGCCGGCGTTGCTGCCGACCAGCAGCGCATCGTCGGCGATTCCTAGCGCGCGTCGCTGCGCGGCGGCTGCATCCTGTGGCCAGGGCTGGAAGTGGACGGTGTCCACGCCGTTGTAGACGGTCTGCGGATGGCACACGCGGTACGGCGTGGATTCCAGTTGCCGGCGCACGTATTCGCACACCGCGATGACCTTGTCGGTATGCCAGCGTGCGCGCCAGACGTGCTGCGGTCCGCGCATGGGCTTGGTGTTGTGCTTGGTCAGCACCACGCGCGGGCGCGGGCTGATGCCGCGCAGGGCGGCCAGGGTGATGCGGTGGTCGGCCGAGCCGTTGACATGGACGACGTCGAAGCGGTGCCGGCGCAGGTAACCGCGCAGTTGCCGCACCGCGTGCAGCCGCTGGCGGATGCGGCGCAGGCCATTGGGGAACGGCTGCGCCAGCACGCGCACGCCGGGCAGGGCACTGGCCTGGGCCAGCAGCGTGCTGCCGCCCGGTGCGGCCACGTGCACCTCGTGCCGGGCGGCAAGCGCGCCGGCCAATTCGCGGGTATAGGTGGTGTGGCCACCGCCGCTGCCGCTGTGGAAGTTGGTGAAGAGCAATTTCATGGGGGGGGGGTGGAAGGGCGGTCAGCCGATCCGGGGGTCCGGCGGTGCAGCGGAGTGGGTGTCGATGCCCTGCGTGCAGCGGGTGAGCTTCTGCGTACGCGTGGCATGGAACAGGCGGTTGTTCGGCAACGTCATGTCATCCACGTCCGGGGGCGCCCGTGAGTTATGCCACAAATGGACGGCCAGCGCCGCCCACTTCAGGCCACGTCGGCGCAGCCCGGTGTTCTCCAGGCGGGCCGCCAGCTCGCGGTCCTCGGCGCCATAGCCTTCCATGCGCTCGTCAAAACCGTTGACCTGCAGCAGGTCTGCGCGCCAGAAACTCATGTTGCAGCTCATGACCCGGCCGCCGTTGCGGGCACGCGCCTTCCAGCGCGCCAGCAACGGCTGGCGGAAGGCATACAGGCGACGGGTGCCATCGAACTCGTGGAAGTCGGCGTCCATCCACGGCGCGAACGTCGGCCGGCCCCCCGCCAGCAATCGTTCGGTTTCAGCAGCACTGGCCTTCAGGCGTCCGCCCTGCAGGAAGAAGCCGGGTTCGGCGAAGGCCGCGTGGTCGGCGATGAAATCACGGTGCAGCAGCATGTCGCCGTCGAGCAGGACCACGTAGTCGCCCTGGCTGGCGGCGATGCCCAGGTTGCGGCAGCGTGCCGCACGAAAGCCCTGGTCCTGCTGCCAGATGTGCCGCAGTGGCACCGGCAGCCGTTCCTGCCAACGCCGCACGACGTCGGCCGTGGCCGCGCCGGAACCGTCATCGGCGATGAGCACCTCGTCCGGCATCCGGCGCTGGCCGGCGACGCTTTCCAGCACGCGGTCCAGCGCTTCGGGCCAGTTGTAGGTGAGGATCACCAGCGAGATTTTCATGCAGGCCCGGACGGTTTGGACCCGGAAGATGGTAACGACAGGCTCAGTGCCAGGGGTAGCCAGAGAATCAGCCAACCGGGTCGCGGGCTGTCGATCAGGTGGGGCAGGTCGAATTGCACCATGACCGTGGCGAACAGCCACAGGCCCAGCACGACCCGGCCGGTGGCAACGTCACGCCGTTGCCAGGCACGCCAGCCCAGGCCCAGCCAGACCGCCGACCACAGCAGCACGCCGGGGATGCCCAGTTCGACGGCCAACTGGGTGAACAGGTTGTGGGTGTGGACCTGGTACTGCCCGTTGCCACCGATCACCGGCAGCGTGAAGTCGGCGCCCAGGCCGAGGCCGAGCCACGGATGCTGCTGGAACAGTTCCATGGCATGGGCGAACAGCTGTGGCCGCAGTGACAGGCCGCGTTCGGCCAGTTCCGGGTAGGCCGGGATGGCGATGCCCAACCCCACGGCGATCAGCAGCAGCAGCCGCTGCAGCGCACGGTCCCGGTGCCGGACGACCAGCAGCACGAACAGGCTGAAGGCCAGCGCGAGCATCGCGCTGCGCGAGAAGGTGAGGATCAGCGCGGTCGCCATGACGCCCATGGCCAGCCATTTCAGCAGGCGGCGATTGCGCGTCTCCCAGCGCCATGGCCACAGCCACAGGATGCCGGCGGCCATCGCGGCGCCGAACAGGTTGGCGTTGGCCATCACCCCGAACCCAACCAGGCGGTTGTCGACCGTGGGCTTGATCGCGAAGTGCACCATCGCCGCGACCGCGGACACCGCCAGGATGCCGGCGCCGAAGGCCAGCAGGGCGCGCTGGCGTACCACGTCGCGGCCGACCGCCAGGGTGCAGCCGAACAGGAACAGGCACACCGTCAGCAGGCGCAGGAACTCATCGTGCGGACGCTTCGCATTGCTCCACGACAGGCTCAGCAGGGCCCAGGCGAACAGCAACAGCAGCACGGGCATCAACGGGCGCCGCGCGAAATCCAGGAAGCGGCCCGGGCGGGCGATGGCGATGATCAAGGCCGGCAGGTACAGCGTCAGGGCGGCCAGGTACTGGAATGGCTTGCCCGGATTGAACGACGGCCCGGCCGGCAGGAAGCTCATGCCGGCGATCACCACCAGCAGCCCCACGAACAGCAGGTTGCGCCAGCGCGGTGCAGTTGGCTCCCCGGGGGAGGGCAGGTCGACGGTGGAGAGTGGCGGTTTCAGGTCGGGCGTCATGTGCAAACGGTGGTGGGCGGGGCGTGCGCCGCAATCCCCGGTCCGCAAGGGATTCGATGCCGCAGGGCCGTCACCTCGGGGCGCTGGGGCGGGCGGAGGGGACGCAAAGGGTAAGGGAAGCCAAGCGGGTCTTTGATGAACGCCCCGAACGAGCGTTCAGCCTCATTCCCGCAGTCCGGTTCAGCCCTTGCCGCGCTTGCGGCTGCGGACGATGCTCAGGATCCGCTCCAGGCGTTTCCACCAGGGCAGCCGGGCGCGCCAGCACAGGTCGATGTAGCGCCGTGCCTCGGCCCAGTCGGGGTCTGGCTTGGTGCGGTACTCCAGCTTGGCCAGCTCCAGGCAGGAGTCGTCCAGGCCGGCGGCGCGGGCGTAGTGGTGGATCAGGCCGCGCGACTGCAGCAGGCCGTGGAAGACGGTGTTGCGGTCCTGCTTGGCCCACCAGCCGTTGTCACCATGGATGCGATAGCCGACCTGCCCGGTGGGCAGGAAGTACTTGCGGGCGCCGAACAGGCTGGCGCCGAACACCAGGCAGTTGTCGGCCGACAGGCGCCAGCTGGCACTGACCTGCGCCGGCAGGTCCATGCACTGCCGCGCATAGCGGGTGCGCAGCGACAACGCCGAGGTCGGCGCGCCGTACCAGTAGGTGAGCGCGTAGGTGCTGATCGCGGTGTAGCCCAGGTCCAGCGCGCGCCCGGCGAAGCCGATGCGGCCGTTCTCGTTGCCGAACAGCGCGATGTCGGAGAACACGAAGCCGACGTCCTTGCGCTGGTCGTAGACCGCGCCGATCTGCTCCAGGTAGGTGGGCTCCCAGCGATCGTCGGCGTCGAGGAAGCAGATCACGTCCGCGTCGGCGGCGGCCACGCCGCGCTGGAACGCCGCCAGCTGCCCGCCGTTCTGGCCGAACAGCAGGGTGATCGCCGGATGCGCGCCGTAGCGCTCCTGCAGCAGCGCCTGCGAGCCATCGCTGGAACCATCGTCCACGACCAGGATCTGTGCGGCCGGACGGGTCTGGGCGAGCACGCCTTCGATGGCCTCGACCACGAAGCGCGCATAGTTGTAGTTGGTGATGACGACCGCCAAGCGGGTCATGCCCGGTCCTCGGCCAGCAGGGTGCGGAAGTAGGCGATGGTTTCCTTCAGGCCGTCTTCCAGCGCGACCTTGGGCTCCCAGCCCAGCTTCTCGCGGGCCAGCGTGATGTCCGGCTGGCGCTGGCGCGGATCGTCCGAAGGCAGCGGCTGGAACACCAGCTGCGAGCGGCCGCCGACCAGCTGCAGCACCTTCTCGGCCAGTTCGAGCATGGTGAACTCGCCGGGGTTGCCGATGTTGATCGGGCCGGTGAAGCCGGCCTCGGTGTCCATCATCCGGGTCATGGCCTCGAGCAGGTCATCGACGTAGCAGAAGCTGCGCGTCTGCTGGCCATCGCCGTAGATGGTGATGTCCTGGCCGCGCAGCGCCTGCACGATGAAGTTGCTGACCACGCGCCCGTCATTGGGGTGCATGCGCGGGCCGTAGGTGTTGAAGATGCGCACCACCTTGATGTCCAGCGCGTGCTGGCGGTGGTAGTCGAAGAACAGCGTCTCGGCGCAGCGCTTGCCCTCGTCGTAGCAGCTGCGGATGCCGATCGGGTTGACCCGGCCCCAGTAGCCTTCCTGCTGCGGGTGCACTTCCGGGTCGCCGTAGACCTCGCTGGTGGAGGCCTGCAGGATGCGCGCGTTCACGCGTTTGGCCAGGCCGAGCATGTTGATCGCCCCGTGCACGCTGGTCTTGGTGGTCTGCACCGGGTCGTGCTGGTAATGCACCGGCGAGGCCGGGCAGGCCAGGTTGAAGATGCGGTCCACCTCCACGTACAGCGGGAAGGTGACGTCATGGCGCATCAGTTCGAAGGACGGGTGGCCGATCAGGTGCGCGATGTTGCGCTTGCTGCCGGTGAAATAGTTGTCCACGCACAGGACGTCGTGGCCGTCCCGGATCAGTCGGTCGCACAGGTGCGAGCCCAGGAAGCCGGCGCCGCCGGTGACCAGAATTCTTTGCATGGAACGATCCCAGAGAGGAAAAAGACAGGCCCCGCCACGGGAGCAGGGCCGGCGCATCATTTTGTCACGGTTGCATCCGGTCGAGCCGCCGTACGCGGCAGGAAACGCGGC
The DNA here is from genome assembly GCF_056393195.1 of Stenotrophomonas sp. Steno-C18. Taxonomy (NCBI): domain Bacteria; kingdom Pseudomonadati; phylum Pseudomonadota; class Gammaproteobacteria; order Lysobacterales; family Lysobacteraceae; genus Stenotrophomonas; species Stenotrophomonas sp. Steno-C18. The sequence continues at coordinate 93,574 of NZ_JBWJOX010000007.1, read as the reverse complement.
CGTTCATCCCTGGGAAAACGTTTCCGGCGCGCGTGACAGGAAGCGGTTCAACGGCTGGCGGGGGGCGTCTGCACCGGTTGGCCGTTCTGCAGCAGCCACAGCATGATGGTCTTCTGGCGGACGTAGTTGGCGCTGACGAAGGCCTCGATCAGCCCCGGCCAGCCGTCCAGGAAACCCCGCTTGAACACGAAGCTGCGGAAGAAGCGCCAGGCGGGGGAAATGATCAGCTTGCCCAGGCTGGCACGCTTGCCGCGGCTGAATTCGTGTTCGGCCATCATCCGCGCGTACTTCTGCTTCTTGTCCAGCAACTGCAGGAAGCTGCGGTAGGGGTGGTGCAGCAGGTCGCCCTTGAGCAGGGTGACGGGGCCGTCGACCGAGACCGCCTCGTGGATCTCGCGGTCGCCGCGCCAGCCGCCGTGGCGGCGGTCGAACAGGCGCAGCACGCGGTCCGGGTAAGCGGTGCCGTGGCGCAGGAAACGGCCGAAGTACTCCGAGCAGCGCGCGAAGCGGTAACCGGGGCCACGCGGGAACCCTGCATCGCGTTCGGCCTCGATGGCCGCGCGCAGGGCCGGGTCGACGCGTTCGTCGGCATCCAGGCACAGCACCCAGTCATGCCGGGCCTGGTTGACGCAGAAGTCCTTCTGGCTCCGGAAGCCGTCGAAGGCGCGTTGCAGCACCCGTGCCCCGGCCGCTTCGGCCACCGCCACGGTGGCGTCGGTGGAGAACGAATCCACCACCACGATCTCGTCGCAGAACGCCAGCGAGGCCAGGCAATCGCCGATCCGGTCCGCCTCGTTGAAGGCGATGACGCAGGCCGACACGCGGGGGCGGCTGCTCGGGGAGCTGGACGAGGGCTGGGGCATGCAGGGGTACGCGGTGGGAGCCGGGGCCAAAGCCTAGCAGCGACGCTGCCGGCTGGCGATGCGATAATCCGCGCCAGATCCCGGAGATTCAGGAGTTTCCACGTGCCACGCCACTATCTGCTGTACGGCTCGGAGCGCTACGCGCTGGCCATCCTCCGGCCGGTCCAGGCGGCGATCCGGGCACGCGGGGATGAGGCAGCGTGGTTCTTCGATGGTCCCGGGGCCGAGGACCTGGCCGAGGACGAAACCCTGTTGACGGTGGCGCAGGTACGCGCCTGGAACCCGTACGCGGTGATCACCTCGTCCAATGCCGTGCCGCACTTCTTCCCCGGCGTGAAGGTCGAGACCTTCCACGGGTTCGACGCCGGCAAGCCGCGCCACATCTACATCCGTGGCTTCTTCGACCTGTACTGCACCACCGGCCCGCGCGACACCGCCGCGTTCTCGGCGCTGGCCAAGGAGCAGGGGCACTTCTCGGTGGTGGAGACCGGTTTCCCGAAGATCGACCCGTTCATGAGCCAGCTGCGCGACGCGCCCGACCCGGTGCGCGCGCCGCCGGTGATCCTGTACCACTCCACGTTCTCGCCCTCATGGAGTGCGGCGGGCATCCTGCACGATGAGATCAAGCGTCTCTCGCAGAGCGGTGAGTGGCGCTGGATCGTCACCTTCCACCCGAAGATGGACCCGGAAGTGGTGGCCAAGTACCGCGCGCTGGAAGGCCCATACCTGCGCTTCGCCGACGACGACAACATCCTAGACCTGTTCCCGCAGGTGGACATGATGTGCTCGGACACCTCCTCGGCGCTCAACGAGTTCCTGCTGACCTACAAGCCGGTGGTCACGTTCAAGAACCGCCGCCCGGGCCCGCAGCTGATCGACATCGACGACCCGGCGCAGTTCGAAGGGGCGATCCGTACCGCGCTGTCGCGCCCGCCGGCGCTGATGGCCGCGGTGCGCGACTTCGCCGACCAGTTGCACCCGTACCGGGATGGCAAGTCCAGTGACCGCATCCTGGATGCGATCGATGCGTTCGTCGCCAAGGGCGCGCGCAACCGCAAGCCCAAGCCGATGAACCTGTGGCGCAAGTTCAAGCTGCGCAAGCGCATCGGTTACTGGGGACCGGCGCGGACCTGACGGCCCGCCATGCCCTTCTCCCGGCTGGGGGAGGGGCGTCGTTCACTCTCACCAGCGCAGCCGGCGCCGCGCCATCTCCTGGCCAAGCTGCGCCATCAGCTCCTGCGCGCGCTGTTCCTCCAGGAAACGCAGCTGCAGCGGTGGTGCGCCGAACGCGCCGGCGGTGTCCAGGGTCAGCGTCGCGGTGCCGAAACGGCGGTCCAGCGGCGAGCGGTCCAGCCGCAGCGCCTGCAGCTTGTCCAGCTCGGCCACCCGCCACCAGCGGTTCCACCAGCCGCCGCGCACGGTCACGCGCTGGGCATCGATGCTGTAGCCCATGCGCGTGACCTGGCGACGGGCCTTGAACGCCGACCATGGCAGCCATAGCAACGGCAACAATCCCCACGGGCCGGTTTCGTGGGTCAACACGGCGGCCAGCGCGCCGCTTGCCAGCAGCGCCGGCAGGCACAGGCGCCACCAGCCGCGGGTGGAGACGGCCTGCCATTGCAGCGGCGGCCATTGCAGCTGCGGGAGCATGTGCTGCAGCAGGCCGTCGCAGGTGGCCGGCGTGGCCAGCGGCGCCAGTTCCTTCAGGGCACGGCCGTCCTTGTCCTCGTTGCCGCCACCGCTGGCGATGTCCACGCGCAGCTGGCGGCGCCCGAACAGGCGATGCAGCGCACCTTCGCGCAGCGTCCAGGCCTGGATGCGCCGGCGCGCCACGCTGCTGCGCACGCGGGTGAGCAGCCCGCGTTCGACGGTGAGGCGGCGGTCGGCTTCGGTCAGGCGGAAGCCGTGGTACTGCATGAAGGCCAGGCCGATCGACAGCAGCCACATCAACAGCAGCAGGGTCAGCAGCCCGGCCACGGCGCTGATCGCCATCGCGGTGCTGCTGAAATGCAGCTGGCTGGCATAGCCCAGGGCCTGGCGCCCCTGCTGCTCGATGAAGTCGGCCGCCATCTCACGCGGGAACATCTGGTACAGGGCGCCCACCGCCGCGGCGACCACGACCAGCGCCTTGTTCGACACCAGCCCCAGCCGCACCAGTTCCATGGGTGGCAGGGCCAGCAACAGGTCGGCTTCCGGCCCCGGCGTATCGGTGGCGACCGGTGCGTGGCCGCGCTGGCGGATCAGGCGTTCCAGTTCCAGCGCCTGGTCGAGCCTGAGCACGCGCATCTCGGCTTCGGGCTTGTCGCCGGCGGCCGATTCCAGCCGCAGTTCGGCCACGCCGAACAGGCGGTGCAGCAGGTTCTGGTGCACGGCGACGTTGTGGATGCGGGCGAACGGGATCTCGCGGCGGGTGCGTTCGAACACGCCGCTGCGGATGACCAGCGTGTCGGCGCCGATGCGGTAGCGGTAGGTCAGGTACTGCAGCACCGAGCTGGCCACCAGCGCGGCGATCACCACCAGCGGGATCAGCTGGAACCACCACGCTTCATCGCCACGCCGGCCACCGAAGATCAGTACCGCGACCAGCGGCAGCAGCATCTGCTGGATCTGGCGCAGCAGCACGAACAACCACGACCAGGGGTGCAGCCGGCGTTCGGCGTTGTCGGCGGAAGGCAGGTTCACAGGGCGTCGTCGTGGTCGAGCTGGCGCGCCAGGCGGTCACGCAGGCGTTCGGCATCGGCCAGGGCGAGCCCGACGATGGCGACGGTGTTCATGCGCGTGCCGGCGGTGTGCACGGTCAGCGTCGCCAACCCCGCCATGCGCTGCAGGGGGCCGCGGCCCAGGTCCAGGTGCTGCACGCGCGAGATGGGCACATGGCTTTCGCTCTGCCACAGGTGGCCGCGGTGTACGCCCAGTGCCTGCTCATCCAGCCGCCAGAACGTCAGCCGGTGCCGCCGCCAGCCGAACCAGGCGCCCCACGCCAGCCCGACCAGCAGGCCGGCGCAACCGGCGAGCAGCCAGTGCGCGTAATGGAAGGCCAACGGCACGATGCCGGCGGCCAGCGTCAGTGGGATGGCCATGCCGATGGCGCTGCCGACAGCGGCGAACACCGCGCCACGCCGGGGCAATGGCTGCCACTGTGCTTCGGGGGCGGGAAGGGGGGCTTCGGGGAGCGCGGGCGGTTCGGTCATGCGCTGACTGTAGCGGGTTGGATGGAGGCTGAGGCAAGTGTCCCGGCCCGGGCAGGAGCGACCCCTCCCCAGCCCTCCCCTCCGCCTTCGGCGCAAGGGAGGGGGCAAAGGCCAAGGCAACAGCCAAGGCAACAACGCAAACTGCATGATCGGCCCCCTCCCATGCGCAGCAGGGGAGGGCTGGGGAGGGGCTTTGCGCGAACTTCCCCGCAGCCTCAGTCGTGCATCACTGCGCGGCCATGATCAGCGCATCGACATCCAGATGGTGGCCGGCACGGGCGGCCTTGGTGCGCAGGTACTGCTCGTTCTCGGCGGTGATCTCGCCGGTCACCGGCACGCAACCGCTGACTTCGATGCCGGCGTTGCGCAGGTGCTGCACCTTGGTGGGGTTGTTGGTCAGCAGTTGGATGCGCTGCACGCCCAATGCGCGCAGCATCGCCACCGCGCTGCCATAGCGGCGCTCGTCGGCACCGAAGCCGAGCTGGGCGTCGGCGTCGATGGTGTCCAGCCCTTCGTGCTGGTAGCCATAGGCGCGCATCTTGGCGGCGATGCCGGTGCCACGGCCTTCCTGGTCCAGGTACAGCAGGATGCCGCCGCCCAGCTCCTTGAGCGTGCGCAGGCCGCGCCGCAGCTGGTCGCCGCAGTCGCACTTGAGCGAACCGAACAGGTCGCCGGTCAGGCACGAGGAATGCACGCGCACCGGCACCGCGCCCTGCAGGTCCGGCGTGCCGACGATCACCGCGACCTGGTCGCGCTGCGCCACGCCGCCACGGAACACCGCGAACTCGCTCATGCCCACGTCGCGCAACGGCACCGGCGAGCGGGTGACCAGTTCGTAGTCCTGGCCGGCCTGGCGGGCACCGTCACGCAGGGCTTCCACGCTCAGGTGCAGGCAGGGGTCGAACGCGCTTGGCCCCGACGCCAGTTCCACCGAGATCATGGCCGGCAGCAGCAGGCCGAGCCGGGCCACTTCCACCGCCGCGGCGTCCAGGTCATTGCCCAGTGGTTGCGCGCCTTCGGCCGTGGGGGCATCGCGCAGGTAGGCCAGTGCCGGCAGCTCGGCGAAATCGCGGCCGGCCAGCGGCAGGCGGATGCCATCGCTGGCGGTGATGCCCAGCGTCTGCGCGCGCGGGGCGGTCAGGAACAGGTAGTGCTGCTGGTCGCTGGCCTGGCCGAAGGCGGCCAGGCTGCGCGGGGAGCTGCTGTCCAGGGCGAGGGTGGCCAGCCGACGTTGCCCGTCGACGATCACCACCGGCCGACCGGCACGCAGCTCGGCGGCGGCGCGCTCGCAGTGGATGGCGGCGGTTTCGCCGAACGGGCCGGCGCTGGGGGAGGGGGACTGGACGCTCATCGGGACCTTATGGGGACCGCCGCTCGTTGATTCAATCGACGGGACAGGTGACGCAGTGTTGCAGGGCCGGTGTCAGTGCGGGTGCCTGGCGGTGGCGTAGGGGTCAGTTTCGCCGCTGCCCGGTGGCCGCAGCGTGTAGCGCTTGTAGGTCCACTGGTACTGCGACGGATCGCGCCGGGCGATGCGCTCGATGCCTGCGCTCAGGGTGGCCACCGCGGTGGGCAGGTCCGCATCGGCGATGGCCGGCTCGGCCGGCTCCACGTGCAGGGCAAACTCCAGGTCCGGGCCGATGCGCTCGCACCAGGCGTACAGCAGGGTGGCGCCGGTGCGCTCGGCCAGGCGGTTGACCAGGGTCATGGTCAGCGCCTGCACGCCGAAGAACGGCACGAACTCGCCATCGCCATTCTTGGGCTGCTGGTCGGGCAGGATGCCGGTGGCACCGCCGTCCTTGAGCACCTTGAACAGCTGCCGCACCGCCGGCCCCTCGGCACGCACCTGGCGCACGTTGTCACCGCCGCGGCACAGCTGCAGGAACTCATCGCCGACCGGGTTTTCCGGCGGGGCGTAGACGATGGCGATCGGGCCACGTTCGGCCAGCCACTGGTTCAGCAGCTCCCAGTTGCCGTAGTGCGGGGCGATCACGATCACGCCCTTGCCCGAGGCCAGCGCGGCGTCGTACAGGGCCTGGCCGTTGCGCTGCTTCAGGTGCCGGGCCAGGTTGTCGGCCGGGTCGTGGGTCCACAGGTACAGCGTTTCCAGCGCCTGGCGGGCGGTGGTGCGCAGGATCTGGCGATGCAGCCGGCGACGCTGGTCGGCCCCCAGTTCGGGATAGGCCAGCTCCAGGTTGCGGCGGGTGACCCGGCTTTCACGGGCGTCGATCCAGCCCCACAGCCAGGCCACGGTGTCGGCCAGCGTCCGCTGCCAGGACCAGGGCAGGTGGGTCAGGACGGTGGCGAGGCGGTGGTAGAGCTTGGCGGTGGCTTGCGGTTTCATCCGTGCAAGTCTAGCGGCTGAGGCCCGGTGCTATGGTGGGCGATTGCCCCATTGGACCGACCATGCTCTCCCTGATCCAGCGTGTTACCCAGGCCTCGGTCACCGTCGATGACGCCGTGGTGGGGCAGATCGGCCCCGGTCTGCTGGCCCTGGTGGGAGTGGAGCCGGGGGACGACGAGGCGGCGCTCTCGCGGATGGCTGATCGCCTGCTCGGTTACCGGGTGTTCGCCGACGATGCCGGCAAGATGAACCGCTCCTTGCGGGACATCGGCGGTGGCTTGTTGCTGGTCAGCCAGTTCACCCTGGCCGCGGACACCCGTTCAGGCATGCGCCCGAGCTTCACCAGCGCCGCACCGCCGGCCGAGGCTGAACGGCTTTTCAATCGATTGGTGGCGATCTGCCGTGAAAAGCACGCCGCAGGGGTGGAAACCGGGCGCTTCGGTGCCCATATGGTTGTCAGCCTGGTGAATGACGGTCCCGTCACTTTCCTGCTCAGACCCTGACGCCCCGGAACCACCGCCGGCAAGCGTTACGCTGCGCTGGTATAATGCTAGGTTCCCTATATTCCAACCCGCCGGTGGCGCGAGCACTACATGGCCAACGAACGTCCTGCCCAGCAAAACGACATCAAGCTTCTGATCAGCAAGGGCCTGGAACAGGGCTACCTGACCTACGCCGAAGTCAATGATCACCTGCCCGACGACATGGTCGACCCGGAGCAGATTGAAGACATCATCGGCCTGATCACCGGCATGGGCATTGATGTCCATGAGGTTGCGCCCGATGCCGACACGCTGATGCTCAGCGATGGCAACACCGGCAACCGCGAAGTCGATGATACCGCCGCCGAAGAAGCCGCGGCCGCGCTGACCGCGCTGGACACCGAAGGTGGTCGCACCACCGACCCGGTGCGCATGTACATGCGTGAGATGGGTACGGTCGAGCTGCTGACCCGCGAAGGCGAAATCGCCATCGCCAAGCGCATCGAGGAAGGCCTGGGCCAGGTGCAGGCTGCACTGGGCACCTTCCCGCTGGCCGTGGAATCGGTGCTGGCCGACTACGAAGCGCACAAGGAAGGCAAGAAGCGCCTGGCCGAAGTGATCGTCGGCTTCAACGACCTGGTCGAGGAAGAACCGGCCCCGGCCGCCGCCGCCGACGGCGACAGCAGCGACGACGCCGATTCGGAAGCCGACGAGGACGATGACGACGTCAGCAGCGACGAGGATACCGGCCCGACCGGCCCGGATCCGGTCGAAGTCGCCCGTCGCATGGACCTGCTGGCCGCGGACCTGGCCAAGTTCAAGAAGGCGCATGCCAAGGGCGATACCAAGGCCCAGACCAAGCTGCGCGACGAGCTGGCCGCTACCTTCATCACCTTGAAGCTGCCGCTGCCGCTGACCGACGTGCTGACCAAGCTGCTGCGCGACACCATGGGCCAGGTCAAGGCCCAGGAGCGCCGCGTGCTGCACCTGGCCACGATCACCGCGCGCATGCCGCGCAAGGACTTCATCCGTTCCTGGGAAGGCAACCAGACCAACCTGGAATGGGTCGAGGACGCGATCAAGCGCAAGCAGAAGTGGTCCTCGGCGCTGCGTGACGTCAAGGATCAGATCGTGGCCGAGCAGCAGGCCACCATCGACCTGGAAAAGAGCGCCCAGCTGTCGCTGGACGAGCTCAAGGAAATCAGCCGCGTGATGGCCTATGGCGAAGCCAAGGCGCGCAAGGCCAAGAAGGAGATGGTCGAGGCCAACCTGCGCCTGGTGATCTCCATCGCCAAGAAGTACACCAACCGTGGCCTGCAGTTCCTGGACCTGATCCAGGAAGGCAACATCGGCCTGATGAAGGCCGTGGACAAGTTCGAGTACCGCCGCGGTTACAAGTTCTCGACCTACGCCACCTGGTGGATCCGCCAGGCGATCACCCGCTCGATCGCCGACCAGGCGCGCACCATCCGTATCCCGGTGCACATGATCGAGACGATCAACAAGCTCAACCGCATTTCCCGCCAGATGCTCCAGCAGTACGGCCGCGAGGCCACGCCGGAGGAGCTGGCCAAGGAAATGGACATGCCGGAAGACAAGATCCGCAAGGTGATGAAGATCGCCAAGGAGCCGATCTCGATGGAAACCCCGATCGGCGACGACGAGGATTCGCATCTGGGCGACTTCATCGAGGACACCAACGTGGAGTCCCCGATCGAGAACACCACCAACATCAACCTGTCCGAAACCGTGCGTGACGTGCTGGCCGGCCTCACCCCGAGGGAAGCCAAGGTGCTGCGCATGCGCTTCGGCATCGACATGAACACCGACCACACGCTGGAAGAAGTGGGCAAGCAGTTCGACGTCACCCGCGAGCGCATCCGCCAGATCGAAGCCAAGGCGCTGCGCAAGCTGCGTCACCCGAGCCGCTCCGAGCAGCTGCGCAGCTTCCTCGATATCGATTGATCGATAGCGACGGCAGCAAAAAAAAACCCCGCCCAGGCGGGGTTTTTTGTTGCCCGCGACGGCCGCCATCGGTAGGGATGCCGTCCGGGCCTGCCCGGCATGGGAAGTGCAATCGCAGACGGGGAGGCCAGTTCCGGCAGGCGCCGCATGAAGCGTACAGCGGCCACATGCCGTACCCGATAACCAACGGGCACACTTAAGCGCCCCGGCATTCCCGATGCCCGCTGGAAATCCGCCGTATGCACCCGCATCGCCAGCGATGATGCGCCTTTGCGGGTGTCATGCCAGGCAAGGACAGGTTGCCCGGCAACATTCCAGCCCCTGCTGCGGCAACGCACCGTTTCGCCGTATCGAGAATGCGCGGTGGACCCGCAGCGCGCAGGTGGCAGGCGCCTTCCAGACGTCGTTGCATTCGGAGCGAAATCGCCTGAATCACCGGAAAAACCAGGGCGGAATGCGTAGGGACGCAGCGCTGCGCGCCGTTCCGGAACATCCGCGGTTGCAACACACAGTGCTGCTTCATCCCGTCGAAGCCGGCACATGAGTGCTTGGAATATTCAAACAATCAGGCAGCGGGGGAGGCACGGGGTCGGCGGGTTTAGCGTCGGTGGCAAGCGACGCCATCGGGCGTCGTGCCACCTGTCCCCCGAGGTCCTCATGAACGTCCATGCTCCCGCTCCGCTTCGTCTCACCGCAGGCATCGTGGCGTTGCTTGCCCCGGCATTCGCATCGGCGACCAATGGCTATTTCACCCATGGCAACAGCGTCAAATCCAACGGCATTGCCGGTATTGGCATCGCCCTTCCGCAGGATGGCCTGGCGGCGGCTGCCAATCCCGCCGGCACCGCGTTGGTCGGCAACCGACTGGATGTGGGCGCGACCTGGTTCGTGCCCCGGCGCAGTGCGGACATCGTGGGCAATGCCATCGCGCCGGATACGCACTACGACGGCAACGGGCGCAGGAATTTCGTGTTGCCCGAGGTGGGCTACACGCACGCAGTGGGCGAGCGCTCTGCATGGGGCATCGCCCTGTATGGCAACGGCGGCATGAACACCGATTACGGCCAGAACCCCTATGCGCGCTTTGGCGGTACCGGCAGGGCCGGTGTGAACCTGGAGCAGCTCTTCCTGACGCCCTCGCTTGCGTTGAAGCTCAACCCGCACCACGCCATCGGCATCGGCGTGAACCTGCTGTACCAGCGCTTCGAGGCCAAGGGCATCGGCTTTTTCGACGGCTTCTCGCAGACACCCGGCAAGGTCAGCAACCGCGGTACCGACACGTCGACCGGTGCCGGCGTGCGCGTGGGGTGGAACGGACAGTTCGGCGACAGCGTCACCGTGGGCGCGACGTGGTCCTCGAAGATCAGCGCCAGTGCCTTCGACCGCTACAAGGGCCTGTTCGCCGACCATGGCAGCTTCGACGTCCCGGAGAACTACGGCATCGGCATTGCCGTGCGCGCCAGTGGCCGCGCCACCCTCGCCGCCGAAGTGCAGCGCATCAACTACAGCGACGTGCGCGCCGTGGGGCAGCCGCTGGCACCGCTGTTGCAGGGCGAGCCGCTGGGCGCACCAAACGGGCCGGGATTCGGCTGGAAGGACGTCACCGTCTACAAGTTGGGCGTGCAGTACGTGCTCACCCCGCAGCTCACCGTGCGTGGCGGCTTCAGCCATGCCGGGCAGCCGGTGCCCGAGGCGCAGACCTTCTTCAACATCCTCGCGCCGGCGGTGGTCGAGAACCACGTGACGCTGGGGGCGACCTGGACCACGCGCGACGGCAACGAGTTCAGTGCCTACCTTGCACGCGCGCTGTCGCGGCAGGTGCACGGCCGTGGCGCGATACCGGCCAGCTTCGGCGGCGGCGAAGCCGACCTGAAGCTGGCCGAAAACCTGCTGGGCGTTGCCTACGCCTGGAAGTTCTGAGGGCCTGGAGGAAATGACGATGGTGCAGTTCACGCCGGTATCGGCCGTGGTGGGAGGCAGCCTGATCGGTACCGCCGCAGTGCTGCTGCTATGGCTGAACGGCCGCATCGCGGGGGTCAGCGGGATCCTCGGCCATGCCCTGAGTGGCCCCGAGCGTAGCGGACGGTTGCTGTTCCTGCTGGGTCTGGTACTGGGTGGTGGCGTCCATCTGCTGCTCGGCGGCAGCGTGCCGCAGGTGCGCGAGGGCATGCCTGCCGGGTTGCTGCTGTTGGCCGGGCTGCTGGTGGGCTACGGCACCACGCTGGGCAATGGCTGCACCAGTGGCCACGGCGTGAGCGGCCTTGCACGGCTGTCGCCGCGTTCGCTGGTGGCGACGCTGACCTTCCTGTGGTTCGCCATCGTCAGTACCTGGGTGCTGCGTTACGGCATGGGAGTGGCGGCATGAGCAGGGCATCCTGGGCCGGGGCATCCGCATTGGCGTCGGGCACGCTCTTTGGCCTGGGCCTGGCCATCGCGGGCATGACCGATCCACGCAAGGTGCTGGCCTTCCTGGACGTGGTCTGCGGCTGGGACCCCAGCCTGCTGCTGGTGCTGGGCACGGCGGTTCTGGTCACCCTCCCGGGCTATCGCTGGGCAAGGCGTCAAAAGGCGCCGCTGCTGGCCGATCGCTTTCATCTGCCGGCCGCCAGTGCCATCGACACACCGCTGGTGCTGGGCGCGGCGATGTTCGGCATCGGCTGGGGCATTGCCGGCTACTGCCCGGGGCCGGCCATCGTCGGGCTGGCCTTCGGCAATCCCGAACTGCAGCTGTTCCTGCCCGCCATGCTGCTGGGCATCGCGCTGGCGCGCTGGCAGAGGGCGTTGCAGCAGCGACGGCTGCTGACGCAAGGGCAGGGCTGAGTGGATTGCGGGCAGGCATGCCGGACCTGCATGTAGGGCCGCATCCTGCGGGAATGCCACCGCGCTGCAGCTGCCGGGACATCGCCGCACCTGTCGCGTAGGCGCATGTCAGTCGAGTATGCAAAAATGCGCAGCCATGCATCACGAGGCAATGCCTCGCTCGCAGCGGTCCTTTCCCGGCGCAACGGCCGTGGGGAGCGACGCAAGGCGATACTTCCCGTCATCGCGGGACAGGGTGATGCCTGCCACGGGCCTATAGCTCAACGGTTAGAGCAGAGGACTCATAATCCTTTGGTTCCAGGTTCGAATCCTGGTGGGCCCACCATGGCGACTTCAACGTCGCCTGCCGCGAGCTGCGCTGATTGCATGGGCTGGGCTTTGGTGCGTTGATGCTTCCGCTGTGCAGTCCAGTACGAAATGCTGAGGCTGCATCCTCCCCGATCTCGTCAGAGTTCTGAAACCGACGAAGTGGGCCGGCTGCGTTGCTGGGAGATCCGGGGCACATCTGGTGCTGGCAGTGCGGTGACATTGCCGTGAATCGAAGTCCCGGACCTGGGGCCCCGGTTTCCGGCCATTCACATGACGCGCAGGTCTTGCTGGCCGCGGGAACAGGAAAGTTGGAGCTGTGTCGAAGGGCACGGCCCATCCTGCCGCTTGAGTCAGTGGTGTCCCACGGAAGCCCGGGTGCGGGGCGATGCTCGCCGACGTCAATCGTGCTGTGACATCGCATAACCAATGTTGCGCAGCGTTTTAACAGGCAGGTGTTCACCTGCCAGATCGAACACCTTCTTGCGCAGCCGGTGCATGACGACTTCAAGGCGGTGGGGATCAAAGCCCTTCATGTCGGCAGTGAGGGATTCGATCAGGACTTCGCGTCGCACGGGTTTCCCCTGCGATGACCAGAGGTGCCGGACGATGATTCGTTCGGCGGAGTTGAGCCAGATCCTGACCCCCTTGGGGGAAAGCATGTGCCATGAAATGTGGTCGAGATGCCACTCCATCTCCGGATTCCGAGCACCGGCGTGTTGTTCGTCAACAACGTTGATGTGCGAGTCGAGCCGGCCGTGTCGAATGATGGAACTGTGCAGCGTCGCGATCAGGCTTGTGGCATCGATGCTCTTGGGCAGATAGGCATCGGCGCCATTCTCCAGTCCCAGGAGCAGCTCATCCAGAGAGTAGTGATCGGCCATCATGATGATCGGGTACTTCGCCACGCCCTTGAGGTGCTTGAGTGCACTGAAGCCACTTTCATCCGGGAGACTGACATCCATGAGTACCAGGGAAGGTTCGTTCACGAGCAACTCGCGATACATCTCGCGGATGTTGGTCGCGCGCAGGACCTTGAAGCCAGCGTCGTTGAGGCGGGGAGCCAGGACTTCTTCGCGGAACGCAATGTCGTCTTCGACGATCAGAACTTCCTTGACCTGTGTGCGGTTGGACATGTGATCGACTCAGTCAGTGGGTTCGCGCGAAATGAACCAGAGGCCGCGAGCACGGAGGCAAGTCTTGGCGCCTTTCGAGCTTACAACATGAAATTCTTCCCAATATCTCATTAAGTGTCAGCGTTTGATTGCAGGCTGCCGTGGAATCCACGCACTGCCCATGAACGGCGACGAGATGAATGCTCATGCAGCATTTCTGTCGCGACGCGCACTGCGACAACCTGTTTCATCGCCGAAAGTACATAAGGATGATGCTGCCATGGGGTTTGAATCATTGCCTGAGGCTCGGTGCCTGAAAGGTAGGCACGCACTCGTACACGCGTTGTCCTTCTGACTGGTTCGTTGCACCTGACACCGTATGTGGGGATGGCCTGCGCGATCTGTATGACCTGCAGGGCATGACTGGGGTGGATGCGTATCCGATCACCAGGTGTCGTGTTGTGCCAGCACCCAAGGAGGGGTGAGAGAAGGCTGCGCTGGGGATGCCATCGGCGCGGGTACATGCGTGGTGCAACAGAGTCACTCATGTGGGGTAAGAAGCAGAAGGGGGCGCTTGCGCGCCCCCTTCCTTTTGCAGCGGTGGATCAGAAGTCGTACGTCACGCCAAGGCGCACACTACGCGGGGCCTGCCAGGACAGAACCTGACGGTAAGTGCCCGGGCTGTAGTCCGGATCCAGGCGGGTAGCCTTCTGTTCGTTGAACACGTTCAGCACGTCGACGGAGAAGGCCAGCTTGCCGTCGGCGAAGGAGGGACGGTACTCGGCATTGAGGTTGAGGTTCTTGATCCAGGGCGTTTCACCGGCGTCGCCCATCTTGGCCGGCTTGCCACCACACCAGTGGTAGTAGTTGCCCGCGTAGGCCGGATAGGTTTCATCCGGACCATAGGCACCCTGGCAGGAGTTGGGCGTGCCGCTCATGATCTGCAGCGTGCTGCTGACGCTCCATTCCGGGTTGATCTGCCACATGCCCATTGCCTTGAGCTGGTGGGTCCGATCGTTCGGAAGGCGACCACTGCCATATTCCATCAGGTACGGGTAATCCCAGTCCTGCGTGGCCGAGATGTCGCCCTGGCCGATGTCGGACTTCACCTGGCCTTCCGTGTTGCCGCGGCTGTGGGCAAAGGTGTAGGTCACGCGCCCCCACAGCTTGCCGTCGAACGGGTGCTCGATGTAGGCATCCAACGCCATGTAGGTACGCTTCACGGCCGGATAGCCGAGGTCTGCGTTGGTGAGGGTCAGCTCGCTGTAGCCGCCCTTGCCATCGGGCAGGTTGAACACCGCGGTATCGCCGGGGTTGAAGAAGTAGCAGCCGCGCAGGCCAGTGGTATCGATGCCTTGGGCAGCAGCCACTTCCTCGAACTTCTCGATGTAGCAGGTGTCGTCGATGGCGTTGTTCAGCTTGCGGTACGTCAGCTTGGCACCGTAGTTCCAGCTCTCGTTGAAGACCTTGTCGAAGCCAACGATGAACTCATCCTGGGACTGCGCCTTGAGGTTCTTCGCGGTGACCGTCTTCGGATCCGGGGATTGGCCGTACTCGCGGTTGGCCGAGTAGGGCACGCCGGGGCCGTTGATGGTGTCGATCGGGGTCAGGCCGGTCGGGTTACCGTTCGCATCGATGCCCGTGTAGGTGTAGTACTCGTTGGTATAGATCGAGCCCGCGGCACCACGTGCGGCCAGCGAGGTCGGCAGCGCGAGGTAGTAGCGTCCGGCATTGCCGTACACCTTGAACGTACCATCGCCATTGACGTCCCAGGCGAAGCCCAGTCGCGGCGCCCACTGCGGCTTGGTCTGCTTGATGTAGGCCTGGCCTTCCGGGTTGTAGTTGATGAACTGGTCATTGCGCAGACCCAGCTTCACCAGCCAGCGGTCGTTGACCTGCCAGTTGTCCTCGATGTACTGGGCACGCTGCGTGACCTTGACCGAGGCAAGGGTTTCCTGGATGTACTTGGAAACGAAGTAGCCACCTTCACCGCCCGGATACTTGCCGGGCGCGTCGACTTCACCTTCGCTGATGTCGGTCATCGGATTGGCCTTGCGGCCGTACAGCCAATAGAACCCGGCATCCGGTGCCATGATGGTGCTGTCATTGCGGTCTTCGGTCCGCTGGTTGTCAATACCGGCAGTGATGGCGTGATCGCCAAGATGGTAGGTGACGTCCAGGCGATAGTTCGCGCCGAAGGTCTGATGCTTGGGGTCGGAGAGCTGCGCCAGCTTGTTGGCATTGGTGATCGGAACGCCGCCGTTCAAGGCCGGGTTCTGGTTCGCGCTGCCACCGACCGGGATCAGGTTGGAGTACTTGTTGTCCGGATTGGACTTCAGGTCCGTCGTCTGCTCGCCATATTGGGCACTGACGGTCAGGTTGTCAGTCAGGTAGCCGGTGTACTTGCCGATCCACATCAATGCCTTGGTGTCGGTTGCAGTCGCCTTGCCGAGGTAGTCACCGCGGCGGAAGGTGCCGTAGTCGTACTGGTAGTTGTTGGCGGAGAACTTGTGCTCCGTTGACGCTGCGGTGAGCTCCATCACGTGGTCGTTGGTGATGTTCCAGTCGACCTTGGCGTACCACTTCGGGTCCTTGAACGTGCGCTCGGAGATCTGGGAGGACGAGGACTTCGTGCCTACCAGCGAATCCTCGGAGCGGGCGCCTTCCACCGACGCGAAGACATACAGTTTGTCCTGGATGATCGGGCCACCGACATAGGCACTCTGCACCGTCGACCAGCCCACGTTGTCCTCGCGGTACTGGTACAGGTCCTTGCTGCCCACGTCGCCCGGAAGTGCGTCGGAGTAGTACGTGTTGCGCGGCGCGCCCTTGCCCCATTCGGGGGTCCACTGCAGCTGGCCGCCGAATTTCCATTCATTCGTACCGCGCTTACCGATCTGGCTGATCACGCCGCCCGTGGTGCGGCCGTAGGCAGCGCCGTAGCCGCCGGTCAGCACTTCCTGCTGCTCGATCGAGCCGTAGGGCAGTTCGATGCCACCGAAGCCCTTCAGCGGGTCGGTAACGTTCATGCCGTTGATGTAGTAAGCGTTCTCCGAGATGGAGGCACCGCCGAACGATGACAGGCGCTGGCCGTTCGAGGCGTTCACGAAGTCGCTGGAACCCTGGATGACGCCCGGAGCCAACTGCGCGATGGCGTCGGCGCTGCGCGCGATGGGCAGCTTGGCCAACTGCTCGGCAGTGATGACCATGCGTGAGTCGACCTGGGTCACGTCGATAGGCTGCATGCGCGAACCCACCACTTCGATGGCGGCCAGCGTCGTGGCGTCGAACGAAGCGTCCGTGGTGGAGGACACGGCAACGGTGATGTTGCGGGTGCCGACGGTTGCGCCGTCCTTGACCTGTTTCACGGTGTAGCTGCCCACCGGCAGGCTGCCAACGTTGTAGCGACCGTTGGCATCGACCACCACGGTGCGCGAGAGGCCCGTGGTGCTTTCGATAACGATCGTGCTTCCAGCATCCGCCGAACCGCTGATGGCGCCGGAGGTGGACTGCGCGTTTGCACCGAAGCTCATCACCGCGCCCATCAGGGCAACGGCAAGAGCGGAACGGGTCAGTACTTTAACTGTCTTCATTAGGGTTCTCTCTCTCCTACTCAAGAATGCGCTTCGCCCGGAAATGACCGAGAAACGGCTGAATCGTTACAGATGCACCTAAGTTGAACGAAGCTACCGGACTGTAATGGAGGATTCAGTTTTGGTCATCGAAATGCGGAGTGAAATAAACTACAAATATGAATACGCAAAAATGAAATATTGAAGAGAGTTTTTGAAATTATACGAGGCGTGGGCACGTCGCCGGTTACGATCATCTCCGTTGATCGTCTGTCGGAAATTTGGGGTGAAGGGCGCAGTTGACTGCAGGATGTGCGCGGAATTTCGCATTCAGGCTCTTTCCCGGCAGTCGGCCCCGAGGCGGGAAACGCGGAGAGAGAAAGCCTGACGCACAGGCGCAGATCGTTGGATTCCGGGCAGGTGTGTGAAGCTCAAGCCAGCGAAGCCAGCTTGATCATGGGCACGACGAGCAACGAAGCTGCTGCCGGGGGAAGGCACTGCCTCGTTCGGGGCTGTTGGAAGAAGAATGCTTGCGGCTCAGGCGCAGCCATTCGCACGGTTGCAGCAAAGGGAAGATATGCAGCGGGAAACGAACGGCTGGTCGGTGATGGTGCTGGAGGATGAGGAGGAGCTGCGCGGGAAGATCCTCCTTCCAGGACTGGAGCGGGAAGGGTTCGAGGTCGAGGGCGTGGGCAGTGCGCTGGCCTTGTACCGGGCACTGAGTCTGCGCTCCTACGATGTGTTCGTCGTGGATGTCGGCCTTCCCGATGAGAGTGGCTTCGCGGTGGTGCAGCACCTGCGCAGGCTGGGCAATGCCGCCATCATCATGCTGACCGGGCGAGGCGGTGCCGATGACCACGTCCACGGGTTGGAGCAGGGTGCCGACGCCTATCTTTCCAAGCCGGTCGGCGTGGATGTGCTTGCCGCGACGATACGCAGCGTCATGCGGCGCGGCGCCTCCACCGTGGCAATGCCGGCGCCGGATGCAGCGGGATGGCGCTTGACCGCACAGGGCTGGCGCATCGCCACGCCTGCCGGTGACGATGTGGCCCTGTCCCGGGCCGAGCGGCTGTTCCTGGCGTTGCTGGCGGAGGCGGGGGGCGGGGTGGTGTCGCGGGAAGCGGTCATCGGGCACCTGAGCCAGGATGAAGACGATTTCGACCTGCACCGGCTGGAGATGCTGATCCATCGCCTCCGCCGCAAGGTGCTCGCCGGCACCGGCTGCGAGCTGCCGCTGACCACGGTGCGCGGCATCGGTTACCTGTTGCTGCTGTAACCCCGGGGCAGCCGATATGATGGCCCCGGGGGAGCAGGGGCTGGCCGCTTGGGCAGCCGACAGATCGGTATTCCGGGGAGAGCAGGCAGGTGGAAGACAAGATCGTGGCGGTGCCTGGGAGCGTATTGGCCCGGGGCCTGCAGCGGTGGCGGTCGATGCTGCATTGGGTGCGGGACGTGCCGGTCGCCGATCCGGTGGACCGGCGCAATGCGCCGATGCTCCAGTTGGTTTCCTTCCTGCTGGCGGTGCTCCCGACGGCCGCCTGGTGCTACCGGGCGTTGCTGGTGGATATCCCGTGGCGGCCGGGCGAAGTCACCGGCATGGTGTTCGGCCTGTCGGTCAGCGCCATCTCCGCGCTGAGCCTGGTGCTGGTGCGCAAGGGGAAGTTCAGGGCAGCCTCCCATGCGTTGCTGGCGGTGTTCGCCGCGACCGTGATTCCCGCCTACCTGGTTGCCGGCTTCGGCGGGCAGCGGTTCGAGCAGCCGGTGCTGGCCATCTGGATGGCGATCGCGGCACTGGCCGTGGGGCGCATGGCGTTGTGGTTGATGTTCCTCTGCATCGCCGCGGCCTTCGGGCTGGGAATCGCCGTGGACATCGACACGCAGGGCCAGGCGGTCGAGCTTCTCGGCGATGCCGCCTTCAGCACCGCCATCTTCCTGATGATTGCCGTGGTGCTGGACCGCAGCTCGGTCGCGCTGCGCGAGAGCCTGCGCGAGGCACGGGCACGTGGTGATGCGCTGGACGTGGCCAACCGGCGCTTGACCGAGGAAATGGCCGAACGTGAGCGCACGTTCGCGCAGCTGGTCCAGGCGCAGAAGATGGAAGCCGTGGGCCGGCTCGCCAGCGGCGTCGCGCATGACTTCGGCAACGTCCTGGCGGTGGCGGGCGGGTACGTGCGCAGCGGGCTGCGTGCCGGCGATGCGGCGCACATGCGGGAATCACTGGTGGGCGTTGATTCGGCGGTGAACCGGGCCAACCTGCTCACACGCCGGTTGCTGTCGCTTGCCCGCGCCGAAGACGGCGTGGAGGAGTGGTTCGACCCGGGCGAGGCGTTGAAGGCGCTGGTGCCGATGATCCGGCAGTTGATGGGCCCGGACGTGAAGGTTGATGTCGTCCTTGGCGCGGACCTGCCGGCGCTGTTCTTCGACCGGATGCAGTTCGACCTGATGGTGCTGAACGTGGCCGCGAACGCGGACCATGCCATGCCCGGTGGCGGTCGCTTCTTGCTGCGGGCACGCCGGGATGGCGACCGGCTGGTGCTGGACCTTGCCGACACCGGGGCGGGCATGGCGGGTGACGTGCTGGCACATGCCTTCGAGCCGTTCTTCACCACCAAGCCGCGTGGACAGGGAAGCGGACTGGGTCTGTCGGTCGTGCGCGACCTGGTCCAGCGGACCGGGGGCAGCGTGAACGCGGAAAGCCAGGCGGGTGTGGGAACGACGATTTCCCTGTGCTTCGCCGACGCGCTGGCGGAGCTGGCCGAGGCGGAGGCGGAAAGCGGGCGCTGACGCGGCCGCCGGCCTAGGAAATGTAGGCGATGAGTCGCTTGCCCACGGCCGCGACCATGCTCGAGAGCAGGTCCACGTCCACCGGCTGTTCCAGGTCCAGTGCGCGCGCGAGAGAAGGGGGCGGCATGCGCAGCGACCTGGCCAGCGCCTCGTGGCTCATCCGGTTCTTCACCAGCTCGTTGTGCACCAGCACCTTGAGTGATTCGCTGGCCGAGAGATGGATGTTGACGCCATTGCTGGGCTTGCTCCGCGGCAACGGGACGGGAGCGCCGGCCTGGAATTTCCTGCGTATCTCCGTCCTCAGCGCCACGCCGAGGCTCCGTTCCAGATGGCTCGCATTGGCCGAGTAGATCTCGGGCCAGTCCGTCAGGTGCATCACGGGATGGGTCGAGCTTCCCTCGGATCTCACGGAATATACGAACATATGCGTATGTCTGAGGTGGCAACCGGCGTGGTTGCGCAAGCCTCGCAAGGCAGGATGATTGTGATCTGGTGCCTAAATCTATTGATCGGAATTGCGCTTTGCACGCACGCACTTTCACCTGCCCGGTGAGTAATGGTGAGTGGGCGGGGATTTCGGGATGGACTGACCGGACGATGCATGAAGCCGCTTATGTGCGCGCTGCATGCCGCAAGCGTCGGTGCCGTCGTCGCGGTGCGGTGCGACGCGACGGCGGGACGTCAGTCCGCCGTGTCCGGATCGATCTCCAGCACCGCACCGAGCCGTTCGGCCAGCGCCTGGAGCGCATCGATGACCCGTTCGGTGGCGCTGTCACTGGCGACCTCGACCCGGATCAGGTGATTGCCCGGGCCCTGGTTGTCGCTCAGGCCGGCGGAGCTGCTGTCCTGGTCGGTGACGTCGGGAAGCAGGTCGGCGGCGTCCTCGGCCCATGCCACGTCGTCCATGCCCTTGAGCATGTCCAGCATGGCTTGGGCAACGCCTTCATCGGCAGTGAGTCGTAGCTGCAGTGCACGCATGCGGGAACTCCCGTCTACTCGCCGTCCGCGGTGAAGCCGACCTTGCGATGCGAGCCATCGCAGAACGGCTTGTTGGCGGAATGGCCGCAGCGACACAGCCAGGTTTCGGTGACGCGGTCGAGGGTGCGGCCGGTGCCGCTGACCACTTCCAGGTTGCCGACGACATGCAGCGGACCGTCGCGGGTTGGCATGACCTGCAGCAGGCCGTCGCGCTGGGCCAGGGCTTCGGACTTCCGTTCCGCCGGCTCGCCGGTGGCGGTGAAGCCGCAGTCGACGTGGCGGTGGTCGCAGAAGGGCTTGTTCTCCGACGCACCGCAGCGGCATAGCGTGGCGCGCATGCCCTCATCCTGGCCGGCGATGCGCAGCGGTGCATTGAAGGCCAACGGGCCGTTCTCGCGCACGTGCACCAGGTTGACCACGGGCGCCGGTTCGGCATGGCTGCCGTCATTGAATTCGTAGCGGATGGCACCGGAAGGGCAGTTGCGGGCGATCAGTTCCACTTCCTCGGCGCTGACCGCATCGGGGTGGATCCATTCCCCCGCCACGTTGGGCACGAAGACATCGGGGTGGCTGAGCACGCAGTTGCGGGAGTGGATGCACCGGCTGCCGTCGAAATGGAGGGTGACGGTGGTGCCGCGAACGGTTTCGGTTGCCATGGGCTGCCTCCGCTTCGGAGCGCCCAGTGTCGCGCGCCGGATGTGAAACACCCGTGGGTAGGCGCGTCCCCGCTCGCGGAACGGACGCGGTTTGCATGCGCGACGATGCGCGCCACTGCATGTGCGCATTCAGGCAGCCCGGCATCGCGGCCGGGACTGCTCCTGCGGCTCAGCGGCGGATCGCGAACACGCCGTCCAGCGCCAGTTCGGCCTTGAAGCCGGCTTTCTGCAGGCGCGTGGCCACTTCGCGCGGAACGTCACGGCCGCTGGTGAGCTTGTTCGGTGCGCCGGTGTAGTGGAACAGCCGCCCGCCGGTGCGCAGCACGCGCGCGAGCTGGTCGTAGAACACCTGCGAGTACAGCTCGCCGGCGATGCCGAAGCGTGGTGGGTCGTGCAGGATGGCATCGAACGAGGCGTCGCCAAGCGTGGCGACCTGCTGCGAGACATCGCCGTGCACCAGTTGCAGGCGCCCACCGGCCAGGGGACTGTCCGGGTCGGGCGACCATGGGTTCAGGGTGCGCATCCACAGCACTTCCGGGCTCTTCTCGAACGAGTGGATGGCGGCCACGCCGTCGTCCAGGCAGCAGGCGGCGAAGTAACCCATGCCGCCACAGGTATCGAGCACGCGCTTGCCGCGCGGTTCGACCAGCGCCACCTTGCGGCGCGCATCGTCCATCGGCGAGAGCTGGGCGCTGACCAGCATCTTGATGCCGTCGATCTCGAAGGTGGGCACGCCCCAGTCGGTGGGCACCAGCTTGTACAGGCCGCTGCCGAAACGCGAAGCCGGGCTGAATTCCTCGCCGTCCCAGTAGTAGAGCGTGCGGTCCTTGAGCTTGGCCGGCCAGGGGAAGGCCTGGCCGCGCCATTGCCAGCCGTCGGGAGAGAGGCCCACCGGGTCCTGGCTGCGGCCCAGGTCGAACGAGGCGGTCGCTTCGCTGGCCCCTTTCTTCAGTGCGGTCTGCAGCTGGTCGAGCAGCGGGCGGGTGAGCAGGGGGCCGGTGTAGTGGGGCATTGGGGTGAGGCGTGGTGCGAGGGAGGGAATGCTACCGCAGGGGGCAATGGGGGGGCTCGGGTTGGCGTGAACGGCACCCCTCCCCAGCCCTCCCCTTCGCTGCGCGAAAGGGAGGGAGTGGCCCTGCGTGATCGGCCAGAGTGCGGGCAACTCGCTTCCGCCCCCTCCCTTTCGCGCAGCGAAGGGGAGGGCTGGGGAGGGGTGATTTCGGATGTGCACGGTCTGCCGGGAACTCACCGCGACCCACGATGGTTGATGGCAGCAGGCATAATTCGCGGCCTGTTCCCCCTGGATCCCGCCGCCTCTGCCATGCAGGGCGGCTTGCCCGCATGTCCTTCCTGTCTACCGAACTGGCGCAATGGCGCGCCCATCCCCTGCGTGAAATGCTGGCCGGTGCCGTGGCCACCTTCGCGCTGATCCCCGAGGTCATCGCCTTCTCGTTCGTGGCCGGTGTGGACCCGCAGGTGGGCCTGTTCGCCTCGTTCGTGCTGAGCATCGTGATCGCCGTGTTCGGCGGCCGGCCGGCGATGATCACCGCCGCGGCCGGCTCGGTGGCGCTGGTGGCCGCACCGCTGGTGAGTGCGCATGGCCTGCCGTATTTGTTCGCCGCCGGTCTCCTGGCCGGTGTGATGCAGGTGCTGTTCGGGGTGTTGCGGCTGGGCGTGCTGATGCGCTTTGTCAGCAGCTCGGTGCGTACCGGCTTCGTCAATGCACTGGCGATCCTGATCTTCTCCGCGCAGCTGCCGCAGTTGCAGGGCGCCACCACCGCGACCTGGGCGATGCTGGCGCTGGGCCTGCTGGTGATCTACGGGCTGCCGCGGCTGCCGTTGCCCGGTGTGCGCGCGATTCCCTCGCCGCTGATCTGCATCGTGGTGCTCAGTGGGCTGTCGGCGTGGTTGAAGCTGGACCTGCCGACGGTGGCGGACCTTGGCCGGTTGCCCGAATCGCTGCCGCACTGGATGGGATTGCCGCAGTTGCCGCTGGACCTGCAGACGCTGCGGATCATCGCCATGCCGGCGCTGGCGATCGCCATGGTCGGACTGTTGGAATCAATGATGACCGCGCGTGTGGTCGATGAGCTGACCGACACGCCCAGTTCCAAGAACCGCGAATGCACTGGCCTGGGTATCGCCAACATTGCCACCAGCCTGTTCGGCGGCATCGCCGGCTGCGGCATGATCGGGCAGACCGTGGGCAACGTGAAGTATGGCGGTCGTGGCCGGCTGTCCACGCTGTTTGCCGGCGTGTTCCTGCTGGTGCTGATGGTGCTGCTCAAGCCATGGGTGGCGCAGGTGCCGGTGATCGCGCTGGTGGCGATCATGGTGATGGTCAGCGTGTCCACCTTCGACTGGTCCAGCCTGGGCGCGTTGCTGCGCCACCCGCGCCTGTCCGGCGTGGTGATGCTGGCGACGGTGGTGGTGACGCTGGGCACGCACAACCTGGCCGCGGGCGTCGGCGTTGGGGTGCTGCTGAGCGGCGTGTTCTTCGCGCTGAAGGTGGCGCGACTGCTGCACGTGGAAGTGGGCGACGCCGCCGATGGTGGCCTGCGCTACACGGTGCGTGGGCAGGTGTTCTTCGCCTCGGCCGACGCGTTCATCGATGCGTTCGATCCGCGTGCCGCGCAGGGGCGCACGGTGGTGATCGACCTGTCGCGCGCGCAGCTGTGGGACATCACCGCCGTGGCGGCACTGGAGAAAGTGGTGAGCCGCTATCGCCACCACGGCGTGAAGCCACGCGTGCACGGCCTGGACCGCCAGGGACGGATGTTGTTGCGGCGGATGCTGCGCGAAGGAGCAGTGGCGCTGGAGGATGCACCGGCAGGGCGCTGACCGGCGAACATCGCAGGAGCGGCCAAGGCCGCTCCTGCGGGCGTGGGTTTACATCACGTCCCACGCATAGCCGCCGCGCTCCAGCACCGAGGCGGCCAGGGATTCGATGATCTCGTCCTCGTTGCGTTCCAGACCACGGATGTTGCGGGCCATGCGACGGCGCGCCTGGCGGGCGAACAGGCGGGCGATCCGGACCGCATCATCCGCCGCCGGGTGCTTTGCCTGGATCAGGCTTTCCACGCGTGACAGCACGCACAGGCCGACGAACAGGTCGATGGCGACATCGGCCACTCGCTTCTGCGCATGCTGCTGGTCGGCGATCTGCTTGCCGTGCTTGCGCAGCAGGCGGTCGGAGGCCTTGGACAGTTCCACCGCGTACTTTTCGCACAGGCGCGCCAACGGGCGCAGCGCATCGTCCAGCGGTGCGCGGATGCGCCCGGTGCCGTAGCCGGTGGCCTCGCGCACGCGCCGCCCGGCGTAGTCGCCGAGCACGCCGAAGCCCTTGATCGGGTCATTGAAGATGCCGCCCACCGCGCTTTGCAGCTCGGCCAGCGTCGCGCCCACGCCCTTCAGGCCATTGAGCGCCACGTACAGGCGCAGGATCTCGTTGGTGCCTTCGAAGATGGACAGGATGCGCGTGTCGCGGGTCATCTGTTCGTACGGCAGCTCGCGCATGAAGCCGTTGCCGGCGGCGATCTGCAATGCCTCGTAGCAGCAGCGCTGCACGGCCTCGCTGGCGAACACCTTGCTCATCGCCGCTTCCACCGAGTAGTCGGTGCGGCCGCTGTCGATCAGGTGCGCCACCATCCACACCGTGCTTTCGGCGGCGAAGCAGTCGGCGGTCATCTGCGCGATCTTCTCGCGCACCAGTCCGAACTCGGCGATGGGCTGGCCGAACTGCCTGCGTTCGCTGGCCTGCGCACAGGCCATGCGGATCAGCGCCCGCATGCCGCCCACCGCGCCACCGCCCAGGCCGGTGCGGCCGCTGTTGAGGATGTTCATCGCCACCTTGAAGCCCTTGCCGACCGGGCCCAGCACGTTGGCGGCCGGTACGCGCACCTCGTTGAAGGCGACGGTGGTGGTGGATGAGGCACGGATGCCCATCTTGTCCTCGTGCGGGCCGTGGCTGACGCCCTCCCACCCGGCCTCGACGATGAACGCGGTGACCTTGCCTTCGGGCGTGTCGGTACGCGCGAACACCGTGTAGAAATCGGCGATGCCGCCGTTGGTGATCCAGATCTTTTCGCCGTTGAGCGTCCAGGTGCCGTCGTCGTTGCGGGTGGCCTTGGTGCGGATGGCCGCCGCGTCGGAGCCGGCGCCGGATTCGGTCAGGCAGAACGCGGCGATCATCTCGCCGCTGGCCAGCTTCGGCAGGTAGCGCTGCTTCTGTTCATCGTTGCCGAACAGCAGCAGGCCCTTCATGCCGATCGAGCTGTGTGCGCCGACGGTGAGCGAAACCGAGCTGTCATGGCTGCTGGTCTGGCCCAGCACGCGTGCATAGGCGCCATTGGACAGCTCCATGCCGCCATATTCCTCGGGAATGATCAGCCCGAACAGGCCCATGTCGCGCAGGGCCTGGATGAACGCTGGCGGTTGTTCGGCATCGCGGTCGTACTGGCGCAGCTCGGCGGTCTTCTCCCCCAGGAACTGGTCGATGGCATCGGTCATCGCGCCGAGCATCTCGCGGTCACGTTCGCGAATCTGCGGATAGGGGAACAGCGTGTCCTCGGCGATATGGCCGAAGAACAGCTGCTTGGCGATGCTTTCATCCAGGTTCGGCGATGCTGCGGTAGTCACGGAACAACTCCTTGGAAGGACAGGCAACGAACGATGGCTGGCTGAATGAACGCTCAGCCCATTGCCATAGGTTCACACATTCGCCCGGCACAATCATGGAACTCGCCGTGCCACGCCCGGTCTGTGCTTGCCACGGCCCCGCGATGGCGGGCCGGTCGTCGTCCCGCGGATTCACCCCCTTGATGGAGATGCATGCGTTATCAGGCCTCGCCCGAGCCATTGTGGAACCGCGTTGCGGCGGTCGCGGTTGCGTTGGCTTTCCTCTCCACGCTGGCGCGGCTGTTGCTGCAGATGCCCGAAGCCACGCCGGTACGGCGCGAGACGCGGATTCAGCTGCGCTGGCTGGCCGCGGAAGGGACCTTGCCCGCGCCGCTGATCGTGGCCCCCGTGCCTGCACGGAGCGCCGCGCCCGTCGTGGTTGCCCGCACCGGGCCGGCCGAGCGGCCGGTCGCGGTGACCGCGCCGGCTACGCCCACCCCTGCGCCCGTCGCGACCGCGGCCATCCCGGCCGCCAGCTGGTCGCAGCGGCTGTATGGAAAGGACGGCACGCTGGCCATGCCGGAGGCGTCGACGGCCCGGCAGAAGAGTGCGACCGAGCAGGTGTTCGAGCACCGCGACGCGCTGGCCAGCGGCGTGGGCGAGCGGCCGCTGGAAGGGGCGGTGGCGAAGATGTTCGAGGACAGCAAGAAGCCCGGGGAGTCCCCGTACGCGATGGCCGCGCGCGTGGTGCATGGGCGCGACGTGCAGCCGGCGCAGGCCCGTCGCCCGCCGCCGGTGGCCTTCAACCCCAACCTGCATGAGCAGAAGGCCGACCTGGGCAGCGAAGCCACCGGCGACGCCTACAAGGCAGCGCCGATCCGCTTCGAGAAGGCGCCCGACCTGAAGGGCGAAGCGAGTCGTCGCATCCGCGTCGCGGTGGGTGATCTGGAACGGCGCTACCCGCGCTGCAGTGCCGAGCAGCGCACGCGCTGGATGGCGCCGGTGCTGGCGCACCTGGATGCGCTGCAGCGGGTGGAGTACCGCTTCAACAACGGTGCCGATCCGGTGGAGGCCGAACACAGCCTGCCGAGCGCCGCTGACAGCGCCTATGACATGGCAAGGCGTGCGCTCTGGGACGCCGAGCGGCGGATGAAGACCTGCAGCTGAGTCGTCCCTGTCCCCTGCAGTGGCTGCGGAAGGGCAAGGGTGGGCAAGGCGCGGACATGCCGAACACATGTCCACGGCCGCGTGCCGTCCCTGCTGCGCTGCACACGGGTCATCGCCAGGACAACCCGGCGCCATTATCGGACAGGTTTCATAACCAATTGTTTTTTCGCGATTTTCGGGGCGATCGTGTGCCTAGAATCGGGGCTCTTCCAACCCAGGGACCACGATGAAGTCGATCACCGTTCTCGCCTGTGCATTGGCACTGGCTTCCACGTTTGGCTGTCAGGCAAAGACGGAACCATCGCCTGCGGCGACGCAGGTCGGCGTCGCGCCCGGGCATAGCCATGCATTGCCACGGCATGCGTTGGTCGGCTACCTGCACAACTTCGACAATGGCCAGGGCGTGTTGCCGGTCTCGCAGGTCGACGACAGCTGGGACGTGATCGTGCTGGCCTTCGCCGACGACATGGGCGAAGGCAAGGTGGCGTTCAACCCCGACCCGGCGCTGGACCGCGCGCAACTCATCGCCGACATCGCCGCCAAGCGTGCCCGTGGACGCATCGTGGTGCTGTCCTTCGGGGGGGAGCTGGGCACGGTGACCTTGAACACGCAGCGCGATGAGGACAACTTCGTGCGCACCACCGCCGAGGCCATCAACACCTTCGGGCTGGATGGCATCGACATCGACCTGGAGAAGATCGCCGGCGTCACGCATGACGCGCCGGTGGTGCCGCACCTGATCTCGGCGGTGAAGCGCCTGCACGGCATGTACCCCAACCTGTACGTGTCGATGGCGCCGGAACACCCGTACGTGCAGGGGGGCTTCGTCTCGATGGAAGGCATCTGGGGCGCCTACCTGCCCTTGATCGATGGCCTGCGCGCCGAGCTGGACCTGCTGCACGTGCAGCTCTACAACAACGGCGGCCTGCCCACGCCCTATCGCGCCGAAAAGTACCCCGGTGGCAGCGTGGACATGATGGTGGGCTCGGCGAAGATGCTGATCGAGGGCTTCCCGCTGGCCGGCGGCAAGGGCCGCTTCGAAGGCCTGCGCGCGGACCAGGTGGCATTGGCGCTGCCATCGGGGCTGCGTGCGGCAGGCAATGGCTACGCGACGCCGGCCGATATCAACCGTGCCTTCGATTGCCTGACCACCGCTTCCAACTGCGATGAAGTCACCCCGGCGCAGCCGCATCCGGCGTTCCGTGGCGTGATGACCTGGTCGATCAACTGGGACGTCACCGACAACCGTGCGTTCTCCGCACCGGTAGGCGCACACCTGCGCGCGGCCAGCACGCGCTGACATCCCCGGTAGGTGCCGGCCGAAACCCCGGCCGGCGCAGGCGGTTGGAAGGCCGCTGGCTTCGCGGCCGAGGCCACGCCTACGGCGTGGTGCAGGTCGTGGCGAACTGCGCCCTCCCTTTCGCGCAGCGAAGGGGGAGGGTGGGGGAGGGGTGATTCCCGGCGTGTGCTGGCTTTGCGGCCGCGGCTGTTCCTACCAGGATGCGGGCCACTGGAAGTGCACGAGGGTGACGGTCTCGTCCTGCTCGAAGCCGGGATACAGCTGTTGCATCACGGCCAGCAGCCCTGGGGGCGTGCGGCAGGCCGGGTCGTGCTCATCGGCCAGGTCGGCCGCTGTCAGGGTGTCGAAGCGGCGCAGTTCGGTCCGCAGTTCCAGCGGGGCGGACAGCTGCCCCGGCGCATATTCGATGCAGGCCCGGGGCACGCTATGCCAGCGCTGGCCACGCCGTACGCTGGTATTGCGACCGGTATGGAACAGCGGGGTGGCGAAGCCCAGCAGGGGGACGGCGTCGGGCATGGTGGCAGGCCGGAAGGCGGCCATTCATTCTGCCGCACTTTTCATCACCTGCCGTTCAAACGCGCGGGCCCAGCATCATCGCCCCTTCCCATGATCTGGTTCCGGCATGTCACGCGCGGCTGCGGTTGCGATGGTGTTGCTGTTGTGCGGGCTGTGTGCGCCGTTGCAGGCGCGCACCGTCTACCGCTGCGTGCAGAAGGGCACGGTCAGCCTGGCCACCGCACCGGAACCGGGATCGCGCTGCACGGCGATGACGGTGGACGACAACGCCGTGCAGGCGCCGAACCTGTGGGGCAACTTCGGGGTGTTCAGTGGCACGTTGTACGAGCGTGAGCAGGACGGCCGGAAGGTGTACTCCACCCGCAACCTGCCCGGTTCGACGCCCTACCTGCGTTTCACTGTGGCCACTCCGCCGGGCGAACCGGCGCACGCCGGCCTGGGACGCGTGGGCATGCCGCAGCTGGACCGGCATGCACGGCAGTTCCGTGCCGCCGCCAAGGCTACCGGCGTGGATGATGCGTGGCTGCGCGCGGTGGCACACGCCGAGAGTGCGTTCGACGAGAAGGCCATTTCACCCAAGGGCGCGCAGGGCGTGATGCAGCTGATGCCGGAGACCGCGTCGGAGTATGGGGTGACCGATCCGTTGTCGCCGGCGCAGTCCATCAACGGTGGCGCGCGTTACATGCAGTCGTTGCTGCGTCGCTACAACGGTGACCGTACCCTCGCGGCGGCGGCATACAACGCCGGCATCGGCGTGGTCACGCGTTATGGCGGCGTGCCGCCGTACGCGGAAACGCGACAGTACGTGGACAAGGTGCTGGCGCTGTACAGCGCCTACCGGCAGGCGATGGGCAATGGCCCGGAGCGTCCCGCGCAGTAGCGGCCGGGCGTGATGGGCTCAAGCGGGTTGTGGCAGCTGCAGCTGCTGCCAGCCCACGTGATGCATCAGTTCACGCACCACCACCAGCGCGGCGATGAAGCGCGGTTGCGCAGGCAAACCGACACGATGTGCGGGCAAGCCAGCGGCCACGTCGGCCAGCAGGTTGAAGGCGCGTTCCACCGCGTCGATGTGCCAACGCGTGCGTGCTTCATCACCAAGTAGGGTTGGCAATGCAGCCAGGCCGTCATCGGCCACCCACAGGACCTCCACGGGGTGCGCGCGCAGTGCCGCGACATGTGGCATCAGTGCATCCTCGGTGGTGGCGATGGCCCATTCGATCGCTGCCTCGCCCGGCGGAAAGCGCGCCAGCCCGTCGGCCAGCAAGCGGTCCAGCGACAGCGCCAGGGCGATGGCCTCGCCATGCGCCGGTTGCAGCGTGATGGGCGTGGCGTGCAGGTACAGGCGAGTGGTCATGGTGGGCTCCGGGGTCCGGGACCGATGGCAGGTTCCGCCCCGGTCGATCAGCGTCTATCGTGCCGGCTCGGTAATCATTTGGGTGTACATGGATCGCAAGCATTGGATTACGGCCGTCGTCGTCGTTACCGGAGCTGCCCTGGCGGCAAGTTTCCTGTGGGTACCGACGCCGAAAGGCCCGGTGGGCCCGGCGCCCACGCCGCTGGGCTGGCGGGCCCGCATCGACCTGGTGGGCGGTGACGGCGTTGCCGGCAATGCGGCAGGCAGTGCCGCGCAGGTGCGCTTCAGCGACCCGTGGGGCGTGGCCCTCGGCGGCACGGTGCTGTTCGTGGCCGATGCCGGCGACAACAACCGGATCCTCTACCGCGACCTGCTGGGCGGGGCCTTCACGCTGCTGGCCGGTGGCCGCGAAGGCTTTGCCGACGGACAGGGTGCGGCGGCGGCGTTCAACACGCCGTCCGGCATCGCGCTGGACCGCCATGGCAACCTCTACGTGGCCGATACCGGCAACCATGCCATCCGCAGGATCACCCCGCAGGGGCAGGTGAGCACCGTGGCGGGCGACGGTACGCCGGGCTTCGCCGACGGTGCGGGCGCGCAGGCACGCTTCAACGGGCCGATGGGCGTGACCGTGGGACCGGATGACCGCATCTACGTGGCCGATACCTGGAACGACCGCATCCGCGTGATCACGCCCGATGGACAGGTTGCGACCCTGGCCGGCGGCGAGCGCCCGGGGTGGGAGGACGGCGCCGGTGCGGTGGCGCGGTTCGACACGCCCACCGACCTGAAGCTCGACGCGCACGGCAACCTGTGGGTCGCCGACCTGCAGAACAATGCGCTGCGCGTGATCAGCCCCGAAGGCATGGTCAGCACGCGCGTGGGCATGCGCGACGGGGAGCGTGTGTTGTGGGGACCAATGGCGCTGGCGGTGACGCACGACGACGTGGTCTATGTCAGCGAGCGGTTGAGCGGTCGCGTGGTGCAGGTCTCGCCGCACGGCCACATCGTGGCGGTGGCGGGCAATGACGCACAGCGCTTCGCGCGACCGGCCGGCCTGGCGTTGGCCCCGGACGGCAGCCTGTTGATGGCCGATGCCGATGCCTACCGTGTCCATCACCTGGCACCGGCAGCCGGCGGCCTGCAGGCGTCGCCGCCCGTGCTGGGGCCTTCGCCGGACAACCCGTTGCCGGCCAACCAGCGGCGGTGGCCGCTGGCACCGCAGCTCGGCTGGCATGAGGTGACCGGGACACTGGGCGAGGTGCGTGGCAACTTCAGCGGCGAGAGCCGCCATCACCTGCACAGCGGTTTCGACGTGCGTGGCGATGTCGGCCAGACCGTGCTGGCGATTGCGCCCGGGAAGGTCAGCAGTCCCGCGTCGACCTGGTCACTGGGCGGCCAGGCCGAAGGGTTCTCGCTGGACAAGCTGGACTACATCCACATGAAGGTGGGGCGTGATGCCGGCAACCGCCCGCTGGACGCCGCGCGTTTCCAGCTGCTCGATGATGAGAGCGGCCGCCTCGATCGCGTGCGCGTGCGCCGCGGCACCCGCTTCCAGCCGGGTGACGCCCTGGGGAGCATCAACAACCAGGCGCACGTGCACCTGGCGGTGGGACCGTCCGGCTACGAGCGCAACGCGGTGCGACTGGGCTTCGCCAACTACGCCGATCACGTCGCGCCGAAGATCGACGACATCGCGTTGCTCGATGCCAATGACCAGCGCCTGGTGACGAAGGTCGATGGCCGCCTGCGGGTACCCCGTGATGACAACGGCCTGCAACTGGTGGTGGAGGCGTGGGATCAGGTCGATGACAACCTGCCGCGCCGCCGCCTTGGCCTGTACGCGCTGGGTTACCAGATCCTGGACAGCAACGGTCGCGCATTGCCCGGCTATGAGCAGCCACGGATGAACATCCTCTTCAACCGCATGCCGCCGCAACGCGAGGCGGTGAAGGTGGCCTATGCCGCCGACAGCGGCATCACCGTGCATGGCAGCAGCAGCACGCGTTTCCGCTACGTGCTGACCAACACCGTGCGTGACGGCCTGTTGGCCACCGGCCTGCTGCAACCAGCGGAACTGCTGCCGGGGAACTACACGATCCGCATCACTGCGAAGGATTACAGCGGGAACGCGGCGATGGCGGGAACCGAGCTTCCGATAAGGGTCCAGTAACGGCGATCCTCCGGCAGGTACATCGTG
The DNA here is from genome assembly GCF_056393195.1 of Stenotrophomonas sp. Steno-C18. Taxonomy (NCBI): domain Bacteria; kingdom Pseudomonadati; phylum Pseudomonadota; class Gammaproteobacteria; order Lysobacterales; family Lysobacteraceae; genus Stenotrophomonas; species Stenotrophomonas sp. Steno-C18. The sequence goes on along the minus strand of NZ_JBWJOX010000007.1, from coordinate 61,344 downwards.
TCGTGCGGCAACAAAAAAGCCCCGGCAGATGCCGGGGCTTTTGTTCACCTGCAATCGACGGGCGATTGCCTTGCTGTTGCCTTCCTTCGATCAGAAATCGTAGGAAGCGGACAGGCGGACCGAACGCGGCGCGGTGTAGTACGTGCCGATTCCATAGGTGTTGGAAACGGTGTACGGGGAATCCGCGTTGAACTTCGAATCCGACTGCACCGCCTTCAGTTCGTTGAACACGTTGAACACGTCCAGGCTGAAGGCCAGCTTGTGGTCGGCGAAGGCAGGACGGTACATCACGCCCAGGTCCACACGCTTGGTCCACGGCTGACGGCCCGCATCACCCGGACGCGACGGCTCGCCGGCGCAGTAGTGATACGCGGTACGGTAGCTCATCGGGTCGCCTTCATTGGCGCCGTAGTAGCCCAGGCAGCTCTTCGGCATGCCCGACATGATGCGCACGGTTGCCGAGGCGGTCCACTCGTCGTTGAACTGATAGGCGCCGTAGCCCTTCAGCTGATGGCGACGGTCGTTGGCCAGGTAGCCGCCGGCGTATTCCATCAGGTACGAGCCGTCCCAGTCCTGCGTCTTGGAGACGTCGTCCTGGCCGATATCCGACTTCACCTGACCTTCGGTGTTGCCGAAGTTACGCGACCAGGTGTAGTCCACACGACCGTACCACTTGTTCGACAGCGGGTGCTCCAGGAACAGGTCGATGGCGACGTAGTCACGCTTGGCCTTGTTGCCACCGAAGCCCCAGTCGCTGCCGCTCATCTGGAACGAGGTGTAGCCCGAACCGTCCAGGTGCTTGGCCAGGAAGGTGTTGGTCTTGCCCGGGTTGAAGATCGTGCAGTGCGGCACGTCCAGGTTCGAGGTGTCGATGTTCATCGACTCCAGCTTCTCGAACATGCGGTCCGGATCGCAGATGTCGTCGATGGCCGACTGCAGGCGACGGTAGGTGACCTTGGCGCCAGTGTTCCACGACTGGCCGATGGTCTTCTCGAAGCCCAGGATCAGCTCATCCTGGTACTGCGACTTCAGGTCGGTCGGAGCCACGGATGCCGGATCCGGGGTCTGGCCGTACTCGCCGTTGGACGACACGGCGCCCGGGCCGAGTGCGGTCAGGCCGGTCGGGTTGCCGTTGGCATCGATACCGGTGTAGTTGAAGTACTCGTAGGTGAAGGTCGAGGCCGAGGCACCGCGGATGGCGACGCTGTTCGGCAGGGCCAGGTAGTAGCGGCCCAGGTTGGCGAACACCTTCAGCGACGAATCACCGAACACGTCCCAGGTGGCGCCCAGACGCGGGGCCCACTGGTCACCGCTTTCCACGTAGGCAACCGCGGCGCTGTTGTAGTTGGTGAACTTGTCATTGCGTACGCCGAGCGTCAGCAGCCAGTTCGGGGTGACCTGCCAGCGGTCTTCCAGGTAGTAGGCCTTCTGCTTGACGGCCATGCTGGTGGTGGTGGTGAGGATGTACTTGGAGACGTAGTAGCCGTCACCACCCGGTGCGCCGACTCCCAGACCCGGAGAGATGGGCGAGGACGGGGACTTCGACTTGGAGTAAACCCAAGCGTAGCCAGGCCCCGTGACGCGCTCACCTTCGTTATGCGCGTTGTAATACATGTTGTCGATACCGGCGGTCAGCTCATGGTCGCCGAGGCGGTATTCCAGGTCCACGCGCAGGCCACGGGTCTTGCTGCCCGCATCATCGGCCTTGGTGTACAGGCTGGCCTGATCGTTGCGGATCAGCTTGCCGCCGGTGACCGCGGTGTTCTGGTTGGCCACGCCACTGAGATACGGATTGGTGGAGTTGCCCGGGTTGCCCTGCAGGTTGGTTTCCTTGCTACGGCCCCACACGGCGCTCAGGGTCAGGTCGTCAGTCAGGTAGCCGGTGTACTTGAAGATGTCGAACTCGTTCTTCAGCTTCGTGGTGTCGGCGAAGGTACCTGCGCGCCCGCCTTCCTGCAGCGTGGCGTAGTCGAACTTGTTGTAATAGCCCGCCTGGCGGTCCGTGTTCTGGACGCGGGTGTACTCCAACGTGTTGTTGTCGTTGATGTTCCAGTCGATCTTGCCGTAGAACTTCGGTGCCGAGTAGCTGTAGTGGTTGCGGATGACCTGCGATGCCACGCGATTGGCCGTGGATACGCCTTCGGTCTTGTCCGACTCTGCGGCAAGGTTGATGAACAGGCGATCTTCGATCAGCGGACCACTGACATAACCGCTATAGGTGGTACGGGTGGCGGTGTCTTCATCGCGCGACCGATAGATGGTGCCTGCACGGTCGGCGAAGGCGTAACCGTAGCCATCCGGCAGATCCATGTCCGGGAAATTGATGTCACGCGGCGAAGCGGCGAGGCTGTCCGGAGCCCAGGTCACCTGCGCGCCGAAATGCCATTCGTTGGTGCCGCGCTTGCCGAGCTGGTTGATCACGCCGCCGGTCGAACGGCCGTAGCGCGCGCTGTAACCACCGGTGTAAGTTTCCTGCTGGTCGATTGCGCCGTAGGGCAGGCTGACGCCACCCATGTTGCTCAGCGGGTTGGAGGCATTGAAGCCGTTGAGGTAGTAGGCGTTCTCGGTGACGCTGGAGCCACCGAACGACAGCACCGAGCGCGAACCGTTGGAGAACTGGCCGCTACCGGCGACCACACCCGGTGCCAGCAGTGCGATGGCTTCGGCACTGCGACCCAGCGGCAGCACGTCCAGCTGTTCGGAGGTGATGACCGACTTGGAGACGGTGTTGCTCACGTCGATCTTCGGCATGTTGGCTGCGGTGACGGTCACGGCGTCCAGGTTGGTGGCATCGCCACCGCCGAAGGACACTTCGGTACCGGCGCCGACGCGCAGCTGCACGTTCTCGCGCTTGTCGACCACCTGGCCATCACGCTGCAGGGTGATCGAGTAGTTGCCCACCGGCAGCGAGCCGAGGTTGTAGCGACCATTGGCATCGACCGTCACCGAGCGCTTCAGGCCGGAATCGTTCTGCACCGTGATGGTTGCACCGGCGGCCTGCGGGGCGTTGCCGTACAACGAACCCGTGGTGCTCTGGGCGGCAGCGGCACCGATGACCGAAGTCAGAATCACCGCGAGCGCGGTGCGCTTCAGGCGGATTGCTTGCTTAGCACTGCTCATCTAAATCCCTTGCATTGGAAAGTTGTTTCATTCGCTAGCTGTTTCTGGTGAAACCACCGTGACAACTGAACGAAATCTTAATTTCTTTTTGACAGGTTTTGCAATATCAGCTGAAACTAAATTTAAGTGATTGAAAACATTGAAATTTCGAATTCTACTGGACGCTGAATGGGGTGTTATTGCCCACCCTCAGGCACGTCAGAGCCCGCCCGATGAGGACGCTTACGGGGCGCTCAACGGCGGGATCCGGCCTTGGGCGGGGTCTTCGTGTCATGTGTGACATGCCGTCTGCCCCGCTCGCGGCGGCAGATGCCAGTCGATGTCGGGAGATGCTTCGGATGACACGCAGTGCTTTCCAGATGGAGCAGCCGTCGTGCCCCCATCCCGTCCCCGCGGCCGTGTCGGCCAGTGGGGTTTGCCGTCGCCGGCGAGGTTGACGGCCTGTGCTGGCCGCCCGGTGTGATCGCAGTTGGCACGCAGCGGGCCTGCGAGCGTTCACGTCTGATGCCGATCAAGGATGCGGGGGCGTGCGTGGAAGCGCACGCCGTTCGATGGCAAGGCACGCAGGTCGAGGTCGCGGCGGCAGTGCCAGGCAGGATGCCGTTGCCGACCTCCTCAAATGCCGTCGGCCCGGCACACCACCGATATCGCCTTGGTGATGTGCCGGGCCGGGTGGAGCGGTGGATCCTTACCAGTCGTACTGCAGCTGCAGGCGCACGTAGCGCGGGCTGGTGTAGTACTTGCCGACCCGGTAGCTGTAGTAGTCGGTGACCGTGCCGGCGGAGTTGTACGCGTATCTGGTTTCGTACACCTGCAGCGGCTTGATCGAGTTGAAGGCGTTGAGCACGGACAGCTGGAAGCTCAGGCCTTCAGCCCACTTCGGGGTGTAGACCACGTTGGGGCTGAAGTTCAACGTCCACGGCGTACGGCCGGCGCTGCCGAGCTTGGCGATGTCGTCCTCGCCCACGTTGCAGGTGTGGAACACGCCGGCGTAGCCATACTCGGTGCCGAAGGTGCCGGTGCCGCCGCCCAGGCAGCTGATCGGCGCGCCGGACTGCACTTGCAGGTTGGCGCCGACCTGCCACTCGTCGTTGAAGCTGTAGCCGCCATAGAGCTTGAAGGTATGGCGATGGTCGTTGAACAGGTAGCCGTCGGCACCGTACATGATCTCGGCGAAGTCGAAGTCCGAGGTGGTGCCGGTGTCGTCCTGGCCGTTGGTGCTCTTCACCAGACCCTCGTAGTTGCCGCTGAGCTTGGCCCAGGTGTAATTGAAGCTGGCATACCACTTGTCGGTGTGCTTTTCGGCGGCCAGGGTCAATGCCTTGTAGTAGCGCTTGGCCTTCGGGCCCAGCTTGTCGCCGTCGACGGTGAGGGTTTCGGTGGCGCCGTCGCCATCCACGTCCAGGGTCAGGGTCAGGTCGCGGCCCGGGTTGTACAGGTAGCAGCCCGGCAGGCCCTCGCGCAGGCCCCACTCGTCCCCCCAGCTGGAGACGTCGTAGCCGGCGTCCTGCGCGGCGTTGTACAGCTGGCGGGTATCGCAGGTGTCGTCGATGACGTTGTTGACGCGGCGGTAGGTGGCCTTGGCACTCAAGGTCCACGCGTCCAGCCATGGGGTGTCCGAACGCAGCTCGTACTGGTAGCCGAGGATGGCCTCGTCCTGCGTGTACGGCTTCAGGCCCTTGGACGCGACGGCCTTCGGGTCCGGGGTGCTGCCATCTTCGCCGTTGACCACGAAGTCGTACGCACCATCGGCGAAGGAGCCGGTGACGTTGGGCACGCCGGTGACCGGGTCGTAGCCGTCGTAGGTGTAGTAGGTGTAGGTGTAGTACGAGGCCGAAGCGGCACGCAGCGCCACGTTGGCGGCGATCGGCAGCGAGTACCGGCCCAGCGAGGCGTACAGCTTGCTGCTGCCGTCGCCGAACACGTCCCACGAGAAGCCCAGGCGCGGCTGCCAGATGTTGTCCTGCTTGACGAAGGTCGCGCCCGAGCCGTTCTTGTTCTCGAACGAGTCGTTGCGGATACCCGCATACAGCATGAGGTTGTCGGTGACCTGCCAATGGTCATCCACGTACCAGGACTTCTGGTCGATGCCGATGCCGCCGCCGGTGCGGTAGTTGATCAGGTAGGCGTAGGAGGAGGCCATGCGCCAGTAGGCACCGGCCGAGTACGAGGTGCCGGCGGTCGAATCCCAGCTCTCGTCGCTGTAGCCGGCGCTGATCTTGTGCTGGCCGAGCTGCCATTCCAGGTCCAGGCGGGTGTTCTTGCGCTCGTTCTTGCCGCCCATCATGTCGACCGAACTGCTTACCGCGCAGCCGATCTGCGCGCCGGTGCGGTCGATTACGTAGGGGCATGCGCCGGCATCGCTGTCGATGTTGCCGTCGTAGTAGCTCATCGTGCCATCGGGGCTGATGGTGAACTGCGAGCTGCGGTTGCGCATCTGGCCGTATTGCAGCGAGGCGGTCAGCGTGTCTGTCAGATAACTGGTCCACTTGAATACATCGGTCTGGCCACCGCTCTTGCCGACCAGCTGGCCGAGGTAGCTGGTCTTGGAGGGCTCGCCGCTGCCGGTGTCATTGCTGTAGGCGGCGTTGTAGTAGTCGTAGGTGTAGCGCCGGCTGTTGTCGAAGCCGGTGTACTCCAGGTGGTTGCTGTCGTTCGGGTACCAATCCAGCTTCACCAGCCAGTACGGCGTCTTGGACTCATAGTCATAGGCGGTGGTGGATAGGGAGGTCGGGACGACCGGCGTGTCCGGTGCGCTGGTGTTGCGCAGCTGGCTGCCGACCCGGCCGCCATAGGTGGTGTTCCTGGAGCTGCCGAACTCGGCCAGCGCGAACACGAACAGCTTGTCCTCGATCAGCGGGCCGCCGACCCAGGCGCTGTAGGTATTGGAGCTGCTGCTGTTCTTGTCATACGAACGGAACAGGCTGCCATCGGTACGGAAGGTATCCGGCACGTTCTCGCGCAGGCCCGAGGGCACGCCGGCCCAGCTGAAGCCGCCCTTCCATTCGTTGGTGCCACGCTTGACGTTCACCGCGGTGACGCCGCCGGTGGAGAAGCCATACGGCGCGCCATAGCCGCCGGTCTGGATGTCCAGCTGGTCGATGGCCTGGAACGGCACTTCCGAGAACGACAGGCTGTCGTAGAGGTTGGTGACGTTGAAGCCGTTGACGTAGTAGCTGTTCTCGGCCGCCGAAGCGCCGCCGAACGAGGCCGGGCCGAAGTAGCCGGAGCTGGCCACGGTGCCGGGCGTCAGCAACGAGACGCTGGTGATGTCGCGGCTGACCGGCAGGGTGTTGAGCTGTTCGGCGGTGAAGGTGGTGCGGGTTTCCACGCTGGTCAGGTCGATCTGGTTCGGGCCCTGGCCAAGCACGGTGATGCGGTCCAGCGACGAGGTCGCGCCATCACCGCCCGCAGCGAAGGTGGCGGTCGTGGCCTGGCCGGCGATCACGCGGACCTTGGTGGTGCCCACCGGCGAGCCGCCGTCCAGCGTGGTGACCTCGTACTCGCCGGTCGGCAGTGCGGAAATGCGGAACTTGCCATCAGCGCCGATCAACGCCTCACGGGTGGTACCGCTGGCCAGGTTCCTGACCTGCACCTTCTGTGCGGCGGCGCCGCTGCCGATGATGTCGCCGGAAGTGCTCTGCGCGAACGCCGTGCCCATGCACGCGCCCAACAGCAGGGAGAGGGCGGTGCGTCGCAGCGTCGGTCCGTTCTTGTTGTGCCTGTAGTGGTTCATTGAATCCCCTTGAATCGATGTAGTGGGCGGGCGGCCTTAACCCCAGATTCACAAACCGCCCTGGTGCAGACGGTTCCACAAAAAAGCAACGATTCATGGCGTGCGTTGGCAAACAACGGCAACAAATGCTGGATAAAAGCAGCGCCTGCTGATGCATTGGCGCCATGAGCTCATGCAGGGCGCTCATGCACCGCAGTACTCGGTGGAGCGCACGGAGAGAATCCCGGCGGCGTGCAGCGGACGGTTAAGGTGACCTGGAGGATGTGCCCGTCAACGCTTGTTGCCGATCAGGCGCCGAGGCGTACCCGCTCGGCGTCGAGATCATCCACGGGCCGTACCTCGATGCTGCCGTAGGCCGACCAGGGGAATTGCCGGGCGATGCGCATGGCGTCCTCGGCATCCACTGCCTCGATCAGGTTGAAGCCGGCCAACAGTTCGCGGGTTTCGGCGAACGGTCCATCGGTCACGCGCGCCTGCGTGGCGCGCGTGCGCAAGGTGCGCGCCCGTTCGACCGGTTGCAGACGCTGGGACATCAGCAGCGTGCCCTGCGCCTGCAGGGTGTCGGCATGGCGCAGGCAGCCGCGCATCAAGGCGTCGTATTCCTCGGCCGGCAACGCCTGGGCCAGGTCGGGGTCGATGTAGATCAGCAGCAGGTATTTCATCGGGCGGGGACGGTGGGGCCGGGCGCCCATCATCGCGCATCGTTGGTGCTGCGGTGCCGCATGAATCCGTTCAGGAATTTCCGTGGGCGCAATGTCGATTCCTGTCGCGCGGGTTCGTCGTAGTGGATGTGAGCCGGCATGGGGCCGGCGACGGAGACGGTGATGAAAGTGATGGTGATCGTGAAGGCCAATGCCGACACCGAGGCCGGGGTGATGCCCACCGAGGCCGAGCTGACGGCGATGGGCGCCTACAACGAGGAGCTGGTCAAGGCCGGCATCATGCTGGCCGGCGAAGGCCTGCACCCCAGTGCGCGCGGCGCGCGGGTGCGCTTCGAAGGCACGCGCCGCAGCGTCATCGATGGCCCGTTCGCCGAGACCCGCGAGCTGATCGCCGGCTTCTGGCTGTGGCAGGTGCGCTCGATGGACGAAGCCGTGGAATGGCTCAAGCGCGCCCCGTTCAGCAGCGCCGATGGCAGCGCGGTGGAGGTGGAGATCCGGCCGCTGTTCGAGGCCGAGGACTTCGGCGAAGCCTTCACCCCAGAATTGCGCGCGCAGGAGCAGCGTCTGCGTGACCGCATCGAGCACAACTGACCCCGCAACGACAGGAGCACGACCATGAGATTGATTCCCTTCCTCGGTTTCAACGGCAATACCCACGAAGCGATGGCGTTCTACGCCAGGGCGCTCGGGGGCAAGGTGGTGTCGGAGATGAAGTACGGCGATATGCCACCCGGCCCCGATTCGGACATGGAGGGCTGCGGGGGCTTCACCCCGGATGCCGACCAGGTGGCGCACTGCCAGGTCGAGGCCGGCGGCGCGGTGCTGATGGCCGCCGATGGACCCGCGGCAGACGGGCAGGCTGCCACCACCATCAACGTCGACGTGGACAGCATCGAAGAGGCCGAGCGCGTGTTCGCCGCACTGGCCGATGGCGGTCAGGTGCAGATGCCGCTGGGCGAGACCTTCTGGGCGCACCGCTGGGGCATGCTGGTCGACCGCTACGGCAAGCCGTGGATGGTCAACTGCATGAAGCCGATGGACGGGGGGCAGTGAGCATGGCCACGCCACAGATGATCTTCGTCAACCTGCCGGTGCGCGACCTGGAGGCCTCCAAGGCCTTCTTCGGCGCCCTGGGCTACCACTTCAACCCGCAGTTCACCGACGAGAACGCCGCGTGCATGATCGTCAGCGACAGCATCTTCGTGATGCTGCTGGTGGAGCCATTCTTCAAGACGTTCACGCCGCTTCCGGTCGGTGACGCACGCGCGCAGACGACGGTGATCACCTGCCTGTCGGCGGACAGCCGCCCGGCCGTGGATGCGCTGGTGGACAAGGCGCTGAAGGCCGGCGCCGGCGAGCCGATGCCGGCGCGCGACTACGGCTTCATGTACCAGCGTGGCTTCCAGGACCTGGACGGCCACCTGTGGGAGATCGCCTTCATGGACGGTGAACCCAACTGAGCCCAGTGGAGGAATCGCGATGAGTTACGTCGATGGTTATGTATTGCCGGTGCCGCAGGAAAAGCTGGGCCAGTACCAGCGCATCGCCCGCAAGGCGGCCAAGGTATGGAAGGAGCACGGCGCGCTGGGCTACCTCGAAGCGGTGGCCGATGACGTCAAGCCGGGCAAGCACACCTCGTTCCCGCAGGCGGTCAAGCTCAAGCCCGGCGAGGTGGTGGTGTTCGCCTACGTGCTGTTCCGCTCGCGCGCGCACCGTGACCGCGTCAATGCCAAGGCCATGGCCGATCCGCGCCTGGCCGGCATGAACGCGCAGAACGTGCCGTTCGATGGCAAGCGCATGTTCTGGGGTGGCTTCAAGCCGTTCGTGAATGTGTGAGGCCCGGCGCTTGCCGGCCGCGGCGGCGGGTGCTTTGATCGCGGCCTGATGGAACACGCCGAACTCCAGCGCAGGCTCGACACGGTGTGGCGGATGGAATCGCCACGCCTGGTCGCGCGCCTTGCCCGGATGCTGGGCGACCTGGACAGCGCCGAGGAGCTGGCCCAGGACGCCCTGGTGGCCGCGCTCGAGCACTGGCCCCGGCACGGCGTGCCCGACAATCCCGCCGCGTGGTTGATGACCACCGCCCAGCGCCGCGCCATCGACCGCCTGCGACAACGGCGCCTGCACGTGCAGGCCGAACTGACGGACGAGCTGCAGGAGCCGACCATGGGGGCGGATGCGCGGGAGTACCTGGATGATTTCGGTGACGACCTGCTACGGCTGGTGTTCGTGGCCTGCCACCCGGTACTGCCGGCCGAGGCCCGGGTCGCGCTGACCCTGCGCCTGCTGTGCGGGTTGAGCACGGCCGAGATCGCGCGCGCCTACCTGCAGCCGGAGGCCACCATCGCCCAGCGCATCGTGCGCGCCAAGCGCCTGCTGGCCGAGCGCCAGGTGCCGTTCGAGGTGCCGCGTCGCCAGGACCTGCAGCCCCGCCTGCAGTCGGTGCTGGAGGTGGTCTACCTGGTCTTCAACGAGGGCTATGCCGCCAGCAGCGGCGAGGACTGGATGCGCCCGGCGCTGTGCGAGGAGGCCTTGCGGCTTGTCCGCATACTCAACGGCCTGCTGCCATCCACGGTGGCGGTGCTGGGCTTGCTCGCATTGATGGAGCTGCAGGCCTCGCGCCTGCGTGCCCGCACCGGCGCCGACGGCGCACCGGTGCTGTTGCCGGCGCAGGACCGCAGCCGCTGGGACTGGCTGCAGATCGCGCGCGGCCTGCAGGCGCTGGACGCGGCCGAGGCGCTGGGCGGCGCCGAGGATGCCTACGTGTTGCAGGCTGGCATCGCCGCCTGCCACGCCCGCGCGCGGCGCGCCGAACAGACCGACTGGCAGCGGATTGCCGAGCTGTACACGCGGCTTGGCCAGGTGACGCCATCGCCGGTGATCGAACTCAACCGCGCCGTCGCCATTGCGCAGGCACGCGGCGCGGAGGCCGCCTGGCCGCTGGTGGAAGCCCTGTCCGGCGATGCCCGGCTGAAGGGCTATGCCCCGTTGGCGGCCGTGCGCGGGGACTTGCTGGACAAGCTGGGCCGCGCCGCGGAGGCGCGTGTCGCGTTCGAACTGGCCGCCGAATTGAGCGGCAACGCGCGGGAAAGCGCCGTGCTGCGCGCGCGCGCAGCCTCCCTGTAGCTGGAAAGGGTCGCCGGAAAGGGGCGTCGGGCTGGCGCGACGCCTGCCCGGCCGTTTGCCATGCCCACGCGGCGGTGAGCGCTGCTTTCACCCGTAATTGATTGATTTCATGGGCGGTCGGTCGGCAGCTGGCTCACACTTCATTCCATTCAGTTATCAGTCAAACACATGAACGGAAATTTAATTTGATGAATTTCCGTTAAACCTATTGTTAACGAATCATTCAGGGCTCTATAGTCCGCCGGTCCGTCCATTCAGGTCGGATGAAATCCTTGAAATCACTTCAATTGCTTTAGTCATTTTGTCTCGGAGAGAGGAGTAACAAATGGCTTCACATTACGTTTCAAAGGGATTCAAACGCAGTGCACTGACGGTCGCCCTGGGGTTGTGCTTCGCCGGCGGCGTTCATGCGCAGAACACGACGGGCAACATCGCCGGCACGGTGCCGGCAGGTTCCAGCGTGACCATCGTCAACAACAGCGGCCTCACCCGCACGATCACCGCGGACGCGAACGGGCGCTACAACGCCAGCAACCTGCCGGTGGGCAACTACACCGTGACCGCGGGCGGCAACAAGCGTGACGTCGTGGTGACCGTGGGCAACACCGTCACGGTGTCCTTCGGCGGTGCGGACGCATCGACGCTGAGCACCGTGAACGTCACCGCCACCGCCGCCAACACCATCGACGTGCGCACCGTGTCCACGAGCACCGTGATCACCGCGCAGGAACTGCAGCGCCTGCCGCTGACCCGTTCCGCCGAGGCGATTGCCATGCTGGCACCGGGCGCGGTGGCGGGCAACAGCGTGTGGTTTGGCAGCGCGGTATCGCTTGGCGGCGCCAGCGTGGCCGAGAACGCCTACTACATCAACGGCTTCTTCACCGGCAATCCGATGACGAACGTGGGTGGTTACACGCTGCCTTACGGCTCGATCGAGCAGCAGGAAACCTACACCGGCGGCTATAGCGCCAGGTACGGTCGTTCCGATGGCGGCGTGATCAACCAGATCGGCAAGAGCGGCAGCAACGAGTTCCATTTTGGCGCCCAGGTCACCTGGACCCCGAAGGGACTGCGTGAAGGCAACCCGAACCGTTACTATCCCAGCACCAGCCTGCCGCCGGGCTACGCCTACGAGGACGACACGATCCTGGGCGATCTCTACAGCCGTGGTGACCGCAACAAGAGCTGGAGCCAGACCTACAGCGCCTACGTGAGCGGCCCGCTGATCAGGGACCGCCTGTTCGGTTTCGTCTCGTTGGAGCAGGAGAAGACCGAGGCCGATACGTTCCCGACCGCGGTGGGTACCCCGCAGGTCCTGAACGACACCACCAAGAACCCGAAGCTGTACGCCAAGTTGAACTGGAACATCACCGACAACCACTTGTTGGAGATGACGTACATGGCGCAGCGCTACCGCTACAGCGGCAGCTACTCCGACTATGACTTCGAGCAGGACACCATCGGTGACCGCAACGGCGCCGTGCCGAACGAAGTCAGCGAGAACGACGAGTTCTCGATCCTCAAGTACACCGGCTACCTCACCGACAACCTGACGGTGAACGCGATGTACGGTCACTCGCGCCTTCGCTACAGCAGCATCCCGACGCTGACCGGCTTCTCGCGCGTGTCCAGCGCGAACCTGCAGAACAAGGCCTACTGGCCGGCCGGTACGCCGAACAGCGGCATCACCAATTCGCAGGTCGCCAGCAACGGTACGCCGGGTGCGAGTGACTATGGCGATGGCCTGCGCCTGGAGCTGGAGTACGTGCTGGGCCAGCACACGTTGACCGCCGGTATCGACAACCAGAAGTTCGAGGCCAAGAACGAAGGCGTCGACCAACTGGTGGACCGCTGGATCTACCACAGCACCAACGCGCCGAACAATCCGATCAACAAGACGCTTGACGTCGGTGCGCCGGGCTCCCAGTACTACGTCCGCAAGTACATCTACAGCAACTCCACCAGCATGTCGCTGGAGCAGAAGGGCTGGTACCTGGAGGACAAGTGGCAGGTGACCGATAACCTGTTGCTGTCGCTGGGTATCCGCAACGACCAGTTCACCAACAAGAACAACACCGGCGCGGCGTACGTCGATACCGGTGACCAGTGGGCCCCGCGCCTTGGCTTCAGCTGGGACGTGCGGGGTGATTCCTCGCTGAAGATCTTCGGTAATGCCGGTCGCTATTACCTGGCCCTGCCGCAGGCGGTCGCCGTGCGCGGTGCGTCCTCGTCGATCTTCACCAGCGAGTACTTCACCTACACCGGCATCGATGCCAACGGCGTGCCGACGGGCCTGACGCCGATCCTGAACGTGGCGGGTACCGCGCCGGCCGGCCCGGTGTCGTCCAACCACGAAACCGGACAGCCCAAGGACGCCGGCAGCTTCGCGCCGACCGACCTGAAGTCGTCCTACCAGGATGAGTTCATCCTCGGCTTCCAGGCCCAGTTGAACGAGAACTGGAACTACGGCGCCAAGTTGACCTACCGCGACCTGAAGGCCGCGATGGACGACACCTGCGACGCCGCAGCGATGGAGGCCAAGCTCGAGAAGATGGGGATCGACCCGTCCACGGTTGCCATCCCGGGTTCGACCGGCATCGACGGCGGCTGCTTCATCGTCAATGTCGGCGACAGCAACACCTTCAAGTTCGCCAACAAGGACGGCAAGGGCTACACCCAGTTCCAGATGACGCCGGACGATTGGGGCTGGACGGTGCCGATGAAGCGCACCTACAAGGCGGTGGACCTGTTCATCGAGCATCCGTTCGATGGCAAATGGGAAGCCCGTGTCGATTACACCTACAGCAAGAGCGAGGGCAACATGGAAGGCCCGGCCAACTCCGACTCCGGTCAGGGTTCGGCCTCGCATGACAACGGCGTCTCCACCAGCGTCAACTGGGACGGCCCGGCCTTCATGTTCCACTCGATGGGCTACCTGCCCAACGACCGGCGCCACCAGATCAAGGTGCGTGGCAGCTACGCGCTGACGTCGGAATGGCTGATCAGCGGCAGCCTCCGCGTCCAGTCCGGCATGCCGATCACCTGCTGGGGCTACTACAACGAGCAGGGTGGCGATCCGGCGCAGAACGAGACCGATCCGGTGGGCTACGACGGCTCGTACTACCACACCTGCTTCGGCAAGGCGTCGCCCCCGGGCAAGAAGTTCGCACCGTGGACCAAGCGCTTCGACCTGGGCGTCACCTATCGTCCGTCCTTCGCGGAAGAGAAGCTGGCCGTTTCGTTGAACGTGATGAACGTCTTCAACGAGCGCAAGCCGACCGCGATCGATGGTGAGACCGAGACGGCCGTTGCGACGGTCAGCAACACCTACAACATGCCGCTGCGTTTCGCTACTCCGCGCTACGTCATGATGAACGTGTCCTACGACTGGTAAGCAGAAACTCTCTGCCATTGCTCCATTTGAACCGGCCTTCGCGAGAAGGCCGGTTCTTTCTGTCCGTCACGTGCACGCTGGCACTGCCCGCAGGGGCGCCAAGCTGGCTACACTCCGGGGTTGTCTGACCACTGGAGGTGCAGCGTGAAGCATGTAGTAATCAGCCTGTTGGCGATGTCGGTATCCACGGCCCTGATGGCCGCCCCGCCGAAGTTCGACGGTGCCCGCATTTCGGCCGACGTGAAGGAGCTTTCCTCCGACGCCTACGAAGGCCGTTCGCCGGCCTCGGCGGGCGAGGAAAAGACCATCGCCTACCTGAGCCGGCAGTTCGCCGACGCGGGCCTGCAGCCGGGCGGCGACCTGAAGGACGGCAAGCGCCTGTGGACCCAGGCCGTGCCCCTGCTCAAGGGCGACATCGTCGGCAAGCCGCAGCTCACGCTGACCGGCCAGGGCACGCCGCAGGCGCTGACCCAGGGCCAGGAGATCGCCGTGCGCGCCGCGATGAATGGCGACAGCCAGGTGGCCATCACCGACGCGCCGCTGGTGTTCCTGGGCTACGGCGTCAAGGCGCCGGAGCGCAACTGGGACGACTTCAAGGGCGTGGACCTGAAGGGCAAGATCGCCGTGGTGCTGATCAACGACCCGGACTTCGAGACCGGCGTGGGTGACTTCGACGGCAAGGGCATGACCTACTACGGCCGCTGGACCTACAAGTACGAGGAAGGCGCGCGCCAGGGCGCGGCCGGCGTGCTGATCGTCCACGAAACCGCACCGGCGTCCTACGGCTGGGCGACGGTGGCCGGTTCCAACACCAACACCATGTTCGACGTGGTGCGCGACAAGCCCGCCGAGGCGCATCCGGCGCTGGAGGGCTGGATCCAGCGTGACCTGGCGGTGGCGATGTTCAAGCGCGCCGGCCTGGATTTCGAAACGCTGAAGAAGCAGGCGCAGTCGCGCGACTTCCAGCCGGTGGAGATCAAGGGCGAGACCTTCTCGGCCAACTACCAGGTCCACAACGAGGTGATCACCTCGCACAACGTGGTGGCGCGGCTGGAAGGCAGTACCCACCCGGACGAGACGGTGATCTACAGCGCGCACTGGGACCACATCGGCGTGGGCGAGCCGGATGCACGCGGTGACCGCATCTTCAACGGTGCCATGGACAACGCCAGCGGCACCGCCGCGCTGGTCGAGCTGGCCCGCGGCTTCGCCACGCAGCCCAAGCCGCAGCGGTCTGTGGTGTTCCTGGCGGTGACGGCCGAGGAAAAGGGCCTGCTGGGCTCGGAGTACTACGCCAGCAACCCGCTGTACCCGTTGTCCAAAACGGTGGCGGTGATCAACATGGACGGCATGGCGCCGTACAGCCCGTCGCGTGACTTCGGCATCTACGGTTCGGCGAAGATGGAACTGCTGGACCAGCTCAAGGAGGTGGCCAAGGGATGGGACCTGCACTACACGCCGGACCCGAAGCCGGAAGCGGGCCTGTTCTTCCGCTCCGACCACTTCCCGTTCGCCAAGCGTGGCGTGCCGGCGTTGTCGTATTCGGCCGGCCAGGACTGGATCGACGGTGGCGTGGAAGCCGGCAAGAAGGCCTCCGACGACTACACCGCCAAGCGCTACCACCAGCAGGGTGACGAATGGCAGGCCGACTGGACCTTCGCCGGCGCGGTGCGTGACCTGGAAGTGGTCTACACCCTGGGCGAGAAGCTGGCCAATTCGCGTGACTGGCCGAACTGGAGCCCGGAAGAGGCATTCCGCGCCACGCGCGATGCCAGCGCGGCCGAGCGCCGGTAACGCATGCCCCGAGCCCCTCTCCCGGAAACGGGAGAGGGATTGGGCTTTGGGCACCCAAGGGCACCTCAATCACGGCCATTGATTCCCTCGTCACCACCCCAACCCTTAAGGTCAGGCCTTATCGCGACAAGGGAACACGGATGGCGGACGCTGGCAGATGGAAACGCGCGTTGTGGCTGCTTGCCATGGGCAGCGCAGGATGGGCGAACGCCGCGGCCTTGCCGCCGAACTGGCAGGTGGTTCCCACCGACCCCGGTGCCGTCGAGAACGGACTTCCCTCCGTGCTGCGTTCCCCGCAGCTGGCCCGCGAAGGCAAGCGCCTGGCGCAGGTGCAGATGGTCGTGGACCTGCCCTACGCGCAGGTGTTGCCGGTGGTGCAGGCCACGCTCAGACCGCTGGGAACCGTGGCCGGGGAAGACAACCACAACCTGGTGGCACGCATTGGCCAGGGCTGGGGCGATGTCCTGCTGGCGCGGCGGCCCGAACTCACGCGCGACTACCTGCGCCGCTACGCCTTGCCCGAGCTGCAGCAGTACGTCAGCGACGGTGCGCTGCTGGAATCGGAAATCCCCGGGCGCATGGCGCGGCTTGAGCGCCAGTTCCGCTTCGAGGGGCACGGTGAACGCATGCCGGACCTGCAGCAGCCCTTCCGCTACTGGGATGGCCGCATCACCCAACGGCACGGGGCGATGGGGCGCAGCACCAGCACGCTCAACGTGCGCGTGACCCAGCTTGATGCGGTGATGGGGCAACCGGCCACGGCGGTGACCGTGTGGCGCAGCGATGACTGGCCCAATCCCGGCGGTGGCGTGGTCGGGCAGCTGCGCGCGCTGGCTGACGCCAACATCTTCAGTACCGGGCCGCAGGCGCGGCTGCAGCGCAGCAGCGTGCCGGAGCAGGCGTTCAACCCGATGTACGAGGCGTTGAGCGCGCTGCCCGGGGCACGCATGCGCATCGGTACCGGTGCCTCGGAGTGGATCGCGGCGGCGCAGCCGCAGGTCACGATCGTCGAGCCACAGCGCAAGCTGCCCGACGCCGATGCGGCGACGCTCGAAGCCAAGGCCGTGCTGCGCATCGAGCGGGTGGCCTCGCTCAAGACCTATGATGCCGATGGCATGCAGGTGCTGGCCGATGGCAGCGTGCTGCTGATCCAGCGATATCCGTTCACCCTGATGCATTGGCGGCCCGACGACGGTGCCACGCCGCGCACGCTGTGGACGTCACCGCAACCGCACGCCAACCGTTGGCTGCTGGCCGCCGACGCGCGCGGCCAGGTCGCCCATCTGTTGGTGGATGGGCGGGTGATGCGCTACGACACGGTGGCCCGGTCACTGAGCACGCATCCGCTGGCGTTCGACCAGAAGGGCGTGCTCGGCGACAGTTACGTGCGCTACTTCCACGACGGTAACGGCGTGCCGCTGGCGTACCTGCGTGACTACGTGGACAAGCGCGACACGTTCAAGCTGTGGGCGCCGGTGCAGGCCGCGAGCACCGACGGTGCCCGCTGGGATTACGCGCAGCAGTTCGCCGCGCCCCGCCAGCACGTGATGCGCGGCGACTTCCCCGGCAACGCGCAGTCCAAGCCCGTGCAATGGGATGGCCCGATGGCCAATCCCTGGGTCGAGGATGTCTTTGGCCTCACCGAGCTTGATGGCGGCACCGGCCGCGTGCTGCGCGTGCTGCCACTGCCACGGCGCTTCGGTTCGGTGGACCCGTTCGATGACATCGGCATGGCGCAATGGACGCCCGAGCCGTTCGGCTCGGTCAAGGGGCGCTGGGTCGCGGTTGGCTTCGTGTTGATGGACGGCGAGCGCCGAAACCCGGGCATGCATGTGGTCGACGTGGACAGCGGAAAGGTGCGCTACTCCTTGACCCTGCCGGGGCGGGACTCGCTCAAGGTTGCCGCCGGCTCGCCGGACGGCCGCCTGCTGGCCCTGGGCACGGCGGCGGGCGATGTGGCTGCGGTGCTGTGGAACCTGGACAGTGGTCGGTCGCTGAGCCTGCGTGCGGACGATGCCCACTGCGACGAGCTGAACCAGTTGCAGTGGAGCCCGGATGGCCAACGGCTGTGGGGGCGTTGCGTCAATGCGCTGGTGCAATGGGAGCTGCCGGCCAACTGGCAATCGCGGCGCGAGTGAAGCAGGCAACTTACAGGCAGGGCAACCCGATGGCATTCACCGTACGGCCGGCCGCCGTTGCTGATGTCCAGGCGCTGTTCGACATCCGCACCAGCGTCACCCAGAACCATCTCTCGCGCGAGCAGATGGCGCAGTTGGGCATCGATGCCGACGTGCTCGCCACGATGCTCGCGGCCGCGCCGTGCGCGTGGTTGGCGGAGGTGGAGGGTCAGCCGGTGGCGTTCTCGATGGTCGACCTGGACGATGCCTGCCTGTTCGCGGTGTTCGTCAAGCCCGGCTTCGAGGGGCAGGGGCTGGGCGCGGCGGTGCTGCGGCCGGCCGAACAGGCGCTGTTCGCGCGCCATGCGCGGATCTGGCTGAGCACCGACGGGCACGAGGACGTGCGTGCCAATGGCTTCTACCGCCGCCATGGCTGGGACGTGGTGGCCGCGCTGGACGACGGTGACCTGCGCTACGAGAAGGCCCGGCCGGCGGCCTGAACGGGGTCGCTCCGCCGGTGGCCGGGTTCAGGCGCCGATTCCGGGGTTTCGTCGCACGGCCCTTGTGCCGGCGCGGGCGGCATTTATGCTCGACGCCAGTTCCCTGCCATCAGGTCCGATCATGTTCGCCAGCCTCTTCCTGGGTTTCCGCATCCTGTTGGCATGGGCGTTGACGCTCATCGCCGCCGGCTTCCTGTGGAGCGGGCTGTTCAGCGGGATGGACGAAGCGCCGGGCTGGATCTTCGGCCTGGCCGCGATGGCGCTGATGGTGTTCGCGCTGACCTCGATCGTCGGCCATGTGCGGCGCGTCGCGCTGGTCGCCGACCGCCTGGACGCGCAGACCCTGGCCAACCGCCACCGTCGCCAGGTCGAGCTGCCGATGGACGCGGCCACCGCCTTCGCCCTGCTGGAGCAGGTGATCGGCCAGATGCCGCGCATCGAGCACATGGAACGCTCGGTCGGCACCTTGCAGGTGCGCGCCACCCAGCGCCGCGCCGACCCCTATGGCGACCGTCCGCCATCGCGCTGGAACCCGCTGGCGCGGCTGGCGATCAAGCGCAACCAGATCACCGCCCGCGTCACCCCTGGCGCGGACACCAGCAGCGTCACCCTGCTGTTCGAACCCGATGCCGGGGCCTGGGTGGACCTGCTGCTGCTCGATGAAGGCAGCAACTACGAAAACGCCGATGCCGTGACCCATGCGCTCAGTGGCAAGGTCGCCGAGCTGCGCCGCGAGGAGCGGGAGCACGCCGCGCGCACCGAGGCCGAGAAGGAGCTCACCGTCGCCCGCCTCAATCTGCTGCATGCCCAGGTCGAGCCGCACTTCCTCTACAACACGCTGGCCAACGCACAGGTGCTGACCCGGGCCGATCCCGAGCGTGCCGAGCAGATGCTCGGCCACCTGATCCAGTACCTGCGCAGCTCGCTGCCGGGCATCGACCAGTCGGTGTCCACGCTGGGCCAGGAGCTGGAACGCGTGCAGGCTTACCTGGAGATCCTGCGCATCCGCATGGGCGCCCGGCTGGCCCTGCAGATCGACGTGCCCGAGGCGCTGCACGAGGTCAGCCTGCCGTCGATGTCGCTGCAGACCCTGGTCGAGAACGCGATCAAGCACGGCTTGGAGCCCAAGTCCGGCGGCGGCACGGTCTGGATCCTGGCGCGTGCGCTCGACGGCCAGTTGACCATCACCGTGGCCGACGACGGGCAGGGCATCAGCGCCCACACCGCCGGCACCGGCATCGGGCTGAAGAACCTGCGCGAGCGGCTGCGCCTGACCTGCGGCGAGCAGGCTGCGCTGGCGATGGTGTCCAACTTCCCCAGCGGCGTGGCCGCGACCATCAGCCTGCCGTACACGGGCAAGGCCCCGGCGCCGCCCACCCTGTCGATCGTGCCCGGCGTCGCATCGCCGGCCGGCGCACCGGTACTGCCGCCGCTGCCGGAGGTGCCACATGCGTCTTGATGCCCTGATCGCCGAGGACGAGCCGCTGCTGCGCCAGGCGCTGGTCGGGCAACTGCAGCGGCTGTGGCCGGAGTTGAACCTGGTGGCCGAGTGCGAGGACGGCGCGGCTGCCCTGGAAGCGCTGGAGAGCCAGCAACCGGATCTGGCCTTCCTGGACATCCGCATGCCCGGCGTCACCGGCATCGACGTCGCCCGCGCGTTGCAGACAGTGAGCCCGCAGACCCAGGTGGTGTTCGTCACCGCCTACGACCAGTACGCCATCGCCGCGTTCGAGCAGGGCGCGGTGGACTACCTGCTAAAGCCGGTCACCGACGAGCGCCTGCTGGCCACCCGCCAGCGCGTGCTGGCGCGACGCCAGGCCGGGCTGCCGGATCCCACCCTGCTGGAACGCCTGCTCAGGCAGCTGGCGCAGCAACCGAGCACGCCACAGGCGGCGCCGCCGCTGGCCTGGATCACCGCCAGCAACGGCCGCGAGACCCGCCTGGTGATGCTGGAGGACGTGCTGTATTTCCGCGCCGACAGCAAATACACCTCGGTGGTGACCGCCGATGAGGAACTGCTGCTGCGCAGTTCGCTGCGCGAGCTGGCCGAGGCGCTGGACCCCAACCGCTTCCGTCAGGTGCATCGCTCCACCATCGTCAACATGCAGGCGGTGGCATCGGTGAGCCGAGAGGATACCGGCCGCGGCGTGCTGCGCCTGAAGCACCGCAGCGAGACGCTGGTGGTCAGCCAACCCTTCATGAGTCTGTTCCGCGGCATGTAACGCCGCTGCCAGGAGAATCGCCATGCATTACCTGACCATGCTGTTGGGCAGCCTGTTGTCGATGCTGGGTTTCAGCGAGCCGCCGGGGCAGACCTCGGTCACCCGCATCAGCGGCGAGCACAGCCTGCTCAGCCGCACCACGGTGCGGCAGGACGTGGCCCGCTTCCAGTGCCTGCAGAGTGAAAGCGGTCGCTGCTTCTACCAGCTCTACCGCGAACAGTGCGCCGACGGGCAACGCGCCCAGGTGTGCAACCGCGAGGCGTTGATGGATTTCGCCGTGGTGGTGGGCTACACCCGCGAGATGACCGGGCTGCCGGATGGCTTCGCGCAGCAGGTGACGATCCACAAGTGACATCGCCGCGACGGGCGCGGCGATGGGGATGCAGGTTGCGTCGTCCCGGCGGGAGGACGCGGGCAGGGGCGGGCTAGAACGCCGGTTGCAGGCGCAGCCCGTCGTCGCCGATGTGGTTGAGTTCGCCGACCAGTTGCGAGTGCTGCCGCATGCGGCCCAGCTCGCGCATGATGCGGATGTCCTCGTGGCGCAGTT
This sequence comes from Stenotrophomonas sp. Steno-C18, assembly GCF_056393195.1. Taxonomy (NCBI): domain Bacteria; kingdom Pseudomonadati; phylum Pseudomonadota; class Gammaproteobacteria; order Lysobacterales; family Lysobacteraceae; genus Stenotrophomonas; species Stenotrophomonas sp. Steno-C18. The sequence goes on along the minus strand of NZ_JBWJOX010000007.1, from coordinate 40,126 downwards.
CGCGGCTGGCGGTGACGGCCTGCTTGTAGTCCAGCACCTCCGGATAATGCCTGGCCATGTCCAGTGCCTCGGCCACGTCGTCGACGCTGTCGGCGTCGGAGCTGATCCGGGCGCGGCTGTTGAAGGCCTTCATCCAGCGCTCGAAGCCGGCGGTGTGGTCGAACATGTTGGCCATGAACCAGATCACGAACAGGATCGACACCCACGAACCCAGCACGATCACGATGCGGGTGAAGGTGATATGGAAATCGTCACGCCACAGATAGTTGGTGATCAGCCCAAGGATCAGCAGCGAGGACGCCTGCCAGATCACGATCGAGGCCATCAGCCATTGGCACTTGGCCTTGGCAAGCAAGGACACTTCCTCACGGATCTGCTGGTCGCTCAACCCTTTCCAGTGTGCAACCTGTTTCTCGAACGGGCTGTTGTACAGCTCGTTGTCTTGCAGCAACAACCCCAAACCTTTGAACAACGCGATCATGGTGAGCTCCTTGCAGTAACTATCTGGAACGAGCGACGGATGCAGCGTGGAACGGTGAGGCAAGGCCAGTTCTAGCACTTTCACCACGCTTGGCAATGGGGAAAACGCGAAGATTCCGCGTCCGGCCACCGGCGGTGATCCGCCTGCGGGGCGGATTTTTGCAGCGCACCACGATGCAAGTAATGGAGCCGGAAGTTGAAATCCGGTCGGCGTGCTGCGCCCGCACATGGCACGTCCGCGGGCGGGCAGGGGGCCTTGCCACGCGGCTGTCACCGGCGCCGGACACGCCAGTTGCGCGGCTGCCCGGCTACGATAGCGGCCATGCTGCCCTTGTCCCGACGTGTCTCCACCGCTGCCACCGCCCAGATCCGCCGCTGGGTGCTTGATGCCTTCCCCCGCAACCAGAACGGCGTGGACTACGACGTGCCAGCCGGTGACCCGGGCTGGTTCGGCCCGGGCAGCGTCACCTGGCGTATTCATTCCGAGTTCCCGGGCATGCTGGCCGGCGGGCTGTGCGCCTTGATGCTGCAGTTGCTGCACCCGCGTGCGCTGGCCGGTGTCTATGACCACTCCAACTTCCGCCAGGACCTGGTCGGCCGGTTGCGGCGCACCACCAGTTTCGTGGCCGGCACCAGTTACGCACCGGCGGCGGAGGTGGACGCGCTCATCGCGCGGGTACGAAAGATCCATGCCCAGGTGGTCGGCACGTTGCCCGAGGGCAGCGCGTACACCGCCGAGGATCCCGAGCTGCTGACCTGGGTGCACGTGACCGAGGCCTATGGCTTCCTGGAAGGCTGCCGCCGGTACTGCCGTGACGTACCGCAGGCCATCGCCGACCGCTACTACGACGAATACCGGCGCGTGGCCGAGGCCCTGGGCGCACGTGATGTGCCGGCCAGCGAGGCGCAGGTGCAGGCGTACTTCGCCGCGCGGCAACCGCAGCTGCGGATGGACGAGCGCTCGCGCGAAGTGCTGGACGTACTCAGTGCGGTGCGCTTGCCGGTGCCGCTGCCGGGGGTGTCACGCGACATGTTCCTGGCCGCCGGCGCGGCGCTGTTGCCGGAGTGGGCGACGCGCCTGCTGGGCCGCAGCCGCGGCCAGCAGCTGCAGTCGGTGGTGGCCGCACGCGTGCTGCGCAGCGTCGCGCCGCTATTCCGGATCGCCCTGGATGATGGCATCTCCACGCGCGCCTGCCGGCGGGTGGGGGAGGACCCGGCGATCCTGATGCGCTGGCCGGCATAGGGGCAGAAGCAGAAGCGACCCCTCCCCAACCCTCCCCTTGGCTGCGCCAAAGGGGAGGGCTGGGGAGGGGTAAACGAAGCACGGGCGCCTCAGGCGCCCGTGCTTCGTACCGCATTCAAACCCAGCCGGCAGTTACCAGACCTTGACCCGCTTCTCCGGCGCCAGGTACAGCTTCTGGCCGTCCTTGACCTCGAACGCCGGGTACCACGCATCCAGGTTGCGCACGGTCAGCGCACGGAACTGGCCCGGCGCATGCACGTTGGTCAGCAGCGAGTTGCGCAGTGCCTGCTCGCGGGCCTTGCTGCGCCAGGCCTGGGCAAAGCCCAGGAAGAAGCGCTGGTCCGGGGTGAAGCCTTCCAGCGTTTGTTCCTGCTTGCCCTGCAGCGACAGCCGGTAGGCGTCGTAGGCGGTGGCCAGGCCGGCCACGTCGGCGATGTTCTCGCCCAGGGTCAGGCGGCCGTTGACGTGCACGCCGGGGAACGGCTCGTAGCTGTTGAACTGGGCGGCCAGCGCATCGCCGGCGGCGTTGAACTGCTTCAGGTCCTCGGCCGTCCACCAGTTGTGCAGCTTGCCGGTCTCGTCGAACAGGGCGCCGGCGTTGTCGAAGCCGTGGCTGATCTCATGGCCGATCACCGCGCCGATCGCGCCGTAGTTGATCGCGTCATCGGCCGCACCGTCGAAGAACGGCGCCTGCAGGATCGCCGCCGGGAACACCAGGCGGTTTTCCAGCGGCACGTTCATCGCGTTGATGGTCTGCGGCAGCATCGCCCATTCGTTGTGGTCCACTGGCTGGCCGAGCTTGGCGAGGTTGCGCCGGTACTCGAACAGCGAGGCGCGCTGCGCGTTGCCCAGCGCGTCGTCACGCTTGACTTCCAGCGCGCTGTAGTCGCGCCACTTGCTCGGGTAGCCCATGTCCACCTTCAGCCCGGCGACCTTGGCCTTGGCGTGGGCCTTGGTTTCCGGCGACATCCATTCCAGCGCATCGATGCGCTTGGCGAAGGCGGCGATGATGTTCCTGGCCATCTCGTCGGCACGGGCCTTGGTGGCCGGGTCGAAGTGGCGCTCGACGTAGATCTTGCCGACCGCTTCGCCGATGGCATCGTTGGTCTGGCCCACGGCGCGCTTCCAGCGCTCGCTCTGCTGCGGCGTGCCGCTCATGGCGGTGCCGTGGAAGGCGAAGTGGGCGTCGGCGAAGGCCTTGGGCAGGTACGGTGCGGCTTCGTCCAGCGCGTGGAAGGCCAGGTAGTCCTTCCAGGTGTCCAGCGGCTCGCTGGCCACCAGCTGGGACAGCCCGGCCACGGCCTTGGGCTGCCACACGATGAAATCCTGCTGCGCCGACAGGCCGGCCGCGTCGAGGAACGCCGCCCAGTCCATGCCCGGTGCCTTGGCGGCCAGGTCGGCCTGCTTCCAGGCGTTGGCGCCCTTCTGCACGTCGTTGGTTTCCTCCTGGGTGGCGTGGGCGCGGGCGATCCGGGTTTCCAGGGCGACGATGCGCGCGGCCTTGGCGGCGGCATCGGTGTCGCCGGACAGCGTCAGCAGCTGGGCCACGTAGCCTTCATAGGCCTTGCGCAGCTCGGCCATGCGGCCGTCCTGCAGGTAGAAGTCGCGGTCGGGCATGCCCAGGCCGCCCTGCACCAGGTACGGCGCGTTGCGGTCCGGCTGCATCAGGTCCACCGAAACCCATACGCCAAACAGGTGCGGCGTATAGAAATTGGTGGCGTTGAGCAGGTCCACGTCGGCGCGCAGGGTGCCGCCTAGGGCCTTGGCCAGGGCCTGCTTGTCGGCGATGCCGGCAATGGCCTGCAGCTGCGGCTGCACCGGCGCGGCGCCGCGTGCCTCGATGCCGGCCTCGTCCATGTAGGCGGCGTAGTAGTCGCCGATCTTGCGGGCTTCGCCGTCGCTGGCCTTGCCGGCTTCCTCCATGATCGCGCGGGTGTCGGCCAGGGTCTTCTCGGCGATCACGTTGAAGCTGCCGTAGTTGGAGCGGTCGGCCGGGATCTCGGTGCGCTTGACCCATTCGCCGTTGGCGAAGTCGAAGAAGTTGTCGCCGGCGGCGACAGCACGGTCCATGCCGGCGGCATCGAAGCCGAAGCTGCCCAGCTGCGGCTTGGCCGCCGCCGTCGCATCCGACGCGGACGGTGCCTGGCCTTCGGCCGCGGGCTGGGGGGCATCCTTGTTGCAGCCGCTGAGCGTGAGCGCAGCGCCGATGGCAAGCATCAGGAGGGAACGTTGCAGGACCATGGCAGATTCCGTGTCGGTGAAACCGCCAAGTCTAGAGCGGGTGGAGTGTGACCGGGAGTGCCCATTCTGGCCCTTGGCATCACCCGCCCGTATCAAAGTCCCGCTTAATATCGTGAACCCGTCTTCACGCCGCCGTGGTTGTGCTGCATGCTGTCGTGCGTTTGATGCATGCCGTGTCTGGGGAGACAACAGCTGCGAGGGGACCACCGGTCAATGGTGTTCGCTTGCCGACTCCCCCGTCGCCAACTTTCCTGGAATGCCCGTGATACCTGTGTGCCGACTGCCGCTGCGTTGGATGTCTCCGTGAGCCGGGGCGCCGTGCACCCGTTGCGGGTGATCGCCATCGCCGGCACGGCGGTGGCGGTGTTGCTGGCGGTCGGGCTGGTGATGATGCTGTGGAACGACCGCAGCACCCGCATCGAGGGCGCGCAGCGGCAGAGCATGGCACTGGCCTCGGGCAGCGAGCGCCTGATGCGGGCACAGCTGGTCACCCTGGAGCGGGCCCTGCGCGGTACCGCCAACGACGGCCGCGAGTTCTACCGGCAGGTGCCGGACAAGGCGGTGCAGCTGCTGGAGGCCAACATCCAGGGCGTGCTGTCGCGCAACCGCGACCTGGCCTCGATCACCCTGGTGGACGACCAGGGCATGGCGTTGTCGCAGGGGCAGGGCGATCCCACCCTGCACAGCTGGACGATCGCGCAGAACCGGCTGCTCAGCGGCGAGCTCTACATCGGCGCGCTGGAGGAACTGCCGGGCGGGCACTGGGTGGTGCGCACGGCACTGCCGATGCAGAACGGCCAGTGGCTGCTGGCGCGGGTACGGCTGGGCACCTTCCAGCAGGTGGTCAGCGGCCTGGACCTGGGCCGCGATGGCGTGGCGTCCATCGGCAACCGTTACGGCCAGCTGCTGGCGCACAGCCGTGACCCCGGCCTGGTGGGGCGGACGCTGCCGTCGCCGATGACCGTCCTGCCGCAGTCGGCCTCGGTGATCCCGCGCGGGGTGGTCCACAGCCCGTCGGACGGGCAGAAGCGCATCGCCGCGGTGAGCGTGCCGCTGGACTACCCGCTCACCCTGTATACCGCGCTGTCCTACCGCGAGGTGATGGCGCGCTGGTACGTGTTCCTGTACGCGGCCACCGGCCTGTACCTGGTCTACCTGATCGGCTTCGGCTTCCTGATGGGGCGCCTGCGCCGCAGCGCCTCGCACGAGCAGCAGTTGAACGAGGAACTGCAGGCCGGCGCCGCCGAACTGGCGCTGGCGCATGAAGTGGGCAAGGTCGGCACCTGGTCGATCCGCGGCGACGGGCGGACCCTGCACTGGTCGGCGCTGACCCAGCAGATGCTGGGCCTGGAGGGGCGCTCATCCACCCTCCAGGCGTTGTACGCGCGCGTGCATGGCGAGGACGTGGCGGTGCTGCGCGAGGTGCTCGATGCCGCCGGCGAAGGGCAGGGGGCGGTCAACGCCACGTTCCGGCTGCTGTTGGCCGATGGCTCGTTCCGCTGGCTGTCGGCGCGTGGCGACCAGGTCCGTGGCCCGAACGGCGGCGCCGCGCACCTGGCCGGCGCGGTGGTGGACATCAGCGAGCGGGTGCACGTGGAGGCCCGCGCGCAGGAGGCCGAGCGACAGTTCCGGCTGGTGTTCGACCGCAACCCCGCGCCGTTCTGGATCTTCGACATGGTCAACCTGCGCTTCCTGGAGGTGAACCAGGCGGCGATCGACCAATACGGCTATAGCCGCGAGGAGTTCCTGGGGATGTCGATCCTGGACATCCGCCCGCCCGAGGAATGGGACGAACTGCGCCAGACCATCCGCAGCATCAACAGTGGTGCGCCGCCGCCGCTGATCGCGCATGCCCATCTGCGCAAGGACGGCAGCAGCTTCATGGTGGTCGCGCACAGTGCACTGCTGGACTTCGCCGGGCGCAAGGCCTGCCTGGTGCTGGCCGAGGACGTCAGCCAGCGGCTGCGCTTCGAGAACGAGCTGGCGTACCGGGCCAGCCACCATTCCAGTACCGGCCTGTTGACCGTGCGCGCGCTGGGCGAGCGCCTGGACGGCGGCGCGCGCGGCTACACCATCGCCCACGTGCAGTTGCGCGGGCTGCAGATGATCACCGACACGCTGGGCCGCGAAGCCGGCGAGGATGCGCTGCGTGCGGTGTCGGTGCGGCTGGGGGGGCTGGCCGCACGCTATGGCCTGCTGGCGCACCAGCCGGCCGAGGATTTCGTCCTGGCCATCCTGGACCCGGCCGCCGCGCCCCTGGCGCTGGACGCACTGCAGGCGGCGGTGGCCGAACCGGTGCGAGGCCGCGACACCTTCCACCAGCTCGAGGCCCGCATCGGCGTGGCCAGCTGCCCGCGCGACGGCGAACTGGCCGAGCAGGTCATCGGCCGCGCGGCGCAGGCCGCCCATGCCGCGCGTGAAGGCGGGCTGGCGCTGGCGCGCTTCAGCCAGGCCATGGCCACCCGCTACACCGAACGCCTGCAGTTGGCCGGGCGCATCCACGTGGCCATCGACCGCGACGAGTTCGAGCTGCATTTCCAGCCGATCCGGCATGCCGCCGATGGCAGCCCGGTGGCATTGGAGGCGCTGCTGCGCTGGCCGCAGCCCGATGGCAGTTACATCCCGCCCGGCGACTTCATCCAGCTGTGCGAGGACACCGGCCTGATCATCGCGCTTGGCCGCTGGGTCACCCGCGCCGCGGCGCGGGCGCAGCGGCAGCTGGCCGATGCCGGCTGGGGCGAGCTGTCGGTCGCGGTCAACGTGTCGGCGGTGCAGTTCTTCAACACCGACCTGGCCGGCGAGTTCACCCACGCGGTGGAGGAGTACGGCCTGCGCCGTGGCGCGTTGCAGCTGGAACTGACCGAGAGCAGCCTGATGCGCAACCCAACCCAGGCGCTGCAGACCATGCAACGCCTGCACGAGAAGGGCATCCACATCTCGCTGGACGACTTCGGCACCGGCTTCTCGTCGATGTCCTACCTGCAGCACCTGCCGCTGGACGCGCTGAAGATCGACCGCAGTTTCGTCTCCGACGTGGAGACCAACCCGCGCAATGCCGCCATCTGCCGTGCGCTGCTGTCACTGGGCCACAGCATGGGCCTGTCGGTGATCGCCGAGGGCGTGGAGACCGAAGGGCAGTACCGCTGGTTGGCCGCGCATGGTTGTGACCAGGTGCAGGGCTACCTGCTGGGCCGGCCGATGGCGCTGGAGGCCCTGCTCGCCGCGCTCGGCGCGCCGGGTGACGCGGCCTGAGCGCCGGGGTCACGCCGGGCCAAGGCACTCCACCAGGTAGTCGATGAAGCTGCGCACCTTCGGTGCCAGGTGGCTGCGGCTGGCGTAGACCGCATGGATGCCGATCGGCGGCACGGTCCAGTCGCGCAGGATCGGTACCAGCTGGCCGCTGGCCAGCGCCGCGTCGATGATGAAGTCCGGTTGGGCGATGATGCCCATGCCGGCGATGGCTGCCTCGCGCAGCACCTCGCCGTTGTTGGCACGCATGCGCGGCACCACCGGGATGCTGACGTCCCCGTGCGGCCCCTGCAGCGTCCAGGCGTCCCCGGTGTCCGAATAGCTGTAGGCCAGGCAGCCGTGCTCGGCCAGGGCCTGCGGCGTGGCCGGCTCGCCGCGCCGGGCCAGGTAGGACGGCGCCGCGCACAGGATGATCCGCGCCTGCGACAGGCGCCGGGCGATCAGCGAGGGTGAGGGCTGGCGGGTGATGCGGATGGCCAGGTCGAAGCCTTCCTCGACCATGTCCACCAGGCGGTCGGACAGCGACAGGTCCAGTTCCACCTGCGGGTAGCGCGCGCTGTAACCGGGCAGCAGTGCCGCCAGGCGCGAGATGCCGTAGCTGACCGGCGCGTTGATGCGCAGCCGCCCGGCCGGCTGCAGGGCCTGCGCGCCGACCGAGGCTTCCAGCTCATCGAATTCGTTGAGCAGCTGCACACAGCGCTGGTAGTAGGTTGCCCCGGTGCTGGTCGGGCTGACCCGCCGGGTGGTGCGGTTGAGCAGGCGCGCGGACAGGCGCTTTTCCAGCGCGGCGATCTGCCGGGTCACCGCCGCGGTGGACAGGTTCAGGGCATCGGCAGCGGCACTGAAGCCGTTGCGCTCCACGACCGCGACGAAGACCCGCATGGCATCGATGGTGTCCATTATTTCCATCCCTGCAATAAAACGTTGATGTCGAGGCTATTTGTTGCCCCTTTGCCGCGCAATAAGCTGCGTCCCAACTTCTGTTCTTCCCACGCCGGGAGCCTGCCATGAATCGCCTGCCTTCGTTGTTCATCTCCCACGGTTCGCCGATGACGGCGCTGCAGCCGGGGCAGGTGGGACCGCGCCTGGCCGAACTGGCGGCGGGCCTGCAGCGACCGCGCGCCATCGTCATGGCCTCGGCGCACTGGCTGGGCCGGGCGCCGCTGGTCTCGGCGGCCCCGCAGCCGGAAACCATCCATGACTTCGGCGGCTTCCCCGAGCCGCTGTACCAGCTGCAGTACCCGGCCCCGGGTGCGCCGGCACTGGCGCAGGAGGTGGCCCAGCGCCTGGCCGATGCCGGGCTGCAGCCGGGCATCGACCCGCAGCGCGGCCTGGACCACGGTGCCTGGGTGCCGCTGCGCTACCTGTACCCGCAGGCTGACATCCCGGTGCTGCAGGTCTCGATCCAGCCGATGCTCGGCCCGCAGCACCAGTTCGCGCTGGGCCGCGCGCTGGCACCGCTGCGCGAGCAGGGCGTGCTGCTGATCGGCTCGGGCAGCATCACCCACAACCTGCATGACTGGCACAGCTACTCCGAGGCCAAGGAGGCCCCGTACGTGCGGCCGTTCATTGGATGGGTGGAGCAGAAGCTGGAGGCCGATGACCTGCCGGCCCTGTTCGATTACCGCCGCCAGGCCCCGTTCGCCGCACAGGCCCACCCGACCGATGAGCACCTGCTGCCGCTGTACTTCGCGATGGGTGCCGCCGGCGGTGACCAACTGGGCGCGCAGCGCATCGATGCCGGCATCGACCAGGGTTTCCTGGCGATGGACATCTACCGTTTCGATGGGGCCGACGCGGCCGCATAGGAGCGCCTTCAGGCGCGAAGTTCACCCTCGCGGCACCCGCGCGGGCATCGGTGATTGCACGCCGCACCGGTTTGGCGGCCAAGGCCGCTCCTGCGCAGTGTCGACGCCATGCTGCATTCCACATGGCTGTGATAGTTTTCCAAGGGTTAATCAACCGTCGCTGCCAGCGCCGGCAGCATGCTGCCGCGGTGGTGAATCCGTGGAACGGGCATGCACACGATCGAAGTCGTCCTGGCCATGCTGGTGGCCGTCGTCGCCAGCGGCTATCTGGTAAGAATCCTTCCCTTTTCCCTGCCGCTGCCGTTGGTGCAGATCGGCTTGGGGGCGTTGATCGCCGGGGTGTTCAAGCGTGGCCATGCGCTCGACCCGGAGATGTTCTTCCTGTTGTTCCTGCCGCCGCTGCTGTTCCTCGATGGCTGGCGCATCCCCAAGCAGGGCCTGTTCCGCGACAAGGGCGCGATCCTGGAGCTGGCCTTCGGCCTGGTGGTGTTCACCGTGGTCGGTGCCGGCCTGCTGATCCACTGGATGATCCCGACCATGCCGCTGGCGGTGGCCTTCGCGCTGGCGGCGATCATCTCCCCGACCGATCCGGTGGCGGTCAGTGCCATCGCCTCGCGCGTGCCCATCCCCAAGCGGCTGATGCACATCCTGGAAGGCGAGTCGCTGCTCAACGATGCCTCGGGCCTGGTCTGCTTCCGCTTCGCGGTGGCGGCGGTGATGACCGGTACGTTCTCGCTGGCGCAGGCCTCGCTGACCTTCCTGTGGGTGGCCTTCGCCGGCCTGGCCATCGGCGTGGCGGTGACCTGGAGCGTGTCCACCTTCCAGCGCTGGCTGTGGCGCGGCTTCGGCGAGGAGCCCGGTGCCGCCCTGCTGGTCAACCTGCTGATCCCGTTCGCCGCCTACCTGCTGGCCGAAGAGCTCAGCGCCTCCGGCATCCTGGCCGCGGTCGCGGCCGGCATCACCATGAGCTACGTCGAGCTGACCGGCCGCATCAGCGGCAGCATGCGCGTGCAGCGCAGCGCGGTCTGGAACATGGTGCAGTTCACCTTCAACGGCATCATGTTCGTGCTGCTGGGCGAGCAGTTGCCGGGCATCGTCGAGCGCGCGGTGGAGACCATGTCGGTCACCGGCCACCAGAGCCCGTGGTGGCTGCTGGTCTACGTGCTGGCGATCAACGCCATCCTGATCGCGATGCGCCTGGCCTTCGTGTGGCTGTCATTGCGCTGGAACCTGCTGCGCGCGCGCATGCGCGGCGAGAAGGGCACCAGCACGCCGCTGCGCGTGGTGCTGGCGATGTCGGTGGCCGGCGTGCGCGGTGCGATCACCCTGGCCGGCGTGCTGACGCTGCCATTGATGATCCCCAGCGGCGCGCCCTTCCCGGCCCGCGACCTGGTGATCTTCCTGGCCGCGGCGGTGATCCTGGTGTCGTTGATCGCCGCCAGCCTGCTGTTGCCGCGCCTGCTGCGCGGGCTGGAGCTGCCCAAAGACGATACCTCGCGGCGCGAGGAGGACCTGGCCCGCAAGTCCTCGTCCAAGGCCGCGCTGGTGGCGGTGGAGCGGGCCCGCCAGGAACTGGCCGACGGCCAGCCCACCGGCAACGTGCAGCTGCTCAACGACGCGGCGGCGCGGGTCAGCCTGCTGTACCAGCGCAACCTGGACAAGGGCATCAGCCCGGACGAAGACCCCGACAAGATCAAGCGCATGGAGCAGGCCTACCGCAACCTGCGCTCGGCCGGCCTCAACGCCGAGCGCGAGGAATTGTTCCGGTTGACCCGGCGCGGGCAGATCTCCGATGAGATCTCGCGCAAGCTGATCCGCAACCTCGACCTGCTGGAAAGCCGCCAACGCGAATAGGCCGCTCCTGCCGGGGAATGCAGAAGGGCCGCGTGGGCGGCCCTTGCGTGTCCTGCCGAACCGGTGGTCCCGGTATCAGGCGTTCTTCAGCTCAAGGAAGTACGGTTCCACCGCGCCCTTGATCTTCAGCGTCATCGGGTTGCCGCGACGGTCGCGGGCCTTGCCGGCCTGCACGCGAATCCAGCCTTCGCTGACCGAATACTCCTCCACGTCATCGCGCTCGATGCCGTTGAAGCGGACGCCGACACCGCGCTCGAGGGCGGCGGCATCATGGAACGGGCTTTGCGGGTTGACCGCCAGGTGATCGGGAGGGGTATCGCTCATGGCACTGATTCATTGACGGCCACCGTGGCCATCTTCCGTGCCACAGGATAACCGCTGGGCGCGCGGACGGCTTCCGCCGCCGGGCGCGTGGCGGCAGAATGCGCGGCAAACACGCCGTGGAAGACCGCAATGCCCGACAACAGCGCCGATTACGAAGACGCCGACGAACTGCAACCCACCTTCGACGAGGATGACCATCCGGCACGGGTCTGGAACCTGCTGTGGCTGATCAACCCCGGTGACGAGGACGCGGCGCTGCAGCAGTTCGATGCCTGGCGCGAAGCCCGTGCCGGTGCCGAGGACGATCCGTCCGATGAAAGCTGGCTGTGGGACCTGAAGGACGCCATCGACTGGCGCGCCGGCTTCTACGTGGACTGGAAGGACACCGACTCCTTCGTCGCGGCGCTGCAGGAGCTGGCCGCGCGCTGGAACCTGGGCATCGACTGGGGCGGCGACCTGGACGACGAGGATTTCGCCGAGGACCTGGATGTCCCGGCGCTGATGAACATCGCCTACGACCGCCTGCGTGAGCACGGCTATTCGATCTGGAACTGGAATACCGGTGGCGACGCCTATGCCGGCTGGATCGCGCTCAGCCGCGACGACGAGGCGATGATGGCGCTGTGTTCGTTGCTGGGCGTGGAAGTGCGCCCCGGCAGCGACCCGTTCTGACGCTCCTGCCGGGTCCGGCGCCCGTTACGCCTACGGCTGGTACAGCGCCCGGGCGTTGGCGATCACCTGGCGCATCCGCGTGCGGTCGGTGTGGCGGGAAATCGGCTGCGCGCCCAGGGCGATGGCCTGCTCGCGCAGCGGCGCGGGCACGTCGTAGTGCACGCCGCTGGGCAGGTTCTGGAAGGCGCGGCGGGGAATCCCGAGCTGCTGCGCCAGCGCATGCAGCTCGGGCAGGGTGTCGGCCATCAGATGCGCCCAGCGTTCGCCACGCCAGGGATGTACCGCATCGTCGATATAGACCGTCACGATCGGCCCGGGGCTCAGGCCTTGGGCTGTTCGTCGGCGTCGGCCGCCGGTGTATCGGCCTGCTCGGCCGCTTCGCTGGCTTCGGCCACGTTCGTGGCTTCCTCGCCCTCGACGCCTTCGAATTCGGCGACCAGGCCGGCCAGGTAGTCGTCGGCGGTCTTGCCTTCGTCGGCGGCCAGGTCGTCGATCATCTGCTGCAGCTGCGCGGAGTATTCCAGCGTGACCTTGCGGCCTTCCTTCTCCTGCACGTTGGCCAGGTGCTTGAGCATGGCCAGCATCGGCACCGGGTTATCGGCATTGCCCATGGTCTGGCCGCCGATGGCCAGCAGCCATTCGTTGCCCTGCAGGCCAATGGCCGCCACGACCTGGCCTTCTTCATTGACCAGCACGGCGTGGTTCTGGATCTGCTGCTGGGCGTTCAGGCGGGCGAACGGGCGGCGTGGGGCCTGCTTCTTGCGCTTGTCGCGCTTGGCTTTGGACTGCTTGGACATGGGCTCGGTAGAGAAGGAAAACAGCGGCCATTGTAGGCGCCCGGGCCGGTTCCTGCCTTGATGGGGGCCCCTTGGGCCGCCGCCGTCCTTGCCTTCGTTGCACAAAAGGGGCCAGACGCGGGGGTGCGCGGGGATCGGCCGGAACCGCGTGGAATGCCCTCCCGCAGGCCCGGGATGCCCCCGGCCTCCTTACTCCACCGCAGGCGGCGTTACCACTGCCACCGGCGCCGCACCGGGCGCAGGCACCGGCAGCGACTCGGTCTCGTTCAGGGCGGCGGCCTCGGCTTCCTTGGTCATCACCACGATGCTGATGCGACGGTTGATCGGGTTCTGCGGGTTGGCCTTGTCGAACAGTACCGAGGAGGACAGGCCGACCACGCGGGCGACCTTGGCCTCGTCCATGCCACCTTCGATCAGGATGCGGCGCGCGGCATTGGCACGGTCGGCGCTCAGCTCCCAGTTGCCATAACCCAGCTGCGTTGAGTACGCGGTGGTGTCGGTGTGGCCGGTGATGCTGATGCGGTTGGGCACCTGGTTGATGAAGTGCGACAACTCCAGCAGGATCGATCGCGTGTAGGGCATCAGCCGTGCGCTGCCGAGGTCGAACATCGGCCGGTTCTGCTGGTCCACGATCTGGATGCGCAGGCCCTCGGGGGTGATGTCCAGCAGCAGCTGGTCCTTGAACGGCTCCAGCGCCTGGCTCTTGCTGATCGCTTCCTGCAGGTCCTGCTTCAGCGCCTCCAGCCGCTGGCGCTCGCGCTCGCGTTCAGCCACCGGCGTCGGCACCGCTTCCTGCTTGTTCTGGAACGGGTCGTTGCTGTTGCCGCGCGAGATGTCGGTGGCCCCGCCGAGCTTGATCATCGACGTGCTCGCACCGCCCGGCCCGGCCATGCCCGGGGCCGGCGTGCTGCTGGTGCCGCTCAACGGGCTGGGGTTGCGGAAGTACTCGGAAATGGCCGCGCGCTCGGGCTTGCTGGTGCTGCCCATCAGCCACATCACCAGGAAGAAGGCCATCATCGCGGTAACGAAGTCGGCATAGGCCACCTTCCAGGAGCCGCCGTGATGGCCGCCGCCCTGGACCTTCTTGACCCGGCGCACGATCACCGTGGGCTTGGTATCGCTCATCGTGGCTGCCTTACTTGACCGACTTCAGGTGCTGCTCGAACTCGCTGAAGCCCGGGCGCAGTGCCGAGGGCACGGTCTTGCGCGCGAACTCCAGCGCGATCTTCGGGTTGTAGCCGCGCAGGCAGGCCAGCAGTGCGGTCTTGACCGACTCGTAGATGCGCGCGTCCTGTTCGGCGCGTGCTTCCACCGCCGCCGCCAGCGGGCCGATGAAGCCGTAGCCGAGCAGGATGCCGAGGAAGGTGCCGACCAGCGCGCCGGCCACGTGGGCGCCGACTTCCTTGATGTCACCGCCGATCGAACCCATGGTGATCACGATGCCCAGCACCGCGGCGACGATGCCGAAGCCGGGCAGGCCATCGGCCACCTTGTTGAGAACGTGCGCCGGCTCGATGGCCTCGTGGTGGTGTTTTTCCAGCTCCAGTTCCAGCAGTGGCTCGAGCTCGTGCGGCTCGATGTTGGAGCCGATCATCAGGCGCAGGCAGTCGGTGATGAAGTCCATCAGGTGGTGGTCGGCCAGCACCTTGGGATAGTTGGCGAACACCGGGCTTTCCTGCGGTCGCTCGACGTGGTCCTCCAGCGCCATGAAGCCTTCGCGGCGGGCCTTGTTGAGCAGTTCGTACAGCAGGCTGAGCACGTCCAGGTAGTCCTGGCGCTTGTACTGCGGGCCCTTGAAGACGCCGACCACGGCCTTGAGCGTCTGCTTGACGGTCTTGACCGGCGTGCCGACCAGGAACGCGCCCAGCGCCGCGCCGCCGATGATGACCAGCTCGTAAGGCTGCCACAGCGCGCCCAGGCGGCCGTGCGCGCCGACGTAGCCGCCGAGCACGCTGATGATGACGATGAGCAGGCCAACGAGGATGAGCATGGTGCGGGCACGGGGAAGGGGATATCCCGTTGTCGGCACGCTCGCCGGATTCTGTAGGCGCGGGCTTGGCCGCTAAGCAGGGCGTGCGTGCAGACGGCCAGGCGCCGCCATGCCCCCGGCATCGCTCGGCGCGATTGCTCAGCGCGCCGGTTCGGCCTCGGCGCCACCGCGCTGCAGCGGGTCGGGGTAGGGCTGGCCCTGGTCGACGAAGCCCAGCGACACCGAGTTCAGGCAGTGCCGCTCGAAGGTCGGCGGCGGGCCGTCCGGGAACACATGGCCCAGGTGGCTGCCGCAGCGGGCGCAGACGATCTCGGTGCGCACCATGCCGTGGCTGGTATCGCGGATCTCGCCGACATGGGCCGGGTCGAACGGGGCGAAGAAGCTGGGCCAGCCGGTGCCGGAGTCGAACTTGGTGCTGGAGCGGAACAACGGCAGCGCGCACAGCCGGCAGCAGTAGACGCCCTGGCGCTTGTTGTCCAGGAACACGCCGCAGAACGGCGCCTCGGTGCCGTGCTGCAGCAGCACGCGCTTTTCCTCCTCGCTCAGGCCAGCGATGAGGGCATCACGCTGTGCAGCGCTGGGGGGGGTCAGGTCGAAAGCGGTCATGGCGAGGAATCCGTGGGGCAGGGAACCATGGTGGTGGCCGGTTCATCGCCATGCAAGTCGAATGGGTGCATGCTTCGAGCCGGATACAGACAGGGACGGGTGATGTTCCGCACGACCACGGTATTGCTTGTCGCATTGCTCCTGCCGGTGACGGCGCTGGCCCAGTTGCAGGCCCCGGCCTCGCCGACCGCCACGCGGCCGGTGAGCCTTCCGGGTTCGCCACCGCCGACCTCACCGACGGCCACCCGCCCGTCGAGCGTGCCGCCGCCTACCCGCGACGACGCGCAGCGCGAGGACCCGCAACCGCGGGTGCCACCCCCGCCGCGACCGACCAAGCCGCCAGTCAAGCCGGTGACCCCGCCACCGCCGATGCGCCCGATCTACGACAGCAAGGGCCAGCGGGTCGAAGGCATGCGCCAGGCCGGGCCGAACCGGGTCTTCGACCCGCGGACGGGGCGATATCACACCACCGAGCCGAGCGGCGTCGGCCAGCGCATCGTGCCGCCGCCGGCCGGAGCAACGCCGCAGAGGTGACGTGTGTTTTCCATGCGTGAAAGGGCCTCTCCCCAGCCCTCCCCTTTGCTGCACGAAAGGGAGCAGGTGGACAGTCCGGCGCTCCCGGCTCCCTGCAGCGCGCCTGACTGCGCCTGCCTTGCGCCGAAGGCGTAGGGGAGAGGGACTTCTGCCGTCGGCCACTCACTCATCAATCGGCAGCGACAAGGTCTCCTTCACCTCTTCCATCACGATGTAGCTCTTGGATTCGCGCACGTGCGGCATGGTCAGCAGGGTGCTGCCCAGCAGCTTGCGGTAGGAGGCCATTTCGTTGATGCGGGCCTTGAGCAGGTAGTCGAAGTCGCCCGATACCAGGTGGCACTCCAGCACGTTGGGCAGTTTGAGCGCGGCGCGGCGGAACTCCTCGAAGATGTCGCCGGACTTGTAGGCCAGGCTGATCTCCACGAATACCAGCAGGCTGGCCTTCACGAACTGTGGATCGAGCCGGGCGTAGTACCCGGTGATCACCCCTTCGCGTTCCAGGCGGCGCACCCGGTCGGTGCAGGGCGTGGTCGACAGCCCCACCCGTTCGCCCAGTTCGGTGAAGGAAATACGGCCTTCCTGCTGCAGGATGCGCAGGATCCTGCGGTCGATCTTGTCCAGTTCGCGGCTGCGCGTGGCCATCGGGATTCTGCTTTTGATGAACGAAACAAGAAATTACCCTGCATCGGCCAATCAATACAGGGAAAAGTTCTGGAAGGACCTGAATATACTGCGCCGTTTCCAGTGCCTGCCCACTCCCGGGCAGGAAATGATCGGGTCAGGAGAGGGCAATGCGAGTTCTGGTGCTTGGCAGCGGTGTGATCGGCACGACCAGTGCCTGGTATCTGCGGCAGGCCGGCTATGACGTCACCGTGGTCGACCGGCAGCCGGGCCCGGCGCTGGAGACCAGCTTTGCCAACGCCGGCCAGCTGTCCTTTGGCTACACCTCGCCCTGGGCCGCCCCGGGCGTGCCGTTCAAGGCCATCAAGTGGCTGTTCGAGGAACACGCGCCGCTGGCGATCCGCCCGACCGCCGACCTGAACCAGTACCGCTGGCTGTGGCAGATGCTGCGCAACTGCACCGCGGCCCGCTACGCGGTGAACAAGGCGCGCATGGTGCGGGTGTCCGACTACAGCCGCGACTGCATCAACGAACTGCGCGCGGCCACCGGCATCGACTATGAAGGCCGCCAGCTCGGCACCACCCAGCTGTTCCGCACCCAGCAGCAGCTCGACGCCGCCGCCCAGGACATCGAGGTGCTGCGCCAGTACGGCGTGCCGTACGAGGTGCTGGACCGCCAGGGCATCGCCCGCGTGGAGCCGGCGCTGGCCAGCAAGACCGACCTGCTGGTCGGCGCACTGCGCCTGCCCGAGGACCAGACCGGTGACTGCCAGCTGTTCACCCGCAAGCTGGCGGCGCTGGCCGCCGATGCGGGCGTGGAGTTCCGCTTCGACCAGGACATCAGCGCGATCCAGGGCGACGGCGACCGCATCACCGGTGTGCGCGTCAACGGCGCGCTGGAAACCGCCGACCAGTACGTGCTGGCGCTGGGCAGTTACTCGCCGCAGTTGCTGGCGCCGCTGGGGATGCGCCTGCCGGTCTACCCGCTGAAGGGCTATTCGCTGACCCTGCCCATCACCGATGCGGCGATGGCACCGAACTCGACCATCCTGGACGAGAGCTACAAGATCGCCATCACCCGCTTCGAGGACCGCATCCGCGTCGGCGGCATGGCCGAGGTGGCCGGCTTCGACTTGTCGCTGGAAGCACGCCGCCGCGCCACGCTGGAGAAGGTGGTCAACGACCTGTACCCGCAGGGTGGCGACCTGTCCAAGGCCACGTTCTGGACCGGCCTGCGCCCGGCCACGCCGGACGGCACCCCGGTGATCGGCGCCACGCCGTACCGCAACCTGTTCCTCAACACCGGCCACGGCACGCTGGGCTGGACCATGGCCGCCGGCTCGGGCCGTTACCTTGCCGACCTGATGAGCGGCAGGACGCCGCAGATCAGCAGCGAAGGCCTGGACATCTTCCGCTACGGCAAGGGGCAGCACTGATGCGCCCGGCACAGGCACTGATCGACCTGGAGGCGTTGCGCCACAACTACCGGCTGGCCCGCCAGCTGGGGGGCGGCAAGGCCTTGGCGATCATCAAGGCCGACGCCTACGGCCACGGTGCGGTGACCTGCGCACGCGCGCTGCAGGACGAGGCCGACGGTTTCGGCGTGGCCTGCATCGAGGAAGCGCTGGAGCTGCGCCAGGCCGGCATCCGCGGGCCGATTCTGCTGATGGAAGGCTTCTTCGATGCGGCCGAGTTGCCGCTGATCGTCGAGCACGACCTGTGGACGGTGGTGTCCTCGTCGTGGCAGCTGGAGGCGGTGGAAGCCTTCCGCACCGATGCCACGCTGCGCATCTGGCTGAAGCTGGACAGCGGCATGCACCGGCTGGGGTTGTCGCCGGATCAGTTCCGCGATGCGCACGCGCGCCTGAGCGCGCTGCCCACCGTGGGACCGCTGGTGATGATGAGCCACCTGGCGCGCGCCGACGAACTGGACAGCAACCGCACCCGCGAGCAGTTGGACGTGTTCCAGCACGCCATCGCCGGCCTGGCCGGCGAGACCAGCCTGTGCAATTCGCCGGCGCTGCTGGGCTGGCCGGACGTGCGCAGCGACTGGGTGCGCCCGGGCCTGATGCTGTACGGCGCCGATCCGCTGTACCCGCAGCCCAGCCCGCACGCGGCGCAGCTGCGCCCGGTGATGACGTTGCAGTCGCGGGTCATCGCGGTGCGCGAGCTGGGTGTCGGTGAGCCGCTGGGCTATGGCGCGCGGTTCATCGCCCAGCGCCCGACCCGCGTCGGCGTGGTGGCGATGGGCTATGCCGATGGCTACCCGCAGTTCGCGCCCAATGGCACGCCGGTGTTGATCGATGGCGTGCCCGGGCAGCTGATCGGCCGCGTGTCGATGGACATGCTCACCATCGACCTCACCGACCACCCGCAGGCGGGCCACGGCAGCGTCGTGCAGCTGTGGGGCAATGCGCCGACCATTTCCGAGCTGGCCCCGCGCTGCAACACCAGCGCCTACCGCTTGCCGTGCAGCCTCAAGCGCACCCCGCGCGTCTACCTGGGCGAGTAAGCCGCGCCGCCGGCCACCCATGCAGAAGGGCCGCATGCGCGGCCCTTCCTGGTAATGCCCGGTTCGGGTGGAGTTACAGCCCGGCGGTCTTGCGTTCCGGTTGCAGCTCGCGGCGCAGCCAATCGTCGAGCAGGCGCTTCTCGTAACGCAGCGGATCGGTGTTGCTGGGCAGGCTGCTGTTGAACAGGTAGCCGGTGTCCGACAGCCGGCGCTCGCCCTGGTCGATCACCTGGCCATTGGCATCGGTCAGGGTGAACTGCAGGTTGATGCGCGGCGGGTAGATGTCACGCAGGAAGCGCACGTCGTCCATCTGCGGCCCATGCCATGGCTCGTAGTCACCGGCACGCTTGATGTCGGTGATGGTCACGTCCAGTTTCTGTCCTTCGGGCAGGCGCTTGTCGGCCTGCTTGCGCAGGTGTTCGGCCAGGGTCACCACCCAGTCGCCGCGCTGGGCTTCCCAGCGGTTGCGGCTGTTGCGCAGCTCGGTGAACTGGGCCGGGTCGGTCCACTGCACCTGCACCGTACCTTCGGTGGGCAGGGCACGCGGGGCCTCCGGGTCGGACACGTTGCGCGGCTTGGCATGGGCACCGGCAACCGCCAGCAGGCAGGCCAGGCCAAGTCCGGTGACGGTCAGGGTTCTCATGGCACGTACTCCGGTGGGTTGGGATGGACCAAGTGTGATCGGGGTTGGGAGAGCCGGCAATGAACGCTGTCAACCTGCCAGCCCCGGATTGCGTGATGGTTCATCATCACGTCCTGTGGATCGCCCGCTGCGCAGACTGCAGCAGCGCCGCCGCCAGCCCGAGTACGCCCCCCCGAACGCCCCGCCGATGCTCCCCTTCGACCACGAAATCCGCCGCCCGCTTCCCAACCTGCCTGACCTGGACCTGGAGAATGCCTCCGTGTACCGGGAGGTGTTCGATGCGGTGGGAACCGGCTTCTGCGTGATCGAGCTGCTGTTCGAGAACGAGGAGGCCGTCGATTTCCGTTACCTGAAGGTCAACCGCGCGTTCGAGCGCATCACCGGCCTGGCGGAGGTGACCGGCCGGCGCGTGCGTGAAGTGCTGCCGGGGGTGGAGCCGTACTGGTTCCAGTTGTTCGGCCACGTGGTGCGTGAAGGGCGGATGGTGCAGTTCGAGCGCGAGGTGCGCGAGCTCGGTCGCTGGTACTCGGTGGAGGCCGTGCGCGTTGGCGCGCCGGAGCAATGCCGGGTGGCGATGTTGTTCTTCGACATCTCCGAGGCCAAGCGGGTGGAAACCGAGCTGGCCGAGAGCGAGGCGCGCTTCAGCGCGCTGGCCGACGGCCTGCCGATGCCGGTCTGGGTGCTGGATGACCTGGGCCAGGTACGTTTCGTCAACGCCGCCTTCGGCACCTACTTCGGCCTGGCCCCGGACGTGGACATCGGCCCCGGGCATTGGCAGAAACTGCTGCATCCCGACGACCTGGCGCCGTTCGGGTACGAACTCGAAGCGGCCCTGGCCGAGCGCCGCGAGCTGCACATGAGCGTGCGCGTGCGCCGCCACGACGGGCAATGGCGCTGGCTGGAGATGAATGCCGTGCCGCGATTCTCCCCGGACGGCCGCTTCATCGGCCTGGCCGGCAACAGCCCGGACGTCACCGAGCGCCGCGAGATCGACATGGCGCGCGAGGAACTGCTCGCCGCCGAGCGTGCCGCGCGCAACGCCGCCGAAGGCACCGCGCGGATGAAGGATGAATTCCTGGCCACGCTGTCGCATGAACTGCGTACGCCGTTGACCACGGTGCTGGGCTGGAGCGAGCTGCTGCTGCAGCGCATGGACGCCGACCACCCGATGCGCAAGGGGCTGGAGGTGATCGCCAGCAGCGCGATGACGCAGAAGCACCTGATGTCGGACATGCTCGACCTGAGCAGCATGCTGCTGGGCAAGGTGCAGCTGGAAGTGGAGGTGCTGGACCTGGCCGAGCAGGTGCGCGAGACGGTCCGCGCGCAGGAGCTGGTGGCCGAAGGCAAGGCGCAGGAGCTGACCCTGTCGCTGCCCGAGCATCCCTGCCAGGTGCTGGGCGATGCCACCCGCATCCGCCAGATCCTCTCCAACCTGCTCTCCAACGCGATCAAGTTCACCGCCGTCGAAGGCCATATCCACATCCGCGTGCTGCGCGACGGCGAACATTACGAAGTACGGGTCAGCGATGACGGCGACGGCATCGCGCCGGAGTTCCTGCAGCAGCTGTTCAGCCGCTTCAGCCAGGCCGATGGCACCACCACCCGGCGCCATGGCGGGCTCGGGCTGGGCCTGGCCATCGTCCAGCAGCTGACCGAACTGCATGGCGGCACGGTGTCGGCCGAGAGTGCCGGCGAGGGCCGTGGTGCCACCTTCCGGCTGCGGCTGCCGGTCCATCGCGCCCGCGAGGCGGAGGGACGACCGCGGCGCAAGGTGCAGCGTGGCCCGATCGGCGCACAGGTGGTGGCCGCGCACGCGCTGGCCGGGTTGCGCATGCTCGCGGTCGAGGACCAGCCGGACATGCTGGTCTACCTCAAGCGCCTGCTGGAGGAGCAGGGTGCTTCGGTGGTGGCCGTCAGCAGCGCCGCCGAAGCGCTGGAACTGCTGGGCATGGGTGGCCATGCGGCCTTCGATGTGCTGATCAGCGACATCGGCATGCCCGGCATGGACGGCTACGGGCTGGTCACCACCCTGCGCGAGACGCTGGGCATCGGCGGGGCCGAACTGCCGGCGGTGGCGGTGACCGCGCTGGCCCGCGAGGACGACCGGCGCCGTGCGTTCTTGGCCGGCTTCCAGGGCCATATCGCCAAGCCGTACAGCGTGGCCCAGCTGGTGGGCGCCATCCGCGATGCCCGCTTGCCGCGCTGAATCTTTGCGCCGGTTTCACGCGCCGCCCCGCTAATGTGATGGCGAGCACTCTTGGACGCTCGCATGGCCCTCTACGCGCCCCACGTCTATTCCGACCCGCTGACCATTGCCGCGCTTGAAACCCTGGCGGGGGAACTGCCGGGGCAGGCGCGGGTGATGCTGGTGCTCAAGGACGGCAGCCGGGTCGCCGGCACGGTGGTGATGCGGCCTTGCCTGCAGCACTTTTCCGACCCGGCCGAGCAGGCCGGGGTCAACGCCATGGTGCGCTTGGACGACCTGGCGCGGATCTCCCAGCAGCACGTGATCTGGCTGGACAGCGTCCGCCAGGTGCTGCGGCTGGGCGAGCCGGGGCCGGGCGAGGTCCTGTAGCGTTGCGGTGGGCCGGGGCCAAGCCCCGGTAGAATGGACGGCCCGTTCCAAGAAGTACCGGCATGCCCGCCCTGCAAGACGCCCCGCTGCAAACCCTGTTCCTGCCCTTTTCCCATGCTGGCCTGCGTTGGCCGGCCGGCCCGGTGTTGTTCCTGCGCGCCCGCGATGGCTGGCCGCTGCGCGAGCACGCCGCGCCGGGGCAACTGGTCTGCGCGCAGAGCTTCCGCCCGTTCGCCGACGCGCTGGGGCGCAGTGGCTGGCAGGTGGTGGACGAGGACGCGCTGGACGCCGACGACACGCGTTATGCGCTGGTGCTGGTGCTGCCGCCGCGCCAGCGTGATGAGGCCCGCGCGCTGTTCGCCCGTGCGCTGTCGTCGTTGGCGCCGGGCGGCATCGTGGTTGCCTGCCAGTCCAACAACGAGGGCGCGCGCTCGGGCGAGAGCGACCTGCAGCAGCTGGCCGGGCTGGGCGGCAAGTTGACCAAGAACCACTGCCGCACCTACTGGACCGCGCCGGCCGATGGCCGTCATGACGAAGCCCTGCGCAAGCGCTGGGCGGCACTGGACGCGCCGCGCGGCATCGTCGATGGGCGCTTCCAGAGCCGGCCCGGCGTGTTCGCCTGGGACCGCATCGACCCGGCCTCGGCGCTGCTGGTCGAACAGCTGCCGGCCGACCTGGCCGGGCGTGGCGCCGACCTCGGCGCCGGCTGGGGGTATCTGTCGGCCGAAGTGCTGGCACGCTGCCCCAAGGTCACCGCGCTGGACCTGTACGAAGCCGAGTCACGCGCGCTGGCGCTGGCCCGCCGAAACCTGGCCGGCAGCAGCGCCAAGCTGGACTTCCGCTGGCATGACGTCACCGCCGGCATCGACGGCCGCTACGACTTCGTCGTTTCCAACCCGCCATTCCACACCCCGGCGCGCGAAGACCGCCCCGACATCGGCCAGCGCTTCATCGCCGTGGCCGCGCAGGCACTGCGCCCGGGCGGGCAGCTGTTCATGGTGGCCAACCGCCACCTGCCGTACGAGCAGATTCTCAACGAGAGCTTCGGCCAGGTGCGCGTGGCGGCCGAGCGCGATGGCTTCAAGGTGATCGTCGGCACCCGCGGGGGCCGCGCATGAAGCTGGTCAAACACATCGCCAACCTCGGCTACGGCAGCCGCAAGCAGGTGCAGGGGATGTTCCGCGAAGGCCGCATCACCGACGCCGACGGCGAGGTGCTGTATGCCGACGACAAGGTTGAGCACGACGCCATCCGCGTCGACGGCGAACCGCTGGACCCGCCGCCCGGGCTGGCGCTGATGCTGTACAAGCCGACCGGCTACACCTGCTCGACCAAGGACCAGGGGCGGTTGGTCTACGACCTGCTGCCCGAGCGTTTCCGCGACCGCGACCCGGTGCTGTCCAGCGTCGGCCGCCTCGACCGCGATACCTCCGGCCTGCTGCTGATGACCGACGACGGTCAGCTGCTGCACCGCATCGTTTCGCCCAGGGCACGCCTGGACAAGGTCTACGTCGCCGAGCTGGCGCAGGACCTGCGCGGTGACGAGGCGGCGCAGTTCGCCAGCGGCACGCTGCTGCTGGAATCGGACGACAAGCCGCTGCTGCCGGCCGAACTGGAGGTGCTGGGCCCGCGCCAGGTGCGCCTGACCCTGCACGAAGGCCGCTACCACCAGGTGCGGCGCATGTTCGCCGCGGTCGGCAACCACGTGCAGGCGCTGCAGCGCGTGCGCATTGGCGGCCTGGACCTGGGCCAGCTGCAGCCGGGGCAGTGGCGGCAACTGCAGGCCGCCGATCTGGAGACCCTGTTCGGAGCGGCCCAGTGAACCTGATGACGGGGCTGCCGGCACGTCCGCAGGCGGTGATCTTCGACATGGACGGGCTGATGCTGGACAGCGAACGCGCGCTGCTCGGTTGCCTGGAACAGACCGCGCGCGCGCATGGCTACGAGGTGCCGCGCGCCCTGCTGCTGTCGCTGGTGGGCTCGGCCGATGCGGTTACCCGCCGCAGGCTGGGCGATGCACTGGGGGTGGAGCGCACCGACGCGCTGCTGGCCGATTCCTATGCCCGTTACGACGGCATCGTCGAAGCCGGCGTGCCGTTGCGCCCGGGCATCCTCGAACTGCTGAAGCTGCTGGACGCGCACCAGGTGCCGCGCGCGGTCGCCACCGCCACCCGCACGCCGTTGGCGCAGCGCAAACTGGAAGCGGCTGGCCTGCTGGCGTATTTCCAGGCCGTGGCCACCAGCACCGAAGTGGCCCATTCCAAGCCGGCACCGGACATCTACCTGCTCGCCGCGGCGCGGCTGGGCGTGGCGCCGCAGCATTGCCTGGCACTGGAAGATTCGCCGACCGGCGTGCGCGCGGCGCTGGCGGCGGGCATGACCACCATCCAGATTCCCGACCTGCTCGAGCCTGACGACGACGTCCGCGCGCTGGGCCACCGCATCACCGGCTCGCTGCACGACGTGCACCAGATGCTGCAACCCTGGCTGGGCTGAACCCGGCCAGGTTCCCTCATGGCAGCGCGGGCAAGCGGTTCGCCCGGTGACCCTCCCGCAGGCCGGGATGCAATCCCGGCGCCATGCGCCGCACGTGGGTTTCAGTGCGGCTTTTCGCCCGACAACAACCGCTCCCAGCCGTCCACGCCCAGCTTGTCCAGCGTGGCGATGTTGCGTTCCACGATCACGTCCGGGTCGGGGAAGGCCGCCACCGCGCGCTCCACGCTGTCTTCGCGCAGCAGGTGCAGGATCGGGTAGGGCGCGCGGTTGGTGTAGTTGCTGACGTCGTCCGGGGCCACGCCCTCGAACTGGTACTGCGGATGGAAGCTGGCCACCTGCAGGATGCCCGGCAGGTCCAGCGCTTCCAGCACCGCGTCGGCGTTGTCGAGGAAGTCGTTGTACTCCAGGAAATCGGTCAGCACGTCCGGATGGATGATCAACGTCGTGTCGATCTGCTCGGCCGGGGTGTCGCGCAGCAGCACCAGCTCCTCGGCGAGTTCTTCCAGCAGTGCCTCGGGCGTGGTCGCATCGCTGAGCACGAAGCGCACCTGCTGCTTGACGTACACCGCCTTGGCGAACGGGCACAGGTTCAGGCCGATCACCGCCTTCTCCAGCCAGTTCCGGGTAACGGCGATGGGATCGGGGGCAAGGTGGTCGGTGAAGTCGGTCATGGCAGGCCCTTTGGGCTGGCTGGGGGGCCGATTGTAGAGGTTCCGGCACACCTGCTGTCCCGTGATGAGGCCGGGTACAGCGCCGGCTGTCCCGCAATGAAACACCCGCAAGTCCCGCAATGGCGGCCTGCGCGGGCATCTGCGTGATTGTCGGGCACGGCCAATAGCCAACGCCGGGGTGGGGGTATCCAATGCATCGCAAGCGATGCGTGGAGTGTGTGTGATGAGCGTACAGACCTTCCTGCCGGCCGCACTCTGGTCGGGCAAGCAGTTCGTCGGGCAGTGGCGGGACGGACGCATCCTGCACGAGGTACGCGAGCCGGCGACCGGGCGTGCGCTGGGCCAGGTGGCGATGGCCTCGCCCGAGCAGATCGCCGAGTCGGCGGCGCGGGCCGCGCACGTGCAGCGTGCATGGGCCGATGCCGGGCACGAAGTGCGCGCAGGTGTGCTGCGTCGTGCCGCCGTGCTGGCCGAAACCCATTCCGGCGAGATCGTTGACTGGCTGGTGCGCGAGGGCGGGTCGACGCGGCTCAAGGCCGGTTCCGAGCTGAAGGTGGTTGTCCGCGTGCTGCACGAGGCGACGGCATTGCCCTCCCGTGCCGTTGGCGAGGTGCTGCCATCGCAGCCGGGGCGGTTGAGCCTGGCGCGGCGGCGCCCGCTGGGCGTGGTCGGGGTGATCTCGCCGTTCAACTTCCCGCTGTACCTGGCCCTGCGCGCGGTCGCGCCGGCCTTGGCGCTGGGCAATGCGGTGGTGCTCAAGCCGGACCCGCGCACCGCCGTGTGCGGTGGGCTGGTGATCGCCCGCCTGTTCGAACTGGCCGGCCTGCCGGAAGGCGTGCTGCATGTCCTGCCCGGGGACGGCGCCGCCGGTGCGGCGCTCACCCGCGACCCGCACGTGCGGATGATCCAGTTCACCGGGTCCACCGCCGCCGGGCGCAAGGTCGGCGAAACCGCGGGCCAGCACCTGAAGAAGGTGTCGCTGGAACTGGGCGGGAAGAACACGCTGATCATCCTGGACGATGCCGACATCGACCTGGCCGTGGCCAACACCGCCTGGGGCGCGTACCTGCACCAGGGCCAGATCTGCATGGCGACCGGGCGCGTGCTGGTGCAGCGTGGCCTGTACGCGGCGTTCGTGGAAAAGCTGGTGGCCAGGGCAAAGCAGCTGAAGGTGGGTGACCCCGCGCAGGAGGACGTCGCACTGGGGCCGCTGATCAACGCGCAGCAACGCGACCACGCCATCGGCATCGTCAACGCCGCGCGCGCGGCCGGCGCCACGCTGGCCGCCGGCGGTACGTTCCACGACCTGTTCTTCGCGCCGACCGTGTTGGCCGACGTGGGCCGTGACAATCCCGCGTTCGGCGAGGAGATCTTCGGCCCGGTGGCAGTGGTGGTGCCCTTCGACAGCGACGATGAAGCGGTCGAACTGGCCAATGACACGCCCTACGGCCTGTCGATGGGCGTGATCACCGCCAACGTCGGGCGTGCGCTGAAGCTCGGTGAGCGGCTGCACACGGGGTTGCTGCACATCAACGACCAGACCGTGAACGACGAGGTGCTCAACCCGTTCGGGGGCGTGGGCATCTCGGGCAACGGCACCAGCATTGGTGGCCCGGCCAACCTCGACGAGTTCACCCAGTGGCAGTGGCTGACGATCAAGGCCGATGCCCCTGCCTATCCGCTGTAAGCCAGGAGACCGGCATGAATGCGATTGATGCAACGCGCGAGATCACCGTGGCAGTGGTGCGCGGCAAGGAACAACCCTTCCATATCGAGCAGGCGCGTATCCGCGGCCCGCGCAGCGACGAGGTGCGGGTACGGATCGTGGCGACGGGCCTGTGCCACACCGACCTGATCGTGCGCGACCAGTACTACCCGGTGCCGTTGCCGATCGTGCTTGGCCACGAAGGCGCGGGGGTGATCGAAGCGATCGGCCCGGAAGTGAAGGGGCTCGCGGTGGGGGACCACGTGGTGCTGGCCTACGGTGCCTGCGGGCATTGCAAGCCGTGCAGCAGCGGCCACGGCGCGTACTGCGTCGACTTCTATGCGCAGAATTTCGGCGGCGCCGCGGCCGATGGTTCCAACGCGCTGGAGGACGCCGACGGCGCCCCGCTGCACGACCACTTCTTCGCCCAGTCCTCTTTCGCCACCTATGCCCTGGCGCGCGAGAACAACGCGGTGAAGGTGCCCGACGACGCACCGCTGGAACTGCTGGGGCCGTTGGGCTGTGGCATCCAGACCGGTGCCGGGGCGGTCATCAACTCGATGAAGGTCACGCCCGGCAGCAGTTTCGCCGTCTACGGGGTCGGTGCGGTCGGCCTGAGCGCGGTGATGGCCGCGCGCGTGGCGGGTGCGGCCATCATCATCGCCGTGGACGTGGTGCCGTCGCGGCTGGCGCTGGCGCGGGAACTGGGCGCCACCCATGTCATCGACAGCCGCACGCAGGACATCGTCGCGGCGGTGCAGCAGATCAGCCCCGGCGGCGTGGACTACGCGCTGGAATCCACCGGCCGCGCCGACGTGCTGGAGCAGGGCGTCACCGCCTTGGCCAAGCTCGGCGTGATCGGCGTGGTCGGTGCTTCGAAGATGGGCACCCAGGCCAGCTTCGACGTCAACAATCTGCTGATGGGCGGGCGTAGCATCCGTGGCGTGGTCGAAGGCGACAGCGTGCCGCAGGTGTTCATCCCGCAACTGGTGCAGTTGTACCTGCAGGGGCGCTTTCCGTTCGACCGGCTGGTGACGTTCTACCCGCTGGCGCAGATCAACCAGGCGGCCGAGGACAGCCGCCGTGGCATCACGCTCAAGCCGATCCTGCGCATCGGCGGCTGAAGGCGGGACGAGGTGTCGGGAATGCACACAACGCGGGCAGGCCGCCGCCGCGCCCACCCGCAGGAGTCGCCGTGATGACCGGGATCATCCAGGAGCGCCAGCAACAGCTGGCCCAAGCGCGCCACGCGTTCGCCGAAGGCGGACCGCTACCCGTCCACCTGCTGCCGCCCCCGCTGTTGCGCTCGTGGCAACGCTCGCGGCAGGCTGGCGTCGCGCCGCGCGAGGCCCCGATGCTGCAGCCGCGCATCGCCCGTCCACCACCGCCGGAACACCCGGACGACCGGCGCCTGGCACGCTGCGTGCAGCATGAACTGGACCGGCTGTGGGCCGCGTTCTGCGGCCGCCACTGGACCCTGTTCTGCGTGAATGCACAGGGATGGATCGTGGCCCAGCGCGAGCACGGCCTGACCGATTCGCCGCTGCTGCGCTCGATCCAGCTCGGCCGGCGGCTGCGCGAGTCGCAGCTGGGCACCACTGCCCCCAGCTGCGCGCTGGCCGATGACCTGCCGGTGCTGGTGCGTGGCAACGAACACTACCTGGACCACTTCGCGCACACCTTCTGCCTGAGCGTGCCGCTGCATGGGCTGGAAGGCCAGGTGCTGGGCGCGCTGGACATCACCGGCAACGGCGACCGCAACGCCGCCCTGCTGCTGGACTACTTCCGCCAGGCGGCGTTGTCGGTGGAGAACCGGTTGATGCTCGAATGCCGCCCGTGCTACCTGCTGGCCCTGCAGCATGATCCACGCTGGCTGCACACCCCGTTCCAGGGGCTGCTGGCGGTAGAGGAGAACGGGCGCGTCCGTGCCGCCAACCGCATCGCCCGGCGCCTGCTTGACCTGCCACGGCGTGGCCCCTTGCCGGCGCTGATGCTGGAAGGCCTGTTCGCCGCGGCCAACGTGCACCAGCGGCGGCGCCTGCTGCAGGCCGGGGCGGCGCGACGCGTGTCGGTCAGCGAGGACCGGGCGGTGTACGTGCAGTACCTGCGCCCGCCGGTGCCGCGGCGCGGCAGCATCGCCATCCCGGAGGCGGCCCGGCAGGTGGGGCAGGGCTCGCTGCGTGCACAGGGCACGCGTGCGGTGCATGAAGCCATGCAACTGCACCAGGGCAATATCAGCGCGGCCGCGCGCCGGCTCGGCATCTCGCGCACCACGCTGTACCGCAAGTTGCAGCAGGGCGACTGACCCTGCCGCGGCGTTGGATCAATCGCGGAAGTTGTCGAACTGCAGCGGCTGCTCGAACTCACCCTTCTTCAGCAGCGCGATCACTTCCTGCAGGTCGTCGCGCTTCTTGCCGTTCACGCGCAGCTTGTCGCCGTTGATCTGGGTGTCGACCTTGATCTTGGCTTCCTTGATCCTGGCGGCGATCTGCTTGGCTAGCTTCTGCTCGATGCCCTGCTTGACCGTGACCTGCTGGCGCGCGCCGCCCAGGTTGGTCTCGATGTCGCCGAACTCCATGCAGCGGAAGTCGATGTTCCGCGCGGACAGGCGCAGGCGCAGGATGTCGGCCATCTGCTTGAGCTGGAAGTCGGTGGGCGCGGTGAGCTTGATCAGCTTCTCGTCCTCCAGGTCGAACTTGGCATCCACGCCCTTGAAATCGAAGCGGGTGGACAGCTCGCGGTTGGCCTGATCGATGGCGTTGGTCAGCTCGTGCTTGTCAACTTCGGAAACGACGTCAAAAGAAGGCATGGGGGTAACTCCGTTCAATGAAAACCGCCGCCATTCTAGGCGATGCCTTGCACCCCGGTAGAGCACCGCCATGATGCGCCGGCGTTCAGGGCCCCTTCCACTGCGCATGCAGCAGGTTGGACACCGCATAGCAGGCCGGGGCGTCCTTGTTGGACAACACCACCACCGTCTCGCCGGTGCGCGGGTAGTGGCGCACGTCGGTGCAGATGCCGTCGGCGCTGCCGCCATGGCCCCAGCGGAAATCGCGCTCCGGCACGCCTTCGCCATAGCCGGTGGCAAAGAACCCCAGCCCCATGAACTCGCGCTGGGTGCGCGTGGCCTCGGCCAGCAGGGCAGGAGGCAGCAGCTTGCCTGCGTTCAACGCCTGCACGAAGCGCAGCAGGTCGCGCGCGGTACCCACCTCGCCGCCGGCGGCAAAACCGCGCGCCGGCAGCGTGGCGCAGTTGCGCACGCGCTTGCCGTCCACCTCCACGTAGCCCGCGGCCAGGTCGGGGGCCGGGTCGCTGCAGTCCACGAAGCCGGTCCGGGTCATGCCGGCCGGTGCGAGGACGTGCTGCCGGATGTAACTTTCGAAGTCCTGCCCGGACAGTACCTCGACCATCCTGCCGAGCACGATGTAGCCGTAGTTGCCGTACTTCTGCTGCGTGCCGGGCGTGAACTCCGGGGCACGGCCACCGTGCAGCGCGATCATGTCGGCCAGCGTCCGCAGCCGGGCGCGCTCTGCGGAATGCGTGGCACCGAACAGCTCCTCGATGTCACCGGCGCCGGCGCTGTGGGTGAGCAGTTGCCGGACGGTTACCCCGTCGGCGAATGCCCGGTTCGGATAGTCCTTGAGCACCTGCCCGACCGGCGAGTCCAGGCCGAGCTTGCCCGCGGCCACCTGCTGCAGCACCGCCACGCTGGTGAACATCTTGCCGGCCGAGGCGAAGTTCAGGCGGTCACCGGCCTGCAGCGGCGCATCGCCGTTCTCGTCGCGCAGGCCGTAGGCCTTCTCGAACAATACCGTGTCGCCGTTGGCCACCAGTACCACGCCGGAGAACTTGCCGGCCGCTTCCACGCCCAGCGCGAAGCCGTCCAGCTGGGCCAGCGCAAGCGGGTCGGGAACCTCGCCGGCCAGCGACGGCCAGGGCAGTGCGGCCAACAGGCAGGCCAGCAACGGGCGGAGGGGAACGGGCAACCGCGGACACTTCGCTTGCATGGGAATCTCCCGGCACGATGTGGGCTGAACATAGCGCACCGGCCGGGGTTACCGATAATGCGCGCGACAGCGGATAATCGATCCATGTCCGTGACCAAATCCCCCGCGCGCGCCATCATCTGGATGCTGGCCGCCGTCGCCTTCTTTTCGCTGATGGATGCCGGCATGAAGATGCTGGCCGAAAGCTATCCCACCCTGCAGGTGACCACGCTGCGTGGCGCGGCCTCGTTGCCGTTCGTGCTGGTGTGGGTGCTGATGACCGCTGGCCCGCGTTCGATCATCCCGGTGCGCTGGGGCCTGCACCTGCTGCGCGGCGTGCTGGGCATGGTGATGATCGGTTGCTTTGTCTACGCGCTGCGCACGCTGCCGTTGTCCACCGCCTACACGATCTACTTCGTCGCCCCGTTGCTGGTGGCCGCGCTGTCGGTGCCGTTGCTGGGCGAGTACGTGGGGCCGCGCCGCTGGGTGGCCATCGGCATCGGCCTGCTCGGCGTGATGGTGGTGCTGCGCCCGGGCGTGGATGGTTTCATCTCCTTCCCCGGGTTGATGGTGCTGATCGCGGCCACGGCCTACGCGATCGCCGCGGTGACGGTCAGCCTGCTGACGCGCACCGATACCCCGCAGTCGATGGTGGTGTGGTTCCTTCTGATCATGGCGGTGGGTGCGGGCCTGCTGGCCTGGCCGCAGTGGCAGCCGCTGCAGTGGAAGCACGCTGCCCTGATCGCCGGCATGGGCCTGGCCGGGGCGCTGGGCCAGATCGCGCTGACCAAGGCTTTCCAGCTTGGCCAGGCCTCGCTGATCGCGCCGCTGGAGTACACCGGGTTGGTCTGGGTGATCGGCTGGGACCTGATGCTGTGGGACAAGCTGCCCGATCGCTGGACCTGGATCGGCGCGGCGATCATCGTCGCCAGCGGCCTGTACCTGCTGCACCGCGAGCGGGTACAGCAGGCCCATCGGGCCGGACCGGTCGACCATCCCTGAGCCCGCGCCGGCCGCACATAGGCAGGCGATCCCGGTGAGGCCTTTCCGGCCGGGCCCGAAGCCATCCTCCCCTGTTGTCCCCTTGGGCTGCGTCCAGGGGAGGGGGCAGGGCAGCGCCCGGGTCGGGATGGGGCCCGGTGGGCCAGCCGCAGCCCCGGAGATGCCAGCTTAGAACCAAAAGGAATAAGCTTCCGTCCATCAGCACGCGCGCCGGGCGGTCGGCGCTGCTAGGCTGCACGCCCCCCATTCTGTCCCCCCGGTTGCCCAGGCAGTGATCGCGTTCCAGAACCTGCAGAAGTCCTATGTCGTCGATGGTCGCGCGATCACCGCGCTGCATCCGCTTGATCTGACGATCGAGGCCGGCGAGGTATTCGGCATCATCGGCCATTCCGGTGCCGGCAAGTCCACCCTGATCCGCCTGATCAACCGCCTGGAAGCACCCAGCGGCGGCCGCGTGCTCATCGACGGGCAGGACGCCACCGCGCTGGACGATGCCGGCCTGCGTGCGCTGCGCCGCCGCATCGGCATGATCTTCCAGCACTTCAACCTGCTGTCCTCGCGCACGGTGGCGGCCAACGTCGCCTTCCCGCTGGAACTGGCCGGCACCGCGCAGGCCGAGATCGATGCGCGCGTCGCCGAACTGCTGCGCACCGTGGGCCTGGAAGCCCATGCCAGCAAGTACCCGGCGCAGCTGTCCGGCGGCCAGAAGCAGCGTGTGGGCATCGCGCGTGCGCTGGCCACGCGCCCGCAGATCCTGCTGTGCGACGAGGCCACCAGCGCGCTGGATCCGCAGACCACCGCCTCGGTGCTGTCGCTGCTGGGCAAGATCAACCGCGAGCTGGGCCTGACCATCGTGCTGATCACCCACGAGATGGACGTGATCCGCCGTGTCTGCGACCGCGTGGCCGTGCTCGACGCCGGGCACCTGGTCGAGATGGGCCCGGTGACCGATGTGTTCCTGCACCCGCAGCATCCCACCACCCGCCGCTTCGTGTCCGAGTCCGAGCACGTGGACGAAGGCGAGCAGCTGCGCGACTACGCCGCGGTCAACGGCCGCATCGTGCGCCTGACCTTCCTCGGCAATGACACCTACGAACCGCTGCTGGGCCGCATCGCGCGCGAGACCGGGGTGGACTACAACATCCTGTCCGGCCGCATCGACCGGATCAAGGACACGCCCTATGGCCAGCTGACCGTCGCACTGGTCGGGGGTGACCAGGACGCGGCGCTGGCGGTGTTCGCCGGCGCCGGCGTACACGTGGAGGAGCTGCGCCAATGATGTTCGCGACCGCAGGCGGCTTCTTCCGCCACCTCGATGCCGGCAAGTGGGCCGACATCGGCCAGGCTACCCTGGACACCCTGCTGATGCTGGCCGGCTCGTTGCCGCTGACCATGGCCATCGGCCTGCCGCTGGGCGTGCTGCTGTTCCTGACCGGTTCGCCGCAGCTGCACCGCAAGCCGGTGGTCTACGGCGTGCTGGCGCTGCTGGTGAACCTGCTGCGCTCGGTGCCCTTCATCATCCTGATGATCGTGCTGATCCCGGTCACGCTGGGCCTGATGGGCACCTCGCTGGGCGTGCGCGGCGCGATCCTGCCGTTGGTCGTCGGCGCCGCGCCGTTCTATGCGCGCCTGGTCGAGACCGCCTTGCGCGAAGTGGACCGCGGCGTGATCGAAGCCAGCCAGGCGATGGGGGCGACCACCCGCCAGCTGGTGTTCAAGGTACTGCTGCCGGAGGCGCGCCCGGGCCTGATCGCCGGCGCCACGGTCACTACCATCGCGCTGATCGGCTTCACCGCGATGGGCGGTGCGATCGGTTCCGGTGGCCTGGGCGACCTGGCCTTCCGCGACGGCTACCAGCGCTCGCATACCGACGTGGCGCTGGTCACCGTGGTGCTGCTGCTGGTGCTGGTCCAGTTGCTGCAGATGGCCGGCGACCGGCTGGTCGCGCACTACAGCCGCAAGTAAGCCGCGCCCGGCCGTGCGTCGTCCGCGCGGTGGGCCTGTTACGGTATGCCGTCCACCATCCTTCCCCACGGGATCCTGATTCCTATGAAAAAGCTGCTCGCCTTCCCCCTGTTCGCCGCCGCGCTGGCGCTTTCGGCCTGCGGCAAGCCGGCCGCGGATGAGTCCAAGCTGGTGGTCGCGGCCACCGCGGTGCCGCACGCCGAGATCCTGGAAGTGGTCAAGCCGCTGATGCAGAAGGAAGGCGTCACGCTCGACGTGCGCGTGTTCAACGACTACGTGCAGCCCAACGACCAGCTGGTGCAGAAGCAGGTGGACGTGAACTACTTCCAGACCGAGCCGTACCTGCAGGCCTACAACCGTGACCGCAAGACCGACCTGGTCACCGTCACCGGCGTGCACATCGAGCCGTTCGGTGCCTATTCGCGTCGCTTCACCTCGCTGGCCGAACTGCCCAGCGGCGCCGACGTGGTGATCCCGAACGACCCCAGCAACAACAGCCGCGCGCTGATCCTGCTGGACAAGGCCGGCGTCATCAAGCTCAAGGACCCGTCCAACGCACTGTCCACCCAGCGTGACATCGTCGAGAACCCCAAGGGCCTGAAGTTCCGCGAGCTGGACTCGGCGATGCTGCCGCGCGTGCTCGACCAGGTCGACCTGGCCCTGATCAACACCAACTACGCGCTGGATGCGGGCCTGAACCCGACCAAGGATGCGCTGGCCATCGAGAGCAGCGATTCGCCCTACGTGAATTTCCTGGTCGCGCGCCCGGACAACAAGGACGACGCCCGCGTGCAGAAGCTGGCCAAGGCCCTGACCAGCCCGGAAGTGAAGGCCTTCATCGAGCAGAAGTACAAGGGCGCGGTACTGCCGGCGTTCTGACCCACGCACCGCTCGTGCCGGGCCACGCGCGGCAGGGGCGTGCCCGGTGAAGTCCCGGCGGGGCATGGCTCCGCTCTACCGGCCATCACGCGCGCCGGCCTATGCTCCCCGTTCCCGCTGCATCACGAACGGACCCTGACACCATGCCGATGCTGTTCGCCCTGCCGTTGGGGCTGCTGGTCTTCGTTGCGATCACGCTGCTGCTGTTGCCGCTGTCGCTGTGGCAGCGCGTGCGCAATGGTGGCGCGCGACGCCAGGCGCGGCCCTGGCTGGTCACCTTCAATTTCTGGGGCACGCTGGTCTCGACCGTGATGTTCGTGGTGTTCACCGCCATCGCCGGCTTCTGGTGGACCAACGCCTGGGCCTATGCCGCCCTGGGATGGCTGGTGGGGCTGCTGGTCGGCGTGCTGGGCTACCGGCTCACGCGGTTCGACCCGGGTCCGGACGTGCTGTTCTACAAGCCCAGCACGGCGCTGGTGCTGCTGTTGACCCTGATGATCGTGGTGCGCCTGGTGGCAGGCCTGGTGCAGGGATGGCAGGCCTCGGTGAACGGCGTGGCCTGGCCGCAAAGCGGCTGGCTCAGCCATGCCGGCCTGCTGGCGATGGCGGCCCTGCTGCTGGGCTATGCCGGCATGTACGCACTGTTGCTGCGGCGACGGGTACGGCATCACCTGCGCTACCGTCGCCACGACCGCAGCATGCGCTGATCCATGGCGGCCACGCCGGGCTGCCGGTAGGCTGGTGCAACGATCCTGCCGGGGGTATCCATGGGCGTGTTGAACCTGCTGGGACGCCGGATGGCGCATTTCCTCGCCCAGCCACGGCGTCGCCAGATGCGGCCGTCCACCAGCGACCCGGCGTTGCTGGCGCGGACGCTGCGACGCGGCGACGTGCTGCTGGTGGAAGGCAACAGCCGCTTCGCCACGGCGATCAAGTACCTCACCCAGTCCACCTGGTCGCACGCCGCGCTGTACATCGGCGAGGAGCCATTGCACGAAGGCGGGCGGCCGCAGCCGATGCTGATCGACGTGGACGTGGAGCAGGGCGTGCGGCGCATTCCGCTCAGCGAGTTCGCCCACCAGCACACGCGCATCTGCCGTCCACAGGGGCTGGCGCCGATGGTGGTGGAACAACTGGTCGCATTCATGCGTGCACGGCTGGGCTACAGCTACGACCTGAAGAACGTGTTCGACCTGGCCCGTTACCTGATCCGCCAGCCGCCCGTGCCCGGCAACATGCGCCGGCGCCTGATCGCGCTGGGCAGCGGCGAACCGACCAAGGCGATCTGCTCGACCTTGCTGGCGCAGGCATTCGAGTCGATCCGCTACCCGATCCTGCCCGAGATCGAAACGGTGCTGGAGCAGGCCGGTGGCCGCGAACAGCGGCTGGAGATCCTGCACATCCGCAACTACAGCCTGTACACGCCGCGCGACTTCGACGTCTCGCCGTTCTTCGACGTGATCAAGCCACGCCTGCAATCCGGCTTCGACTACCTCGCCCTGCAATGGAGCGAAGACGGCACCCCGTGAAGCCGCCCTGCGGCTGCGTGAACGAAGACAGGCACGGACCGCGAACGGTCCGTGCCTGTTGGATCAACCGCTGCTTTGTTCTGGAGGAATCAGAAGCGGGCGCCGATACCAAAGCCCACGGTCCACGGGTCCAGCTTCAGGTCCTGACCGGTGCCGGCGCCAGCGACGCGCAGTTCCGGACGGGCGTGCATGTAGCGTGCATCGGCACGGGCGAACCAGGTGGAGTTGATGTTCATGTCCACGCCGACGGTGCCGATGGCGCCCTTGGCGGTTTCCACGGCGACGTGGTCGCCGGTGCCGGACAGGCCATCGATCTTCTCGTTGCTGAAGTTCGACTCGTAGTAGCCCACGCCCACGAACGGGCGGAACACGTTGTCAGCCGCGCCGAAGTGGTACTGCGCGCTCAGCGCGATCGGCTGCTGCTCGACCGAGCCGGCCTTGGCGCCACCATCGGTGCGCACGCGGTGGTTGAACTTGTCGGCAGCACCCCACAGTTCCACGGCGATGTTGTCGTTGAAGTAGTAGCTGGCGCTCAGCGTCGGGGCCGGGCCGCCATCGAACTTGTCGATGCCGTCCACCGGATCGCTCTTGGGCTGCAGCAGCGCAACGCCGCCAACCACGGCAAAATGCTTGCCCGATGCAGTGTCAGCCGTGCCGTCCTGCGCGAACGCAGTGGAAGAAAGCGCAAGTGCGCCCAGGGTGGCAAGGCTCAGAATCTTGATCGAACGCATGACAAACTCCTCGTCTCTCTATCGGGACATTGTTGTTTTCGAGGCCCTCGTTGCGGGGCGTGGCAAACCCTAGCGATGCGAAGATGAATCGCTCTGTACGCATGGGGTTTTTTCTGTGCATGCGTTCAGTAAGCAATGGACGAAACCCCATGAAATCGGGACAAACCACCCAAAGTCCGTTCACGATGTTGTGGCGCGCGTGATGGACGAACAGCTACTGCACGGATTGCCTGCGCAGGTGAATGCGGATTGCCGGGTGCTGGTGCTGGGTTCGATGCCGGGCGCGGTGTCACTGCAGCAGGCGCGTTACTACGCGCATCCGCGCAACCGCTTCTGGCCGTTGATGGGCGCGTTGTGCGGATTCGATCCCGCGCTGGAGTACACGCAGCGCCTGCACTGCCTGTTGCAGTCCGGGGTCGGCGTCTGGGACGTGATCGGCCAGTGCCGGCGCAGTGGCAGCCTGGATGCGGCCATCGAGCGGGGCAGCGAAGTGCCCAATGCGCTGCCGGCGCTGATCCAGGGCCTGCCCGGGCTGCGCGCCATCGCCTGCAATGGCGGTGCGGCCGCCGCGGCGTTCCGGCGCTGGGTGTCCCCGGCTTTGCCGCCTTTGGCGGCTGCGCTGCCGGTGCTGGCGCTGCCTTCCACCAGTCCGGCCAACGCGGCATGGACATTGCCGCGCCTGTGCGCGGCCTGGGCGCCACTGCAGCCGTGGCTGGAAACCGGCGCGCAAGCTGGCCCAACGGCCCGTGGCCGTTGACGGGCAGGACATCAGGGACAACCGTTCGGGTCAGTATTGATGACCTGGCTGGGACAACCGTCGCGCCCGGCCGGGCTTGGGGCGTGGCTGTCCAGGGACATACGTAGGCGAATTCAGTGGAGGCGGTTGGCGCTGCGGCCCGGGGACGCCACAATAGGAGATTCCCTCACTGTTGCTGGAGTTATTCATGGCCGAAATCAAGGAAGCACTTGTCCCCGATATCGGTGACTACAGCGACATTCCGGTGATCGAGATCCTGGTTGCCGTCGGCGACACGGTGAAGAAGGACCAGGGCCTGGTCACGCTGGAATCGGACAAGGCCACGATGGAAGTGCCGTCCGCCTATGCCGGCGTGGTCAAGGAACTCAAGGTCAAGGTGGGTGACACCCTGTCCGAGGGCAAGGTCGTGGCCGTGATCGAAGTGGCCGAGGAGAGCGCCGCCAAGCCGGCCGCCGCTGCTGCCCCGGCCGCGCCGGCCAAGGTCGAGCCGACCGCCGAGACCGGTGCCAAGGTCGAGCCGGTGGCTGTTGCCCCGGTGGCCGACAAGCTGGCCCAGCGCGAGATCCAGCAGGAGGACGCGCTGCCGGCCGGCACCCCGGCGACCCCGCCGGTGCAGTTCAACGCCGAAGGCGTGTTGCCGTCCAAGGTGCCGTATGCCAGCCCTGCAGTGCGCGTGTTCGCCCGTGAGCTGGGCGTGGACCTGGCCCAGGTGGGGGGCAGCGAGAAGGGCGGCCGCATCACCAAGGCCGACGTGCAGAAGTTCGTCAAGGGCGCCCTGAGCGGTGGCGTGGCCGTGGCCGGTGCCGCACCGGCCGCCGCCGGCGGTGGCCTGAACCTGCTGCCGTGGCCGAAGGTGGACTTCAGCAAGTTCGGCGAGACCGAGGTGCAGCCGCTGTCGCGCATCAAGAAGATCTCCGGCGCCAACCTGGCCCGCAACTGGGCGATGATCCCGCACGTCACCCAGTTCGACCAGGCCGACATCACCGAGCTGGAAGCCCTGCGCGTGGCGCTGAACAAGGAGAACGAGAAGGCCGGCATCAAGCTGACCATGCTCGCCTTCCTGATCAAGGCCAGCGCCGCGGCGCTGAAGAAGTTCCCCGAGTTCAACGCCTCGCTCGATGCCAGCGGCGAGAACCTCACCCTGAAGAAGTACTTCCACATCGGCTTCGCCGCCGACACGCCGAACGGGCTGGTCGTGCCGGTGATCCGCGACGTGGACAAGAAGGGTGTGGTGCAGATCGCGCAGGAAACCGGCGAGCTGGCGAAGAAGGCGCGCGACGGCAAGCTCGGCCCGGCTGACATGAGCGGCGGCTGCTTCTCGATCAGCTCGTTGGGGGGCATCGGCGGCACCGCCTTCACCCCGATCGTCAATGCACCGGAAGTGGCCATCCTGGGCGTGTCCAAGTCCTCGATCCAGCCGGTCTGGAACGGCAAGGAATTCGCCCCCAAGCTGCTGCTGCCGCTGTCGCTGAGCTACGACCACCGCGTCATCGACGGCGCGCTGGCCGCACGCTTCACCACGTACCTGTCGCAGGTGCTGGCCGATATGCGGCGCGTGCTGCTGTGACATCGGCCGCGCTCAAGCGGGCGCTGTTGATCGCGTTGCTGGGGCTGGCATCCTCGCCGGCCCTGGCTGCTCGCCAGTGCGAAGCAGTGGTCGGCGAAGGCTGGCCGCCGGCGGTGGGCAACTACGGCCAGGCCGCCGCGCAACTGCTGGGGGGCCAGGCCGAAGACGGTCTGTCGCTGCTGGTGTTGCCGGCGCGGGGCGTGGAGACCCAGGTGCTGCTGCGGCGCGACGCCGGCAGCAGCCAGTGGCAGGTGCTGGCCGGCCAGGCCGACAAGCGCATCTACAACTGGGACGGCGGTGCCAGCCGTGGCGGGGTGAACCTGCGCCTGGACCAGTCGCCGGAGTTCGCCCAGGCACCCCTGCCCGATGCACTGGCCCAGCGCCTGGTGGCGGCATGGGCCAGTGCCCTGGCCACGCCCGAAGTGGCTGCGCGTGCACCGGTGACCGATGGCGAGGTGGTGTCCTTCACCATCAACGGCGAGCGTTACAGCGGGTTGCGGCCCGGTTGCGGCCAACTGGCGGAGCTGCTGGAGCAGGCTGCGCTGCTGGTCGAGCTGGCGCACAGCAAGGACAAAAAATACGAGAAGCGCTACGAGGGCATCGAACGCGCGCTCGACAAGATGCATGACCGGTTCTACGGCGAAGACGCCGGCTGAGCCCACAGGAGAAGACAATGGCGACGATTGAAA